>JBQNAI010000035.1:0-2509 GCA_052170555.1 Bacteroidales bacterium | reverse complement strand
AGAAAAGTTTGTAACCTGATTTTTCTTGGCTACAAACTTATTATACGAGGAAGTGTTGATATAGAAAAATATGTTACTATAAGCAAAGATTTTGAAATAGGGGCAAATAAGGATGGATATGCAGTATTTAAAAATCCTGAGAAAGCATTTGATAAATTATTTGAACTATATGCTGATGGAATAAAACTAATTCAGAAAGAATTTGATTTAGAACCTTTGTCAGCTGATAACTATGATTGGTATAAAATATATGGAGCGCAAGTAGAGAACGGGACAGATGAAGAAAAATCACAGGCTAAGTTCATAAGTCAGTTTATTGATATATATGAAAATAGTTTTAAAAGAGAATGATAAAGTTGAAGTTATTGAGGTGAAATATGCAAGATAAAAAAGGTTTTGATTTATGGGCAGATGATTATGATAAGAGTGTAGGTTTGTCTGACAAATACGGCTCGTATCCTTTTGCAGGCTACAAATCTATTCTTAGTGTAATCTATAATCGTGTTATTTGTTCATCTGCGAAGACTGTCTTAGATATTGGGTTTGGAACAGCAGTACTGACTTCAAGATTATATGAAAACGGCTGTACGATTTACGGACAAGATTTTTCAGATAGAATGATTGAAATTGCAAAAGAGAAAATGCCTAAAGCAAGTTTGTATGAAGGAGATTTTTCCAATGGCTTGGTGGAGCCGATACAGAAACAAAAGTATGACGCGATCATTGCTACATATTCTCTCCATCATCTTACAGACTTTCAAAAAGTAGATTTTATTACATCATTATTTATGCTGTTGAACGAGGGAGGATGTATATATATCGGAGATATAGCATTTGAAACTCGTTCATTACTTCAAGAATGTATGCGGATTGCGGCAGATGAATGGGACGATGATGAAATGTATTTTGTATGGGATGAGCTAAAAGGTCAATTTCCAGAAATGCGATTTGAAAAAATGTCTGACTGTGCAGGACTTATCACCTTGCAAAAATAACTTCCAGTTTGTTTAAGCAAAGTAATACAAGCTTTATAGTCAAAAAATTTGGATAAGATTTAAAAGATAATGATGATATTAAAGAGGATATCTGACCGGAATAAGTACAAGATGGAAAATGTTTCACGTGAAACGTTTTGAAAGAGGTTATTATGAGCATATATAATTGGATTATGAAAGTATTTTTTGATACATATGAAGAATGGCGTATGAAAAATCCAACATATAATAGAAATGGTTTTCATATTGTTGGAATTGATAATTCACTAAAAGCTATGCATGATGGCTATTTCATGTACACAGAGATATATCCGCCATATGCAATAAAAGGCTGCACTTTAATGAAGGCTATTGCCGGGAAAAGCGAAGAACTGGTAGATTTATATATGGAAATTAATGGAAAGAAATACTGTATCTATGATTTAAGCTATGATGATGCAATAAAAATAATGAGAGCATTTGTGCAAAAAGAGATTCTTCCTGAGGAGAAAAACTATGTAGAAGTTTTGGAAGATGAGGATGGGAAAGTTCAGAAAGTATTTGCAGAATTATCAGAAGTGCTATTAGGAAATGCTAAACACACAACACAATTTCTTAAGAAAGTAAAACCTGAAAAAATGCAAGACATGGAAGATGCCTGGCTTGAACTTTATGAAGAATTGTTGGACAGGGGTATGGCAATTGAGCTCGACTGGAAAATCAGAAAAGATGACTTTATCTCTGCTGTAAAAAAATTGAGTACAGGTTTGGAACTTGAAATAAATGAGGAAATATTAGACAGTGATGAAGACATTCCAAGATGGGGCAGAATAATTAATTCTCTATGGACAGAATATATTTTATCAGCGATGGATGTGGGAAGTGACAGTTATGTATTGATGATATTAAGTAAAGATGATTTTGTAAGAGCAAAGAAATTGGCAAAGGAAATATTGCAACGAATAGCTGTTATCGAAGAAATGTAAAAAACTGTTTTGGAGGTTTTAAACATGAAAAAACGAAATGTGGCTATTGTATGCATATTGTTAGCTATTGTTCTTCTCATACCAATTCCATTGCGATTAAAAGATGGAGGTACTGTGGAGTATAAAGCTTTAGTTTATAGAGTTTTAAAGGTTCATAGATTAGCACCTGTTGAATTGGGGAAAGAATATGAAGAAGGAATTATTATTAAAGTTTTAGGTATTGAAGTTTATAATAATGTTGAATAGTGCAATGTGATTATACTGATAATTTAAAAAATATTTTTACAAGTATTTTATAAAATAGAATTAATTATGCATTTAAATAATTTGTGGAGCCACTACTTTTATTTAAATGTTTCACGTGAAACATTTTATCGAAATATAATTATATACTGATAGATGACAAGAATTAGATTAATATTGAGTTTTGGTTCCGGTTTAGTATTTGTTATATTAGCAAATTAGAATTTGTATAGGTGAGAAAAATGTAATGACAACATATTCAACTTAAATCGAAATAATATAAAATTACGAGGAGATTATAAGATG
>JBQNAI010000034.1:0-2574 GCA_052170555.1 Bacteroidales bacterium | reverse complement strand
GATACGGTTAGCTGTAGGCAGGCTACACCCAAAGAGGCGTGCAATGCCAGCCAAGCCGTACACATATCGCTTTTCTTCTTTGGCGATAGAAGTCTTTGTTGATTCCCTGCTCGTGGACATATTGCCGTGTTGTGCAAGGAAAAGTAAATCTTCACCCGTCATCTGCCAAACAGGCTTGTCCAGTAATTCGTTTATCATCATAATCCAATTGTTTTGAAATGAATAACTTGCCCTTGCGCATAGGGCTTTCTGTCAGGTCTGATGATGCAAAAGTAGAGAGCTTTTGATACTCTACCAAGAGGCAGGGATATAGCGGGAAGTATAAGGAAATACAAGGATATCAGCGACTATCAAAAACGCTCAACATACATTTTTAAAGTAGACTATTTCGGGCAAACACATTGTTTTTCAATCATCATTGATTGTTTAAGAGATTCCTTTTGGTATTCTCGCACAGGAAAAACTATTTTCAATAGCATGAAAGTTCTATTTTTCTTCGTTTTATTCATTATAAGTTCATAGCTTTACAATATATATAGTTTAACTATCACCAGTGAGACAGAAAAAGCGTATAGTATTATAAAAATCGTCTTTCTGTATTTTTTTAAATCAGTATTGTGACAAATTGACATAATGTTTGTTTTATATGTCTTGATTCTGCAAATTACCTTGCACAATATATTTTAGGCGTAAAGTTTGCTAACAAATATTAAAGTAATATTTCTCCTAAATAAAAATTTCCTTATGGCAAAAATACATTTTTTAAACGTAGATGAAGGTGACTGCTCAATTATTGAGCATGATAACGGTAATGTAACAATGATCGATATCTGTTGCGGTAATATTGAAGAAAACAAACCTATGACAGAAATGTTCAGTGTGGATTCCGTCAATCGAGTTCAAGGTAATTATAATCAGAAAGCATATCCAACCAATCCTGTTGAATATTTAAAGAGGCACAATATTAGAAGTATTTTCAGATACATTCAAACTCATCCTGATATGGATCATATGGATGGTTTGAAGAATTTGAGTGACTCATTATCTATCTTGAATTTCTGGGATACAGAAAATACAAAAAAACAGGAATTTGATGAGAACGGTAAATCAGGAAGGTTTCTGAAAAAAGACTGGGATTGTTACATGAACCTCAGAAAGAGTGGAAGTGATCCCAAGGCTCTGTTCTATTATGATGGTAGCATCAATAAATACTATGCAGAAAATGATAAAGGAAAATTAAAGGATGACTATATCAAAATACTTGCACCAACCAAAGATTTGCTGAAAGTTGCAGAGGAAGCTCAAAACTGGAATGATAGTTCCTACGTCCTCCTATATTGCGTCCAGGGACGAAAAATTTTATTTTGTGGAGATGCGGATATGAATACGATAACACATCTACTGGAAAACCATGAAGACGATGTGTCCAATCTAGACGTACTTATAGCTCCTCATCATGGTCGAGATAGTGGTAAGGATTTTAATTTTTTAGATGTCATGAAACCTAAACTTACACTGATTGGTAATGCAAAATGCTTACATTTGGCATACGACAAATGGAATTCAAGGAATCTTGAGCATATTCAGAATAACCAAGGTGGGAATATCCTAATAGATATTCACGATGACGAGATGCATGTAAGTTGTTCGAACAAGACTTATGCAGACGCATATAATCGGAAGATCTTTCAAAATGAAAAAGCACCTATCGATACAAACAATCCTGATTATTGGTGTTTGTTTTATTATGAAGCATAAAATGATATATGATACAGATCGACAAAGACTCAAAAGAGAAAAGAAACAAGAAGTATAATGACTGGGCTAGGACCCGCCCAGCTTATATATTCTTGGTAATCCCCATTGTACTTGGAGTAACTATGGGGATCAATGATTATATAACAACAATGTTGTGGGGCAAGGCACTTATATATTTTATGTCAATATCAACTATTAGTGCGGCGTTGTTTTTCTGGCTTAAGTTTACACTTCGCGATATTTCTAAACTCTATCCTGGGAAAATATTATTTTGCGACCGTTTGAAACCAACAACAAAACTGCTATACAACAATGATTCAACCTATACAGAAGAGCGGAAGGCTGAAATTAGAAAGAAGATAAAATCAAAAAAAAATATAGATTTACAAAAATATAAGCCTAAAACGTATCGAAACAAGAAATACGTCAAGCGGGTTGATGAAGCAGTTGTCTGGCTATTGGATGTCACCCGTTTTAATGATATTCTTTTCGAGTATAACTGCATGTATGGGTTTTGGCGTAACCTTACGGGAGCATTATTGATAGATGCGTTATTTGTTTGGGGATTGACTGCGGTAAACAAATGGCTTTACACATTACCATTTGGAAATGCTCTGGCATGGCTTGGAGGAATAATGATATTATTGATAATTTTAACCACCATAATAACATATAGTAATGGACGCATTTTTGCAAAGAAGGTATATGATGTATTTATGAATTTGGATGAAGATAAAAATAATTATTAAAGATGTTTAGAAATGGAACATATAATAAAATTCTATCCCGTGGGCAATGCAGATTGCACGCTGATAA
>JBQNAI010000033.1:0-3055 GCA_052170555.1 Bacteroidales bacterium | reverse complement strand
TAGTATTTTTTGAAATAGTAACTCTAGCCACTAAATCCGGCCTATATTTCAATAGTATCTTAATGTTTTTAACAACTACATCATATGAACCTTCGTTATTTTTAAATACTCTATTTTTATCATGAGAAATATTATCTCCATCAATACTAACATAAATCCTACTCATTTGTGACATTATATCTATAATCTCTTCATTTAAAACTGTTAAATTTGTAGTGATTTCATAAGATATATTATTTGAAAAAATACTATTCTCTTTGATTTTATTTAACATATATCTAATATTTTTATAATTTAACAAAGGTTCACCACCATGAATTTTCATTTGAACTACAGATTCCTTATCAGACTTAAGACATTCTTTTTCAATAAATATAATCATATTATCAATAGTATCAATATTCATATTAGTGTTGAGTTGTTTGTGTTCTTCATAACAATACTTGCATTCTAAATTACATTGATTAGTAAAATATACTGTCAAATTCATCTATCCACCTCTTTCAAATATTTGAAATTACTATTTAGATATTCAATAATAATTATCATGCCAACAGATATAACAACAAAAAACAGTGATATTATTTTATCATCGTTTTCAATTATTTCAAATATCTTATATATGATAGCAACTCTTAATCCCCTTATAATCGAATACATACAATATATAAATGATAAGGTTGCTCCTATCCATTTGTTTTTAACAATCTTTGATAGAAACATATTAGTAGCTAAAAAGAAAAATACTGTAACAAAATTATAATAAAAATCCTTTACAATATTCATATCATTACTCATATAGATTTTACGAATAACAATTTGAAACAAGAATATGATAATAAGAAAAGGTAGCAATAATGAAATTACTAAAACAGTATCTTTCATGACAAATCCTTTTTTACACAAAAGTTCCTGTTCTCTAACATTCTTATTTCTTATTGTAGAAACATATGTAATAGCAATAATACAGTATATACTAATATATGGTCTTAATACTTCCATCGCTTTTATTCCTAATACTTCTTTATATAAAATTGATATAATAATTAAAAAAATAAACAATCCCATATATATTCCATAACTATTTAATAATTTTATTTCAATTTTTATTCTATCAAGCATTTATTTTCCTCATTTTCTTAGAAGCCAGCATTATGAAAACCAAACTGAATATAAAAAGTAATCCTAAATTTTCATATAAGTATGGCAAGTAGAAATCTCCCCAGAAACTAGAAGAATACCTTACCAATATCGAAAAGGGTTTTACTATCCATTTCACGAATGATCCATTTTTCATAGGCATATTACTATATAACAATAAGGCTGCTGTAAAAACACTTGATATAAACCATCTTTGGGTAATAATATTTAAAAATACACTATAGGAAATTATAAAAATAATTGGCACTAAACTAATATATGGATAGATAAACGCATATAAAAAATCCCGATATTCCGTTTGAGCAAATATAAAATAAAAAATATTATTTATAGTAATGAAAAGTGCTATCATACCAATGGTTGGTAATATATCTTTTGACAGATTTTTTATGGTCAATTGATTTCTATATTTGTATAGTTCTATGTAGTTTTTATTGCTATAATCGTGAAATCTAAAAGGAACATAAATAATCATCATCATCACTAAGTATAGTAAGAAGAATTCAGTATATTTGTAGAAAAAATGTTTTTTACCCTGTTTCTCAACATTATCAATTACATACTGATTGTATTGTTCTAAGTTGGCATTCTTGCCAACAGTATCATAAAATATATAGGAAAATATTCCTGTCATTCCTGTATTTGTTTCAACTATACTTTCTACTTCATTAACAGTTAGATTTTCATTATTTGCTAATTTATGCTCTATTTTTTCAATAACGTTCTTTTCTTGACTTTTTTCTATATTCCCGTTTTCACTACTATCTTTTAAATATTTTTTTAAATTATCTATTGCCTGATTCATATGTTCTTGTTCATCTTTAAAAGGTAATAGCATATTTGCATTACTTGATCCAAAAATGCCGTCCTCCGCATCCTGCATATAGACTTCATTATATTCATCCGCTGATAATGCTTTGGTATAATTCTTATAACTGTGAACATTCATGAATGTCAATAAGGATACACCAATTAAAAAAATGATAAGTATAAACTTATTGCCGCTTCCAATCGTTTTACTCATATCTATCAACTCCTCTTAAATACAAATAGGCATCTTCTAAGTTTGGCACTTCTTCTATACAATTTATGTATAGTGGCTTTCCTTTACTAAAAAATCTCACTAATGGTTTTCCCCTGTAAATTTTTTCGCTGATAACATATTCATTTTTCATCTCTTTAAAAGATGAATCCTTTTCACAACTAAATATATGTCCCTTGGCTCTATCGAGCATTTCAGATACAGTCGTATCTTCAATTAACTGCCCTTTTTCTAATAAAATCACACGATCCGAAATGCTTTCAATATCTTCTGTTAAATGAGTCGATATAAGAACACAATGTTCTTGTCCATATTCATAGATTATTTTTCTCATAGTTTTCCTTTGTTCTGGATCCAATCCAACAGTTGGTTCGTCTAAAACAAGGATTTGTGGATTTCTTAATAAAGCCTGGCATAATCCAACTCTTCTTCTCATCCCTCCAGATAAATGTTTTAATTTTGTATTCTTTTTATCTTCCAATTCAACATCAATAATTAAATTTTCAACTCGTTTCTTTCTTTCTTCTTTTTCTATTCCATCAATAGTTGCAAAATAATCTAAGTATTGGTAAATAGTCATACTTTCGTAAAATGAAAGTTCTTGAGGCATATACCCTATGACATCTCTAAGAACTCTTAGGTTATTTTCTTCTATTATTTCATTTTTATATATTATTTCCCCTTTAGACTGACGAACTATAGTACATATAATCCTTATTAAAGTAGTTTTACCTGCCCCGTTAGGTCCAATAAGTCCTATCACACCTTTATTCAAATTTAGGTTTACATCATTCAGAGCTAATTTATTTTTATATTGCTTAGTTATATTTTTTAGTTCTATCATATATTCCT
>JBQNAI010000032.1:0-3257 GCA_052170555.1 Bacteroidales bacterium | reverse complement strand
ATATCATTAATCAAATAAAACACAAGCAGATTCATTCCGGCTAAACACAGGGATATGACTAAAAGCACATTGTTCTGCCTCTGATTTTCAATACTTCCTGATGTAATAATCAGTGCAATAATGGTAAATATTGTAAATATTGGGAAAAACATAAACCGAAGTAAGTCTGTATTGCTTAGAACATCCGATGTTTTATCTCCTATTTTCTTTCTGATTAATATGACTATTAAAAATAATATTATTTTTGATATGGCCGTTATCATGCTTGCACCGATTAAATGATACTTATTTATATCTGCAATGCTTTTAAAAAAAGATACATTTACCCAAAGAGTCAGGTAATCTGCTGAAAGCAGTAATCCTTGAAATAATAAAGATAAAACTATAGACTTCCAAAATTGAATTTTAATATACGCAGTCATAAACATTGCAAACATAACAATAACCAATATCTGTTTAAAAATAAATCTGTTATGAAATACTAATACTGCTAAATAACAGCATATAATTAAACTAAAAATAACTGCATTGTTTTTCAAGCTGTTTTCACTTCTTTTTTCTCCGAAACTTTCAAAAAACATTTTACAGCATATGATTTCCAATACCGTAAGTATAATACCCTGTATATAATCCAATATCATCTACAGTTCTCCTTTATACAAAACAATTCTTTCTCTGACAAACTTATATCGAGATTTTGAAATTTTTAACCTGGTTCCATTATTTAGTATGGCTTCATGCCGAAATATACTTGCTATGTGTTTTATATTAACTAAAAAACTTTGGTGTATACGCAGGAAATCTTTACCTTCCAACTCTTCCTCAATTTCATCCAGTTTCCCATATAGCGAATATCTGTTTATATTATCATCCATAATATAAAATTCAAGTTTATGCAGTCTACTTTCAATATACAGCAGCCTTTCCAGAAAAACATTCTTTATCCCTTCGTTAAATTTAAACTCTTTCTGTTCTATATAATAGTTCATTCTTTTGCTTATCGCATCCATACACTCAAATATTAATTCCGGGAAAGTTTCATTATTCTTCAAAATATACCTTATGGCATTTACGCTATAGCCCTGTACTGCATAATTAATAAATGCTGTTACAAAAACTATAAAAACATCATTGCTAACTTTTCTTATTTCTTTTGCTGTTTCCATTCCGTCCATTTCATCCATGCTTATATCAAGAAAAACAATGTCATATTTTGCCATATTTATTCCCAAACTTATGAATTCCCTCCCTGATGCGAATTCATCAATTTCGCATGGGTAGCCATTCTCATCCATGTATTTCATTATAATTTTATAAATATTTTTTCTGAAAATCTCTTCATCATCACATATAGCAATTCTAAACATTTTCTATGCCTCCTCCAAAAGAGAGTAAACTTATAACTCTCCCCTAATTACTGATTTCACCATTTAAATTATCGCATTACCTATCTAATATATTATAAAATAAATTAGTATCATTTACTCTTAAATCTTTGAAATAGTCCGGCATATAAAAAATACGCCTAACATAGTCTATTTTTCTCCTAAACATAGTCGTAAATTCTTTAAATAAATACTGCTGTTTTCTGCTTTCAAAGAGCAGATAAATGATAACACTGCCAAACTAAAAGTAATAAGCATGATAATATAATCATAATAGAAAACTATATAAACTACCCCCGATATAGTTATAATACTTGTAATAAGTTCTCCCAACACATTTATGGTTGATGTAAAGGAATTCTCACTGTTTTCTAAAATATAATAATATTTATCATAAAATTCTTTGTTGTTCACATATTCATAATTATATTGTATATACCCACTAAAAATATATTTCTGTGTTTCATTTTTTATCTTGTTCAAAATTTGAGGAATAATTATATTACTTAATGCATTATTAAGCAACATTGTTATAATACCTATTCCAAAAATTAATATTAAATAAAAATAAAATAATCGATAATCTTTGACTTGCATGGAATCTATTATAGCTTTAATGATAACTATATTAAATAGATTGTACGCCGAATTGAATATCGCAGAAAATATAGTTAAAACACATAAAGCGGACTAATCTTAAAAATATATTTGAATGCAAAATACAAATCACTAATAAAGTACTTACTTTTTCCCATATTTCTTCTCTCTTCTCAATGTAATAATCCATGCAGCAACTTGCGATATACAAGCCATTATAATATGAGCAAAAAACATACTACTTGTTAAATAGCATTCATTCAGCACATATAACACCAGCAGTCCAAACAACTCAATTAAAAGTAATATGCAACTATATTTAATCCACAAATCATAGGAATTATTATATATATCTTCATTACTGAGCGAAAGACTTGAATAATATCCTGTAATTTTCCACCCTCTTCGTTTCAATTGTGTTATTTCTTTATGCGATGGTCTAAAAAAATACCTATTAATGTATATGCCTAAAAATATTAATGTAACGCTTATAGCTATAAAAATTGAATTTTTATTATATTTAAGTGTTTCAAGTATATATTTATCAAATACTTTCAAACCCATCAACACTATGATTAAAAAAACAGCATCAGCAACTTTGTAATTGATTTTCTTCATAGTACTTTTGCCCCCTATTTTCTATAATGAACCTAATTTGATCATCATAAAGCCATTTAGCCTTATTGCAACCACGTCCATTAATATCTCCGTTTTGCTGATAACCTAAATTGGCACAACCAAATCCACATAACACCTAGTCAGTTTATTAGTCTCAAGATATTCAATTAGTTCAATAATTCTATCATAATTATTTTGTTTACAATACTCCCTAACGGTATCAAAAAAAGATTTGTACTTTGACAAAGTTAAAAGAGGTTCTCCTCCGAACATCACAAACGATAGAGCATTTAAATTCTTGTTAGAATCAAATGTATTTTTTATATACTCAAATACCTTTTCTAAAATACCTTCACTCATAACATTATCTTCTCTATCATGACTTTGAAAACAATATGTACATCTCAAATTGCAATTATTAGAAAGAAACTTTTACCTACCATTGTCAAAAAGCTTGCAACAATGATTGCTCTGTTTTCTTATTAGATTAAATATATTATAGCGTTAATCAGGTCGGATTTCCATTGTGGATGACTATAAAATATTTTTTTATATTGTGCCTTATCTATTGCCATTTTATAAATTGAAGGCTAATTTCTTCCCTAATATTTTCTTCACTAATTGTGTGCTCCAACAGTACGCAGCATATTTATGGTT
>JBQNAI010000031.1:0-3290 GCA_052170555.1 Bacteroidales bacterium | reverse complement strand
ATTTTCACTACCCAATAGATAATCTGTTATTTTCAATACTCCGTTAGGTAATAAAGTTGTTCTGATTTCATTTCCGTTTTCATCTTTGTTAACGATTAATATACTGTCTGTTGTTACTCTTAACGTAACAGGTGTTGTAGCTTTATTATAACCCATACTTTCAGGATTAATTTCGCTTACTACATAATCACCTTTTGACAATGATATTTTACCATTTTCCACTCTTGAATCATTGCTAACCAATACACCATCACTATTTGTAGTTCCTGATATCATATCATTATCTTTAACTATAGTGAAATCTATGCCTTGTAATGCTTGATTATTATTACTTCCGTCCAATTTTTTGATAGTTAAATCTTGCAACTGATTTATGAATTTTACTCCATATAATCCTTGTATTTGATCTTTATTCTCAGGATCCTTAATATCTTCTGTTCTTTGGATATATGAAACTTGTCCAATTACTTTTTCAGATAGATAATATTTTATAAAGTCACCTTTATCATCCTTTGCAGGAACTTTGAATTTTATTTCTCCATTACCTGTTATTGTTAAGTCACCTTTGACTTCTTCATCTAATAATGGTGTTATATTTCCATCAACAAGTTTTGAAACTGTTATTTTAACTTGATATTTTGCAGCATCTTCATTTGACATTGGACTTGCATCTCTATTAAGCCATTGTTTTTCAGCAACCAAAGTTCTGTACACTGTTCCATCTACAATATTTTTAACTGTATAGTTAACAACTCCGTTTTCATCCATTGAAGGCTCAGAAACTGAGTCTAATTTATATCCTTCAGGAATATTAGTTTCGCTAATAGTGTATTTTTCTTTTATTTGATCTAATGTTAATTCTTTTCCATCACTGTCAAACTTATCAGCTGTAAATGTTACACTGTTATTACCTTTTACATCGCCATTATCTATATCATCTCCATTTTCAAGAAGATGTATTTTTGCTGTAAGATTAGACGGATCTTCTACTCCTAACCACTCTTTAGTTACTTTTATTGTTAGCTTGCCAATGTTTTGCTCTTGCGGCTTATTCACAAGTTCAAATACATTATTTCCATTTAATTCTGCATCTCCTACTTGTTCATAAGCAAAATCTGCTCCCTCTTTTGTTACTTTTATTTCTTTTACAACATATGTTATTTTTTTGTTGTCTTGTGTAAATTTCGGTACTTCTTTGAATTGTTTTGTTTCGTTTCCGTTTAGTATGACTGTATCTATTACTTGATTTTCGTTTCCTTCTTTATACAATCCTACTTCTACTTCATAACTATTCAATTCACCTTCGTTTACATATTGCCATGTCTTGTGTGCACTGTATTGTACTTTTTCAATACTATCTTTTTTTGGCTTATTCACAAGTTCAAATACATTATTTCCATTTAATTCTGCATCTCCTACTTGTTCATAAGCAAAATCTGCTCCCTCTTTTGTTACTTTTATTTCTTTTACAACATATGTTATTTTTTTGTTGTCTTGTGTAAATTTCGGTACTTCTTTGAATTGTTTTGTTTCGTTTCCGTTTAGTATGACTGTATCTATTACTTGATTTTCGTTTCCTTCTTTATACAATCCTACTTCTACTTCATAACTATTCAATTCACCTTCGTTTACATATTGCCATGTCTTGTGTGCACTGTATTGTACTTTTTCAATTGCTGTATTTCTAACTTCCTGGATTATTTCCATATCATTTACATTTAATGATATTTCTTCTTTGTTTATTAAATAATCTTTAGGAGCTTTTGTTTCTTTTAATTCATATTGTCCGTAAGGTATATTTACTTTTACTGTTCCATTTGAATCTGTTGTGATTTTCCCATTAATATTTTCATATCCATTTTGAGTCATCTTATATGGAACAAATAAATTTCCATTTTTGTTTATTAAGCTGAACTCTGCATTTTCTAATTTTTTATTGTTTTCAGCGTCAAGCTTTATTATTTCAAGTTCAGGCATAAATACTTTTATTTGCGGTTTAGGGAACACTTTCTGTCCTAATGTAGCACTTTGATTTGCATCTAACCATTTACCATAATCTGTTTCTGCAAGTTTATCTACATCAGGTTCTATATCGTATTTTATTGTGAATGACTCACCTTCAGCTAATGTTATTTTTTCTATAGTTATAGTATCATTATTAATTTTAAGATTATCTTCTATAGCTTTTTTTATCTCAGCTTTTCTTTTAGCCGCAAATTCTGAATCATTATTTTTAACTGATACATTTATAGATTTTTTTATGCCCTCTAAATCGCTTATCAAATTAACTTTATCACCCATAATATCCGTTAAAGTTTCATTAGATATTGTAGGTTTTGATATTTCTTTGTATAAGATGTTTTTCAATATTGATGAGAAATTTGACATATTAGATGCATCTTTATAAAATTTATCAGGTGTACTTGCTATACTTTCTAAATAATTTTGAAAGTTTATTCCATCTGCCCCAATACCGACTGTATATACAGTCACTCCGGCTTTTTTCAAAACTTTCGCTCTAAGTATACCTGCATGCCCATTATTTCGAATATCAACGTAGTCTTCTGTTGTATACCTACGCCACCTTGAAAGATCATAATCTGCACCATTTCCAACTCTTTTACCATAAAACTCCGGTTTATTATAATATTTTATTTTAGTAGAATATGTTGGAGCGCCATCTGTCATCAATATAACTATTTTTTCATTATTACTTGATTTAAGTACATCTTTCGCTTTTGAAAGTGCCGCATCTGTGTAAGTAGCTCCGTACGCCTCGAGATCATCTATTTTTTTGTTACCACCACCATTTGTAAAATAGTTTATATTTTGCAATCCTCCACTTATGTCATTTGCTTCGCCAGAAAACGATATAAGTCCTACTCTTATCTTCCCTTTAAGAGCAGCATTACTGTCTTCCAATTGTTTCAGAGATTCAAATGTTTCTTTCAATGCTTTTTTTAAAGTTCCAATTCTATCGTTATCTTCCATAGAGCCTGATGTGTCCGCTATCAAAACTATATCAATAGATTTATCAGTAGATTGACTACTTTTTACCGTACCGCCTTCAGCTCCTATGGTTATAGTGGCTTTTCTGCTGACATTATCCGCTTTTTTTATAGTTTTGGTAAGTTTATATAGCAAATTACCTTCATTGTCTTTAACTTCTGCTATTCCGTTACCATCGTTTTTCACGTCTATAGCTGATGGTGCGGCAGCGGCAAAAACTTCTTTGTTTGTAGATAATAGTGTGGTAAACACTAACATCACAGCAAGAAATATATTCAAAA
>JBQNAI010000030.1:0-3408 GCA_052170555.1 Bacteroidales bacterium | reverse complement strand
CATTTGATTTCGGTAATATCTATTAGTAGCACAAAAGAATATGCCGACATTCTGAACTAAACAAAAACAAAACCAAAAGCAATAAAGAAACTTCCTGTGTTATAAAAATATCAGTCTGTATTTCTTATGGCAATATAAAAATTCCCCAACAATCCTATCGGAAATGAAGGAATATATAAGGAATCTATACACAAAGGCATTTTATAGCCGTGATATAATTTGGGAGGAAGTCTGTCAAAATAAGCAGATATCTCCATATAACATGTATCATGAATAAAAAATTGTTTTGCTCGCGATTGGCATTCTGTCAATAATACATTAAAAGAAAGAGAAATTGTATCAAAATTTTCTAAAGGTAAGGATGATTTGATTGTTTCTATTTTCAAACAAACAACATCTAATATAAAAATTTGACTTTGTTGTAGATTGATATCGTAGCCCATTATACTATCAATATTTTCTATATAAAATAGTCCAGATATGCTATCTATGATATTTTTATGGCAGCAATCCTCTATAAGTGGAAACGAGTTAAATATACGGTAAGATATTTTTTTATTTTTCGTTGTATAATGACTAAATGTCTCTAATGTAGATTGAATTTCTTTTATGCTTGGAGTATAACGTTGAGTGTAGGCATAGCAATATAGAAACATAAGTACAAAGAAAGATATGTATCGTACTTTTTTCATCTTCTATATCCCTTTCCTGTTTGATAAACTCTTTCCTGAATAGTAAAGATTGGGTAATTCTTACCTAATCTGTGTACATTTCCTATATGTGTAGGAAGCATTCCTATTTTTAATTCTGGCGTAAAATCTCCGACAGATATTTTATTTGCTATAGTATGTGCTTTCCTATAAGTTGGATTATCGGGTTGTAACTTACCTGTATATTTATCTGCGTATGCTGGTTTTACTTCTTTCAAACCTTCTTGTAAAGCGATTTCTCCTCCATAGAAAGATTCCATCACTTCATGTAACAAATACCCACCAGGATTATTGTCTCCAACCTTGATGTCATGGTCAGACAGTGATTGTACATTAACATACTGTTTTGTTATAATACTACCTTCTTCCGATAAATAATTACCCATAAAAGAACCACCTAAATCACTATTAACTTGATTATAATCATTGGCTTCAATATTAACTTTTATTTTATTATCAATTGCCATGCAAAATTCTTTTTCTGCAAAACTCTTTGCCTTGCCTGATACAGAAAGTCTTCCGTCATCTGTTTTTGAAATTTGAATATTTTTCATTTTATTTTGCAAATGTTCAACTGCTTTATCAGATGAATTACCTTTAATCCAAATTTCTTCACCATTTGGATCAACTAAAATTACTGGATTATTTTCACAATAGTTATAAGGTGTTAATGAAGGGTATTTATCGCTCATTGGGTCTGTGGATAACCATATACTTAATTCACTTGCATAATACCTTGCACCGTAATAATGGAAGTCACTTTCGTAGTCCTTCTCTTTTCCATTAAAAACGAAAGAGGAAAAACTCTCAAAATATGTTGTAAAATAGCAACAATTTGAAGTATGTTTAGATAATATTTTTGTATTCGTTAGCATTGCACAAAAATAAAGGTTTTTTGCAATATGTTGATTGTTTTTCAGTAAAATTCAAAAGCCACGTACAAAAATCAAATGCCATTCTAAAGAATTAAAGTCCCACATTAATAAATTCTTTTCACGCTTCAATAAACTAAAACGCCATTTGATTTCGGTAACATCTATTAGTAGCACAAAAGAATATGCCGACATTCCGAACTCTACAAAACTTAAAGCTACAAAGAAACTACCAGTGTTATAAGACGTTAAATCCACAGTATAATTTCGATAAATAACGCAAATAATAGTGTGAGATAAAAATTTGCAGTAAAAGACACTTTTTTTCAAATGCAACAAAAACTATTCTATAAACAGAACTGAACTGTGAAAAATAGGACTACTATGTTTCATAAGACTATAATAAGTCATTTAGTAATTTTTGCTATGGTCATTCTTTTGCAGTTTTTATTTATCTAAAGATTTCTAATGTTTAGACATTTCTTCTTTATAGTGCAACCAAAGAGTAGAATCTCTAAATATATTGGATAATTTACCACTATATATTTCGTGCAAATTGAATGCACAAAGAAACTTGGAAAGAGGAGCGGAAGCACTGTCGGATAGAACTTTCTTTGAAAATTTCTCGGCAACCCTTATCATGGACGTATCAAGTTTAATCTTTCCTTCGTGTAAATCACTAAGGTAGTAGCTTGCAAATTCCGCAGCAGCCCCTGAGTTTTTATCGCGGATAGCAAAAATATAACAATATAATAAATAGTCTCTACTGGAAATAGTACTATCGTACCTAAACACGTGATCTGCAAACTTTTGATTGCAATATGAATATGCATCTTTATTCCCAGAAAGCACCAAGCAATCTAAAGAGGAGAGCAATTCTTGTTCTGAGTATATCTGACTTATCTCTTGTTGTATTTTAATATATTTTTGTCTGTATGTATGCCACATAAAACACGAAACAGAAAGTATGCATATAATGACTACTGATAATATTAGTACAAATATAATTTTCGTTGATTTTTTCATTTCTCTTTTCTTTTAATGTTTTCTATTACCTTGTCTATGCCACCTTGACTCTTTATCCACGACTGAGGAGCAGAATGACTAAAAGACATTACTTTCTTTCCTTTGTAAAAGATATTCCAATCACAATGCTTACCTTTTTTTAATGTTTTAGTTTTATCCCCTGTTTGTATTGCAATTGCATTATCTATAATAAGTCTACATTTAGTGTCAATATAAACCCATAATGATCCTTGTGGAGCAAATACAATGGAATTTTCTAATTCTTTAGATAATTGCTGACCAAAACTATTTTCCCCGTTTCCTGTCAGACAGGAATACAAAACGAATATAGTTGAAATATTTTTTTCAAGATTGTCAGTATAGATATTAGGTCTAGTCTTTATACGTCCTGCCAGTTGATCTGCTGTAAGTTTATTCACCTCTGAATCAGATTTACTCACTGACATTTCTACAGTATTGGGTGATCTGTGCATTGCAATGACGAATAAACGTGGTGTATCTCCTAAAGTTCTCATCCATTTTAGAATTTTAGCATTTTTCATATTCTGTGCAGCATTATTAGTGTTAGTTGGTAATGATAATAACGTATCTTTGCCATCAGGATCTACTAATATAACAGGATTCCATACACAATAGTTGTAAGGTGTTAATGAAGGGTATTTGTCGCTCATTGGGTCGGTAGATAGCCATGTACTTAATTCACTTGCGTAATACCTTGCACCGTAATAATGAAAGTCACTTTCGGAGTCCTTCTCTTTTCCATTAAAAACGAAAGAGGAAAAACTATCAAAATATGTTGT
>JBQNAI010000029.1:0-3492 GCA_052170555.1 Bacteroidales bacterium | reverse complement strand
CTATCTTAGCTAATTCATGTAATTGAATACTTAATAACTAATTATATCTTTTGCTTTTTCTATTAGTTTTTTTGTACTATCGAAATCAATTGAATTCTCCAATTCTGTATTTTTAATTACAGCATCTAAATATGAACTATAAACTATCTCATGATTTCTATTAGGCTTACCTCCTAAAAGCAAGTTATCTTCAATCCAGTTATCAATTTTATTAAAATATTGATCCCCTTTGATTTCAAAAGATTGTTTCCCTCTCTCCAAAAGAATTTGTAAGTACTTTTCTATATACTTATTAGCTAAATTAAAGTTTTTATCCTTGTTATAATGCATAGCTAAGGTCAAATAAAAATTCAAAGCCATAGCTACATTAATTTCTAC
Organism: Bacteroidales bacterium; assembly: GCA_052170555.1. Lineage (GTDB taxonomy): Bacteria > Bacteroidota > Bacteroidia > Bacteroidales > P3 > Scybalousia_A. The sequence continues at coordinate 3,114 of JBQNAI010000029.1, read as the reverse complement.
CAGGTTAAATGTTTCTATTAAATCTTCAATTTTTTCACAAGTTGCACACCAATTATCATTTTTAAGATTGCTTTTCATTAGCAATAAGGTGACTAGCTCAACAACATTTTTTAGAATGAACACCTGTAATTTTGCATCCACAAATTCATCCTCTTGAGTTTGCAGATAAGCAGATGCAAGCAAGCATTCTGTTGATAAGAGCAATTCCTCCGATGAGGGTAATATTTCTATCGTCTCTTTTGCCTGTCCTAATTGAAGAAGGCATACCCCTTTCATGTTTAGTGCTTTTTTAGTTAATGTATTATTCTTAGAGTGGTCAATTACTCTTTTAAATATTTCATTTGCATATCTTAAGTATTCCTGCTTTTTTTCTACCTCACCAACCAAATCACAGTGATTAACTATCAATGCCCCCATATAATAAAGCAATTCAAAGCATGAATAATATTGATTTATTGTCAATTTAATATCCCTAATAACGTCATCAATTCCATCCTTTGTAATGTCTTTTGAAAAATCTTCATATATTTTTTTTATTTGTTCTAGTGATAATTGAGGCTCATAACCAATCAACTCATCTACTGTAACGTTAAAAAATGTTGCAAGTTTTGGTAACAATAAAATATCCGGATAACTCTGACCGGTCTCCCATTTTGAAACAGAAGCTTTTGTAACCATCATGAAATCAGCTAGTTCTTCCTGTGTTATATTTTTTTCTTTTCTTCTTTGATAAATATTCTCCGCAATTTTCAACATATGATTCACTCCTTTTTATGACATTTCCTTTTTATTTAATACAATAATAGAACTAATAATACAAATAATTATTAAACCAAATGTTGTAAAAATAGGGATAAAATAGTCATTAAACCCGATCCCCTTAATTATATTTATAGGCTTTACAAGTAACGCAATCGGCATATATTTTACAATTTCTTCTTTTAGAGAAAGAATAAATTGTATCACTACAGCACCTGCGACGAATAATAATGTCCCTATCACATTTTCAGTAATGACACTGCCTAGTATCTCTAATGCAATCAAAAATATTCCAAAAATTAGCGGAAGTAATACTGCCAAGAGAATATTCTCAATGGGAAATTTATTGCTAAAAAAATACTTTGTATATCCAAATGCTATAAGAAAGCAAATACAATATGAAAGAATCCACATGATTGCATTAAAAAAACATTTTGATATTATTACTTGATATCTTGGTAACCCCTTTGATAGCAAATTTATTAAAGTTCCTTTTTGAATCTCATTCGTAACTTGCGTACTGAACAAAATCACAAGACCGAACATTCCTATCTGGTTAACGTTCTTAAAAAATTGTACCCAAGAATCAATTTCTGTTGGAGTATTAGCCTTGATATCAATGCCATCAGTTGCAATAGCTTGAAGGATTTGAGGAGTCAGTTTTGCTGTAAGTGGACTTATCAATCCAATAAATATAAACAACAATAAAAGTCCCAACATCTTTTTTGTCCTAATATTTTCAATTGATTCTTTTTTTATCAGTGAAAAAAATATTCTCATGACTTAATTACCTCCATAAAAATATTTTCTAGTGTTGGCTCTTTTACACTAAACTCAATAGGGAGAATATTCTCATTATGAAGTTCAGATAATATATCAAATGCTTTATTTTCAGAATCTACTTCTAAAAATCTAAGCGTACTTTCTTCCTCCTTAAAATTCATTTTCGAAATAACATTGTTGTTTTTAAACTTATTCAACTCATCAATAGATTTAAACCTTATATCAATTTCATTTGTACGTTTCATATTCTTCAGCTCATCTATTGAGCCTTCTAATACGTTTTTACCGCCATCTAAGACAACAACATGATCACAAATCGCTTCAACATCAGATAAAATATGCGTAGAAAAAACAACCGTCGTTGTTGATTTTATTTTTCTAATGATCTCTAATATTTCTTTTCTGCCCACCGGATCAAGAGCCGAAGTAGGTTCGTCACAAATCAATAATTTAGGGCTATTTAAAAGAGCTTGTGCAATTCCTAAACGTTGCTTCATACCTCTAGAAAAACCATGTATTCTTTTGTCAATTCCATCTAGTCCAACTAATTCTAATAATTCATCACTTTTTTTTGCTATCTCATCATTATTAAGCCCAGTTATAGAACCACATAATTTAAGATATTCTTTTGGTGTCATGTAACCATAAAACTCAGGCACATCTGGCAAATAACCTATAAACCTATTAGTGTTTGTCTGACCATATTTTACTTTTTCTCCAAATACTTCAATAGAACCCCCATCAATTTTCAAAAATCCCAAAATCATTTTCATTGTTGTCGTCTTACCCGCACCATTTTTCCCCAAAAATCCAAATATAGTTTTTTCAGGAATATTTAAAGATAGTCCATTTAAAATATTATGGGTTTCAAAAGACTTATATAGATTATCTATTTTAAGAGCATCCATTATTCATTATCCTTTCCTATCGTTAGATACAAAATAGGACCAATAATTTGTATTAAAACAACTACAACTATCCACATTGCCTTATTCCCAAATTTAAACTTGTCGTGTTTTAATACATGGCTCAATGCGTAAATCATAAGCCCAATTTCCAGAACAACTATCGGTATTAAGATTGGTAAATATTCTCTAATAAATTCCATTTTAAATCCTCCTTACGTTATCTTTATGTTATTTATATAATAGCAGTTAACTTTATTAACTTTCAAGAAACTATTAGTTGATTTTTTAGCCGAAAATCAACTATCATGAAACCTCAACTTTTATATCGAAATTTAAATTAATTACTCTTTTGTGGTATAATATAAACATAAATTAAAAGCTCGCTTAACGCTTGCTATCTAATTCACTCTTATGTAGCAAGCACAGTAAGTGTACGGACACTTACGAAAAAATTGACGAAGCAGCCTCTTGGGATCTGCTTCTTTTTTTATCAATTTTTAGCTTGTTAGGGAGAACCCTAAGACCCCGAAATACATTCAAAGGAGGAACTAACTATGGCAAATAGAATAAGAAACGAAAGACTTGAAATTAAACTAACTGAAGAAGAAAAGGCTCTTTTTGAAGAGAAAAGAAAATTTTCAAAGTGTAGAAACATGAGCCATTT
>JBQNAI010000028.1:0-3564 GCA_052170555.1 Bacteroidales bacterium | reverse complement strand
TCAATTGTTAGATCTTATTTCCTGAAATAAAATATGTAAAATTTGCAACGAAGATTTCTACTTCATTTATTTATAAGTTCAGATATCAAACTTGCTCATTTTTACTTTCTTTAGTTCATCAACAATAGTCTTATACGGTTTCATTGCACTTAATGAAATATCTCCTATGAATTTCATTGTAACATTGTTATCCATTCCTAAGCTCATAGTTGTTACAACACAAGTCCTTAGTGCAGCATGGGTAGAAATAACTTCATATTTAGGTTTTATTTAATTATACTTTTTCTTCCCTTGATAATACGCAAAATAAACAGGTGCATTGATACCAATCTTATTTGCAATAATCTTTAAGTAATCATTCGTTAGCTGATTTTCTAAAACAGGCAAGGAAAAAACTTTGTCGCAACCCTTGTATTTTTCAATAATCTGCTTTGCATAACTATTGAGGTTAATCAATATCGCGTCATTTGTCTTTGGTGTTATTACATCATCTATAATATCTTTATGCTTCAACTTTTTTGACATCTGAATGTCGGAGTCCTGTAAAATGATAGAAAATAAAAATATCTCTGACTCTTCCTAAATACTTTTCATTTGCACTGAATTTATAATTTATCCAACGTTTTAGTTCGTCTGCTGATAAAAAATTGTCTCCTTATATCCGACTATTGTTTTAGATTACGGTTGGAACGAATCGTACACATTGTTTTTCCAATAGCCTGTACGGTTACATCAACACAAGAAATCTTTTAATTAAGTGATTCGCTTTTTAGCAGTAGAAGTTTGGAACTCCCCTCTTTTTTCATTGTTAGCCAAGTAATAAATTCGGTAAGTGTGTCTTCGTTAACATAATATAGTAAAATATTCTTATACCATACATTAAAGTATTTGATTAAATCTTTAAATTGTTTTACTATAGTTCTATTCAAGAGCGAATATCTTTTTCAGAATGGATAAAATCTTGTATTACTCATTCAATATTTATCCGGTTTTGGCGTATATTCCAACTACTCTTGTGTTTTACAGTTTTTTTGTCGCTTTTAGGAAATCCTCTTTGACTTGTTGCATAGTCGGAACATACTTGCTAACAATCTCATATTTAGTAAAAATTTCGTCTATAATATCTGAATATAAATCAAGTTGTTTGTTAATATCCTTTGACTTATTTGTTTTATTACCTTTCTTTAATATATAACCATCTGTAACACGTTGCTTTTCTATATCCCAATACTCATCACTAACGGTGAATCTCCTAGAAAAAGTATGTCTTTTATTGTCAAAACATAATTGTAAAAAGATATACTTCGTGTCATTTTTTTTAGCATAATCTTATGTGAACGCTTTATCTACATAGTCTTATTATAAATATTATAATTTATTTACCAATGATTCTATTGTCTTTTGTGGGCTCTCTATTATTGAAATAAGCTGTTTTGTGTCAACAAGATTTGCATTATTAGAATTTATAACATTATTGTCTTTTTCAATGTTGCCACCTTCAGCATTATTGTTATCAGTGTTCGTATTATTCAATTTGCCTAACAGTCTATCTCGTTCTTCTTTTACTACATTGAGCAATTGTTTATTTTTTTTGTGTTGGATTTTTTTCGTTCCCAAATAAATTGTAGTATCCACATGAAGATTCAAATGAGTTGAAAACTCATTTTATGTCATCTGCATTCCTATTCTTTTTTTTGTTTTAGGTCTTCTCCTGTCATATTTTCATATTTGTGTATTATTATAATAAATGTCCCTATTCTTTTTGTTATCTACTCCTAAGAATTATTTTACGTTTTATTTCTTATTTTTATATCCTTCCCGTAGTTCTCTAGTATATTAAATATATAATTTATGCTTAAGTATCTATTTTAGATAACAATCCTAATAATATTATTATTTAGTGTTATTGAACTTCTTTCTTGTAAGAATGGACAAGTCTAGCATTCAAAAAGTCTGAATCGTGTGTAAAATTTTTCCCCACATATTGTTGCTATATTCCATAATAGGATTATTTAAATACATATTCTTTAAAAAGTTGTTGATAGTTTCTTGTTGTTGTGCAATAATATTCTGATAAAATTTCTTCTCTTCTTCCCACGCTTTCTCTTCATTCTTTCTAAATGACTTAGTTTCGTCATCTCCAAAAATAAACCAATCTAAAGATATATTATTTCCCGTGCATTTTGTAAAAATTATATCAAAATCCATAATATTTCTGTTCTCCCAAAGTTTAAATCTGTTAGGAGTAATCACTGAAAAACGGGCTAATCAAAATCATCTCAGATGTATTTTTATTTTTTTGTTTGAAATCAATGTACAATCCGCAAAGTATAAAGTATATTGTAAAATAAATTCATAATAATTATTTTTCAAACGTAAATGTAATATTTACAAAATACTGAATTAGATATATTTTTTGAAATGACAACAAAAAATACTGAAAATATATAAATTTGTAGTGATATGGAAGGAAAAAGATTAAAATCAAAAGAAGAAGAAATGGCAAGAGTGTCTATGTTAAAATCTATTGAGATTATAAGTAGATCTTTAGTTTGGAAGAAATTATAACAAAAACTTTTGGTACTGCTATGTATAAGGTAATATATGCAAGGATAATAGCCGAAATACTGCTACCTATACTACATAATTATCGTTTGTATATGAAAGGTATGTATATCAGGTCTGTCTATAGGATATGCAAGATAGAGAAAATCTTAAAGTTTTACAATCGTATTTAGGATGAAGCAAATTGTATGTGAATACAGCACGAAATTTACAACAGACTTGTAAAATTAATTTTCCTAAAGATGGAATCTCAAAGTTACTCACAATATCATACAAAAATATTATAGAAGAATGAGTACAAGAATCCTTATCCTTAGAACTGCTACAAACAAATATTCAAAAAATGGCAAAGTAACTAATAACAAACAGTAAAAACTTACTCTGTATTGCAAAACAGTAGAAAACTAAAAAATAACACCTATAAAAGCAATGATACAAGTAGTCAATGCTTGTGTTGAAGTAGAAAAACAAAATAGCTATTACTAAGAATTCTTTACCTCAACGAATTAAACGAAACTTTGTTACCTTGCAAGGACAGATTAACAACGCTTTCAAGAAATCAAAAAAGGCGAGAAAACTATTTATAGACAATGTAGAAACGGACAGGTTATCGTCTATAAAGAATTTCGTCAATAAAATTTCATCATTTACAGAAATTTTATCATACATATATAAAAAATTCCACAACCGTTATAACATCTAATTTGACTTTAGAACATATACAAAGCCATTACAGAATATAACAGAATTTACGAAGTGAATAAAGTTATCTTTGAAGGAAAATCATACCAACAAATGCAAATAAAATGAAAAAATACGATAAGACAAATAAAAAGTTGTAATTTTGGATCTGAAAATAAGAAAATTCTTAAAAATTTGAATTGCAAAGAAACCGCATATTACACTGAAAACGACTATAGTTACAAAGAAACTATGGCTTATTCTTTTAATGGAAAAGAGAAGGACTACGAAAGTGACTTCCATTATTACGGTGCAAGG
>JBQNAI010000027.1:0-3848 GCA_052170555.1 Bacteroidales bacterium | reverse complement strand
ACATTGATTTATGTTTCAAAAGTATAATCTCTTTGTTTATTATCTCTTTTTCCTTGCTGTGTCTCAATACACAAACCAATCCCCATATTACTTCCAAATTGAACTCCACTAATCTTTACTCTACATTTTAATTTGAAATGCAAAAGTAACAAGAAAATTTGTCATATATTATTATATACCATTTCTGAATGAGTAATATAATCTATTTCGTTCTAATTATATTATAAATAAGTTTTATAGATAATATTATTACCATTGTTATAAGCAAACATATGCACAATTTTATATTAAACAATGTTTTCTTATCTAAAAAATCATAACTATCATCTACAATATTTATAATTGAAGTGGGCATAAAATCATTACAATTATCAACCATAAAATACTTCCCATCAAAACAGATATTGTGAGAAATATTATCTGTATCTAATACCTCCACCTTTAGATATTCATTATCAAATGCAATATTTTTTATTTTGTTGATATAAATTTTATCTTCTTTACCAATATATTGCCTATCCCCCTTACCAATTACAACGAAACCATTTTTATCCGTAATAACAACTCCTAAATTACCAACATCATATCCCCAATATTCTAAGGATAGGTTGTATGGCAACGTAGTACTATTCTGCTGTGTGTGTATTTCTTGATAATATTTACAAATACAAAATAGTAGGGCAACTACTAATAACAGCAATACAAAGGAGTAACTTATAATTTTACTATTTATCAGTAGTTTTTTCATAGCTTGGGGTATCTGTTAATTTAAAATCTATTGATATTCTTTTTTCTTTGAACTCATATGGAACTCCGCCTAGTCTTTCCAAATTAGGACCAGGACCATCTGGTTTAAATCTGCTATCCTTTATTAGTTTCCACATTACTTTTTCGTCTAAAACATCTACATCCCAAAAACCATCTTTGACAAATAAATCATAATTAACTCTATAATTATTTTTATCTAAATTTTCTACACTATAATGCACCTGAGTCCGACCTATAAAATACGCATACTCCACATTTGTCATATCTATATAAAACTCTCCTATGGCAGAAAATGTCTGCCCTGATACAATCTTATTGTGTTTCTCTTTAAACTTTTCTGTTTTCAACAGAGAATGTACAATATTATCTGCAATCTCCATTGGCTTACCATTACCTCTAAAATAATGATAAAGGGCTTCTTTTGTATTATGTAATTTAGTCGTGTGCGTTATTTTGTTTATAGTTTTACTAACTTGACGTGCAAGATTATAGAATCGTATTGCGGGGCTTATAGGAGGAGGAAGTATCACTTCTTCTCCATTCGGATCAATAAGTTTTACTGGATTATTTGCACAATAATTGTAGGGTGTTAATGAAGGGTATTTATCGCTCATCGGGTCTGTAGAAAGCCACGTACTTAATTCACTTGCGTAATACCTCGCACCGTAGTAATGGAAGCCACTTTCGTAGTCCTTCTCTTTTCCATTAAAAACGAAAGAGGAAAAACTATCAAAATATGTTGTAAAATAGCAACAATTTGAAGTATGTTTAGATAATATTTTTGTATTCGTTAGCATTGCACAAAAATAAAGGTTTTTTGCAATATGTTGACGGTTTTTCAGTAAAATTGAAAAGCCACGTACAAAAATAAAATGCCATTCTAAAGAATTAAAGTCCCACATTAATAAATTCTTTTCACACTTTAATAAACTAAAATGCCATTTTATTTCGGTAACATCTATTAGTAGCACAAAAAACTACGTAGAGATTCTGAACAAAACTCAAAGCAATCAAGGAACCCCAGGTGTTATGAGACGATAAATCCAAATCGTAATTCCCTTGACTGTATTTTTTTAATGAACAAAATAAAACTATGCAATAAAATTGCACAGAAAAATAGACTACCAAATAATACCTTATTCATAAAATATTATAAATTCTCAAAATATGATACAAAAAACATAAGAGCATAATCTAAACTTACTATCGCATCATAAAAAATAAACCATTGTGATTTCTCAAGTTTCTTCTATTTAAAGAGAGTAAAGCATAATAGATAATTATTCCTAAATATAATATTCTAAAAATATATCATTTTGTATTAAGTGCACTAATAATCTTGAGTAATGAATCATTTTTTATTGGGCAGAGGGTATCAAAGTCTAGATAAAGATATTCTGGATGTATCTGCAATGTATCTGTTAATTTTAGGGATAATGGAGTATTATATGAAATAATCTTGATTAAATATTTCATTTTATTTGTATCGGAAAGAAATTGTGAAGATTTTAAAACAATTTTATCCTCTTGCTATACATAGTTCCCTGTAGAATATTCTGGAGTCAAACCTTCATATTTATAATATTTGTAATATGTTCCATCGAAACACAATTTTATACAATATGTGTAATAATTGTTATGGACGATAAAATACTATCTCGTTGTGAGTTTTTTCTTAACACAGCAACTACAAAAAATGAAAACAATTGTAACAAAAATATATAAGCATTCTTTTGTATACATGACTATTTTTTTGAATTTTACATGGTCTTCAAGATAACTACTAAGATTTTGATTACCTCTCATATCTTTAAATACATTTTGTTGTCTTGAATATGCTTTTGATAAATCCTCTTTAGTTGAATTTCTGTTAGTTATATACATTTTATGCCCTGCATTATTTTTTATACCTAGCAACTATTCTTTCATAAAATAGGAGATAGAACTAAGTTTTTCATTATGTCACTTATATTTAATATCTTCTATTTATACTTCAAAGGGAACATCCGATATTCAATTATATCCAAAGAATCCGCATTTCTATCTATTATAGGCATTAATCCTATCTTTATTATATTTCCCGCCTTTTGTAGATGTATTTTTCTCTTGTGGTCGTAGTATCCAAGAAATCTTACGATTAAAATGCAATCTATTTCAGTAATATTTGGAATTATAAAGTACCCTGAACTATCAGAAATAGCACTATAATGAGTATTCTCTATAGAAATTGATGCATACTGTAGCGGAATATCATCTATAGAATCACAGATATATCCTTCTATAAGAGTCGTATCACTTTTAAAATCAACCTCTAAAGCAAATAATTTTAATCCAACAAATAATAAAAGTACAAAAAAAACCTTACTCAATAATCTTCTCATTACTCGTAGAACTTTTTGTTTTGACAGTTTTATATTTTTCTTTTCCATTCTTATCCATTGTATTATGCCCATCTCTTTGTAATTCTCCCCATTCTTTAGCTATACCCAGTTCGTAAGTATTTATATTATAGAATTCTTCTTCTGTATCCCAAACATCTTCCCTCTTAGTAGCATTTCTTCTATTAAACCCCTTTATATCAAAAATAGCACTAATGATGTGTCCAAATTCATGTCCTAATGCTGTTGCTGGGGACAAAATCTCACCCGTAAATATATTTTCTATACCAAGTGCAGCGTCAAATAAAATGTCTTGAGTTAGATATGCACTTCCCGTATTAGTCGCATCAATATAAGTTTTAACAATAGCTTGCGTGGTATTTGAATTCTCTATAACATTTATCATCATATTTTTATTAACAGACAGTTGTTTAATTTGCAGTCCTATAGTTTTAGTGGAACTTAACTTATTCAAAGCATTTATGGTTTCTGCGGTGTAGCTATCAAAATTTATAGACTGCATTCCCTCTGAGTAGACAATTTTACTTCCCCCACTTGAAATAATCCAAATTTCTTCGCCATTCGGATCAATAAGTTTTACTGGGTTGTTTGCACAGTAATTGTAAGGTGTTAATGACGGATATTTATCGCTCATCGGGTCGGTGGATAGCCATGTACTTAATTCACTTGCGTAATACCTTG
>JBQNAI010000026.1:0-4532 GCA_052170555.1 Bacteroidales bacterium | reverse complement strand
TCAGAATGTCGGCATATTCTTTTGTGCTACTAATAGATATTACCGAAATCAAATGGCGTTTTAGTTTATTAAAGTGTGAAAAGAATTTATTAATGTGGGACTTTAATTCTTTAGAATGGCATTTTATTTTTGTACGTGGCTTTTCAATTTTACTGAAAAACAATCAACATATTGCAAAAAACCTTTATTTTTGTGCAATGCTAACGAATACAAAAATATTATCTAAACATACTTCAAATTGTTGCTATTTTACAACATATTTTGATAGTTTTTCCTCTTTCGTTTTTAATGGAAAAGAGAAGGACTACGAAAGTGACTTCCATTATTACGGTGCAAGGTATTATGCAAGTGAATTAAGTATATGGTTATCCACAGACCCAATGAGCGATAAATACCCTTCATTAACACCTTATAACTATTGTGAAAATAATCCAGTAATTTTAGTTGATCCAAACGGAGAAGAAGTGATACCAAAAGATAAAGAATCTTTTGAAGCAATAACAAATACATTAAGAGAGGAAGATAGAAACTACGTTGTTTTAGATGATCAAGGACGAATAAATAAAGCAATTTTAAATTCACATAAGACTGAAAGTCTGAATTATCTAAATCTAAAAGAACTTGTAAATAGTGACCTTTTAATAAACGTATCTTCTGCCGAGAATCATGATTTTATGGATGAAAATAGTAATATGCACAACCAAAATATGCCATACTTTGAAGGTTTTGGTCCTGATGTTAATGCAATAGGTACCTATGATTTATATACTGGTGAGGAAGGAGTTACAGGGATTACTTTACTTCCTACAGATAATGTAAGTAAGATAAATTCTTGGGATAAAGATATTCATATCATCTTAAATAAAAAACTATCCAAAGTTGGTATGGCAGAAGCCTATAGTCATGAGGCAAATGGACACGCTTTAATGTATGTTAGAAAAAGAGATAGAGCTCTATCTGGTCACAACGCTGTCAATATGAAAGAGACAAATAGAGATTTAATGAATATGATCATTGAATCAAAGAAAGAAACTATTCATAATTTAAATGCAATTCAAGAATGAAGAAAATCATATTAATATTATCATGTCAATTATTGGTGGTTCATGTTTGCTTTTGTGATAATCTATATAATATTAAAAAAATTGAAACCAATAAGTATATGTATAACAACTATACATTCATTACATCTACATATAGAATTACCAATACCTCTAACGAATCTTTAATATTATGGTTAGATTTTTCTCAAAATGAAGATATTACTCTATCATTTCAAGAATATTTTTTTGCTAAAAAAGGAGATTTCTCTATATTAGATGTTGTAACAGATGCTAATATGATATATGATGATTGTCCATTAGAATTATTCAAAACTTTTTTTAAGATAATCAGGAAAGACGAGTATTTTGATATATGTGTAATCTCCATTTGCGATTCTATGGAAGCACATAATGAATATTTACGAAAACTCCTAAATGAATACATTAAAATTATAAGCGAATCCGAATCTAATATGGAAAATAGTAAAATACTTTTTCATGGATTTAAAGGAGGACAAATAAATCTACTGATACAGAAATAAATACTATTGAGGTATGTTGGACGAAAAGTAGGCCAATAAGTCAAAAGTGTACGATTTTGACTTATTGGCCTAGATAATGTGCTAAAATAGTTGTAAGTTAAAGAGTATGAATAAGCACTTCGCTACGCTCCGTTATTTATTCATACTCTTTGGCAATATATTTATCTATAGACATTCTTCTATTCCAATATCTTAATCCACTGTGATTATTTAAGTATTTTAGATGTGAAAAATATCCCTCCAATGTGTTATTTGTATTGGGAATACTTAACTCCATATTATTATACCAAGTCCAAAGATATTGCATATTCATCTTTAAACCATGATTAGCACTTCGTAATCTCTTGTGAATATGTATTTTCTTACCGTTATCCATTCTACTCTCTTTCGAAAACTCTTTCCACTTATCATTCCATTGATTATATGCACCGAAAAAACTCTCCTTATCCATAACTGTTAAGTTCTTTACAAGATTTAGTACCTCTATTGCAGCAGGTAATTCAGACTTATTTGTTAAGTATCTTCTTACTATTTGTATCTGATGATATTGACACATCTGCACTTTATATTCTTTAAACTCCTTGAATAATCCTTTCAATCCATCACAAACTATCGCTATAATATGAAATTTATGTCCCTCCAACCAATCAATACCTTCTCTGTAATCAGATACTTGTTTTTTTCTATCTATAAATTTCCTCCAAACAACTTTACCGCTAATGCTATCACGGATAATAACAACGCCAAAATCCTTACCCCAATAGGTTGTATTTATATGAGCAATAATAGATTTATCTTTAGATATATAACGTATTGAATTAAGTCTTTTAACCCGTCTTTGAATAGTACTTACACTGATTTGATATTTTTCTGAAAGTTGTTGCAGAGTTTGCTTGCCGAATACATAATCACTGTAAAGTTGTTTTGGGATTATTGATGTTCTACTTATTGTAAAATGTCTGCCACCATCTTAACCATTTATAGGATTGTTTCTCTCTTAACTTGCCATTTCTCTTAATATGGCACGGGACACAAAATTTGCACTTTTTTTCATAAATTTACATACCGTTCTTAAGAATCTCTATAATGTAAAGATTCTTAATTTATTACAAGTAAAATAGTACACTATTTTGACCAATAAGCCGAAAATTAAAAAGACAAACACAACAAAAGTAAATATATCATTCAAATGAAAGTAAGATAAGGATATATACAAGATATACTAATAATACAAAACTCAGAGCAATAAAGGAACCAACGTTTATTATAAGTTAATCAATGGTAATATTTATTGCTCGTTCATACCTAAAATTTCCATATGTTTTTTGAGCTCTTGCAACGAGAATGGTCCATATATTTCACAAGATTTTTTATTTATTATCCAAAAGTTATGAATGGGACTTTTCTTGACATTCTCTACATCTGCAGCTCTATTACCTGTAGAAAACTCCCGTTCAAATAAGCATTCAAGTTTTGTAAGTTTATACCCTTGAGGTGTCCATATTTGTCGCCAGATATTTTCTTTTGTAACATAGTTCCCCAATATACTATCTAACGGTTTCTGATCAATGACAATAAATATTTCATCTTCTTTTTTGTTAATGATCACACCAGGAATAACGGTGCTTTCTATTTTTAAAAACTGTGTATCTATAGAGCCGTCGTTTCTGTGATAGTATATAAATCTACCAGGACGTTCTGGATAAAAGGACACATTGCCGTATCCATATGGCTCAATATAGGTCGTATCCGCAATCAACATTTGTACTTCAGGGTATCCTTCTGTCGATTGCATTATTGCAAATGTAGAACGAGATTCACAAGATTGCAAAATAATAGCAAAACCTATTATGATGGAGAATATAAATATTTTCATAAACTATTCTTTTGGTTTAATATAGACACTCCCTTGAAATCTAATGGTAAAACTTCCTCCCATATAGACAGATGGTCCAAAAATAGGGAAAATGCTTGCAATTCTAAATATCGGGATGGGCTCATTATCTATGACTGGTCCATGTACTAAACCAGATATTAATGTGGCAAAGTTTCTAAATGTTAATCCATTATTCCATTCTATGTTAAAGTCATAATGATCATCTGCTATTTTAAACATATTATTTCCTTCAGGAGTGAGTGTGATTTTGCCTAAAGCTAGTGCAGATTGAGATGTTTTACTATAATCAAAGAGGTTTATTGAATAGTTATTTCTTGCTTTTCGTAACATAGATTGGTCTATATAACTTATATCTAACGTACTTGCATCAACATAAAAATCCCTTTTATGACCGATCTGATAATGAAGGTATGTTTGATAAAACATATTGGAACCATGATGAATAGGGCTGTTAAATGATTTAACAAATCCTGATATCTTATCTCTTAATGTTGGTTTAAAAACTTTACTACTAATATTTACTTCATTATGTTCTATATAATTTTTATTAACAGAACTCCAAATTGCTCCATTCTTACCAATCCATGATTCTACTACCCCTCCATGCTTTTTTGCATATTTTTTTGCTTTTTTCACACTTGTACTCCAAGGCCACTTACCATTGGGATCTATGAATTTTATAGGATTGTTGAAACAATAAACATATGATGTCCAGGCAGGAGCATTGTCGCTCATTGGGTCGGTGGAAAGCCACATACTTAATTCACTTGCGTAATACCTTGCACCGTAGTAATGAAAGTCACTCACTTTCGGAGTCCTTCTCTTTTCCATTAAAAACGAAAGAGGAAAAACTCTCAAAATATGTTGTAAAATAGCAACAATTTGAAGTATGTTTAGATAATATTTTTGTATTCGTTAGCATTGCACAAAAATAAAGGTTTTTTGCAATATGTTGATTGTTTTTCAGTAAAATTCAAAAGCCATACACAAAAATAAAATGCCATTCTAAAGAATTAAAGTCCCACATTAATAAATTCTTTTCACACTTCA
>JBQNAI010000025.1:0-4554 GCA_052170555.1 Bacteroidales bacterium | reverse complement strand
TTCTTCATTTTCATTATATCTTTCTATAGAAATCTTACGCTTTTATGTTTGTTCCTGCCTTTCTTTTGCAGGTTAATATCGGTTTGATAGCTGACAAACAGCCCATGACTACCATTCTTGAAAGCCGCCGTACCAGTGTACATCTCATAGCTATAGCCCACATTGATTCCGTGGAATGTTCCACCAACATAGGCTGTAACAGAATTTGTTGGGCTATAGGAGACACCTCCATAAAGTACTTTCTTCTCGTGAGTATAGACCAATCGAGCTGTGATATCAGCCCGATAGTTCACACCATCATAACGTGCCAGAACAGAAGTCGGTATAGTAAGAAACGGATTTCGCAATTTAATATTGTATCCACCCGTTAAATAATATGTACGATTTATCTGTAACTCATTAGTTTCACCTAACTCTACTAAGGGTGCATTGAGGTGCTGAACGGATGCACCAACATACCAGTTCTTATGTGTATAATAGATACCAGCTCCTAAATCAAGTCCGTGTCCATTAACTTCTCCCTGTGCTAAAGCAGGGTCGCTCCCCTCCTCTGGATCTAACTTAGAGCCATCTAATTTTTCAAAAAGCATACCCACCTGAACTCCTGCAGATATCATTCCGCCCCAAAGGTCCTTACGAAAGGCATATTGTCCTGCAACACGCTGATGAACAAAGGCTCCTAACTTATCATTAAGAATAGAAACGCCCACGCCGTGATATTGCTTCATAAAATAGACAGGCATATCTGCTCCTACATAGAAAGTATTCGGGTTGTGTTCGTAGCCTGCAAAGTCGAGGGCGTAAGCACCCACAACATTCAGCTTATTGTCCTTTCCTACTGTGGCTGGATTAAACGACGGCTCCATCGCCCAGTAGTGACTATAAGACGGATCATACTGTGCCTTGACAGAACTTCCTATCAGACAAGTGAGTGAAAATATGAGTATTAAACGTTTAAACACGATTCTATAACGCACAGAAGAACGGATTATTGCTTTCTAACATATAAATATTAAAGAGGATGTAAATATGTATAAAGGAAACCCTCTGATGAGAGAGAGTATACATACTTATGCCTTTCTACATTTCTATATATAGGATATAAAACAACACACACACCTGATGTTTGTAAATAAAATTCACAAGTCGATTTTTTATTGATGCTTAATAGTGCTTGAACTAAGGCTTAATTGGCTTGCAAAAGATGCCCTTTTGAGGTCTTACTAACGCCCTTTTGAAGTCCAAGTAAGTACCTCTTGTAATTCTGTTTTGTAATCTCTTGATTATAAGATAGTTGCAAAAGATTCAAAAACAGTGTTTTTTCAACGAAAAACTGACGACTAAGACATCTCTTTTGTAATAAAATTTCTAATCAAACAATCCCATGTTTTATCTCTATCTGGGTTTGTATTCGGAGAGATTAAAGACCCAATTTCACATTATATATACGATAAATGAATATCGTATGAACAGTAACTTAGACTTTAGCTGCACACTACTGAAAACAAAAAAGAGATTGTACCAGTCTGATACAACCTCTTTTCTATTCTTTAATATTCGTCTTCATTCCACAAGAAATCGTCCTTTGAAGGATAGTCAGGCCAGATATCCTCGATACTATCATAGACATCCCCTTCATCTTCAATCTCCTGAAGATTCTCAAGAACCTCAAGTGGTGCACCTGATCGCATTGCATAGTCAATCAGCTCATCTTTTGTTGCAGGCCATGGAGCATCTTCCAGCTTAGAGGCCAATTCAAGTGTCCAATACATATTCTTATTTTTTTACATGATTCTTAGTGCGTGCAAAAGTAACATTTATTTTCTTATCTGCAAGTATTTTTCCATGTTTTTTCACTTGTGCCACTATCTTTATTCAAATAACGTGACAAAATGAAGAGATAATCTGATAATCTGTTGACAAAAACTAAGATTTCAGGAGAAAGTGTTGTCACATGGGATAGTGTAACTATACGACGTTCCGCACGACGACAAATCGTACGGCAAACATGGCTTTGAGCAGCAGGAATGATTCCCCCCGGCATAACAAAATGGTGTTGTACAGGGAGTTGAGAAGATAATTCGTCAATATTAGTTTCAACCTTTCTAATTAAGTTTTGAGTACTAATAAGGTCTTCTAAATTTATCTCAGCACAGGCAAGCTCGCCACCAATTACAAAGAGTTCTTCCTGAATTTCAGATAAGAAATCTGTGAGGTTAGAAGTAGACTGTACTCCTTCTTTTAAACTACTTGTTTGTAATAATGAAATAAGTAAACCTATATGCGCATTCAGTTCGTCTAATGCTCCATATGCTTCTACTCGCATATCGTCTTTTGACAAGCGACTGCCATCACATAAGGATGTCGTACCATTATCACCTGCTTTTGTATATATTTTCATAATAGTATTACATTTATAAAGTTTAAGTCTTGTGCGTTCAGAAATTCACCACGTAAGATTGTTTTACCATATCCTTATTAAGAAACAGCACCCCACAATAGTATAAATCAAAGCTGATACCTGTACGAGTATCAGAAACAAGTTCTGCCCAATAGGCTTTTGCCTCCTTATCCCACTTGATATTTTCTATAACCAAAACACATGTTGAGGAAAGATGATCTAATGCCTTATCTACAAGTAAACGATAATCCTCAATAAGCGGAACACGAACTATACTATACTCACCAGCATTTGAAAAGATTTGAAGTATTTTTTCTTCCGTTGTCTCTTTTGTAACCTTATAATATTGAGCCTTTTGATAACCTGCATTTACGTAATTTTTATAACACGAAGATACTGGATAACAATCAACAAACACATGAGGTTGCTGATAATTGGCTAAACGGAAATAAAACTTACACAGCTTGCGAGTTCTCTTATCAATCCCATTTACCTGTTCATCAAGCTGCTCATACTTATAATAAGGATAATGTTCATTCACCACATAACGAATAAAACGATATGCCCAAGGCGACTGTACGCCAAACCCTCTGGAGTAGCGCGCACGTCTTAGCCAAACTATAAATCGCTTGATGAAATATACCATGATAAGTTGATGTGATTGACAAAGTTAATAGTTTTTTCTTTATTAGAGAAAGAATAGACATAAAACCATTACCTTATCATCATGCAAAACATACAAATTGATTAATAAATGTATTTTTCTTCTGTCATATAGAACTATACCCTATCTTAATAAACAAAAAAAATATAAGAGAAAGTGACTTCAATAAAGAAATAAAGATTATATTTGCAGAAACAAAATAAATATAACAATGCAGAAGAAAGGACTAATACTCATCCTACTGTTAGTTACATCTTTCCAATTAACTCACGCAAAAGATGACAATTGTATGAGATACGATTACAGCCGTTTGTTGCTGAATAACAATACTATTGGCTGCATCGGTAATGGGCAACGGCTATACATACACTTTGATACCATTTACAAGGATAAGAAGATAGCAGAACTTTATCATGTTATTGGCAAAAGCCGTGTAAAAGATAACGTATGCTGCTTTACGGGTAATATTCATATCAGCAGATTTAAGCAGATTGATGCCGAATTCTATCCTATCAAACGCTATAAAATGTTTGCAAAGTATGAATTTAAAGAAGATACTAAACAATATGGAGCAGGGGTATTCTCTGGTCAGTTAGAGTCTGACTTCTTCATATATAAAGACTCTGTCTATATGGATGAAATATATAGTGAAGTGGATGGTTATTATAACAATCAGTATGAAGGAGTGTGGAAATCGTATAAAACTAATGCTATAAAAAAAGCAAATTTTGGTATTGGGCGCATTCCAAATGATAATAGATTAGATATTGGAAGTAGTGAATTTAGGGTTGATCCTTCCAAACAACATCTTGGATGGGATTCCTATATGAACGTAATGATTCCAAATAATAAAAACTATCAGAGAGCTACTGCTGAAGAGCAACGAGAATGGTGGAAAAAAAATAAAGAGAAAGTAGTTACTTGGGAAATAAGTACA
The DNA here is from genome assembly GCA_052170555.1 of Bacteroidales bacterium. Classification (GTDB taxonomy): domain Bacteria; phylum Bacteroidota; class Bacteroidia; order Bacteroidales; family P3; genus Scybalousia_A. The sequence continues at coordinate 552 of JBQNAI010000025.1, read as the reverse complement.
AAGAAAGAAAATAACTTTGCTAACATATATATCAATCATAAGTATCTCCAATCAGTACAGCTTACAAAGGCGCAAATATACACAATTGAACAAGATGATTACAACTTTGACGGACAACGTGACATCTGTTTCTATCCACAGCAAGAATCTAAACCAATTATCTATCTATGGTCTACTAAGCAAGGTAAATACATAAAAGCAAAGTCTGATAGCATTAATAGCTATCCTATTATTATTCCAAACTTAAAATTTATTGTCACTCAACAAAGTGATGATAACCAAAACTGTTATACATGGGAAATGTATCAATACACCAACAATAAGTTTGTTCTATACTCCAAACTCATAAGAGACTATACAAAAGGTTCCTACCTCCTCGAAGAAACATTTGCGCCAAATGGTACCACACTCAACACAAAGCACAACCCTACTTATGAACAACTAAATAAGGAGTGGCAAAAATACTGCTTCTATGACCAGCTTGACGATCTCTACAACAAGAATGGAGGGTATAAGCAATAATATACCCTAAATACACAGCAAGACCATTAG
>JBQNAI010000024.1:0-4608 GCA_052170555.1 Bacteroidales bacterium | reverse complement strand
TTGCCCGCATACCGAAGATATCATCAATTACTCCCGTTATATAAATAACTGTGATACCCACGCCAAAGAAGATGCTCCATGGGCTGACCCCAATCTTATTGCCTTTGCTTGTATAGACCCATGCTAATAGTGCAACGACCGTAGCAATCAGCATACTGGGCATAAAAGATACGCCCCCCTAAGCGAGGAACAGCATTCTTGTGTATTTTTCTGGCATCTGGTGTGTCATATAATTTTCTCTTTTTACAAAACGAGAGAATCTGTGGAATCATAATGAATCCACGAACAGCACTCATGGCAAATGCAAAAAGACTGATTAAAGTATATGTCGACATTTTGTTAAGTATTACCTCTTCTATAAACTCTTTTTTTGTAATTATATTGTATTATAGTGTTAGAATGTTTTAATTGTTGTTTTGTCTTTAGTCGAGACTTTTATCCTTCAGATTAGTCTTGTATGTCATTTTCTTTTTGTACTTTTGTTGGCAATTGAGCTTTATGTGTTTATATAGCACATCAGAAGTGTAAACAAATCGTTAAAGTAGGAAGTACTAATAATTAAATGGTCTCATTCAGTATTAGTATTCATTCAAGAGTAGGATTTTGATGAGGAACTGTGTAAACAAATCTAATATTTTATAGAATGAAAATATCTATTATTACAGTAACTTTTAATAGTGAGAAAACGCTGCAAGACACCTTAGATTCTGTCTTGCGACAGGATTATCGCAATATTGAACACATTATAATAGATGGTGGTTCGACGGACTCAACGGTAGATATTATACGAGCATACGCCTCAAAGACGACCTCTCATTCTGTGAAATGGGTATCTGAGAAAGATCGGGGTATATATGATGCTATGAACAAAGGGATAGCAATGGCTACGGGAGAGGTTATTGGAATCCTTAATTCTGATGATTATTTTACATCGGACGATGTAGTTTCTAAGTTAGCAAGACCATTCGAAGATGAGGCTTTAGAAGCTGTGTATGGCGATATACACTTCATTCATGACGGTGAACCTGATAAGGTTACGCGCTATTACTCATCTAAAATCTTCTCCCCTTTCTGGGTTCGTTTTGGTTTTATGCCAGCCCATCCCTCATTGTATGTACGGCGTGAGGTCTATCAAAAAGTAGGTCCTTACAAGCTTGATTATAAGATAGGTGCCGACTTCGAGATAGTTGTTCGCATGTTTTGTGTACATAAGATTAAGTCGAAATATCTTAATCTTGACTTTGTTACAATGCGCAGTGGCGGAGCAAGTACGAATGGATTTCATAGCCACCGCTTACTTTTGCAGGAAGATACTCGTGCCTGTCGGGAGAATGGAATATATAGTAATCAATTCTTGATAGCGCTCAAATATCTCTATAAACTCTTTGAGTTTAGGATATAGCAAAGTACTATCTATCATGTTTTATATGACTTATTATGGTTCATTACGTATAACATGTGAGTTTAAAAGTTACTGTCATTTCTGTCATATACAATCTTTCACTAACACGATGAGAGTGAAAAGATTAGAACTATAGAAAGATGTGACAGCAAATTGTCTTAAACATTTATCGGACGTTAAAAATAGGAAATATAAAGAACAAAGTTATTTGCAGAAGGTAAGGACTTTCTCCTCAAATATTTTATAGTCGGAAAGGAAAGTTTCTAATAGTTTCTTTCTATTTTCCTCATATTCTTCTTTGTTGAAAGTATTGAGATATTCCTTTATGTTCTCCGCTAAATTTGTTGTGTCATTTATTGCTAGTCCTAGTTTATAATTCTTAGTGTATTCTCCTTGAATAGTGTTGGCGGTAGTAATCATTGGCTTTCTGAAGAAGATAGAATTATAAAAGCGGTTAGAAAGAGCTGTGTCGTGTGACAACTTACGTGGATAGAATATATTCATCAATGTACATTGCTGTATGATCGAAGGCTCGTCTTCTTTGGCGTAATAGCCTGAGAAAGTTACATTGTTATAGTTTCCTTGTATAGCAAATGCTTCTAATCTAGATGCATCATTACCTCTGCCAACAAACGAGATCAAGAAACCCTTTTCATTTCCTAAAGAAGAGATTATAGCAGCGTTTTGCTCGTAGTCTCTAATACCACCTATTGTTAGAACATTAATGTGCTCGCAGTGGATGGTGTAGGACAAGTTGTTTTCTTTGATGGCTTGCTCTAAAATGTTTATATCAAGATTATGACTTAACACGGAACTGCATACATTAGGAAGACATTTTAGGAAACCTGGCGACGAAACTACGTGTAGAGCTGATAACCTCATAAGTTTAGCATAAGTGCCTTTAAACTGCTGCTCAATAGATAAGTCACGATAATCTAGAATGAATCTATTAGTGTAATATTTTCTTAGAAATGGTTTTAAGAAGATTCCAATCTGTGGACCGAAGACAATAAGTTTGTCGTACTGCTCCTTTTTTATAGTTTTGATTAGGAATCGTGAATAGTTCCAATAATATAATAGCTTTGCCACCTTGTTAGCCTTGTCGTCTAGCTTGTGGGTATATCTGTAGGTGGCTTTTTCCTTAAGGTCTCGCTTATCAGCATATATAATGTCGTATTGAATGTCATTCTTGTCTAGTATGTCGGTATATATCTTGACATAAGGACAGAAATAAACGTTAGTTGGCAAGAGTAAACCGAGTTTCATAAAGTTAGTTTTTTATATATTTAATAGGATTTCAACAATTCTTTCACAGGCTTTTCCATCTCCATACGGATTAATGGCTTTTGCCATTTGTTGGTAATGAGTGCTGTCGGTAAGTAATTGTCTAACATTGTTAACAATTTTTTCTTTATCAGTCCCAACAAGAATAACGGTTCCTGCTTCAACAGCTTCAGGGCGTTCGGTAGTATCTCTCATTACTAAGACAGGTTTTTTAAGGCTGGGTGCCTCCTCTTGTATTCCTCCACTATCTGTTAAAACAATATCAGCTTTTTCCATCACATAGATGAAGCTAAGATATTCTAATGGTTCTATAAAGAACATATTGGAGAAGTGAGACAAGTCATTACCCAAAACTTCATAAATAGATTTGCGCACATTAGGATTAAGGTGCATTGGGTATACAAAATCTACATTAGGGAATTGAGATGAAAGCTCTTGAATAGCTTGTGCAATATGTATAAATCCATTGCCAAGATTTTCGCGTCTATGGCCGGTTATTAGAACCATACGTCTGTTGCTTTGTAGTCTGTCAATATTGTAACCAAATGTTTTTATTTCTTCTTTCAGTTGTATATTTAACTGCCTATCAAACTTTATTTTATTAACGACCCAATACAAACTATCAATTACAGTATTTCCTGTAGTATGGATTGACTTTTCATCAACTCCTTCGTTAATCAAATTAACCGAACTTGTAGAAGTAGGGGAGAAGTTATAGTTTGAAATTCTCCCTATTAACTGACGATTGATTTCTTCAGGCCAAGGACTATATATATTATATGTGCGCAATCCTGCTTCAATATGTCCAACTGGTATTTGTTGATAATATGCAGCTAAGGCAGCAGCCATAGAAGTAGTGGTATCTCCATGAACTAACACAATATCTGGTTGTGTTTCATTCAAAATATCTCGTAACCCCAATAATACTTTACTTGTAATATCATATAAGTCTTGACCTTTTTTCATGATATTCAAATCATAATCAGGTTTTATTTTAAAGATAGACAAAACCTGATCAAGCATTTCACGATGTTGGCCAGTAACACAAACTATTGTTTTAACTTTATCTCGATGTTTATTCAATTCAAGGATAAGTGGTGCCATTTTTATAGCTTCTGGGCGAGTTCCAAAAGTCAAAAGTATTTTCTTCATAATAAGTTCTCTTTTAAAGCATCTAAATAAGCGTGTCCAAATTTCAGATTAGGTTCAACATAATTTCCTTCTCCCCATTCGTTCCACGATTTTAAAAACAAGATTTTGTGATCTTGTGGTTTGGAATCCACAATGCTTAATGCTTGTTTTATATGTTTCTTAAAGTTCTCTGGTGTTGAGTTAATATATATCCCTTCGCTATTTCCTGCACGTGGGGTTCTGTCCCAACCAGGTATAATCATGGGATATACATTATCCCATTTATCCTCAGGAGCGAAGAAGTTGCTTACAACTTTTGAATAATCTAATTTGAGTGATGGTAAGAATGAAAGTTTTTTGTGTAAAATCTGTTTAGCTATACGCATCGTTTTACCTTGATAGTACATTTCCCCTCTTGATTTACCATAAGAGTTGATACCATCAAATCCTAAAGAAAGGATATTGTTATATACCTCCTTGCTATTCTTTAAATTAGGAATGACTCGAGTTAAAGTCCTATCAGCATTGCGCTTAATCGTTGACGTATTAGCTATTTGAGCAATAAAATAGATGCCAGGTAATCCGCATTCTTTTGCTAACTTTCTCCATATTACCATAAAGATGCTTACATCTTTAAAGTGATAAGGATCATATATTACAAAAACGGGTTTCCCATCTATTGTAATATATCTATTGTCTTTAAAAGCAGGAAGTACATAATTAAAATGTTCAGTGTAATCTTGTTCTCCACCATATTCCATTGGAGCAATTACCTTATTCTTTCCATCCTT
>JBQNAI010000023.1:0-4661 GCA_052170555.1 Bacteroidales bacterium | reverse complement strand
AACGGGTCTTGTTCAAAATACTTTTTACGCTCGTTGGATGCCAAGTTATCAAACATAGCTCCTGCATACAAACTATTGTTTTGTTTGAAATCTCTATACGCCTCTACCCATAGCTCTTTAACTGTCTGGATGGTTAGGTCTTGCCACGGTGAGAATTTTCTTGCTTTTGGATTGCATCTGAGTGGCAAATACCTACGGTTACCGGCTTGGTCGGGTACAATGGTCTCGTTGTTGGTCGTTGCCACAAAAATACAATTGAGATGATGTTTGACAGCCTTGCGTTTGTAAGAAATCCTCGCTACTGGCGTAGAGGTAGAGATAAAAGCTTTGAACCTTGTGAATTCATCGTCAGTGAATCCGTTAAAATCGTTTAACACACACAATATATTGCCCTTAGCATTCTCTACATTGTTTTTTGCACTATTATCAAATTGATAGTTGCCATTGAGCCAATCCTTTGAAGGTATTATCTTTCTGAGTGTAGTATCCTTACCTATGCCTTGCTCTCCTATGATAACCAAGAAATATTGGAATTCTGCATCATATATATTGCGAGCTATAATGCTTTTGAAAAACATCTGCGAACATATTCTAGAATAATCGCAGTCGGTAACACCTAAGAAATCTTGAAAAAAAGTTACAGTAGAGAATCTCCCTGTCGGTTCAACTTCTCTATCCCATTTCTCCAATTTCTCAATAAAAGGATTGTATTGGTTCTCATCAAAAATAATGTTCATAGCACTTCTGACGTTAGAGGCTTTTCTTATTCCGAACTTCTGCATAACGGCAATGATACGGTCCATATCTGCATTCTCAAACACTTTTTTCTTCTTATCCATCCACGGCAGTTGTCTATTGATACATCTGTTTTCAGACAAAACATCATATTTGAAAGCTCCCTCAAACTCTGCCGTCTTCAATAGACTTAACACACTGTCAATACAATCCTCAAACTGAGGAGTCAACCCTTTGGCATTAATTGATTCTGTTTTTAATATTAAATCATCTTTTTTCATGGTATTAGTTCTTTTAATATTTTAATATTTTTTTTGATTATTTCTCCTTTTCCTAAGACTTACAACAAATCTTATATCCCTTTTTCTTTATCTTTTTTATCATAAATATTTTATATATGCAATTAACTTTTCTTTACACTGTTAACAGCTCATCATATATGCAATTAACAAAAATAATTAGGCTAAAAAATCAGACAAGTAAAGAGTTATATATTAGTTATAACAATTTCATTTTCTATTATCCAATTTATCATATCTTTGATTGAGTTGTTAAACTTGTGTTTGCATACCAACCAAAATTTGGTATAGGGTTTCCCTGTATGGCATGGGTCCTTAGCATGGTGTGAATAGCATAACTCATTGTTTAGAAGTACAAAACCTCCTGCACTTTCGGATAAATGATAACGATATCTATTCTTACCCTCGCATATGTATTTGTCTGCCAAGAAAAATTGCATAACACGTTCCCAACTGTATGTATCATTGAATTTCTCAATAATGTATGTATAGTCCTGCATACTCATAACACCTTTGTAGGCCTGTCCTTTTGAGTAGGTATGAAACATTGTCTGACGTTTTTTACTCAGAGCTTTCTGTCTATTCATATCATAAGAATATATTTGTCTATTTTGTTCGCTATAACTGTTGTTATTTGCGTTATTAGAGGTTGTTTTATTCTTTTTCATAAATATACCTTCTTTAACATAATCAAACCATTCTCCGTGATGTACAATATAATTGAATGTCGCTTTTTTCCTTGTACAAGGTAAGTACATAACCAGTGACCAAGACTTAGCACTTTGATCAATATTGATTTCACCTTTACGTATCTTGCTTATCTTCTCTTCATTTAATACCAAATTGCTACACTTCAAGAACTTATCCTGCAAATATTCATACACCTTAGCATATTCTTGTTTGGAACAAATCTTATTTTGCAAAGGAAACACCAGGTGCAATTTGGCAGTCTTGCCATCTACCAAGTGGTTGAACGACGAATAGCCTACAACTTCATAATTCATCAAATCCAATCCTTGTTTCATCTTATGCAAATCTTCTATCAACAACCCGTCTATCTCCAAACATATTGCCGTTCTGCAATGTATGTTCTGTTCTTTTCGGTATCCGTCATCGGTCTTGAACTCTCCAAAGAGAACAGCTCCCATAGTCCCCTTATATTCGCATCTTTTTGTATGAGTAAGCATTTTTACGAAGTCCTGATAAGACATACTGCCCTCCAAACCATGAACACCGGGCACATACTCGTAAACACCTTTTGAAGAATTGAAATGAGGATTGCCCTTGCGTCCAAATAACATAATATTAATTGTCTTTTCCATAAAATTATTAATTAAATGTAAACTAAATTTTAAAAATTCCGTCTTAAAAAAAATCTATTGAAACTTAAATCCTGTTAATCAAAAATTTACTAAAATTAACAGTGCAAAGATATAATTATTTAATTAACTTTACTAATTAATTAGTTAAATTATTTTTTATATCTTATCTTAATATTGATGTAAATATCTATTAATCATATTATTAACAGTTGAAATTATTCATACATCAATACTAATTAATTTGGATATTTAACTAAAGAGTATAACATTTTAAACAAGATTTACGTAATAACTACATACCGATTTACACTGTCTTTTATTTGTGTATTTGTTTAAGGGAATAATATTTTAATGAAAAAACATAACGGAAAAAAGGAGAATAACGTAGGCAAACCGCTTGATGAGAAGTTGCTTCGCAAGACGAAAGATTTATCAAAAGCACTTTGTATTGCTCACCCCTTGTTAGATAGCGAACAGGTGGAGAATATGATGCATCAATTCATTCATATCATTACCGAACTGCGTAAAAACAAACACAGTATGACTGCTATTGCAAAATCCTTGGGCATCTCCAAAGTGTATTTGTATAGTCTTATACACGAGCCTCACAAATGTTCCGAGTCACTGATAGAAAAACTGACTTACTTATACCAAAACCAACATTTGATAGAGACTCCTCCAACACAAACTGAGAAGTTAGAAAAAGAGATTGCCACTCTAAAACAACAACTATCCGAGTTGCAAGAAAAATATGACATCGAAACAAAAAATCTGCAACTGACAATAAACGTACTATCCACAACACTTGCTCAGTTGCAAAAACAATAGTTTTTCATCTAAAAAACTACTGTTTAAATATTGAAAATAGACAAGTTTTTGCCGATTATTTTTATTAATTCGCCGAAAGGGAAAAAATATTGTAAATTATTGAAAAATAATTGATAAACCCCATTGTCATTAATTAAAAATGTCGTATCTTTGCATATGTAAAAGGTTGCCTGAAGAGTATTTTCCTTTCTTGATTTAGGTCTGAAAATCTAATACAATCAAAAAGGAAAATAATTGATAGGAATTTTAATCATTTTACACAACCAAACAAAATTATTTATTAACAAAAAAAACAAAAACATTATGATTAATTTCATCAAAACCAAACGTGCCATGTGGATAAAAGGCACAAAGGAAGACAGATTTGTAGCATCTATCTATCGTTCGGCAGATACCCCTTTGGATACTATTGCAAAGGAAATATCTCACGCTACCTCAGTATCTTATCCCGATGTTTTAGCAGCATTGAAAGCATTGGAAATGCATATAGCATTACATGTTATGAACGGTTCTGCTGTAAAATTCGGAACCTTAGGGTCATTTATACCAGCATTACGTTCAAAAGCAGTAACAAAGGCTGATGATGTAACTGCTCAAACGGTAAAAAGAATAACATGTCGTTTCTTCCCATCTGTTGCTTTTCGTTCTCAAATGAAATCTGCCGAATTGGAATTAAAGGATTTGAACAAAGTAAAACACATCTAAAATCCTAAAATCATTAAACGCATAAAATATTTGAAACAAAAGCAAAAGTCCTACAAGAAAGACTTGTCTTGTAGGACTTATTTGTAAAAACCATTAAAACATTTGTATTATGAAAAAAGTTAATTGGAAGAAAATCATTGAGTTCGCTATCGTTATATTAACAGCTTTGAGTGGCTTTATATCCGGTCAGGCAGCAGCACAGACGGGTCTTATAGATTTGTTTTCAAAGTATTGTTAAACGATTATTAGTTTTGTTAAAAAAAATATCAATTATCGTGAAGTATGCAAATAATGATTGCTTACTTAAGTTAAGTAACAATGTTTAACAAGTAAAGTCGTGGGTTAGTACTTATTCTACTAACCCCACTTTGTCCTCAAATATTTTATAAATAATGATTCTAAAAATAATATATCTACTTTGTAAATACACCTATCAGAGTTCTAAACCTGTTGTGATTAATAACCAATACACCTATCAGAGTTCTAAACCCATTGTGATTAATAACCAATACACCTATCAGAGCTCTAAACCCATTGTGATTAATAATAAATACACCTATCAGAGCTCTAAACCCATTGTGATTAATAACCAATACACCTATCAGAGCTCTAAACCCATTGTGATTAATAATAAATACACCTATCAGAGCTCTAAACCCATTGTGATTAATAACCAATACACCTATCAGAGCTCTAAACCCATTGTGATTAATAATAAATACACCTATCAGAGCTCTAAACCCATTGTGATTAATAACCAATACACCTATCA
>JBQNAI010000022.1:0-4830 GCA_052170555.1 Bacteroidales bacterium | reverse complement strand
TTGGAATGTATTTGGCCTTATGCCTACTGGTAGATTCTCCTATCCAAATTTCTTCTCCATTTGGATCAACTAAAATTACTGGATTATTTGCACAATAATTGTAGGGTGTTAATGAAGGGTATTTATCGCTCATTGGGTCTGTGGATAACCATATACTTAATTCACTTGCATAATACCTTGCACCGTAATAATGGAAGTCACTTTCGTAGTCCTTCTCTTTTCCATTAAAAACGAAAGAGGAAAAACTCTCAAAATATGTTGTAAAATAGCAACAATTTGAAGTATGTTTAGATAATATTTTTGTATTCGTTAGCATTGCACAAAAATAAAGGTTTTTTGCAATATGTTGATTGTTTTTCAGTAAAATTCAAAAGCCACGTACAAAAATCAAATGCCATTCTAAAGAATTAAAGTCCCACATTAATAAATTCTTTTCACACTTCAATAAACTAAAACGCCATTTGATTTCGGTAACATCCACATTGATTTATGTTTCAAAAGTATAATCTTTTTGTTTATCATCTCTCTTTCCTTTCTGTGTCTCAATACACAAAACAATTTCTCCATTTCCTTCGATATGAACCCCACAAATCTTTACTTTGCTCTTACTCTTCGATACTATTTTCATTATTATTTTGCATTTTAATTTAAGGTGTAAAAGTAAAGAATAAATTGAAAAGACAAAGTCAATAGTCAAATTCCTCTTTTTTTTGTAGTTGTTTTTGAACAGCACAATCTATAGAATCATATACATTTAGAATATCTTCAGCTGTGTATAACTTTTTAATATCATATCTTTCCGGTGGATAAAAATCTGTTTCGTATAATGTATCCATCTTCATCCTATCAACATAACCATCCGTGCGAACATGAGTAAATAACTGTTGAACAAACCTACTATATGGTGTCATATTATAGGATATTAAAACAGTATCATGCTTTGAAATTATAGATTGTATTTCTGCTTGTTCGTTTCTTTTAATGAGTAAATATAGAACCATTGCTCTTGGATAACTATTTTGGGATTCCATTGCAGAGTTATAGATATCAAAACAATTGTATCCATTGTTTCCCGTACCTATATATTCTCTAATTAATGATTCACTGTTAAAAAATACTGTATCTATTATGGGGAAAAAATGTTTTAATGCAGTAATATTCAATGTTACTATAATAGCAGAATCATATTGTGCATATTTATGTATTTCTTCGTTTGATTGAATACCTCGTAACGAATCAAAAGTGCATAGTAAAAATTCATTATCTCTTGAAAATATTATATTTTCTTCTATCTTATCATCAAGCGGACGTCTAAAAAATATATCGAAAAAGTTTTCTCTATTTGTGCTTTTTCTCTGGTTTGAAGTATAACATGCACAAAACAGCATTGTCATAAAAGGCAAAATAACAATTGTTAGCAACTTTTTCATTCTTTAATTTGAGTCGTTGGTTTATAAAATAGAAAGCGTTCACTACTGTACCTGCCTCCATGTCCATAGTTTATAGGGTACTTGGAACTGTAATGTTTTTCAGCGGTCGTCCCAATAGAAATATTATTTAGCATAGGATAGTTGTCAGATATATTTTTTATAGTAAAATCGTCAGTCATATTTAAAGCTCTTGCCGCCTGATTTTTAGCATTGACTTCATCCATAAAATCTAATCCTAAAGTGCCAGACCAATTACCATCTTTAGCAACTGCAAAGCCCCATTCCCCATTAATAAACTGAACACAATGGAAAACTTCTTCAAACATAACAAAATCCTTTTTTGTTGTTAAAACACCTTCTCTTTTATACAATCCATCTGTATAATTTATATTGACTATATCCTTGCCATCTTTCTTTTGACCATCGTATGTAACACTACCAAATATCTCTCTATTATTTTTAATCCAACTCTCTTGTTTCCTATTGAATCTATACAGTGTATAGTGATCATTTTCTAATAGAGTACAAGCTTCTGCAAACTGTGTATTATAATCTCTATGTTTTGGATTTCTTAAATTTTTTATATGTTGAGTTTCAGTAGCAGGATCTATTTCTTCACCATTCGGATCAATCAGAACTACAGGATTATTATTACAATAGACATAAGAAGAAATACTTGGATATTTATCGCTCATTGGGTCGGTGGAAAGCCACATACTTAATTCACTTGCGTAATACCTAGCTCCATAGTAATGGAAGCCACTTTCGTAGTCCTTCTCTTTTCCATTAAAAACGAAAGAGGAAAAACTATCAAAATATGTTGTAAAATAGCAACAATTTGAAGTATGTTTAGATAATATTTTTGTATTCGTTAGCATTGCACAAAAATAAAGGTTTTTTGCAATATGTTGATTGTTTTTCAGTAAAATTGAAAAGCCACGTACAAAAATAAAATGCCATTCTAAAGAATTAAAGTCCCACATTAATAAATTCTTTTCACACTTTAATAAACTAAAACGCCATTTAATTTCGGTAACATCTATAAGTAGCACAAAAAAAATGTGTATAGATTCTGAACAAAACTCAAAGCAATCAAGCAAACTGCCAGTGTTATAATAAAATTACATCGTAGTTACTTGTTGTTTTTTTTATAGGCAAGTAAAATCTGTGGTAAAATATTACAAATTAGGGTATTTTGAATAATATTTTTTTGTTTTAGCATGCACAAAAACAATGAAGTAGAAAAATATTATGACCATAGAAAGAAAAAATTAAAATATAATTTTTTTCTTTTTTATAAATCATTTTCTTACTGAATCTAAAAAGACACGTCCTTAATGCTAATTAAAGAGTTGTGAGCCTTATTTATCTTTCTTTCAGAATTTCTATTATATGAAATAAAACATATTGTATTATAGTTACCATTATCAATGTTATGCAACAAGTTTACATTATCTTTATATAAAGCAACCTCTATATATCGCTCATTATCTTCCATGTCTGACAAAGAACGTGTTTGTTGCAAATTTGATTCTAATGGCAATAAATATACAGAAGAGTCCTTAAATATTAAATAGCCCTCATAATATAAATCTGTTAAAAAGTAATTGTTTATAGAAATATAAGAATACGGAAAAATACCTTTCATTATACTATCCAAACTTATAATTCCATAATAAAAGTAAGAAACATCTCCCTTGTCTACTCTAGTTACTCCTATTTCTTTATAGGTATAATATCTAACATGTATCGTATTATATTTAGAACAAGAATATAATATTCCAATAATTACTATGCATAAAAATATTTTTCTCATTATCTTGCAGATTTTATATAATTTCTTCCGACAGAGATACCAGTTTTAGATAATTTATCTTCACCATTATTAATTCTATTCAAGATATTTTGATATCCTACAGATGGATTTCTAAGTAATAATTTTGCATCAGATACTATATTTTGTAATGCCCTAATAGGATTATTACCTGACATATTATATAGACCATATCCATATTCTGCTAAATTAGGATAGCCTGATAATTCAGCTACGGCACCAGCAGCAAAATTTCCAGCATCTCTGGCCGAAGCATATTTACCAAAGAGAAGGGACCCTCCATAAACTCCACTTGGACTATGTTGTTTTATATCCCATATTCCTACTTGAGAACTTGCTTTTACGGCATATTCTAATAGCGATGGTTCTTTGTCTATAATTTGAGACACTTGTTCTGTAGCCCAATTTGAATTAAAATCAATTTTTGCATTTTTCCCAACTTTAATGGAGCCGTCTTTTTCATATACACTGAAATCAGCAAAACCAAAAGGTGTCCATGTTTCTCCCATTTTAGTACCGCCCGCAGATGTCCCATATTTTTTATGTCTTTTATTTAATTGATATGCAGTTACAGAGCCACCATCTGCGTTTTTTTGATGTCTATAGACACCATTATCGCCATCATTAAAAATGGCAATAACATTTCCATTTTCATCAGTATGAGTACTTATTTCTTCACCATTCGGGTCAATGAGTTTTACAGGATTATTTGCACAATAATTGTGGGGTGTTAATGACGGATATTTATCGCTCATTGGGTCGGTGGATAGCCAAATACTTAATTCACTTGCGTAATACCTAGCTCCATAGTAATGGAAGTCACTTTCGTAGTCCTTCTCTTTTCCATTAAAAACGAAAGAGGAAAAACTATCAAAATATGTTGTAAAATAGCAACAATTTGAAGTATGTTTAGATAATATTTTTGTATTCGTTAGCATTGCACAAAAATAAAGGTTTTTTGCAATATGTTGACGGTTTTTCAGTAAAATTCAAAAGCCACGTACAAAAATCAAATGCCATTCTAAAAAATTAAAGTCCCACATTAATAAATTCTTTTCACACTTTAATAAACTAAATCGCCATTTAATTTTGGTAACATCTATTAGTAGCACAAAAAAATGTGTATAGATTCTGAACAAAACTCAAAGCAATCAAGAAACTACCAGGTGTTATGACAAAGATTTAGCGTATTTTAGCTCTCCCTCGAATAGATAAATAGCCCCACTCTTCAGAATATGCCCATCTATTCTCAATCCAATCATTCTCATCAACAGAATAGGTATTTTTGAATAAGGTATCAATAAGAACAGCATATATTTTAAGCATAAAACTTCTTAAACTGTCTTCACCATTCAAACTACACAAAAACACTTCATCATATTCACTATCTCCTCTGTTCTTTCCATATAATGATAGATAATCTTTAGAACGCTCAACATTATAGTGTTTTAGTTTTATACTTTTGTGAATACTGTCGTATTTAAATGGGTTTTGAATATCAACATCATAAAACAAAATTAAAGAATCATATTCCTTAAATTTATCAGTCTTATAATCTAAAATGAT
>JBQNAI010000021.1:0-5102 GCA_052170555.1 Bacteroidales bacterium | reverse complement strand
AAAAGGTTGTTAGTATGATTGAAATGTTTGTTAGTGTAATTAAAAAGGTTGTTAGTATGATTAAAAAGGTTGTTAGTGTGATTAAAAAGGTTGTTAGTATGATTGAAATGTTTGTTAGTATGATTAAAAAGGTTGTTAGTATGATTGAAATGTTTGTTAGTATGATTGAAAAGGTTTTGGATGTAACTATTCATCCAAAAACAGCGTTAGGGGAGAGGTCGCAACAGCATAAGTGCTCTTGCCACCAAGTCCTGCCAAAAAAGCCTTACGACCAGCATCAATACTCATAGCAAAAGCCTCGGCCATCACAACGGGATTATCGGCAATGGCAATGGCGGTGTTGATCATGCAAGCACTCGCTCCCATTTCCATTGCCTTGGCAGCATCGGAAGGACAACCAAGACCGGCATCTACGATGACGGGTACATTGGAATTGGAAATTATAATGCCAAGCATATCCTCGTTTCTGATACCATTGTTGCTCCCGATAGGAGATGCCAACGGCATAACGCTTACCGCCCCAGCTTCCTCCAATTGCTTGCATGCCACAGGGTCGGCCTGAATGTAGGGCATAACCTTAAAGCCTAACCTTACCAATTCTTCAGTGGCCATTAACGTCTCTTTAACATCGGGTAACAAATACTTGGCATCGGGATGAATCTCTAATTTGATCCATTCAGTACCCAAAGCAGCTCGGCTCATCTTCGCAGCAAAAACAGCCTCACGGGCATTGCGTACCCCAGAGGTGTTGGGAAGCAACATACAATGCTCGGGAATAAAGGGCAGGATATCCTCACTGCCACTTTGTTCGGTGTTTAGTCGCTTCAATGCTGTAGTTACTATTTCGGCCTTAGAACTGATAATGGCTTGTCGCATCACATGATTGGATGGAAATTTACCCGTGCCAATAAATAATCTGGAAGCAAACTCTTTGTTCGCTATTAATAGTTTATCGTTCATCTTTGTTATACTCTTTTATTATGTTGATAATTTTTTCACTCCTCTTTTGAGCATCACCCGAATTCAATATCTCGTTAGAAAGGGCAATGCCATAAACTCCGATTTTTAACAGTTTGGTTATATCATCCGTGCGAATGCCTCCAATAGCATACACCGGAATATTACAATTGCAGTGTTGCAGATAACGAACAATACTTACGTAGCCTTCTTCTTTAAGAATTGTCGCAAGATTGCTCTTGGTCGTCGTGTAGCGGTAAGGTCCTACGCCCAAATAGTCGGCACCATCACTAACAGCTCTGCGAACATCATCAACAGTATTGCACGTAGCTCCTAATAAATACCTGTCTTTTGTTATTTGTTTCGCTGTGCCGATTGGAATATCTTGTTTGCCCAGATGAACACCGTCAAATAAATTTGTATCCAACAGATGTATTTTGTCATCTATGGTTAGTATTGCTCCGTATTTGTCGCATTCTTTACGCAGAAGTCTTGCTGTTGCTATTATTTGCTCGTCATCGGCCTCCTTCATTCTCAGTTGTATAAAACGAATCCCCCCCTCAAGTGCCGCAATGCAGCCCTCAAGGTAATTGTAATATTCGTTGGTGTGAGATATAAACATTGCTTGCGGTAATTGCCATAAGCCGGATAACATCGCAAAGGATGAAAAACCCAAGGATGAAAGCATATCAAGATTATTAAAAGTTACTCCACCAAGTGCAACCGTTGTAGTATCTAAGAAATTATGATGAAAGGCTTCTTGCAAAGCACATCTCGAGAATTTGGATCGGTAGCCCTCTTTACTTATCGAATTCAAAATGGGCGATAAGAAACAATAATCAACTTTTCCTGCCCATTGTCGCACCTGCTCTATACTATGGCAACTTACGGATAAGCGTAGTTGTTTTTCTTTCTGTATATTTATGCCCATTGGGCTCGTATTGTTAAAACTATTACTCAGATTGTTAAAACTATTACTCAGATTGTTAAAACTATTACTCAGATTGCCGTAAATATCAACGATATCTTCGGCAATCGTGCTGGCGTTTCTAAACCTACTGTTAATATGTACGCCCCCAATACTAAATTCCCTGGCCAAATATTGATAATCATTAAGGGTTAGTCGCTCTCTAATATCCAAATCAAACCGATCAAGATACTCGCACATCTCCCGCTCGTTGTAATTAGGCTTACGAATATGAAAATAAGCTACCTCGTTGGAACGAATCCAAGCACTAATACGCTCTTGCTCACGAAAAACAGTATTTTCAGGTGTTATTCCTATCAACCTCCACATGTCGCCTTTATTATTGTTACAGTGTCGCGATCATTAAGGCGTACCCTCTTCCAATCTTCTCGTTCTATTATTTGTTCTCCTATAGCTATTGCAACAGGTTCATTGCTTTTTATACTTATTATCTGTGCTAACATTTCAACTGTGCACCCTATTGGAACTATTTTCTCCTTATTATTTACGATTACTTTCATTTGTGTTTCTCAATTCCGATTTAATATTAAATATTTTTATTTTCATACTTTATCCAATAACCTACATAAGACGGTATACTATTTTAATATTTGCAAACTATGAAAATGATTTGTAGAACCATGCCCTTTGAAAATTGTTATCTCTTTTGCTGACAGTATGGCTTTGAAGACATATTCTTTGGCATGTAGTATACTGTCTTCAAGGTCCATACCCATCGCCAAATAAGAGGCAATAGCCGACGAAAGAGTACAGCCCGTCCCATGAGTATTCTTACTATCAATTTTTTTTGCAGCAAAACATCTATACGAATAATCCTCTTTGATAAGAACATCGGTCATATTCTCATTTTTAGAATGTCCGCCTTTGATAATTACGTTTCTCACGCCGTATTTCGCAATAATTTCTTTGCCACAACTAATCATATCCTCCAAATTGTTAATAGTAGTATTCGTAATTATCTCTGCTTCCGTTATGTTTGGTGTTAAGATATCACAAATAGGAAAAAGCTCTTTTTTTAATGTGTCTAAAAAACCTTTTTTTGTGAGTTTGTCTCCCGAAGTTGCTACAAGTACGGGATCCAAAACAATGGGATTTGTATAATTGTGTTTAATTATTGCATTTTTTATTGCAGAAATATTCTTTTTCGTATATATCATTCCAATTTTTATTGAATTTACTGATATATCGTTTAATACGGAATCTATTTGATCGGTTAGAATTTCACTGTTTACGGCTTGTATACTTTTGACACCAATAGTATTTTGTGCGGTTACCGCTGTTATGCATGAGGCGGCATACAAACCTAATGAAAATATGGTTTTTATATCAGCCTGTATCCCAGCTCCTCCAATAGAATCGCTACCAGCAATAGTTAATACACTTTTTATTTTCTCCATATCATGCTATCCGTAATAAATTGGAATTCCTAATAAGTAGGATTCAAAGTAATTGAGGAAAGAATATCTGTAAAAAAGCAGATTATTGAGAATTATTTGCGACTTTTTCTTATATCCCTGTTCCGCATTACCGAAACGGTCAAAGGGTATAATCTCAGCCTACTTTTTATTCAGCACCCCAAATATTTTTATTTCCAATAAAATAAATAAAATAAAACGTCGTTTTATTTACCGAGTGCAAAAATACACATAAATTTGTAAATGGTAATGGTAATTGTTACATTTTTGTACAAATTTTTGAAGAAAACGACATAATTAATTAATAAAACTATTAAGAAATGAAGAAAATTTTGTTAGCATTAGGGCTTGTATTGATGGTCTTTGTGCAAAGTTGTGGGAAAAAAGAAATGGAAGAAAAACTTATTAATCAAAAAGCCATTCAAGACTCGGTTCAAGCGGTTTTAAATGCTAAAAACTCAGAATTGGAAGAATTGTTTGAACAGTTAAATGCCATAGAGAGCGATTTGGATGTGGTAACTTCTAAGTACTCTGACGTTGCTACAATCAAAAACATGAGTGGAGAAATCAATAGAGACAGAAGAAGTAAGATAACTTCACAAATACAAGATATTAATGAAATACTAGCCCAAAATAAACAAAAAATATCTAATCTAAATGCACAATTGCGAAAAACACAAAGCAATAACAAACAATTAGCAGCTTTTATAGAAAAGTTACAGCAAAGGATAGCGGAGCAGGAAGAGGAATTGCAATTGATGACTACTGAATTACAAAAAAAGAATATAACAATATCTACATTGAATCGCAACTTGGAGGAGCTGACTGCTCAGAATAGAGAAAAGGACGAACACATAATGAAAGTAGAGGATGAAAAAAATACCGTATATTACATAATAGGCACAAAACAACAGTTGAGAGCAAAAGGAATAATTTCTTCCAGTGGAGGTTTCTTAGGGATTGGAAAGAAAACAAGTATATCAAATGATTCGGATTTGGCTGCATACACTAAAATTGATGCAAGGAGGGTTAAGCATATTGTCTTACCTGGTCATAAGACACAAATATTAACCTCTCATCCATCTTCATCTTATTCTTTGGAAGGAGGTGTAAATAAGGCAACAGCATTGGATATTACAGATGCATCGGCTTTTTGGGCGAAAAGCAAATTTTTGGTTATATTAGTTAAATAAAATTATAAAAGATAACTATTCGTAAAGATAAAGTTGCATATATTTGGAATAAAGTGTGAGATTGGTAAATTCTTTTTTGAAAAGAATTTACCAATCTCACACTTTATTCCAAATATATCGTATATGCTAGACATAGATAATATAAACTGTTAGAATTTTTAACAAAAAACGATTGCATTACTAGTAGATATTGTATCATACTGCTTACATCTCCAAATTAAAGTTGATAAAGCATAAGCCTTTTTAATTATTTATTTTATCAGCAATTCAATATTCTTGCTTTTTTGTTATTCCTATTACATTCTTCTTATGTGATCACAGTATCAAGTGATATATTGAAAATATTGGTTTTAAAAAAAATAAGTTCCAATAAAATATTGTATATGTATACTATTTTTATAATGTAGTCAATTGATATATCAGGATTGTTACATATGAAAAATATATTTCCGACAAAAAATAAGAATTTATTTTTTTCTTTCGCATTATCAAGAAATTATGCTATTTGTTAAAAAAAAGTTGAAAAAATATTTGGTCAGAATATATTAA
>JBQNAI010000020.1:0-5848 GCA_052170555.1 Bacteroidales bacterium | reverse complement strand
AGGTACACACGAGGAACTGACTGCCAAACGTGGTAAATATTTTGCCTTAGTAAAAAATCAATTAGAATTTGGACACTGACATGAAAGAAAAAAAAGAACATAATTTTGAGCTTCGTAGTGAGAAAGTATGCAGTATCGTGGGACAGATACCCTCCGCACTTGTCCACTATGGCATCACCGTCATAGGAGTTGCCTTGGGTTGTCTTTTTGCCGTTGCGTATTTCTTGCCTTACAAGCAAATTTATTCTGGCACTGCTATAGTTCATCAAATAGAAATCGCATCAACCGATAGTACGGATATAACAATCATGCTCAAATTTGAGGACAAACATCCAAACAATGCAAATGGACAAATGATTTATTTGCAAGCCCCAAATGATACATTTGTGGGACATATTCGAAATCTTTCCTCTATCCGTGACACCTTAGAGTACCAGAAAGCTCTCTGCCATTTTAAGAACATTGAAATCAGGTCTCTAAGAAACCAGACTGTAAACTTCCTGATAGTACAGCCTTCTGGCAATCTTTTAAGAAAGATGCTCGGCAATATAGAACCATAAATACTTTTACAATATTAAAGGTTCTTGTATTCCAATAATGACACGGGAAAACTTTACAAAATAGGATATTATATATGAGCGAACTAATTTTACAAAATCCATAGTTAAATGAAAGTTACGGTATTTTTAGATAAAATAGAATTAACTCTTAAGGAATATAGAACTTCTGAGTTTATAGTGACAAATTGTAGGAAACTGAATAAAAGGATTCTTTTTCTACTATTGGTTGTACTTTTTCCTTTATATATTTTCTCCCAGAATATTACAATATCAGGGAAAGTGCTCAATGCTGAAAATAAAGAAATAATGCCAGGCGTTAATATAAGGCTTTGCCAAAAAGACAGTTTGGTATCCGTCATACACACAGATAAGAAAGGAGAATTTTGTTTTCGGCATTTACGGTCGGGTGACTATCTTTTAGAGTTTTCTTCGCTTGGCTTCAATAATCTTCAGTCTGCTGTTATAGGATTAAGTAAAGACTACAAACTGAACGATGTATTGATGGAACCTGCCTCTTATCAATTAGATGAAGTGGTAGTGGCTGCTGAAAATGTGAGACAAGGCGTGGATAGACTAACATTTTTCCCTAATGAGAAAATACGTCAAAGTAGTCAGGACGCATTGGATGTTATGCGATTGTTGAACTTGCCCGACTTAAAGTTTGACATTGTTAATCATTCTTTTATGTCCCTAAAGAACGGGAGCGTGCAGATTCGTATCAACGGTGTAATCGCTTCGCAGACCGATTTAATCGCAATTCAACCCCAAGACATAGCCAATATTGAATATATAACTAATCCAGGAGTTATTTATGGCGATGGTGTAGCAGCAGTTGTTTTGATAAAAACAAGAAAAAATATGTCGAACTGGCAAATTGGAGGACGCGTTTCACAATCTCTCTCTGCGCTCATCGGCTCACAATATGCCTACTTTAACCTAAATTTCTCTCACGATCATTTCTCATTAAAATTATCTGATTCGTACAATTATGCCAACGGAATATACAGCTATATAGACAAGCAATTGCATTATCCAACCCGTCTATTAGTTTTCAAGAGCATAGGAAGCTCCTCAAAACAACGATTGCTCAACCCTGCCTTGCAGTTCGATTTTACCCATTCTTTTAAAGAAAATAGTTTCTTAAGTATCAAGACGTTCTTTGATTTGAACCGCTCCTATCCTACTACAGCCGTATCTACGTCTTCTATAGCCGGTCAATCTTTCTACGATGATTACTCGAGCAAAAAAGATAAAGTTCGGAATGCCGCCTTAGATGTTTATTTTTCTAATGGTTTTAGCAATGGTTCAGAAATAGTTGCAGATTTAAGGGCGACTTATATTCATACGGACTATCAGCAAAAATATTACAAAAAATATAACCAATCAGGTTATAACAATTACGAAAGCACGTACTTTGCCACAGGGCAGCACCGTTCGTTAATAGGGGAAATCAAGTACCAACTACCATTATCCAAGCAATACAGCTTGGTAATCGGCTCTCGGAACGAACTTTCTTCCACCCGAAATGACTATACAATAGACCACTTAGGGAATCCATCTTCGCTTGATTTTTTCAACACTTACAATTATTCCGAATTCTCCGGAAGACTAAGGAACTTCTCTTATACTATAGGAGCAGGCTTTGCCTTCTACAAATTGAAGAACGATAATTTGCATAGACATTATACGTATTTTCGTCCTAAACTAAGTCTTCGATATGCTTTCTCGAAAGAATGGTCGCTCCAGTACTATTTAGGCATCAATCCCAATGAGCCAGAACTTGCTCTTCTTTCCAATGTAAAACAACCCATCTCAGAGTATGAAGTACGTGTTGGCAATCCAAATCTAAAGCCGTATCAGGCTTATACCAACCAACTTGCTTTGAATTTTATTAAACATAAAACTTATCTAAGCTTATCAACGTATCTTCAATACAACTCATCTCCATACCTCGAAAATCAGGTTCTTTATGATTCAGATTCTGAACAATTCATTTACTCAATGAGTAATCAAGGACATTTTCTACATTCTCAGACCAGACTTTATGGTAGTCAAAAGCTGTTTAATGACAAATTAAGTCTCTCCAGTTATGGCATATTGAACCATTATGTGAATCACGCTGACGATTACAGTAATCATTTCACTGCCTTTATATGGGGAACAACTGCAAGTTACGACATCAAGCATTGGGGAATAGCTGCAAGTTTTATTTCACCTGTACGTTTTCTGTTTAATCAGGTAAAGACAACACAGCACAGTAATTTCCAACTTTCTACATATTATAAAACAAATAGATTACAAATCAGCTTGGCAGTCAATAATCTATTTATGTCCCACGCATACCTTAAAAAAATGGAATTAGGTAGCCAACTATTGCAATCTAAAGCAACTGAATATGTTAGATACAATAATAACTATGTAAACTTGACAATTAGCTATTACCTTAGTAAAGGTAAGAACAAAGAGTATCATCATAAAATACAAAATGAGGACAGGGATTCGGGAGTAATGAAATGATAACAAAGAGCCAACATTAGGGCTTGTCCCCCTACAGTAGCAATACTTCCTAATTATCTGTTTGGTAATATTAGTAATATGTTCATTGACAAAAAATAAAGCGGCTCACAAAGTTTAAAATTTAAATTATTATTATTATGAAATTAGAAGACATCAAATTAAATGACGATGAATTACTCGTCATTTTAGGTGGAAATGATGATCATGAGCAAACCACATATAACTGTGGATTAGGCTGTGGTAATGGGTGTGGTAGTGGATGTGGAGGCTGTGTAGAGAGGCCCACTGAACCAGAACCTCCAATCTTTATTCCTACATCAATCTAAAATCTAAATTTTGTGTGCATACTCCTTATAATATAATTTATCATTATAAGGATATGCACACATTAAAGTATTGTTTAAAACATTAATATAAAGTCCAATGAAACAGAGCTTCTACAATATTTTCATCCCAGATAAAAATAAAGTCTTATGCTTTAATAGTTTTTCAAATAGCTATGTGATAATTTCTCCGCAGGCTTATATGAGTTTGCAGAATGAAGGTGTAGAATCACTAGCAAAGTCTCATAGTAAAACTTTTGAAGCACTAGTTAACTCAGGATTTATTATTGACGACTCCATAGATCAACTAGATATAATTAGAAATGAAAATAAGAAAGAAAGAATTTCTCCAGAAATTGACTATCTAATGGTGTATCCTACACAAAATTGTAATTTAAAGTGTTGGTATTGTTATGAGACTCATGTTCTTAATAGCAAGATGTCTAAAGAAGTACTTGAAAACACAAAGAATTATATTACAAACTTATGCCAAAAGTCAACTAATAGGATATTAAGGCTAACCTTCTTTGGAGGGGAACCTTTTTTATATTATAAGGATATAGTATATCCACTGTTGGTCCATGCAAAGAAAGAATGTATAAAGAATAACAAGAATTTAATTCCATTTTTCGTTACTAATGCCAGCCTAATTAATGAAAAGATTGTAAATGAATTGACATCTTTTAATCCTGTATTCCAGATAACTTTAGATGGAGGAGAAAATTTACATAATAGTGTAAGGATATGGAAATCGTCAAATAAAGGTACTTATCAGCATATAATAAAAATGATATTATTATTAGCAGAAAAAATTAATAAAGGGGAAGGAAATAAGGGCAATATAATAACGATAAGAATTAATTATAATGACGAGACTTTAGATGACATAAAAGATATAATCAGAGATTTGGACGGAATAGATAAGAACAATGTCTTTTTTCAACTTGAGAGAGTCTGGCAAACTATAGGAAAGGTAAATATAGATCAAAAGCGTAAACTTAAAGAAGCCCTTTTATATATAGCTTCAAAAGGTTATAATGTAGGACATGGACTTTTTGGATTTAAAAGAGTGGCATGCCCTGCAGAGATAAGTAGTTATGCTATTATAAATTGGGATGGTAATATATATAAATGTAATGGAAGAACATTAAAGAAAGAAGAAAAAGAAGGGATTCTTCTCCCAAATAGTACCATAAAATGGAATAAGGAACAGCGTTTGAAAAGAGAAATTACCACATTTGAAAACGACACATGCTTAAAATGTAAAATGCTACCACAATGTATAGGGCCATGTAGTCAAAAAATTATTGAAAATGAGGATAAACCGATTGGAAATATATGCTCTTTACAATTTGCAGACATGGATATAAAGGAGTATTTACAGATTAATTTTGAAATAGAAATGATGAAAAAACATAGTATCGGGCATTCGTTCGAATAACCTCTAAATATCAATTTCCCCTCACTAATAAGCATTTATTCGATTAATAAATTCATCCAAATAGTAATACAGTAAATATTGGCAATGTATTATCTAATGTCACTTATGGTATATTACAGTTTTATAAGATGACAAAGCAAAGGGTCGCTTTTAATTCGTTCGATTTCAGAATCTACAAGCGAGAGTATTTCTCTTTTAATCTTATGGTAGTTGCCTTCGATAATCTCTTTGAGATTGTCGGAGCCAACTGCGTTTCGGAACGTATTGATTTCAGGGATGGACTTGTAGGTCTTCATCTCCGCAGAAATTTGTGCAGAATCCACAACAATCTCAGCGTGGAAGATCTTTTGTTCGATACGTTCGTCGAAGTTGTCGGATACCGCACCTACGAACATACCTTGTGTGAGGTTGGAAATCTTGCTTGCAGGGATAAGGCTATCCATTTGTGTGGAGATAGAGGTCGATTTGTCATTACGGTTAATGGTCATGGACTGCCGTTGCTGCAAGACCTTACCAAAACGCTCACTCAATGTCTTGGCCGTCTCACCAACTACCTGCCCGGAGAACACGTTACCCACGGTGTTTTGTATTACCTTGCTTTCTTTATCGCCATAGTCTCGTGTAAGCTGCGAGAAGTCCTGAAAGCCCAAGCATACCGCCACCTTATTGCTTCGGGCGGTGGCGATAAGATTGTCCAATCCACGGAAATAGATGGTCGGTAACTCGTCGATGATAACTGAAGATTTGAGTTGCTTCTTCTTGTTGATGAGTTTTACGATACGGCTGTTGTAGAGTCCGAGTGCTGCCGAATAGATATTCTGCCGGTCGGGGTTGTTACCCACAACAAGGACTTTCGGCTCATTCGGATTATTGATGTCAAGTGAGAAATCGTCACCCGTCATCACCCAATAAAGGGCAGGGCTTATCATACGAGACAGTGGTATTTTGGCACTGGCTATCTGTCCCTGCAACTGGTCCTGCGCTCCACCCTCCCATGCGTCCATAAA
>JBQNAI010000019.1:0-6789 GCA_052170555.1 Bacteroidales bacterium | reverse complement strand
CTACAATTATTGTGCAAATAATCCAGTAAAACTTATTGATCCGAATGGTGAAGAAATAGATGATTATAAACTTATTTATCGCACAGGTAAAATTGAGAAATTAAAGGATCAATCTCATGCTAAGAATGGAGTTGATAGAGTTATTGCTGTTCAAAGTAGTGATTCTAAAGTTTCCTATGATAAGAATGATAACCCAAAACATGATTATATAGAATTTAATAAAGGGGATGGGAATAATATTAGGAAAAATTGTAATGTCAAAGGTATCAATGGCGAACCAATATCAGAAGCACTTAGTGTCCAAATCGATCATAATTCGGAAGATAAATTTCTATTTTTCGTAAATAATACAAATGTAGAGTGGACTAGATTAGAACTAGAGGGAATAGATGTTTTTACTACAAGCCATTTAGAACATGAAGAGCCTTATGGAGCATTTATAATGGATGCACTCCTTAAAAGAGAAAAAAAAGTTTTATCCCATACACATAATCATTCTGAAAATCCACAAATAACTCCCATAAGTACATCCGATAGAGAAACGAGTATAAGATTTAGACAACAATATGATAATGGTATAAAATTTAAGGTTTATTTCAAACAAACAGGAGAGGTGAGAAATTATTGATGAAAAAGATTGTGATTTTGACACAATTAGTAATGCTGATAATAATGTCGTTAGTTCTGTCTTCATGTAAATTGTCTAAGCATTATTATGCTCAAGATAGTGAGGAATATGCAGAAATAAGGATGATTGAATTAAGTGAAAATTCTTCTGTTTTTTCTGCATTATTAGATACGTTATTACATGATACCATATCTAAGAAAGGTATCAATAATTCTGAGTTATTTTACTTTAATATTTGTAATAATAAAGGAATAGAAAATGATACCATATTTGATTGTTCAAGGGTTAAATATGATGATATACCAGTAGTATATCAAATTTTGTCTGATTATCACAGTGTATTATATTACAAAGGATATATGTTTCTACTTTATAGAATACCTAAAACAAAATGGTTTATTGCAACTGACAATATAGCTAAAATATACACGAGTCATACGAATATACTAAAACCAAAGTACTATAAGATACCTATAGTACATAAAACTTATATACGTAGGGATAATGTATTTTTTTGCATAGAGAATAGGAGTTTTATAGATAAATGCGGAAAATATAAGTATTATAGTAAAAAACGGAAAGCACGAAAAATACAATATTGTGGATAACAATAAAATGAGATTCCCCCTCTAAAGAATATATTTTTTATCATCATTAAAAATATCTTTGTTGTATGTTTTTGTAAACGTGTAAATGGTTTCCTAAAACCACTCTTTGAGGACAGCAATCTTATTCATAAGAAAACTATATAAAACAAGGGAATTACGACTTGGATTTATCGTTTCATAACACCTGGTAGTTTCTTGATTGTTTTGAGTTTTGTTCAGAATCTCTACGTATTTTTTTGTACTACTTATATCTATTGTCTAAATCAAATGGCGTTTTAGTTTATTGAAGTGTAAAAAGAATTTATTAATGTGGGACTTTAATTCTTTAGAATGGCATTTTATTTTTGTACGTGGCTTTTGAATTTTACTGAAAAACCGTCAACATATTGCAAAAAACCTTTATTTTTGTGCAATGCTAACGAATACAAAAATATTATCTAAACATACTTCAAATTGTTGCTATTTTACAACATATTTTGATAGTTTTTCCTCTTTCGTTTTTAATGGAAAAGAGAAGGACTACGAAAGTGGCTTCCATTACTACGGTGCAAGGTATTACGCAAGTGAATTAAGTATGTGGCTTTCTACAGACCCGATGAGCGACAAATACCCAAGTTTGAGCCCTTACGATTACTGTGCAAACAATCCAGTAAAACTTATTGATCCAAATGGGGAAGAAATTTGGGTTGCCAAACAAGAGAATGGAACGTATAAAATCACAGGAGGTATTCTAAATAAGGATAAGGGAATATATGTGCGTAATAATAAAGGGACGAAATCTAAAATAGGAGAAACTTTAACAAAGTATTCATTTTTTGGAGAAGATAATAAAGTTGTAATAGGTGTAGTGATAGATCCTATGGATAATTCAGGAAAAGAATTTTTAAGTAATATGGAAAAATCAAATATGACACTATTTGAATATATAATGGATGAAAAAAAAGGTGGTAGAAATGGAGCGAATATGGATTTTAAAAGACTAAATGAGCCACAGAATTTAACAAATGAACTGAAGGAAAAGTATTATAATAGAGGGATGAATATTGGAGGTGTTGCTGGCATAAAGGAAGGGAATATCTATGGCTCAGCTAGAGATATAGGAAATTTTGCCGCAGGATACATGGCAGGTTCAAGAGGATTGTCGTGGACTGCAGCACGTGCAGGTTTTGATGGTTATGAGTCTATAGAAAGAAAAACTTTCAGAATGGAACATAGTGTTACGAGAACAGCCGAATGGCTGGGATGGAAAAAAGGATTTTGGACAAAAGGCTTTAAGAAATGTTTAAATTTAAAGTAATATGAATAAAATAGGTAAAATTGTAGTTGGTATATTCTTTTTATTCGTAATTATCGGTTGTTTCTATTATATGAATAAACCTATATGTTTTGAGACGAAGTATGGGATATGTGTTACCTGGAAGGGGAAGTATTTTATGCCATATAGATACACCAATATATTGTTTTCTCCTAAGGATAATTATATTAAACTTAAAACAGAAACAAAAGGCTTAGATTTAAGTTTTATCAACAAAAAAACTTTTATTATATCTTGTTTAGATAAGGATGATTATGAGATAAAAATGACAGATTTTAATTGTTTGATAGATGAAAAATATGTTTCTTGGGATAATATAAATTATAAAGTTAGATTCGTTTTTAATTATATTAATGGTTATAGACATCCTGATATATACTTACGTGAGGATAAGTCGGATATTTGTTATATAGTTGATAATTTTGATAATATTTTTGATGTATTCAATTACGACAGTAGGTATAGCATACTACATCCTTATAGACCTTCAAAGTTTAAGGATTTAGTACGGATATCTGACAATAGACTGAAAAACTCACGAAGTATACATATGAATACGATTTATTCCTGCAGAAACTACTATGCTCACTATATAAGATATTTGCCGAAAGAATTAGAAAATGTTGTTAACACCGAATAATGAGCGACAGATATCCTTACCAAACTAGTTACTTATATTGTGGGAATAATCCAATAAACATTGTTGACCCAGATGGAGATTCTGTAAAATTTGCAACACACAAGGAGGAGGAATACATAAATCAGTTACTTGATCATAATAGCAAAGTCTACAGTAGAACTTTTGAAGAAAAATTCACCATTTTGGCGAATGCTAAAGACTATACATATACTTTTGAATGCTGGGATTTTGATGAAAATAGGAGTGAATCTGGATTATTTTCACCAAAAATATATGGAGCGACAATAAGATTTACAATGGGGTTAACACCGGAAACAGATGAGATTAGATTTGGGTTTAGTGAATATAGAAATCTGTTTGAAGAAGTGTATCATGCATGGTCTTTTGAGAGCAATCATCGAAAACAAATTGAACCATCCTGTTGGACAGAGGCAAATGCGTGGAAGTTTTCAACAGAGGCTCCTGGAACACGATTAACATGCAGAGATCCCATCAGTTATTTAAAACGTAAGACGCTAATGAATAGAATAAAGACTGAGTCTGTTGGAAATATTGCAGTTTTACTTAAATTCGGAGGGAAATACAACGAAAATGGATATGGACTCAAGGTGGGAAAGTACAGCAATTTACCATTGTTTAGTCATGGTATTAGTAATAAAGTTAAATGGCAAAAAAAATGAAAAAACTATCTATTCTATTCATGGTTCTATGTGGGCATTATCTTGCATCGGCACAGATAGATGCAAGTAGATTTATTTGTTACAACGATGGAATACAAATACCTAATGATTCTGTCAGGTTTAACATAGACATATACAACAACAAGGTATCCTTGTGTATTCAGTATGAAAATAGTTTATTACTATATGATGGTCATACTGAAGATTTTGTAGATAATGACTCAATTGTTGTAAAACTGAATAGTCAAGCGGCAGATAAGGACATAACAATATATTTTAATCAGGCGACTGTAATGAAGGTTCACATTATTTACCATCATAAGGATGCATCGGCAAAGCAGTATCACAGACTACTGTTTCATAAAAAGAAAGATTATGATACTCTCCATCATCTTTACATACTTGAGAATTGATAGACGTAGATAGTTTTTCTTATAGATATTTTCTTATTACTTTTGCACCTTAAGTTAAAATGCAAAGTATCACTGAAAATAGTATTGAAGAGTAAGAGCAACGTAAAGGTTTGTGGGGTTAAGATTGAAACAAATGGAGAAATTGTTTTGTGTATTGAGACACAGCAAGGAAAGAGAGATAATAAACAAAGAGATTATGTTTTTGAGACGTAAATCAATGTGGATGTTACCGAAATTAAATGGCGTTTTAGTTTGTTGAAGTGTAAAAAGAATTTATTAATGTGGGACTTTAATTCTTTAGAATGGCATTTTATTTTTGTACGTGGCTTTTCAATTTTACTGAAAAACCGTCAACATATTGCAAAAAACCTTTATTTTTGTGCAATGCTAACGAATACAAAAATATTATCTAAACATACTTCAAATTGTTGCTATTTTACAACATATTTTGATAGTTTTTCCTCTTTCGTTTTTAATGGAAAAGAGAAGGACTACGAAAGTGGCTTCCATTACTATGGAGCTAGGTATTACGCAAGTGAATTAAGTATTTGGCTATCCACCGACCCAATGAGCGATAAATATCCGTCATTAACACCTTATAACTATTGTGCAAACAATCCAGTAAAACTTATTGATCCGAATGGTGAGATGATTGATGATATTTATGTAAATACAAAAACGAAACAGGTTAGTATAATTAAGACGAATGATAATATTGACAATATTATTATTAATGGAAATCATATTGGGACAAAAACCAAAGGAAGAGAGGTAGAAGAAAGAGTAGAAGAAGGATATAGTGTCAATAATCTAACTATAGAATACTCTAAAAAAAATGATAGTGAAAACATTTCTTATTTATCAAAATCAGTATTAGTAGATGCAATGAATGAATCTAATAATACATCTCTCACCGTGACAAGTACACAACGAACACCAGAGGAGCAAGTAGAAGCAATGTTTAATAATATAAAGAATAAAGGGAAAGACAATCAATTAAAACTATACAAATCGCCAGGACAGGCTGTTATTAATTGCTTTCCTAGTAAGGAGGCAATGTTGAAAAAAGTATATGAAGTAGGTCCTCAAAAAGTATCAAAACATTGTGCAGATAAAAATGTATTAAATGTTATAGATATTGCACCTTCTTCTCTAGATAATCCAAAGGATTTTTCTAATTCATTAAGTAGGCATATTAAAGTAGAAAAGGTATTGTCCCCATATAATAGTAAAGATCCTGCAATTCATGTTGAAATCCGTCAATAAAGATTATGAATAAAAAATTCTTTTTCCTCATTCTTATTTTTTTGCTGCATAATAATATTTATGCACAGGAGAATAGTGCCAAAGATTTAGAACATTCTCTACAAATAATATATGTTACACCGTATATTGAAGATTCTACGGATAATTATTACATTGTTATGGACGATATTTCTTATTATTTTTCCCAAGCCATAGAATATCTTGATAAACATAGTGTGCCATATACTATATTGCAACATGACAATAGTAAAATAAATAAACTAGAGTGCTGTTTAGATATAGGAAATAATGGTATTTTTATATTTTACAAGAAAAATGAGTATATAAAATTAATAAGTCCTATAGACATAGGATCTAAATATTATTTAGATGGCAAAGGAAAATGGAGAGAAAGATATTAAAATGAAAAGATTTGCCTTTATAATTCTACTCAATATTGCATGCGTAAAGTGTCTTACGCAGTAGATAAGAAATATTCTTTACATCCTATGTTTGATATAATTATGAATATAGGAAACCCTGATAGGGTTATGGTATATCATTATAATAGCAAAAGTTTGGTAATTTATCAAGGTTCGGATTCTTTGTGGAACTTTGTACTAATTGAGGTTGTTAAAAATTACTATACTATTGATAATGTTGATATTGATTTAATTATATACAAAAAAGAGAATTCTTTGAATTACCATATATATGGTAGTCTATTTTCTTTGTGTAAAAAAGAAATCATAAACATACAGCATATATATATTAATGATTACTATTCTACTTCTTCACAATATAGTGTTATAGGTTATAAAAATTTTGATTATGTAGATATTGCACCTTATCCGTTTAATATAGAATTCCTTTATACACGAAAAAGATTTGGACATGATTATGGAGGTGTCACAGACATAATTAGTTTAGTCCTTGTAAATATCTTGCAATCTCTTGAAGAATTAGAGATAGAAATGATATACAATACAGATAACCTATTCTATATGTATGATTGGAATGGTAAATCGTATTATTAATATATTTTTCCTTAAAAACTTATAAATTTGTTTTTCTTATTATTTCCGCACTTTCATTAAAATGCAAAATAATAATGAAAATAGTATCGAAGAGTAAGAGCAAAGTAAAGATTTGTGGGGTTCATATCGAAGGAAATGGAGAAATTGTTTTGTGTATTGAGACACAGAAAGGAAAAAGAGATAATAAACAAAGAGATTATACTTTTGAAACATAAATCAATGT
>JBQNAI010000018.1:0-13962 GCA_052170555.1 Bacteroidales bacterium | reverse complement strand
GTTGAGTTTCACGATATTACGACAGTTGGGGCACTTAAGTTCCAAATTTACATTGTCACTTGCATCAATATCTGCTGCTCTTTTCCCGCAAATGGGACATTTGAGCCGCGCCATTACATTATGATTCATGATGAAATCTCCTCTCACCTATCAGCCATGCGGAAGAACTCAGACAGTCCCTCAACACCAGCTTCTTCTTCGATTTTCCTGCATATCTCCGGATTGCTCTCCAGGAACTCGTGTACGCGCTGATACCAGATGTTGTACTCCGAAGCAATCGATTCATGCTCGAAGGAATCATCCGCTTTTTGTGCATCAAATGCATTCTTGGCGTGGGCATACCTGAGAATAGCATCATGCACCCGTTTTTTGGCATGACCATCAAATTTCTTTAACATTTGCGCCAGTACATCGAAGTAATCATCCTGCGATACCACATCCTCCAACACCTCATCGATGGTTTTTCCCTCAATGTCGATCTCGCGCTCCTTTCCTCGAAGCCCATACGAGCGATGTCCATCTTCATGCCTGACAACCACGTCACCTATGCCGATGTTCATGTCGAGCGCCAATGAGTTGTTGCGAAACATCTCTAAATTGCGGCTTAATTCAGAGACTTGAACTGCGGTAGGATATTTTACAGCCGCCGCTACGGCTGCGAGCCACTCATCCATTGTAACCTCATCGGTTTCACCGCTGATACAGGGCTGCATAATCAAGGGTTTCAGGCAATTAAAAAGCAAAATCGACATCAGGGACTTGTCGGTATCCACATTGCCTTTGAACCAATCGGCGATAATGTTACCCTCATCGTCATTAACAGCTTCAATGAGAATGTTACGGATAATGGGAGCATCCGTAGATGGGACGACATTGTTGCCTTGGTGCTTAAACTCCGACTTGTCACAAAGAACGAGTTCCTGCTGAAGCTTCATGTACTTGTTACGCAGTAGCCGCGTTTTTGCCTCGCTGTAGTCCTCCCAACCATAATGTTTGATGACATCCCTATAAATGTCCGATACCTTAACCATGAAAATCGCCTTCCTTTCGTTTGATGCTCTTATCTTACCATACCTCCAAAATTCAGGCGAGGAAATCAAATCGATATTTTCAATTCCGCAGGTTTATGTGATAGCTCACCTGCACACGCCACTCTCCTTTAATTTACGAAAAAGTCCAAGATAGAATGATAGATGCTCACTTTAATATTAGACACTCACTATGATCTACCCCAGCCTGTTACGCCTTCGAAGTGAACGGTAGGTAAATGATATGTTCTCTGTAAGCCTATCCCATACGCCTTTGATCGGAACCCCGCTTAAAAACTCACGACGTATGATGGCAACTTCTTCATACAAGTCCTTTGGAGCATTTCGTCAAGATAAGCGGAAAGACGGTCATATTCTAGGTACACAAAAACTGCTGAAATCTTTCTATTTTGAAAAATCTCAACAGTTTTACATTTGTATGAAATACACAAGCTATACTTGTAATCCACGCTTTCCCATAGAGTCGTAAGCACCTTATGAACGTAATGGGAAAGACAGAGATTCACCTAATTAACATTGCATTTTCGATGGATAATAAAGAACTCGACAACAAAGTCAAACTCACTGCTGTGTTGTCCACCCGAATTTTGAAAACTTCTTCGTTTTCAGTAAGCTTGAACTACATATAAACAAGACCTACATGTTTTTCAATGTTTCATGATCAAGTATCTCTCTTTTCATTGATATACAAAACGTCCATTAATCAAGATGTATCTAACCCCTATTCGTTTTGCACAATTCAGTGTGTCGCTAATTGTTTCCACAATCGGTTCTCCTCTACCATTAAAAGAAGTATTGATAAGCATCATTTTTCCTGTTCTTTTTTCATATAAATCAAGGATTTTATACGCACTTGATTGTTCATCCTCTATAACTTGCAATCTAACTGTATTGTCTTTATGTATTAATGCGGGATATTGTTTTAATGCGTCGTCGTTCATTCTTACAGCCGAAAGCATATAATCACTTGGTAAAATATCGCTAGTAACACAAGATAAGTTTTTTCTCAGTATTATCCCGCCAAATGGTCTAAATATTTCTCTTTGCTTTATTTTGACGTTAAGAGTAGTTTTTAACCTAATGTCATCGGCTCGTGTAATTAAGCTACGATGACATAAAGCTCTTGGACCGAATTCAGATCCACCTTCAAAAATGCCAACAACAGCCCCCTCAATCAAAAAGTCTACAGCTTTTTCAATATCTCCATTGGAAAAAAAAGTGTTTTCATATTGCCTTCCTAGTCCATAATCCCATTGTATTGACGCATAGTCTTTAAATACTTTTCGCATTGCCCATACAGCACCACCGATGGACAAACCATTATCTCCAGATGCTGGAAATAGATATAGTCTTTCTACATCCTTTAAGTTTGCTATTTTACCATTATTTTTACAATTCAATGCTATTCCACCAGAAACACCAATTTTTCTTATTGAATATTTTTCTATAAGTGCATGAATACGATTAATTGAATAAGTTTCTAATGCATATTGTATCGAATAGGATAAGTCTTTAGCCATGTCTGTATCCCATTCTAGAGGAATATCCAATGTCTGCAAAAAATGTATCCATTGCTTATTTATTAACATATTATCGCCTTTGGATATGACTCTTGGAATTATAGGATTATATTTCCCAAATGATGCCAAGGCCATTATTTTGCCAGCTGCATTAACATCATGAAATATAATTTTACTAATCGCAGCGAATGCATATCCCATGGTGTCCATATGGCTTCCCCATGAAAAAGCTTTAGGATAATGTATAGCAAATCTTTTTTCTACTGTTTCTATATGATTTCCTTGAATTCTATATATAGATTCCGCCTCAAATAAATTCTTTCCACAGCCATAGTATCCGGCATCTTCTGGCCTACACCCTCTTCCATCTATGACCCATATAAGAACATCTTCATTTGGAGGAATCATTAAAGAATTAGCATAGGCATGAAATAAGTGATGATTTTTATTAACCACCACATTGGGAAATCTTAAATAATATTCATCCTTTAACGAAGTAGCATCAAACCAATTATTCCTAACTACTAAATCAATTTGATGAGGCAATAGCCCCTCCGATTCTAATAAGTAGTCAATGCATTCAACAGGATCACCAGAATCATGTTTTTTTCTTGTTAATCGCTCTTTTTCTATTGCAAAAACTATTCTATTATCACGCAAAAGACATGCTGAAGCATCATGTCCACTATGAACACCTATTATATATCTCGCCACCTATATCATCTCCATTTGAGTTTTAAACCAATCAATAGTTTTCAGCAAGCCAACTTCTAGGGAAATAGTGGGATACCAGTTCAGCGCCCCCTTTGCCAAAGAAATATCAGGCTTCCGACAGCGGGGGTCATCTGATGGTAGGGGACAATAAACGATCTTGCTATTTGCTCTAGTTAATCTAATGATTTTTTTTGCTATTTCATTGATAGTGTATTCTTCTGGATTACCAAGATTTATCGGACCGATAATCATATCATTTGACTGCATCATTTTGATAATTCCATCCAATAAATCATCTACATAACACAAACTACGTGTTTGCATTCCATCGCCATAAATAGTGATATTTTGATTTGATAAACATTGTACAATAAAGTTTGAAACAACGCGCCCGTCATCGCAACGCATATATTCTCCATATGTATTAAAAATACGAACAACTTTTATATTAACATTGTATAGCCTATGAAAGTCAAACATCAATGCCTCTGCACTGCGTTTCCCCTCATCGTAACATGCACGAATCCCTGTACAGTTCACATTTCCAGAATAGTTTTCAGATTGAACGTTGATCGTTGGATTACCATAAACTTCACTTGTACTCGACTGAAGAATTCTTGCATTGCATTTTCGAGCTAACTCCAATAAGTTGATAACTCCAACAACATTTGTTTTCATTGTGTAAATGGGATCATTTTGGTAATGAGGCGGACTAGCAGGGCAAGCAAAATTATATATTTCATCGATGTTAAAATTTAGGCTATCAAGTTCATTTATATCGCCTTTCTTAAATTCAAATCGTGGATCTCCTAGCATATCCACGATATTTTTCATGGTTCCAGTGTAAAAATTATCAACACATATGATTTCAACATCACTAAAATCATGTAGGATTTTTCTGCATAGATTAGAGCCAAGAAAACCTGCGCCCCCAGCGACCAAAATTTTCTTCATTGTGCTTTGCCCCCTATTTGAATGCATCTAAAACCTTTTTGCCCGACACTTTCTCCATCATACACATTCCGTCCATCAAAAATGATCTTACGATTCATTTTACTATACATCAACTCAAAATTTGGATTAGTGAATTCATCCCAATCAGTTAAAACTATTAAACCATCGCTGTTATTTAGAGTTATATATTGCTCATCAAAGAACTGAACCCTTTCTTGATCTATCGGCAAATTTCTGACCTTAGGATCATAAACATATACTTTAGCCCCTTTTTTCAGTAATTCATCAATAATGGTGATAGCTATTGACTCTCTAACATCATCAGTATGAGCTTTAAACGATAATCCCCAGATAGAAAATATTTTATCCCACAGATCGTTACCGAATATATCACATACTTTTCTTACTATAAGTTTCTTTTGGCTCTCATTAACTTCATTGACAGCACGTAACAAACATGTATCTATTCCAAAGCTTTCAGCTTGAGCAATCAGTCCCTTTACATCTTTAGGTAAGCAACTTCCACCATAGCCACATCCCGAAGATAGGTATGCCACCCCTATTCTTTTATCTGCACCTACAGCAATTTGAACATCTTTTATATCAGCATTAAAAGCTTCGCATAACATTGCCATCTCATTTATAAAGGAAATTCTAGTTGCAAGCATGCAATTAGACGCATATTTTGTAAGTTCCGCACTCTCAAAACTCATAAAAAAATAACGTGTATTTATAGGTAATACCGTTTCATACAGTTTTTTCAAAAGCGAAAAGTGTTTTTTATTACTAGCTCCTATGACGACTCTATCTGGCTGGAAAAAATCATTGCACCCATTTCCTTCACTTATAAATTCAGGATTAACCACGACAGAAACTGTATGTGGGCTTTTTTGTTTTACATATTCAAATATCCTTCTTGTAGTCCCAACTGGAACAGTTGACTTAATTACAAGCAAGATGGAATCCGCAACACTCTCAAGAACAGATTCTATCGCATAATTTAAGTAGTCTATACATAAATGACCTTGATCGTTCATAGGAGTTCCAACTGTAACAAAACAGATATCACACTTTTTCAAAGCCTCTCGATAGTCTGATGTAAAATCTAACCGCTGCTCTCTTTGACAAGAATCAATAAGCTCACTCAATTTAGGCTCATATAAAGGCAGTTCGCCATTTTTTAACGTCTCTATTATCGTAATATTTTTATCTAAACACATTACATGATGACCTTTTATAGAAAATCCAGCAGATATAATCAATCCTACATGACCTGCACCTATCACTGTTATATTCATGTCATCCCCCTGTTAATATGACAAAAATCTATTATCTGCCAACATAATACTTCAAACATTTTATCTATATTTGTGGTGTCAATAATTAATTTTTGCTCTCCAGGGGGTATATATAACTTATCCTGTAAAGCTTCTGCTAGTTCAATACTTATAGGCGGACAAATGGATGTTTTCTCTTCATCAACAGGATAAACATTAGATATAGAAAGCGCGATGTGTCTATCTAGCGAGTTGATTCTTTCATTATATCGACTAGCTAATATTGCTGGATCTGCAATACAAACTATCCAATAGATTTCACACTTATGTCCGATCTCATTATTATAAAATATTTTTTTTCCACTATAACTAGCGTCAACAATGACATCCTCATTGGTTTCAATGCATTGTTTGATACGTTGGTGCAAAACAGATTCAGCCAAACAGCTTAATCGTTTTTTTTCACTATTTGTATTAAATCCATAAGACTCAAAAAAAGATACCTTAATATCATCTTTAGATATCATGTCAATTTTCGTATATTGTGAGATCCATGAAGCCAATGTGGTTTTTCCACTTGCGGAAGAACCTGTAATCCAGATAAGTTTCACAAAATTAATCCTCTTTTCGAGTGATTCTACCATCATGAGCCTCATTAGATAAACTAGTTCGAAGAGCCAACGAGCAGTAATATGGTACATATCCGTAAAAATGATTGATATCCTCTAATTTAAAGAAAAAATCAATTGTCTGCTCTACACACGGAATACCGCAGTCCAATCGATTCCCCTCGTCTAGATGAAGTACATTTGCCCCTATAACAATCCCATGCTCAGCCATTTTGCTACAATAGTTCAGTGTATCTTCTGCGGGCTCTAATCCATACACCAAATTACTCCATACATTCCCTTTACCAAAGACTTTTACGGCTTCTTTCAATCTATGTATTATGTAGTCATATCCTAGATCGTCCTTCCCTGGACAGTATTTTTGAAAATACTGTGGTTGTATAGCCTCCATATTGAAGACAACTTTCCTAATACCCGAGTTATGTAACATTTGTATTTTTGAGATGTCATGCGGAGGAGTGATAACTAATACAAGACCTTCTTCCGACTTCTTCTCGACAAGCGGACTAATATTTTGTGCGATTTCAGCAAAAATATCAGATTCTAGATCTAACATACTATTTGATAAATTTCCTGCAATTAGAATTACATGCATATGCTCGGAATAACATGCATCTCTTTC
Organism: Bacteroidales bacterium; assembly: GCA_052170555.1. Taxonomy (GTDB): domain Bacteria; phylum Bacteroidota; class Bacteroidia; order Bacteroidales; family P3; genus Scybalousia_A. The sequence continues at coordinate 7,197 of JBQNAI010000018.1, read as the reverse complement.
AGCAATCTCTATTGATTTGCATAGCTGATATATGTATAAATCCCTATTTTTTTCCCAAAATGTGTCATCCATGTTTTTAGCACATATATCGTCTGCCTTTACAAAATAATTTGCACCACAAAAAAGACATGGTTTAGAAATTGCACAACCTTTCCACGGAAAAATATTTAATTCATCTAAACCGCATGCAGAGACATATTTGTTTACATATTCACCATTAGACAACGTCTTTCTATAATACACCGGCTCTGGAACAAACTCTATATCCAAGATATGGGTAAAATCAATATTATCAATACCGTTGATAAATATTTTACCATCGATAGATACATCTAATGTGATTGGTTCTCTATATGTGTTCGGCGCAACACAAGAAACAACTGTCCTATAACCATCTAATCGATTATAAAGCATTAATTCTTGTGGGCGAAAACCGTCTGTACTCAGCGGCATATTATATACAAGATTCTGCCCTTTCGCCTTTTTTTCTTTTGCCAATTGTATTGCTTCTTGGGTAAAAGAAATACCATGTGTTAAAATTTTTGCCTTCAAAAAAGTTTCTTCTGATACAAGATATCCATTCATCTCAAACACGATAACACCTCATCTTGACTAATTCTTCAATCAATTGTAAATACCAACAAACATGAAATACTGGAAATAGCATCTGATATAAAATACCATAGCCCACTTTCTTTTTATTATAGCCGCTTATAATATACGATGTAACAAGAAGATAAAGGATACCTAGTATAGAGCTGATCTGAAAAGAAAAAAAGACAACCAACCATTGCAAAATCCAAAAAAAATGATAAAAAAACCCATGTGTCAGAATTTTTAACAGACTCACCCTCTCTTTTATATTGCTTAATATTGTTGCGTATCCTTTAGCCCATCGAATTCTTTGCAACCACAAGCCTTTGAACGATGTATTCGGAAGTTCATATCCAAGCACCAGATGTGAAATCATCGTTCTTTTTGATGTATTACTTGAATATAGTCCAATGGCTAAATCATCTAGGTATGTATCAATCTTCATTAGTTTGCCACGAAAAGATGCTGCCTTCAAAAAGAAAAATTGTCCTGGTACAGAAATGCCAATATTCAAATTCCACAACAAAGGTCGTATTATATCATGTGATAAACATTTATCTACGAAAACAAGCTGCGGAATAACGCCATACCGATCAACGGCTTCTATTTTCCCCCACCCAATATCGTACCCACCATCGATTGATGCATTAATGAATTTGATGATATTAGGCATGTTTCCTTTAATGTCATTATCGATACTGATGTAGTATGAAGAATTGTCTTCCTTCATAACATTAATTAGTCGCTGATACTTAGTCCCAGATGTTCGTATTACTTGAATATCATATAGCGTATCCATCAAAGCACCCAGTCCATCTTCACAGCAAATAATTACCTTAAACGATTCCTGAAACACATCATAAAGAGCATCTGCAATTTCTTTCAACCCTTCAGTAAATATTTCACCGTTTCGCATATATGTAACCATACATATTTTTTTCATGAAGTAATATCACCTCAATAGATTAGTATAGCCATAAATCTTTTCTTGCAGACATACTATAATCAAATTTTAAAATGATCTCATCTACTTTCAATAAGGATAATATTTCCACAAGCTTTTCTAGGATCGACTTCCTATTTAGTGCATTAAGTTTCGAGGAGGTAAATATACCAACCGGCGTAATATATACCCCTTCTTTTTCTACAATAGTATTTAAAATATGATTCCCATTTACTATGTTCACATCAACATAGCGATTAAATATAACAATAGGATAAAGATAGGATCTCTCATTAATTCTTGGACACAGAGGATAATACTCTTTAGATATGATCTTAGATTTTTCACCGAAAAGCTGTCGTATAGCTACTATTTTCCCCAATTGGTTACCAAATTTTTTCTGACATGTCTTTAACATGCTATACCATTTTATCTTAAAATGACTATATCTAGAAAATGGCCAATCCTCCACATGCCACTTTTTTTCAATTGGTACGAAGTGAGTATATTCTATATTTATCCCCATTTGCGTGGTAAGGAACCACATAGCTACAACATATTCAATTTGTAGATTAAATCGAACAACTCGTTGCTCTAACATTACGATATCCAATTCAGTCGATGATAATATAAAATACAAATCGTTGATATCTTTTATGAATGCTATTTCATGTTTAAATAGGTGGGCTAATGTAATGCAAAAAAGGTCTTCCAGTTCCAAGCATTTGTCAATGGGCAACTTGATCACTCCTGTTCGCCCCAATGGAAATGCGCCTATGTTTATGTCGATTATTACCTGGAATGAATCCTGAAGTATTTTTTCAAGATGAATATGACCAATAAGAATTTCTTCATTTTCTTCCATTACGGTTTTAAAAGAAAACGGAACAGATGCATCCATGACCATTTTAAAATCTCGGTCATTAATTAAAAAAGAAATAATACGAAAAGCTTGCTCATAATCAGGAACTACGTAGTCATAATCCATGTGTGGTCTGTAACTGCCAGCGGGATATAAACTATCTGACCTTTGCCCCTTTACTCCATATGCAGTAAACAAATGACTTTGTATGTAGCGGTCGACTATTTCAACCTCCTTATGAGCTATGTTTGTACTTATGATTTGCTTCATTGCAATACTATCAATTCTTTTATCTAATACACATTGCAATTTTTCAGATCTATTTTTATATGGTGCTGCCAATCGCAGTTTTTTTATTTTTTTACATAGTGATTCATCTATATGCGAAAAAAAATTGCAACAATAACTAATCTCTTCATTAAGACATACATAGACACCCATGCGTTGAAGCAAGATCTCATCATTATCTACCTTCTTCAACCTTCTTAAAGCTTCCTTCATTCGTTTCTGATGAGAAGGCTCATTTCTTTTAGGTAATAAACATTGCACACTAACACATGCATCACACGCCAATGGTAACATTTGATATTCTGTATCTTGAATATAAACATTTGTAAAGTATGTTTTTAGTAGTTGAACTGGCGTAAGAAAACATTGGTAATCATTAGTATTTAACTCTCTTATCCACTCTTCACTTGATAACAGATCAGTCCTGCGCTCTAATCGAGCAATGAGTTTATAAATTGCATCAGCAGGCGTGCCAGAATAGGATTCAAGATACATAGCTGCTTTAGTTGCAATCTTACATGCATCCCCCAAAAAAGAGAAAAAAAGACACATACCCTCGCTATATAAATAGAGCTTCATTTTATCCCCACATGATATACCAGATGACTCAATCACATACTCAGGGGCAAGCATTGCAGCTTTCATATCGTAACCTTCCCAAAAATCCCAGACAAAACATTATCAAGTGCAACTGTGTCACTGAGATCATTGTATAAACCACACGAAATTCGAGAGACATTGGTTTTTCCAAAGGCATTAATTGTATGTTGCGCACACATATCTCCTGTACGGATTATTATACCGTGTTTATCAAGAGCTCTCCCAAAATCATGAGAGTGGATATTATCATCGTAAAATGAACATAACGTAGCTTTGGGATTATTAGTTGGTAGTATATGCAGAGTTGTATATTTGGTGAGAACTTTTTTTACGCACTCCATAATCTCCTTCTCATGTTTGATAATATTATGCCATCCAATATTTGTAATATAATGACATGCAGTTGCCCAACTCTTTATTAACCCCACATCAAAAGTACCTGCATGAAATTTCTCAGCCCCCTTTTTCCATGATTTTTTTCCCCCAATAGCATTATCAACCATTCCCCCACCAAGATGAAATGGCTCTATTTGACTACATAAATCTTTTTTCAAAATGCATGCTCCGATATTTTTCGGCGCATACATTTTATGTGCCGACACGATGTAGGCCGAGGCGTTAATATCGCCTAAATTTAACTCCATGTGCCCAGCAGCCTGAGCAATGTCGAGTATGATCATGGCATCTCTGGATAATTTTTTTCTTATTTCTCCAAGCAAAAGAATATGTCCATTCACATTGGAGATAAGTGACAGTGCTGCTAGTTTTATTTTTTTTGCAGGTATTAAATCAATAATTGTATAATCTAATGCCCCATCTGGCTGTAAAGGAATCATTACAATTTGTGCACCTGTTTTTATAGCAACCCTTCTCCACGGCAACAGGTTACTATGATGTTCATATTCACTTAGCAATATCACATCACCTGGGTGGAATATGTCTTTAAAAGAGTATGCTAACATATTTGATGCTTCAGTTGCATTTTTAGTAAATATCAGATCATAGTCATTTTCACACGAAAAAAATTGAGATATACTTTTAACAGATTCATGAAAAATGTCTTCTGCTTTATGAGTGAGCCTATTACTACCGTGACCTATAGAAACACCAATTTCGCTTTGGTATTTCAACCATGATCCAACTACCACATCCGGAATCGGTGCGGTAGCGGCACAATCAAGGTATGACAAATCTTTATTATTTCTCAAGAGAGGGAACTCGTTGCGTAAACACAGCATCTGTATTGCCTCACATATATTTTCTCACTGTACTATATACCTCATCAACACTGATTTCATCCAAACACATATGACTATTGTCACATTTTCCTTTCCAGACATCACATTTGGTTTTACATGTTTGATGACTAATTATATTTTTACCATCTGAATACCTCCATACGCCATTTATGTTATGACTTGTTGGACCACATATCATAATTGTTGGAATTCGCTTCCATATGGCCATATGTAAATATGCAGTATCATTTCCTATCACAATTCGACTTTTTTCTATAATTCTTTTTGCATCATTCCACGTCTTAATTGTAACAACATCCTTATGAGCGTCTTCCGGAATATAATTTATCAGATCATATTCATCAGGTCCTAGAATCAACTTTGTTGAATATTTCTCCCCAACCATGTTTCGCAATTCGTTATATTTAGTGATAGGCCATCTTTTTAAAGCCCCGAGGAGGCTGCTTCCTGGAAAAATAGATATGACTGTATGTTTTGTCCATTCCATATCAGAACAATTAGGATTTATTGTTGGAAATATAGATTTGCACATATCAAAATGTCTTTCCATTTTATTACGAGATGTAACTGGTTGTATTTTACTATAAAATAAATGCGCACCATCTTTTGTGGTTTTTCGATCTCTTCCGACTCTGCATTGTATATTGGCAAGGCACCCTATCAATGCACTTTGAAATACCCCCTGAAGGTCGACATATATATCAAATTTAGCTTCACGAATTCGGTTTATACTTTCTTCCATCACACTACAGTTTAATAACCGTGTTCCGCCAACATTATTCATGACTGGCAGTATTCGAGGTTGTATAAAAATTTCATCCACTGAAGGACAAAGATTACACGTTTCAACCATATCCTCGTAACAGGTATAGCCAATATAAGTATCTGGACACATTTCTTTTATGGCATCGAGCATTGGAAAGGTCCTTATTATATCTCCATGGGTTCTCAAATAACAAAACAACAACCGCATATTAATCCCTCATTTGACAAATCTCATTTTTTCCAATATATACTTGATATTTTCTTGAAAGACAACGCCTTTATCAGGTGATACAAAATCTTTCACAACTTCAATGGCATTATTTGTTACTTTGTATAATTCTTCTCTTGAATATGGAGAAACCAAGTCATCCCTATGACGAATAGCCGATGTTATATTTTCAAGCACGTTAATATGATTGAGTGTTTTTTCCCTGCTATGCCTTCTTAACTTATTTTGTGATATTTTTTTTACTCTATCGCACCACAATTCAACTATACCAATAACTGAAAGTGTATAAACATTCCATTCAACGGTATTTAGATATGGCATTTCTTTAAGCATGAGTGTATCTATCTTGTAATATGTTCCATGGTGATCCGAAAAAAATGCCGTTATAACTGATTCTTGAAATGTATTTTTATTGATATAAATCACATCAGCTGATACAGAGAAATTTTCCACTATACGTTCAGCTTCCGATTCTTTACAAAGCAAATCTATATCCTTTAAAATATAGTTCATGTCGTTGGACAACAGTATATATGCGAGTCCACCACGTATTACAGCATTAGATTTTTCTTGTGTACCTAATAGTATCTTCCAAATATACATTGGAATTTCAGTTATAGTATATCTTTTCAAGGGATATGCTGTGCAATCGTACTGACCTTTTACAATCTTCCCCATATGCTACCTCAAATACATATAAATCTTTTCCAGAACTTGCTTAGTAACCTCATTTTTTCCCAATGACGCATTTATGAAATGTACTGGGATGTGTGATAATCTAGATAGATACTCCAGAAGAAGTTTCTTGTCCTTACGCATTTGAGAAACGGTATCCATTTTCCTCAACGGCACCCGATTTCTATACAATATCCGTTGACGAGCCTCTTCTTCACTTATATCCAAAAAAAATAGTGCGGTTGGCATATAAAACGCAGACATATGTTTTTCCATCTTTTTCCAATTCTCTAGGCTATTACGCTCGCCATACACATCCATATTGTAATAATATGTCGATAAAACTCCTCTAGACATTAAGGCACATTTTGCTCCAAAGTTCCTAGCTCTCTCAACTGCTAGATGTAGGTCAGCTGACAAAAGAACGGGGTTTAACCACGGATGTTTATAACGAACTTCATCCCATTTCATCACGTCACAATACATACACTTTAGTATTTTTCCTATTACAGATTCAGTCGGCAAGTCGATATAGTGTGCAATATATTCTTCACTATTCAATTCCTCTGCTACAAGTTGTATTTGTGTTGTTTTCCCTGCACCAGGTAGCCCCTCAAAAGAAAACAAAGGTATAGGTGATATACTCTCCCTTTTTGGTTCTAAGACATCCTGAAGTACGTTATATAAACACTTTATTTCATTCACTCAGATCACCCACATAGCTAATCTACTGAGATATCATCTTCAAAATACATCACATCTAACGAAGCATTCTCATTCTTGTGATAGTTGGCTCAAACTATATCCAGTATAAATGATGCTCAGAGAAAAAGAGCACCTGCCAGCCCCCTTTTTCAACTTTATGAGAAAAACTATCACATCTTCCTCCACGACCTTTTCTATCTATTATAGTATACCCATCAGATATGGTAAAGATTTTTCAATCAGTACTTAACGTAAAATAAATAATATGTCAAGATAA
>JBQNAI010000017.1:0-20009 GCA_052170555.1 Bacteroidales bacterium | reverse complement strand
TCTGTATAAGTTCCAAAGCCTTTAATGAAGATGCTGCAACCTGTGGAGTCATTGTAGCGGAAAAGACATTACTGTCAGCATAATATCTCAGATACTGTAAACGGAAGACCCAAAGTGATTCATCAAACAAAAGCATAGCCAAGACAGTCAATTGTCCATTCTATCATCACCCTCCGATGCAAAACAATCTTTTCATTTTAATACGTTCAAAATTCAGATAAGATTTTGAAAAGTCATTACATAATTTCAAATAAATCATCTGCAAATATAAAAAACACGTGCAAAAAAGCAAGTTTGTAACCAGTAGCCAATTAATTAGTTATCAAGTCATTCTTAAAAGGTGCTTAATTGGACTTCAAAAGGGCGTTAGTAACACGGTAAAAGAGCATATATTGCAAGTCAATCAGGCATCTTTTAGAAGCAAGAAGAGCATGTGTCAGCTTTGAACTGCGTAAAAATATTTACAGACACCGATGTTATGGGAATAAATTGTCTGTAAAGGCAGAAAGACATGCTAATGAACAGACACAGCATCAATTTGCCTTTTCTGCATCTTATCTTGTAGTTTATCTTCCGATGTAAGACCATCTGATTTTAGATAGGCATACCTTGCAAGTGCATAAGCCTTTATTCTTTTTCTAACTTACGCATGTTACGGAAGAACCGTATTTCCAGACGGCATTCATGCCAGCCTCCTTGGTCTCAGTCCTTTGCGACATGCCTGAATAATCATTGGATATATATGCCGAAACCTCACCGTCATAACCATCTATCTGCATTTTAGCTCCAACTCCCGTTCTTGCCGTGACCCAATAACTCTTGCAGCCGAACTGCTCCATTTGGTCAATGTAACTTTGGAATTTTTGGCGATGTTCGATGATATTCTCGTTTGTAGTAATCTCGAAATCCTTTAATGAAATAAGTTCCTTGGTAATATAAACAATATACAGAAAGTAAATAATGCTACAAATATAGCCAAATTACTAAGAAAATATAAATTCAAAAAAAGAAGACTATTTTTCTTGTTATAAACAATATCTATTTGTATATTTGTGGTGATAAAATATATAACTTAAAATGCTTATGGTTAAATTTGATTTTCATAATAAAGCAAAACGCTTTGTCAACCTTCTATTCTAGGTTGGTTGGAAAGGGCAATCACTAATTTGCATATTCTTAACATTATTTACATTGCTTATTGTGGATGTTGTTCGAGATTTAATTAAAAGAGGCAAACATTTCGCAGTGGGTCATAGATATAAAACAACTTGAAAAATAGTAATTGCCTTCCATTAAAGTAGTAAAGATGGTATAATATAAGTAATTAAAGGCTAGTCTACCTAAAATAATTGTTTATTTCGTCTAGTAAATAAAATATAAAAAATCTTTAGACTTTTACTTTCAAAATTTTATAATAGCACAGGCAATGTACATAGCGAGTCTTTCTGTAGAGTTTATGTTTACAATACTAACAAAAAAACAAGAATCATGAAAAAGTTTTATTTTTGCAATTCTTTGTTCCAACTGAATAAAAGAAGCATCAAGCAATTACCTCTAATGGCATTTCTAATGTTATTTTTTTGCCCCTTAATTATGGTGGCTATATTTAGTAGCTGTTCTAATGAGGAATATAATCAAGAGGGAATACCCATATTATCCCGAAAGCATTTTGCAAATGATGCCGATTTAGATGCTTTTATTGCGTCATTTGACAATAGCTATTTTAATACAAAAACAACTTTGTATGATGAGAAAGCTAGTATCATTGATGTATTTAAAGAGAATACAGCAATAGGCTCTATCCTCAATAAAAAGTTGGAATTTGAGGTTGCTGATACTATTTATAAATTTGGTGAGTCTGGCTATACTATCTATGCCATAGAAAAAAATGCTTATAAAAATATCCAAAAATATCTTGGACAGGAAAAAAGCATTTTGCAGGATATTGAATCATATCCTGTGGTATCTTTCGGTAAATATCAGCTTGAAAAGGGTATCTTATTATATTATACAGGGAATCCTATAATTGAGGTGACTCGAATAACAGTTCCAATTCCAACAAGAGTTTCACAAGATGGAAGAACAAAGGTTCAGGCTTCATATTGGAGAAGTCGTAACCTTTTGAAGTCTTCATGTGGAGTTCAGGTGGAAGCATGGTCTAGAGAAAATATGAATACAGATTTCACTTCTGCAGATACGGATCTTGAATTATTCTGGGATATATTTTATGATATTCCTGTAGCACCACTGCCATGTCCTAACCGGGGAAGTAAAGTTGGACATGGAAATATTATTAGAGAGCAACTCTATTGGTGTACAGGATATTATAATATGAGCTTAAAGTCTCCAAGTCATATTGTAGGTCGTGCTAAATGTTGGGATGGAAGTTGGATTGCTGCGAATATAGACAAGTAAACAAATCTCTCTAAAATATATAAAAGTTCACTTGATAATAGATTATTGGTATATCTGTCTGCAAGGTATTACATCCATTTCATCGTGAACTTTTATATATTAAAATAGTTGTTAATTAAAATCAAAAGGAAAGTATGAAAAAGCTAGTGTTCGTAATATTTATTTTACAATCCATATGCAGTTATGGACAACCTCAACGCCTTCAAGCGAACAGAAGTGATTTTGGGAAAACTAACAAAAATAGCAAAAATGTGATTTTAGATACCGGGACTTATTTCTTTACTAATGGTAGAACTAGTAAGAGGGTTTCAAGGTTATCTAGCGCGGCAAATAGCGTAAAAAAAACAGATCGGATTGTTCCTATTCTTGAAAAATCATTTAATATCGCAGTACCACAGGAAGGAAATTATTTTTTTTTAGCTAATGCCCTATCCACATATTTGCCAGATGGAACATTTCAGAAAATTTCTGTTTATGTCAATGGTATATATCAAGGAAATCTAGATTGCAAAAAAGCCTCATGGGAAGTTATAGGGATTAAAGGGGTACCTATGGTTTTTTGCAAGAAGGGGGATAATACAATTAGCTTTTCTTCTGCAAGTCCATTTTATCCAGAAATTGAAGTGGTTCAGCTCGCAAAGGATTCTCGTCAACTAATCAAAACGATTGAACCTTCTTTTACTGCATTGCAAAACAATCAGATAAGACGTTTGGAGCAAATCCCCATCCAGGCAAGTAAAAGTGCGTGGGAAGTCACCCCTGAAAAAACGGAAATAAAAGATAATAACAAGGTAACTGCTTGGAAGAATGTTCCTGTTACATATACATATCACCGGAAAATATCAGTTCAGACTAATGAAAGAATAACACTTCATACTACACCTGTAGAAGGAGAAGATTACAATGATGTGGATACATATATGTATTTTTATAAGATAGATGATCCTAACAAATATTCATGGAGTAATGATAATTACGATGGTTTACAATCAAGACTGGAGGTAAATGTTCCAGCAGGAGATTACTATCTTGTTATTTGTTCTAAATATAATTCATATGCCAGCATGGAAATTCCTAGAGCAGGACTAGTTAATGTTTATTATAACGGAGCAGTATTAAATGAAAAAGTTCCAGTTGCAGGTTTTATGATAGATGCTCCTGTAAATTATTCGGAAACCTTAAACTACTTTACGTCAAAAACAAATGCTAGCGTCCGCCTGTTTTTACTAGATGGAAATAAAATGCTTTTTAATTCTGAACCATATACCTACTATTCGCCTGCAGACTATTATTGGTTAGAAGGCGCAAGAAAAAAAATACAGCATAGAAAAACTAATTCAAATTGGAAAGTATTAGTTACATCTACAAGTGCATGGTGGATTACATGGGGGCATTGCGATGTCTATTGTGGATTTAAGGATGCGCCATCTAAATATCTTTCAAGATTTCCTAACTTAAAATCTGGAGATGCTATTTTAATGGCAGAGGATAACGCCAAATATAATTCAGCTGCTTGGGCTGGAGGTATAACAGATCGAAATATATGGATTGGAAACTCCACTTATGGCTCTCCATCTGTTTGGAAAACATGGGATGACTATTTTGCTAATAATCCCTCAAGATACCCGAATGCGGAAATATATAAGAGAACTGTGGCAGGCCCGATGACCGTTATGGTATACTCCAAAGACAGCACAATGACTGGTATAAGTCATTTTGCAGTAACCAACTATGCTAATCAACTTTTACATGGATATGCCTTTGAAAGTAAAATTGGAACGTGGGGAAGAATAACTCACGAGCGCAATTCTTTGAATGGGAATGAATATGGTAAGCCGTTTATATATTATTATAAAGAAGTGTTACCTTATCATCATATGACTAATACTGCACAAGGAACTTTATTACAAAATGTCCAAAGTAGATATTCTCTAAAGGAGTCTATAAGAGACGGATTAACTGTGGAACTTCAGGTAACTCTTGACGACAATCAGGAAGCTTTAATTAGAAAACAGCTCTCACAAGATATCAAGGGGAATCAAACTTTTGATAGATTATTTGAAAAATGGTCTCATTATGTGAATGAGTACAATAGTAACAAAGAAGCTGTTTCTGTAGAGGAAATCTTAGAAAATCCAGCAGGAAAGGAAGTTGTTGAATATGGTAAAAAACATCTTAAAGAAAGTATTTGCTATTTATCCAACCTCTTATTCTCACAATTAGATAATAATGAACTCGCTCATGACAAAGAACTTCTTTCTTTTCTGTTTTGCAGAATAGCCGCAGAAAAATATGGTAGAATAATTGAAAGAATAAAAGAGGAATGGGCTAAATCCTCTTATACAAATGATGGCGCATATATATACCCATCTTGTGAGTATTTTACAAAAAAATACATCCAAGAGATTTTAGAGCAGAATTATGAAAATATAAGTGAGGATAATTTGTTGTCAGATTTGGAAGACAAAAATAACTTATTTACTCTAACCCAAGCTATAGCAAACGAAGATGGTACTGATATTATTTTGCAGGTTCCAATAGGAAAAATATTTTCGTTAAGAATAGTTGGAGTAAACATGAACCAGCAGACTACAATCGTTAAAGGCAAACTTGCCGACGCACAAAAGTACATATACCATATTGATGCAAATCGTCTTCCAAATGGAATGAGCGTATGCACCCTAGAAATAGATGGTAAGACTTATAGTAGGAAACTAATAAAAAAAATAAAATGAAACAATTTAAATATTACTTTTGGAGCACTCTTGCAGTGATAATATTGCAGGGATGCACAAAAAACGATTTTGTAATAAACAATAAGGAGGATGGGGTCTTAGTTAATAAAGAACTGTCCTATTATGAAAGAGTTAGTTTGCTGGATAATTACACCATTTCAGAAAGTAAGGCGTTGGATCTCCTTAAAAACTTTCAAAGTTCAATATCAGCAGGCTTGAATTCGAGGAGCAATCCAAGTAATACGGTATTTAACGTTATTGATAGGTATAATATTCCGTTATATTCGCAATCACAAACAAGAAGTAAAAAGAATGAAAGCAAGAGTGGAAATACTCTTATTTATAAAATTCAAATGCAACATGATAATGGTTGTGGATATGCATTAGTGGCAGGTGATTTAAGAGGTGCCAATATCATAGCCTACATACCGGATACGATAGAAGCCCTTACAAATGAAAGAACAGACTTTAAGCGAGAACTTCTGAATATAAGTATCAATGCTAATCTTAATAGAATTAAAAGATTCGAAAATATCAAAGATTCTTTGAGAAAGTCCGCTAAAAATAAAGAAAGCAAAATGACGACAAGGAGTAGTATAGCTTCTGAGGAGGAACTCTTGGATTTTTATGAGAGTGCTATTTCTTGTGAAAAGTCAACAGATTATCTTCCTCTTTCTACTACTGCTTGGGGTCAGGGTTCTCCATATAATTGCAAACTTGCACAAGACTGTCCAACAAAGTCAGATGGAAGATATGCTGCAGGTTGTGGCGTTGTGGCTATTGCTCAGGCAATGGCATACTATGAGCCTTCATTGATTATCAATGGAACACCTATTAATTGGAAAGAGTTAAAGCGGACCAATAAAATAAACAGCAGTTCTCCCAAAACTGTTAAAAATCAAGTTGGTTATCTCATGAAATGGATTGGAGAAAAAGTTGGAGCCATTTATACTTGTAACGATGGGACTAGTACAAATCAAAATTCAATTGTCACAGCATTGAATCTAGCAGGGATGAAATGTGACAATAGAATGGTTTGGAACTGGAATACCATTTATCAATCTCTTAAACAAAAAAAGTTAGTTCATGCGGATGCCAGAACGGATAATAATAAAGGACATGCTTGGATTATAGATGGCTTCTTAATTGGAAAAATGCCAGATTCGACAGATCTCGTATATGTACATAATAATATGGGCTGGGGTGGCTCTGATAATGGATACTATGAGATAGAACCAGAGATGTCATTTGAGGGGGGAGGACATACTCTAAAGTATAATTTTGGGATAAATCCACATATAGCAAAGAAATAGTTATTTAGAGGAGACATGAGAGACTGGAACCTGTTTCTTATGTTAATTATGATGCAGGTGCTATTTTCTGAATGTTTCAACAATAATTCCTAACTATTTTTTCTCAAAAAGATTGCGCATAACTTATTTTCCCCTATCTTTATGCAGCCTCTATGTAGCAAATAATAAACTAAATAAAAAACAATGCGAATGAATAAAATATTAATCATTAGGAACCTTTGCTCAATATTAAGAGCAAACCTTCCGTTGACAAGTATATTAATTACAGGATTCTTGGCTATATTATCGTTAAATTCATGCAGCGAAGATAGTGAACCCGAGAGTAATATTTTTAATGTCCAATATTCTATTGATTCGATAGGACAGGTAACAACTATTGAGCACATTATTGGTAAATCAAAGTTGGATGAATCACAAATACAAGTGAAAGATAATAGTGTTTTAACCATTGAAAGAAAAGGCGATGGATTTCACCACATTATCCCTCAACATGTGGGTTATACTCAAATTTTAGTGAATGCTAACGGTAAAAGCTATAAAATTATAATCAGAGTCCTGAGCGCAGGATGTGAGAGTTGGGAAATAAGAAATGTTGTTTCTCAAATTATTTGCTCTTATGATGTGAAGGAAAGTATCTTGGATGATCTTAACAAAAGAAACATATTTTCTGAGATGCAAAAGGGAGACAAAATGCATTTTGGTACAGAGCCTCGTAATGTTGAAATTTGGTATGATAAATATTTTGGAAAAACTAATGAGAATAACCCTAAGTATTTGATGTTTTCCTATGAGCAAACCCCTCCCAATTATTTCTTCAAAGAAAGAAATAATGCAGGAAGAGAGCAAAGAATATCTTTTATTCTGACAAGAAAGGAGTTTTATCATGGTGATTTTTACAATAAAGAAGGTATTTTCAGATATGCCCCAACCCTCATTTATCAAGAGCTATATGGGAAGGATAAAGTTAAGCAAGTAGTTATTGATTACGAGGTTAAAAACATATATTACCCTATATAATCCATGATATTAGAATACTGGGAGTATTCGATAAATGAAGATTAGAAAGTGTATAATAGAACTCGTAAATAAACATTCATCGCATAAAACTACGAAACAGGTCTGTATTTTTAATTTAAAAGACAAAAATTAAATTGATATTGATGAAAAAAGCAAGAATAACATTATGTTGGCTGCCACCAGCTAAACCATATTTACCATCTCCTTCTATGACCGTATTAAAGCAAACTTTATTAGATTCAGGCTTTGAGGCACAGATTATATATTGGAATATATTATTAGAAAAAATATTATTAAAGTATTTTTTTAACGAAAAAAAGTGTTAAATGATGAGATTGCAATATTAGGTCCGTTTTATGCCTATATTGCAATTGAGTGTAATGATAAAAATACGTTAATTAAGCAAGAACTATATTTAAGAGCTTTAAAACCTCAATATACTAACAATAACTTTAATTTTCAAAAGCATATTCGCGAGTGCGTATCCGAATTAGAAACTACCATTATTAATATATGCAATGAATATAATGTGAAAGAGAGTCTGTTTGTTGGTATGCATATGAGCCTTTTTCAATGGGTTCCGGCATATGTCGTGGGGATAATTATAAAAAGGTTGCACTCTGATGCATTTATTGTAGCTGGTGGCATAGGTAATCCAAAGCAAGCGAAAGCATATATCAAAAATTTTAAATATATAGACCTCTCTTCTTGGGGAGAGGGTGAAAGCGTTATTTCTGATTTAGCAAATAGAAAATTAAAAGGAGAAGATTTAAGTACTCTATCTCAGTGTTATATTCGCAAAGATGATAGTATTGTTCGAAGCACTGTCATAAAGAAAGAATATGCAGATTTAGATAAATTACAATATTCTGACTTTTATGATTTTTTTGAAAGCTATAAGGGAAGATTAAAAGATGTAATGATACCAATAGAGGGTGCAAGGGGTTGTCATTGGAATCGGTGTCATTTTTGTTTTTTGAATCAAGGGTATAAGTATCGTCGAAAGAGTGCTGCGGTTATAAAAGAAGAAATCTTGCATAATATTAAAAAATATTCTGTTTACGATTTTACTTTTCTTGATAATGATATTATTGGAAAGGATAGAGAAAAGTTCAATTTCCTCTTAGACAAACTTATAGAAATAAAGAACAATTATCCTAAATTTCGAGTTATGCTTGCAGAGATAATTACTCGTGGGATTGATTTTGAGACAATAAAGAAAATGCACATAGCAGGATTTATTCATGTTCAAATTGGATATGAATCACCTAGTGATACTCTTCTATACAAAATAGATAAGAAAAACTCATTTGCAAGCAACTTGTTTTTCATAAAATGGGCACATGAATTAAACATAAATGTTGGAGGAATAAATGTATTACGAGGTCTTTTAGAAGAGAATTTAGAAGATATTAAAGAAAGTGTACAAAACCTTCATTTTATGCGATTCTACCAATTAGGAAATAAATATAAACATGAAATTTCATCGCTAGCAATCAACGATGCTTCTAGATATTTTAATCGTGTAAGTAAATCAGAAATTCAAATATCATATTCAGATGCTGTAAAGGAAATGCTGCCAGATGACTTTTTGCCATTTGAAGAAAGTTTAAGTATTTATCAATATGTGAGAAAATTTCAGGCTATAGCATGGGATTATTTTGTTAGTATAGAAAGCCACTATGCCCAAAACAAATATTCATACGAGCTCACAAAAGTATCTAACGAGATTATCAGATATACAGAATATTATAATTCGAATTCAATTAGAATTATAGATTTTAATCGTTCAGATTTGGCTTGGAAAGTCCTCGAATTATCAAACAAAAGTATTATAACGATTGAGCAATTAGGTAAGATTTTAGGCGTTGATATTGATATGATTAAAAAACAAATTAACGAATTAAGAGATGTAGGGCTTTTATATGTCGGAAAACAATCCAAAGAATGCATCTCAATTATTAACACTTTAAATATTTTATAAAATGAACATTATTAGTGATTCTTCGTTGGATTATCTTGATGAGATGACTAACGGTGGACTTAATGAGTCCGAAAGTGATGCTGTTCTTTATGTCCAACCTACTATCAGAGATGTTGGTGATATTGGAGTAACAAATGGTGTAAGATTTTAGTAATAACAATTTGTTAAATAGTATAAGATGGTGTACCTTTTCGATACACCATCTTATAGAGATTTTAGTAAAGTAAGTAAATGGGAAAGTGAAGATGAGAAAGAGGGTAATCATATTTGTATCTTCGATAATATTTATATATTGTCAATCAGTTTCTGCACAAAACGTAGTAGATTCGCTGGGGGCTGATAGTCTTATCAGGCAGCTTCCTGAAGTAATGATAAAAGGTGAGCACCCATTGGCAGTGGTTCATGGAAGTGCTATAACTTATGATTTGCCTCGCATAATTGAGAAGAAAGGTGTGGATAATGTATTTGATGCAATCAAAGAACTTCCAGGAATTACTGAGAAAGACGGCAAATACCAGTTGGCAAATAGAAATGTGACTATAGCTTTGAATGGGAAAGTTATGTCTTTGACTTCAGACCAGATAACTCAGCTATTGAGGAGTATGCCTGCCAGTCGACTTGAAAGGGCTGATGTAATGTATTCTGCTCCAGCAAAGTCGCAGATTCGCGGCGCCCTAATTAACATACAATTAAAAAATGGTGCCCAATCAGAAGTGCCTTTGCAAGGTGAATTTAATGTAGCCTATAATCAGACACATCATGCTATGTTCGGTGAGCGTGCATCCTTTCTTTACCACACAGGGAGGTTTACAATGGATGCAATGTATCTACATAGCCATGGCAGAATTTTTAAGATTACTGATGAAGATTCTCGGCACAGCCTCAATAATGGAACAATCCATGAGATAAAAGATCAGCAAACACAATTTGTCAAGCAATTTGGGCATGACTACCGCATAAGCACTGAATATGAATTTGCAAAAAATCATAACCTGTCACTGTCATATCTGGTAAATTACAGTAATCGTGACATCTATGGTAACTATACGGGTGACATCGTTGGTAGAACCTTATCAACACGCCGTACATGGCTACACAATATCAAGTTAGACTATCAGACTCCATTTAGTTTAAAAGCAGGTATTGAAACTACCTATTATCATGATCCCGAGAAACAAGATCTGCAAAGTGTTACACCTACTGGGAATCTTAATTTCCTCGTCGATAATGACCAGCGTGTAAATATTTGGCGTTATTACTTATCTCAGGAACATCAATTAAAATGTAATTGGAACTTGAATTATGGAGTTTGGTATAAACAGTCTCTTAACCATAGTTTACAGTTTTATCAAAACCTATCTGTAATCAACTACATACGCCAAAGAGAAGATATAGCCAACACTTATATTGGAGTAGGGAAGAATTGGAATAACAAATTTATCTTAGACGCTTCTTTAGCAGCGGAATATTATCATTCACCGCAATGGCATCAATGGAATATATATCCCACACTGAACCTGACATATGTTCACAATCCAAGCAATATATGGATACTAAGTTTCTCAACCGACCGAACTTATCCAGAATATTGGACAATGAATAATTTTACAGTATATAGTAATGGTGGATATGATGAGATTACGGGTAACCCATATCTTAAACCTGCTAAATCATACCAAACAAATATAGTATGGGTACTGAAAAACAAGTATCATTTTGTGGCAGGGTTCAACTATGTTGACGATTATTTCATACAGACACCATATCAGCGTCCAAACCGTTTGGTTACAACTTTTAAGTATGTAAATCTTAATTACCAGCATCAGGCCTTCTTGCAGGCTGTTATTCCTCATAAGTTCGGTTCATGGTTAGACTCCCGATTAACATTAACTGGGCTTTGGATGCATGAGAAATGCGATGACTTTTATGATCTACCATTTAATAGAGCCATATTATATGGAATGGCACAGGTGAGCAATGTTATCACACTAAATACCAAACCCAATTTGTCGCTGACAGTTGATGGGATGATACGTAGCAAAGCTCATCAGGCTATTTATGATTTACCTGGATCTGGTAACTTAGATATTGGCCTTCGCTGGCAATTTTGGAAAAAACAAGCTATACTGCATATTTTCTGTAATGACTTATTCAAGACTTCTTCCGTCAATCCCCGTATTGATTTCAAAGGACAGTATATGAAAATGAACTTTAGCTGTTATCGTGAATTTGGAGTTTCCTTGACAGTCAAGTTTGGAGGATATAAAGCTAAGAATAGTGAGGTAATTAATACGTCTAGGTTTCGTAAGTAATCATAGAAGTGAGAAATCTGCAAAGATCATAATTTATGAGTTTATAAAAAATGAGGATTATGGTAAAGGATAAGTTAACATCATATAAGTTTCCTCCACCAAAGGCTTATATTCCTGCTCTTTCAAATCAGACTAAGAATACTTTATTCAACAAGGTCAGAATCTTCACATTGATATTATGTTTGATTTGCTCCTTCTCATCAGAAGTAAATGCTCAGAAAATATTAATTTGTGATGCTGTTACTAGATTCCCAATAAAAGATGTGGAAATAAAGGCTGATAGAATATTAGTTGGAAGAACATCTTATTTAGGAGAAATAATTTTACCAAAAACATTTAATGTTGTGAGTTTTAGATCTAATGGTTATTTACTAGAAACTCTCTACCGAAATGAAGTACCATGCGACACAATGTTCCTATATCCATCAGAAAATACTCTCAACGAAGTAGTAGTATGGGGGAAATATAGGGTTAATGTTGACCAAATTTCAAGTAACATGCCAAGGAGAGACTTGAAAGATTTTGGTTATATAGCACCAGTAAAGAAACTTATAAATGGAGGTTATGATGTTGCTACGATGCTTGATAAGCGCCTAAGACGAGACCGTAAACATGTGACAAAACTTAGAGAGATCTTTGAAAAGTTAGATGGTAAAGATCCTATAGAGAGAGCATATACCAAAGAAGTTGAAGAAAACAATGTTAGAAATGTCAATCGATAGAAGCAAAAATAGCTTATAGGACTTACGGTATTCTAAAAATTAAATAATAAAATTTATAATATGAAATATAATATTTGTACTATTTTATATTTATAATATGAGCAAAAAATAAGTCTTAACGTTATTAAGTTGACAAATCATTATATCTTATTCCTTTATTAAATGACAGAGACTCGGATCGTTCTTTATTCTCACCATTTTAGAAGCAACCAAATCTAATATATTCTGCTTCACGCATTTATAGTTGGCTTCGATGGTCTCTTTGAGATTATCAGAGCTAACTTCATTTTTGAAGTCCACTATCATAGGTATAGGCTGATATGCTTTCATTTCAGCAGAGACATTGGTACTATCCACCACTATCTCCGCATGGAAGATCTTTTGTTCGATACGCTCGTCGAAGTTATCGGATACTGCACCTTCAAACATACCCTGACCCGTTGGCGGAATTAAGGCTGAATTTACCAAGTCTTTTGAAAAAACTTGCATATATCAAGAGTTTTTACGAAATTCGCATATAAGTTGTGCATACGGATTATTGAACTTAGTGTGTTGGTTATTACTAAGTTACAAAACATCTTTTATATGCAGCTTTTCTTGCATATTAAATTATCCTTTAATTTAATCCCGCCAACGAGTTATATATAGTATAATATAGCAAATACAGTGAAAATACGAAGGAAATACAAATTTTTGAAAATAAAATAACTATTTTCTTGTTATAAACAATATCTATTTGTATATTTGCGACAAGAAAAGGAAAATACCATTTTAGTATAATTATCTAGCAGACCATACTGTAAAAAGGAGCGGAAACCGAAAAGCTATACGAGTAGGTTATAACTTTATCTAGTTTAGTCATGAAAAAGGTAACTTTATCAAAGATGAATGCTGAAATTAATTCTTCCATTCAGTCATTGATTGAAACTAATGAACTTCAATCAGTTCTGGGTGGTTGCAATGAAACTTATGCAGCGGAAGAATCTACAGCACATCAAGCTGCAAAGCAAGATAGCGCATACTATCGTGCGATTATTCCTCCTGTAAAACAGAAGTAAGCAATTTATGGGACTGAAACAAAGGATATACTTTCAGTCCCACTTAATATTAAAAATATGAATTCACCTAAAATAAATCATATAATTTGCAAGGTTGCATCTATCTGTAATCTTTCGTGTGATTATTGCTATGTATTTAACAAACAAGATCAATCATACAAACTGCAAACTAATTTGATGTCTCTTATTGTTGCTAACACATTTATTATGCGACTTGAAGAGTATCTTTCTATTAATGCCGCTGCTAATGTTTCTATTACATTTCATGGTGGTGAACCATTGTTGGAAGATAAAAGCTTTTATGTGAGAATTGCACAGAAACTGGAGAAGTATAATAGCAGAGTTTTCCTAAATATTCAAACAAATGGAACCCTAATAGATGAAGATTGGTGTAGAATTTTTAATCAGTTTAATTTTTCCGTAGGCATTAGCATAGATGGTGATGAACAAGCTAACATGTGTAGGAGATACAAAGATGGAATATTTGCGCATAAGCAAATAATGAACGGATATAAATTATTGGTCAAAAATAAGGTTAACCATGGGATTTTATCAGTCATCAACATACATATCTCACCTAAACAATTTTATGATTATTTCAAATCCATAGGTGCATCATATATTGATTGTTTATTACCTGATGCTAATTACGAAACTTATAACTCCTCAAACAATGGGGTTGGGATGTGGCTTTGTCAATTATTCGATATATGGTTTGGAGATAAAGAACGCTTCTCAATTAGATTATTTGAATCTATAATAAAACTCATATTACAACCAGATTGTACTGTAGGAGGTGAAATGTTTGGTAATACCGAAAATGGCGTTATTGATATCAATCCTAATGGCGACATAGATGTTCCCGACACTTTAAGGATATGCAATATTAAATTGAAGAATAAAGATTACTCCATATTTTATAATCATCTTACAGATATTTGCGACGAAGAAATTTTTCAAAAATTTTACTATTCCCACTCAGATAATTATATTTCTTCCAAATGCAGGTTGTGCGTAATACGAAAAATTTGTGAAGGAGGTCTTCTTGCACATAGATTTTCTAAGCAGAAGCAATTTAATAATCCTTCTGTATATTGTCATGAATTGTTTCTTTTAGTTATGCAAATCCAAAGAAAGTTGTGCTCACAAATAAAAGAAACAATTATAGATAAAATAGAAATAAACGATTTCAATGCATGGTAGTTATGAAAATAAATAAATTTAAAGAATATAAAAGCAAAAATCCATTGGATACAGTAACCCTAATAAGGCAACAACTAAAGGAATGGGGAATTTTACTTAAAGAAGAATCTGGAAAATGTTATGACTTTCACTCATGTAGGTTAACCATTTCTCATAAATGTCTAGCTTCATATAATATTGGAACAAATGGAAAGGGGCGTGCATATGATTATTCATTAGCTTCTGGGTATGCAGAGTTTATGGAAAGATTTCAAAATAGATTAATTTTTGATACTAACGTTGTAAGAGAACTATGTCAGGTACTTAAGAATTATCCAGAAAGTACACTTTCTGTAAAGGCCAAGGAAAATGGTATTTCATTGGAGTATGTATATGATCCTAAAGAAAAATATCAATCATGTAATGAAGTTATTTCCTCTTTGCAAGATTATGGCATAAACTTGTTTTCGGATGATCCCAATACCGAAATGGAAATAAGAAATTTTTTTGTAAAAAAAATGCCTGAAACTTCACTGACTATAGTCCCATTTTATAGCGTAGATGATGAAAAGGAACTTCTTCTTCCGATAGATTTATGTTTATGTGCAACAGGATCTAATGGTATGTGTGCAGGTAATACATACAAAGAGGCTTTTCTTCAAGGACTTTGCGAAATTTTTGAACGCTACTCTATTCTTAATATTTATTTTAAGAATATTTGCCCTCCTACTATACCTATCAATTACTTTATAGGAACGGAGGCTGAACATATGTATAATGTTTTAGTATCTGCCGGATTTAAGATAAGAATTATAGATTGCTCCTTAGCCAAAGGACTACCTGTTATTGGTGCAATAATTGTAAATGGGAATAACAATTCATACAATATTAAATTTGGGGCAGACTTTGTGCCACATATTGCATTAGAGCGCTGTCTTACAGAAGCTTTCCAGTCCGCAACAGGGTTTAATGGGCTCTCTTCCACTTCAACTTGGATAGATGAGGTTTCGGAACCTAATATGGAACTAAAATATGAGAATTTCAATAAAATTATAAAAAATAGTTCGGGTGTGTGGCCGTCAACAATTTTTGGAGATACCCCTTCGTATAAATTTACCCCATTCCCAGAGACCTTTGGTAAATCTGACACTGAAGATGTCTTGATAGCAAAAAATCTAATTAAGAGTTTAGGGTTTAAGTTGTTTATTCGTGACAATACTGCATCAGACGTTCCAGCTCTATATATCTTTATACCAGGCATGAGTGGAACATATGCTAACTCAGAACACTTTAACTATAATAATAAGATGTATTTCTCTGAAAGTTTCGCTATGCTTGACAATATTGAAGGCTTAGATGAGGCTTCCATGGAAAAGTTATTGGAAGAGTTAAAGAATATGCCATTAGTTAATTTGACAAATATAGATTTAGGACAATTTGCTAAGTATGATCAGAGCAATGATATGAATACTGTAGATATAAGACAATTATTATTAATGCTTTCATATCGATTAGGAGATACCAAAATGGCAATCTCATTATTGCAACTATTAAGCAAAGAAAAGTCTGTTGCAAAAATTTATTATACTGTAGCAGCAAAATATATTGCACTCCGAAAGCAAGGGCATGATAATAAGGAAATTGAGAAAATATTGACAACAATATATCCTTCCTCAATAATATCAGAGGTTATAGTTGATTTTACTAACCCCAAAAACAGTTTTACTAACTATACATTATCCAAAAGAATAAAAAACATGAAGGAAGATGAAATTGATGGCTTATTAAAAATAATGCAGATCTATATGAATCTAAATGAATCATTTTCTTTTAAAAAACACAACCAACTTCATTTACGAAATTTATTTGCATAAAGAAAAAATATTGCCCCTCAATAATATTTTTTTGAAAATCTAATAAGATTATTGGAGTCCTGATGTGAAAAACAAACTATGAAAGTTTATTGTCAGGGTATGTACAAACGATTAAAGTAAAAAGAAATGAAAAGACAGTTAGTTACACTTATATTTGCCCTTAGCTTCATTACAGTAATGAGCCAAGAGCAGAACGACACAACTATTGCTTCTTCCAATCGGAATATGAGTGAAGTTGTAGTAAAAGGCAAGCGTACACTTGTTAAAATGAAAGGTAATGCAATGGTCTATAAGGCAGGAACTCTCCGTGCGAGATATGCGCCTACAACAGCCTATGATTTATTGACAAAAATTCCAAGTGTCACTGATGGGGGAAATTCTGTGTCACTCATAGGTGCAAACAACTTGATGGTAGTTATCGATGGAAAGATGGTAACAATGGATCAAGAGCAGGTTTATCAGCAGCTTAAGTCTCTGACTGCAGATAAGGTTAAGGATGTTGAGATATATTATAACGCCCCAGCACAATATCATTTTGAAGGTGCTGTGATAAATGTCATAACTACACTTGGCAGCCAAAACGAAGTTTCTTTATTCCTTGATAGTTCTTTGAAGCAAACCCGAAAGACCTCCACGGATGACAAGGCGAGCCTAATTTTTTCAAATAAGATAGTAACCTCATTGACATCCTTTGGATATACTTGCAATAATCAATGGAGTTGCACAGATTATCGACTCTATAATGATGCCACGTTCAAAAATCCTTATCGCAAACGAACATCCGAAAATAGGTCTTATGGAGACAAATATAAAGTGATTGAAGACCTTACATTCCAGTTCTCACCTACGAATAGACTTACCTTAGATTATTATGGGATTTTTGCTCACGATATTAGTACTACTAATACGAATATCTGGCAACAGACTCAGCCTAATAATCTAGCACTGTCACGTGAATACACCAAAGAAACTCTGCATACGATTGGTGCGCAACTTGACATAAAAAACGGATGGACATTAGGTGCACGTTACAAATCTTATAAATCTCCATTTTGGCAAAAATATGTTTCAGGAAATGAAATTTCGGACTTGATATTACCAAGTAGTTATCTACAGCAATCACGCCAAGATATTGACAATGCGAAGGCCAGTATTGACAAAACTTTTACGTTTAATCCGATGACTTCATTAGCCATAGGTTTTACTCACCAGTATAATCGCTCTACTACCGAGATAACTGAAGCCAATATGTCAACACGCTACCGACAGACAGAGAATATAGAAGCACTTTATACACAAGGCAATTTTGTGTTGTTTAAGCGACTGAATGTAATGTTAGGACTGCGTGGAGAATACATAAAATCTAAAAGGCGTAATTTAAAGACAGGTATTGGAACAACACTTTGGGATGAATTCACTTTCTTCCCAACGGCCACTCTTGGAATGCCTATGAGCAAAAGTAATTTCTTGCAATTTCAACTTATTAGTCAGAAACAATATCCTTCGTTCTGGGCTGTTAGCCCAGAGACTACAATAATAGATGAGCGTACGATTGAGGTTGGCAATCCTGAGCTCAAACCGAGTCGAATCTATGATGCTTCCTTGATGTTTATCGTCAAACAGCAATGGTTTTTTATTCTTGGCTGTACTTATACTCCAGACTACTTCGCGAACATACCACATCAGGATGCGACAACAGGTAAAACTGTTTATCGTTATGAAAATTATGACTTCTCATTATTTAATAATTTTACAATAATGCATCCCATGAGTATCGGCCATTATAATGGACGTATAGCTGCTCATGTTCTTCGTATGCAGGATAAGATGCGTCATTTCTACGGATCATCATTTGATAATAACAAGTGGGTATGGGCTATTTCCAGCAATAATACATATAAGATTCCAACAAGTAAGGCATGGGGTGAACTTTTCCTTGAAGCTAATTTCCGCTATCAAGCTCCAGCCATCCAGGGAATCTATCGTCTATCTGACACATACTCACTCGACGCTGATATTCGTTGGAACCCGACTAATCGCATATCAGTCACCGCTAGTGTGGACAACATTCTGCGTAGGAGTACACCAAATGAATTTAAGGTATTGACACATGGACAAGAGAGTATTCTGAATGGCTATAATACTCGTACTTTCATGCTCAGAATGACATTAAATCTAGGAAAGACGAAGGAGCAGAAAGAGGATTCTGGTGTTGATACATCAAGATATGGTCGACGATAGCCTATGGCAAGCAATCTTTGTACTTATGAAGAAGAATAGAAAAATCCTCAGTTGTTTAGTTTCCATATTTAACCTTAAAGGTCAAAACATCTTAGTATTCGTATGATCTCTGAGCAAAGCAAATCCTCTAAAGACCTTAAAATACTCGTTTTTTGGCGCAATGCTCATAATTAATCTAATTTTGAAATATTATGGTGGAATAAATCATAAGGCTAAGGAGTTAATCTGCCTATATCGTCTCTAATACATAATCATCGAATAGGGAAAATCTTTTTTCTTCAATCTTCTCAAATAGGCAAAGCATGATTTTAAAAATACAACAAGACGCAATGGATTGTGGCCCTTCGTGTTTGGCAATGATTGTCAAATATTATGGAAAAGATGTAAGCATAGAACAATTACGAAAAATCTGTTCCTTAGGCAAAGACGGGGTCTCTCTTCTTGGTATCAGTAAAGCCGCTGAGACCATTGGCCTTAAAACTATTGGAGGGCGTTTGAGTTTAAATACCCTCGCCCATGAAATTCCTCTACCTTGCATCGTCCATTGGAATCAGAACCATTTTGTTGTTGTCTATAAGATAAAAAAGCATAATAAAGAAAAATATACCGTATATGTGGCAGATCCGGGCAAAGGACATGTTACCTATACCAAAGAGGAGTTTTGCGAACATTGGATAAGCACTAAGAACAATGGCGAGGAGAAAGGTATTGCTCTTCTCCTCGAACCAACAGAACAATTCTATGCTCAAAACGATACGAAAGCAGTGCCGACTCAAAGGCGAGTGAAATTTCTCTGGAACTATCTCAAGAAATACAAGCGTTTCTTTACGCAACTCATTCTCGGTTTGTTACTCGGTTCACTCCTGCAACTTGTCTTCCCATTCCTCACCCAAGCTATTGTAGATACAGGTATAGGGGGAAAGGATGTCGGCTTTGTGTGGCTGGTGCTGCTGGCTGAGATGATGCTCCTCTTTAGCCGTACCGCCATTGACTTTATCCGCTCAAAGATACTCCTGCACATCTCCACCCGTATCAACATCTCGCTCATATCAGACTTCTTTATCAAGCTGATGAAACTACCGATGAAGTTCTTCGATACCAAGCTGATGGGCGACCTTTTGCAACGCATTGAAGACCATCGGCGGGTTGAGCAGTT
>JBQNAI010000016.1:0-28293 GCA_052170555.1 Bacteroidales bacterium | reverse complement strand
ATCTTCGTTGCAAATTTTACATATTTTATTTCAGGAAATAAGATCTAACAATTGAATAAATAATTTATATAAACATCTAAAAAAAACTAATGTATAATGAAAATATTTAGCAAAAACTAATCTTATTCAGAAGATTATATCTAGTGTTGAATGTATTCAGTTGGAGTTACGTTTTGCATTGCAATTATTTTTATATGAAATAGGAGATAATTAATGTCTGATATTAGCAAATTAAAGTCTGACAACAATAAGTTGTTGTCAGACTTTAATTTGCTAATATGTAGCATGATTGGATAAATAATGTATATAGTAGATAGAAAGTGTTAATAATGAATGATGAAATAACAATTTTCTTTTTTATTAGCAAATAATAAATATTTTTATTGTAACTTTGCCGATTGTTTAGTGTAGGATATATAAATAGACAAAATAATAAAAAAACATAATTAAGATGAAAAGGTTAGTTGTTGGCGTATTGTTAGCAGGAGTTATCTTAGGATTTTCTTCTTGTTCTTCATCGCTCAAATCTATGCAGAAAAAACATAATACTGTTCGTTATCAAATTTCTCCAAATCCGATGGAGACTACCGGTGATAAGGTTATCATTACAATCAATGGTAATATTCCTCAGCATTATTTCAAAAAAGAGGCAGTTATGTATATTCAACCTGTATTGACTTGGGAAACCGGCGAGGTAATATTATCACCAATGAATCTAAAAGGACAAAAGGTGAATGGGAATGGTAAGACCATAGAGAAAAAGTATGGTGGTAGATTTATGTACCGCGATACGGTTGCATATAGACAAGGAATGGAGAATGCTGCATTAACACTAAATCCAGTTGTATATAAAGCTAAGAATGTCAATGAAGCGAATGCTACTCGTAGTGAAGCTTTGGAAAATAGTAGTGCTTTGGAATTAGGCAATGTAAAGATAGCTCAGGGTGTCAATTCTACATCCAATCGTGTTGATATAAAGGGTGATATGGCTATGGCTACGGCTAATTACACTGTTGCTACTGATGAATTAATGAAAGCTGATATTTATTTTACTGTAAATATGTCTGATTTGAATTGGAACAACGCTTTAAACAAAAAGATGGAAACTAAGCGTGGGATAAATACAATGAAATCTTACATAGTTAATAATCAGGTTCCTAAACAGATATATGTAAATGCCTGGGCTTCACCTGAAGGAGAAGAATCTTATAATATAGGTCTTTCTAAGAAGAGAGCAGAAACTACAGTTAAACTTGTGGAAGATATGTTGACAGAGGCTTTGCAAGAAAGAGCAAAAGTGGAGAATATCAAATCAACTGATATTCGTAAATATGTGGAAGATATTAAAAAAGACGTAGTCATAACTACAAACGCGAGGGGAGAAGACTGGGATAATTTTATTAAATTGGTTGAAGGTTCATCTTTACAGGAAAAAAACACAGTTATTAATGTTGTTAAGTCACAACCGGATAAGGTTCGTAGAGAACAAGAGATTAGAAACATGTCTGTAGTTTTCCGTCAGATAGAAGAAGATATTTTACCTACATTAAGACGAGGAGAGATTGCATTCAATTTTACGGGAGTACAGAAAACTGATCAGGAATTGGCGAAAATGGCTTTGGCTAATCCTGATAATTTGACTTACGATGAGTTAATGTATGCTGCATCATTATCTCATAATTATGCAGTTAAATTGCAGATATACCAATCTGTAACGGATCGTTTCCCTTCTCAATGGCAGGGTTGGAATAATGCAGGAGCAACGGCTTTGTATTTGAATCAGTTAGATGATGCCAAGATGTATTTAGAAACAGCTTACAAACTTTCTGCTGATAATGGACAAATAGAGAACAATCTTGCTCTATTGCAATTAGCACTTAGAGATAATGATGCCGCATTTAGGTACATAGAGCTTGCAAAACAACATGGTAGCGAACAAGCTACAATAAATTCGGCTATCGTTTCTATAAAACGTGGTGATTATGAAACCGCAGCAGACCAACTGCAAGATAGAAAATGTACATATAACCTTGCTTTGATTCAGTTGTTAACGGGTAATACAGGTAATGCTATTCGTACCTTGGATTGTTGCGTTGATCAAACCAGTGAAGTAAATTATTTGCGTGCTGTTTGTTATGCACGCTTGGATGATGTACCTGGATTGATTAAGAATTTGAAAGTGGCATGTGAAATGGAGCCCGCATACAAATATCAGGCTAAAAATGATGTTGAATTCAAGCGTTATCAATCACAAGTAGAATTTCAAAATATTATAAATAATTAGTAAATATGTTTTTCCGTACATAGAGATGATTGTCTCTTTGTTTGAGCTATTAAATAATTAAAAAGTAATTAGAGATTAGGTCTTACATAATTTATTATTGGGACCTAATTTCTGTTTTTATTTCATTTTAAATAGTATTACTGGGATTAATGTAGACAATTAAAAAAAAGATATTTTCATATTGTTGAGATAACTTACGGTATTACTCTATTTGTTATTGCAATGAAAATTGTGTAATTTTGTATCTTGAAACAAGTAGAACAAATCAAATACTTACAGCTATGAGTTGGGTAATTATTGCCATTTTAATACCATTTTTAGGGACTATATTGGGAGCTGCTTTTGTTTTTTTTATGAAAAAAGAGATGTCCTCTAATATGCAAAAAGCTTTGTTGGGTTTCGCTTCGGGAGTTATGGTCGCTGCGTCTGTGTGGTCACTTTTGATCCCGAGTATGGAAGTCTTTGCCATAGACAGTTGGAAAAAAATTATTCCTACATCAATAGGATTTTTGTCAGGGATAGTTTTCCTTCTATTAATAGATTACATTACTCCGCATTTGCATATAAACACTGATCGTCCTGAAGGTATCAAAAGTAAGTTATCTAGAACTACAATGCTGTCATTAGCGGTAACTATTCACAATATTCCCGAGGGTATGGCCGTTGGTGTGGTTATTGCTGGAGCTTTGCAAGATAGTGTCAGTCTATCTTTAGCAAGTGCAATAGTTATGAGTTTAGGTATTGCTATTCAAAATATCCCCGAAGGAGCTATAATATCCATGCCCATGAAAGCAGAAGGCAATTCTTGCAAGCGTTCGTTTGTTATAGGATCGCTTAGTGGTATAGTAGAGCCTATTGGTGCTATATTGATGATATTACTATCCAATCTGATTACTCCTGCAATGCCCTATTTATTATCTTTTGCTGCTGGTGCGATGATATATGTTGTTGTAGAGGAGTTGATACCCGAGGCATCAGAGGGGGAACATAGTAACCTCTCAACCTTGGGTTTTGCAGTAGGATTTGTACTTATGATGATAATGGATGTTGTACTTGGATAGTTTATGGATTAAATTTTATCAAAAGAGAAGAATTTATTTTAGGAATAGTATATTGTAAAAATTGATTGAAATATAAAAACAAAATGATTTACTCAAAAATCTACAATGTTGAATACGATAATTATCAAGATAAGAAATAAATTACAAAAATATTCATTCAGAACAGGGATAATTGTATTGTTGACGTGTATTCCTTTTTATATGTTATCATTTCTCCAAATGACTTTTTCAATAAGTGTGAGAAGCAAAGGAATATTGTGGATTGTTTTATTTGGATTAGCAAAGATTTTTCAATACGGAGGACTCACCATTTTAGGAGTTGAAGGAATTAAACGGATTAAAAGACATTTAAGGATAAAATCTACTAAAAATGTAGATAAACGAAATACAAAAGATTGAATTATACAATACAATAGTTTAATAGAGTTTATTTTTACGCTAAATTCTTTTCGTTTTCTTTTTCTTTTTAATTGAAAATACTTATTTGTTTAATTATGATGTATAAAACCTATTTCATGAAAAGAATTGCCCAGAAACGACAGTGCGTGTATTATACACTGCATACATGATGTAAACTCTTGATAAACACAACTTATTATCGTGACAAGTAAATAAAATTTTCCAAATGAAATAACAGATACTTAAGAATAAGATTGAAAAATTAATCAATAATATAGGTATAGTAGATAGTACCACTTAGAGTTTTCTGTTTTTCCATACGACCGTTAGCAAAAAATCGGTCAACACCAACCTCAAAACCAAAACCATTATGATGATCTAACGAAAACATCAATCCTAAATGAGGAATGATACCAAATTTAAACCCACTTTCGGTCTCGAAATTTTGATAATAATATCTATCTAAATTAGTATTCAATCCATCGGTATAACTGTTATTCATACGTGAAAAAGAATAATCATATTTTCCCCATATTGTTGCTATACCTATGCCAATATAAGGCTTGATCTTATTAACAAATGGATAGTAATTCAAATTTAAGATAATCGGAATTTCTTGTGCGACGAATAACTGTTTTGTTGGTACATAATCCCATTTTAACCATTTGGGCTGGTATCTATTGTATCCGATAGATAATCCCCATGAAAAGTGCAACTCTTGATATAGCCATTCTATGTTTATTTTACCACCGGCACCCCATTCATAATTATCAAGAAAATTTTCTTCTAGCTTATAATAAGTTGGACGAACGGAAATAAATATGTCATATGGCTGATCGCCTGCACGGTGTCTGTCCTGTGAATATGATGGTAAGACTATTAAATATAAAAGCGATACAATGATTATTTTTTTCATATAAATATTTTATTTTTGCTTTGCCCAGGAATCTTTTAGCGTAGCTGTACGGTTGAAAATTATATTGTCTGTTTTGGAATCGTAATCAACGGAAAAATATCCTAACCTTTCAAATTGGAATTTATCCAAAGGTTTAGCATTTTGTAATGATTTTTCCAATTTACATTGCTCTAAAACAGTCAAAGAGTTAGGATTAAGATTGTCAAGAAAAGTTTTGCCGTCTTCAACTTCGTCAGGTTTTTCCGTATTGAATAATCTATCAAAAATATTTACCTTGGCATCGATGCAGTTGTTAGCATCCACCCAATGAATAGTTCCTTTGATTTTTCTACCATCGGGAGTATTTCCTCCTTTGGTTAAAGGATCATATGTGCAATGTACTGCGATAATGTTTCCTTTCTCATCTTTTTCGCAAGAAGTACATTTTACAATGTAAGCATAACGTAAACGAACTTCTTTGCCGATGGTCATTCGGAAATATCCCTTTGGAGCATCTTCCATAAAGTCTTCTTGCTCTATGTACAAGGTATTAGAGAACGAAAGTTGCCGTTTGCCGCGAGTCTCATCCTCTGGATTGTTTATGGCTTCCAAATTTTCCGATTGATTTATCGGATAATTGTCTATTATCAATTTTACAGGACGTAGAACTGCCATCACACGATTAGCACGTTTATTCAAATCATCACGAAGTGCATTTTCCAAACGAGTATAATCTATAAGGTTATCACGTTTTGCCACCCCTATTTCTTCACAAAACCTTTTAATGCTTTCAGGAGTATAACCTCTGCGTCTAAATCCACAAATGGTAGGCATTCTTGGATCGTCCCAACCTGAAACATAACCTTCTTTGACAAGTTGTAGGAGTTTGCGTTTGCTCATTACGGTATTAGTAATGTTGAGTCTTGCAAATTCGTATTGATGCGAAGGATAAATTTCTAAGGATTTAATAAACCAATCATATAATGGGCGGTGAATATCAAATTCTAGGGTACAGATAGAATGGGTGATATTCTCTATGCTATCACTTTCGCCATGGGCGTAATCATACATAGGATAAATACACCATTTATTTCCAGTACGATGATGCGTTGTATGGATAATTCTATACATTATTGGATCACGCATATTCATATTAGGATGGGTCATGTCTATTTTGGCACGGAGAGTTTTCTCTCCATCTTTATATTTGCCCTCTCGCATTTCGGCAAACAGAATTAAATTTTCCTTGATACTTCTATCCCGGTAAGGAGAGTTTTTTCCGACAGATTGTACCGTACCTCTATTCTCTCGTATTTGTTCGTAAGTTTGGTCATCTACATACGCCAATCCTTTCCTTATAAGTTTGCAAGCCCACTCATACAATTGCTCAAAATAATCGGAAGCATAATGTTCCTCTGCCCAATCAAAGCCAAGCCAGTGTATATCTTCCTTAATAGAGTCTACATATTCGGTATCTTCTTTGACGGGATTGGTATCATCAAAACGTAGGTTAGTCTTTCCTCCATATTTTTTTGCTAATCCAAAATTAATACAGATACTTTTGGCATGTCCTATATGAAGATATCCATTAGGTTCAGGGGGAAAACGTGTTTGTACGGCATCAATTTTTCCACTCTGTAAATCATTCTCAATAATTTCTTCTAAAAAATTTTTTTGTACCTTCTCCAAGGTTGTAGTATTGATTTCCATATATAGACCTAGGTTTGTAAGATGTTGAGATTTTGCTTTAATGATATTGTTTTTTTAATAAATCTCTAATTTCGGTTAATAATTCTTCCTCTTTTGTGGGATTAGGGAGTGTCGTGAGTGTTTGATTTTGTTTTTTGGACAATTTGTTTACTCCTTTTATAATAATAAAGATGGAGAAAGCGATGATAATAAAATCAATTATATTTTGAATAAAATTACCATACGTTATGTTAGCATCACCTATCGTTGCTTTTAAACCAGTAAGGTCTATACCTCCCGTAATTATACCTATAACAGGCATAATCACATCGTTAACCAACGAAGATACAATTTTGCCAAACGCACCACCGACAATAACACCGACAGCCACATCCATAACGTTGCCACGCATAGCAAAACTTTTGAATTCTTTCACCCAACTCATAATTATTCCAATCTCTTAAAAACTATTGTTGAATAATAATCGTGCAAAGTTAATGAAATTTTATCAAATAGTGATAAAAAAATTGCAACACATGAAAATAATTTTGCGATCATACGCATTATTTTTGTTTAAACGGTCCAAAATTCAATTTTGGACCGTTTAAAATTTTGTTTTGGACGGTCTAAAATCATCTTTTAAACGGACTAAAGCAAAATTAGTATTCCACTTTACTGAATTAATGTGTGTGATTGGTAAAGTATTGTTGGATCTTGCTGAAATAAAAAAGACATTTTGTATATTATTTTCAATAGATTGACTTTTTGTTTATGAAGTCTATCAAAGTTTTCTAAAATTAGGGCAACGGAAATTATTATTAATTGAGATTATATACGGATTGATTATAAAATATTTGTGTTTTATTGCTAAGTGATGAAAAGCATAGTCAGTATTACCGATAGTCAGATTGCATTGTTCTTTTTATATCGGGAGATAAAGACATATTTTTATTGTTTAACGATGGTGTGTGATTATTTTTTTGTAACTTTGTAAATCAAACTTTTATTTGATGTTGATAGTTGGAGATAGTATAATAAGTGATGATATAAAAGATAAGAAATTTTGTTGCAATATTGGACAATGTAGAGGGATGTGTTGTGTGGATGGTGATTTTGGAGCACCGATTACGGAAGAAGAAAAACTGATAATCAAGGATATATTGCCACAAATCTTACCCCATCTATCTGACAAAGCACAACAAGTTATCAAAGAAAAAGATTTCTTTACTTTTGACGATGAAGGTGCTCTCGTTACCCAAATAATTGACGGAAGGGATTGTGTTTTCTCTATTAAAGAGCAGTACCTTTCCGATCTTGTTACCACATCTTCGGCTAAGCAGTATACAGAGGTGTATCACTGTATATTTCAAAAGTTTTATATGGAACAAAAGATAAGCTTTATTAAGCCCATCTCTTGCCATTTGTATCCTATTCGTATTAGTGAGTATGATGAGATGACTGTACTGAATTTTCATGAGTGGGATGTTTGTCAATGTGCAATAGAGGAGGGAAAAAAACAAAATATTGCTGTGTATCAAAATTGCAAACATTCGCTTATTCGTCGTTTTGGACAGTGTTGGTACAATGAATTATTAAGAGAAATAGAAAAAGTAAATAAAGTGGAACAGGAAAGTTAACTTAAATATGATAGATTGAAAGAAATATACATAGGTGTGTGACTTTAACTGATAGTAAATAGATTGAAAAAAGATATATGGGAGAGAGATAAAGTAAAATTGCTATATAAAATAAGTAAAGTGTTAGGTTTTGATCATCACTTTACATTAAATTTCCCCCAAAACAAATAACAAGTAGTATATTCATAATATTATTCCAAATGCTCGTGAGTCAGTCGTGGGCTTTGTAATGCTTGAGTGTATGGGTCGTGGAAAATCTTGTTAATTAAGACAAGAGAACTTTCCACGATATTTGTTTATGTTTTTGGGTTTAAGAAGAAATAAAATATTAATCAAATAAAAATTAGTTAAAATAAGAATGATAAGTGTTTTTATGCTATTAACAGCACTATCATTGATTCTTACTAATGTATTCGGACCAAAAAGCACAAGATAGACTACAAAGTTTTTGTGGATTCCTGTGGATGAAACTATAACCTCAATGATTCAAAAACTCAAAGCAAAAGGTTTTTATCTACAATCAAAAAAAGATAGATTGAGAGGAAAATTCAAAGGAGAAAATCTTTATTTTATTGTTGTTACAAACAAAAATAAAGTATACAGAATAGTTATTAAAGGTGTGATATCGCAGGATGAGGGTAATATTAAGATAGCTTTCAATAAGTTTTGCGACCAGTTTTCAAGCAAAATGAAATATGTGTCAATGAATTTTGTAGGAGATTTTAAGTTGAGAGAACATTAAGATATTTCTTGTCAAAAGCTAGTGAAACATAAGCAATATGAAATTGGTTATTATCAAGTTGTAGTATCGGATGTGGAATACTGGTGCAATTCAACAGGCTTTTGCGAAAAAAATCATCTCTTTACACCAAGGAGAAGTTGGTAAATCCAATGGAGGAGGTGCAATAGGAATTCCAATCAATGAATAAAAATTTTGCATTAGAATATATGCAGAATAAACTGTTTAAATGTCTCGTTTGGTTTAAGATTTACAATAATTATAATGAGTATTGGGTGATTATGTATTATGATAATTTACACAATAAAGTTAATGGTGAAGATTTATAAACAAACCAACTAAATTTTATGGTAATGAAAAAGTCTTTAGTCTTGTTTGATATTGCAATGGTGTTAGTGGCTTATGGCAAATTGCCAGAGCAGAAAGCTAATGCATTGATTAAAGAAGATTTGAAGAAAACATTATATCATCCGTAGCCATATGATACTGCTTAAACAACTACAGATAGTGCTTTTTATCCGTTAGACGAGTCTGCATTTAATGATCAGCTTTGGGAATTTGAGAAACTATTGTCTGAGCATATGAGATATGGTGAAAAAGTGAAATATGTAAAATCTAGCATGAGTATTTATTAGAGATATTATAGTGCTTATACCTTTAATGAATATAATGAATTAAGAGAAGAGTATGAAGAATATCTTTCCTGACAAAAAGCAGTGGGAAAATAGTGAAAACAATCCATTAAGAACTTGAAAAAACATACCCCAAAAAAGAAACAAGAAGGTAAAAAAATCATAGACTTTAGCGTAAAGCACTTTTTTCGGTCTAAAAATAATAATGGATCTGTTCTTTTTTGGGAAAAGAGTATTTGATAGACAAAAATTTTATTAAAATTACTACTTCATGCGATGTAGATGACAACGAGTATAAATTTTTGCAAAGAATAAAAAACTAACTGATAAAGAAGACAGATTTATAAAATCAAACAGTATCTGTGACAAGCCGTTTGGGGAAATATTTTCTTGGTATTAATGGATTGTTATCAAGAAAGAATTTTTTGAAATGACCCTTTATTTAATTCATTTGGTATTTGTGAGGAATATTTATGCAAAATATTATAGCAAAATGGTAATAGATTGTTACATGTCAATGGGGGAATTTTTTTATTTTTGAGGTTAAAATTTGTTAGAATTAGATAAATATTCTTAATTTTGTAAAAAAATAAGAGATGTTGTCATTTGCTGTGGCAAGATTAAATTGTGAATATTATGAGACAAGAAAAATTATTTGCAGGTAAGACGCTCGCTATTCTTTCGGGCGGTGGTGATACGCCTGCTATCAATTCAAGTATTGAGAGTGTGAGAAACAGAGCTTTGATGTTAGGATTCAAAGTTTATGGTATAAGAACGGGTTGGAAAGGTTTGTTGGGCGATGGAGATGTAGTGGATTTAACGAATCGTTCCTATAATGCTCTCTATGGAGGGACGGCCCTGCGTTCTTCGCGTACCAATCCGTTTCCCTCAAAAAAAAATCCTGAGGATAGAGTCCCGCAGGTAATGAGAAATCTTAAACGTTACAAGATAGACGTTTTAGTAACAATAGGAGGAGATGACACAAACGGAGCAGCAAAACGTCTTTACGAACAAGAGGGTATTCCCGTAATCGGATTCCCTAAGACAATAGACAATGATTTGCGTACATTGACGATGCATTCTTTTGATGGTAAACAAACAGATGCTGTAATATGTCCGGGATTCCCATCAGCTGCTCAATCCATTGCCGAATTCACAGCAAGATTGAAAACAACCGCTGAATCTCATCAACGTATTATGGTTATGGAAGTGATGGGTAGAGATGCAGGGTGGCTAACGGGTGCAGGCACTTTTGGGGGTAGCACAATATCATTGATACCCGAATTGGAGATGACAAAAGGAAGAAAAGAAAATTTCTTTGATATGGTTGCCGATGCTTATAGTAGTAGCCCCAATAAAAGTCTTATAATTCCGGTATCGGAAGGCGTTCGTTGGTATAGTGAAAAGACGGGGCAAACTGACGTTGTCTATGCTTCTACAGAACAAGACGAATACGGTCATGCACGTTTGGGTGGTGTATGTGGTACGGTAGCAAGCGAGATATCAGCAAAATTAAAAATAGATGCAAGAGCACAAATGACGGGTTATTATCCGCGTTCAGGAATGTGTAATGCTTACGATAGAAGACTCACGCAGGCTTTGGCGGATAAAGCAGTAGATTTATTGCTTAGAGAAGAATATGGGAAGATGCCTGTTTTGAATAAAGTATGTTCATTCTATGAATTAGAGGAGTACAACTGTGGTTCAATAGATATGGGAAAGATAGGAAATCGTCCATTGCCTAACGAATATTTTGATGCAGACAAGTTGCAATTTACAGAAATGTACAAAGATTTCTTGCAACATATTATTGGCAAACCTAAATTTGAAACGTTTGATGTTGATTTTACAAAAGTTAATCCTTTTAATTAAGAAATAAATAGAAAAGTTGCAAAATTAAAGTGTGAGATTAATGAATTAATCTCACACTTTAATTTTTTTTAGTTGCACTTTATTTTTTCTTTTCTTTTTTTTGTGAAATTGCTATATTGTATATGAATCGTATAATCAATAAGTATACCTTTTGTTTTTGCAAGTTTCAATTCAAATATAATATTTTAACTTTTTTTGGGGGAAGAGATTAGTAATTTATGAAACAGTTACAAAATGATTGGAAGTTACGGTAATGGGAAGCTTAGAATAAATGGACTCAGGGAAAATAATTACTAAGTTTTTTACAAAATAAATATGGCATTTTGGATAATATACTTTATATCTCTTATGTAGAGTCACTTTGTGTGTAGACACGAAAAAAGCAGTCTTCATTATGGGACTGCTTAAACTGATTCAGTTGAATCTAATTCAACTATTGCTGAGCTGGAGTCTCAACTGCAGTTTCTGTTGGAGTTGCAGTTGTAGTTTCTTCCATTTGAGTTTCAGCTGCTGTCTCAGTTGCTGATTCAGTATTCTTAGCACCACATGCTGCAAAGAAACCAGCGATTGCCAATACGAACAATACTTTTTTCATTTTTTTAATTTGTTTTAAAATGTTTATAAATTCTTTTGTTTTAACGGCACAAAGATACAACAAGATTTCAAATCAGAATTATTTTTTTGCCGTTTTTTTTTATTTAATCTTACTATGATATTGATTATCAATGATAAAAAAATTACTATTGGCATCTAATTATCTTTAATTATCTTCTTTTTTGTATGTTTTAAAGCATCAATTTCAGATTTTTTACATGAAAACAATTCACTTTTATCATTGTAGATGAAAAATTGCTGATAAGTTTGTTCTGCTCTAATATAATCTCCTTGAGATATATAAATATTCAGAAGTGTTAGCCATGCTCGTTCTTCTTTTTGCTCTTTGGCAATATAGTTTTTTAAGAGTTTTATTTGAGAGGCAATATCTTCTTTTTGTTTCATGTTTCCAATTTTCACACTTACAGGATCATAGCATAGAGGCTTCATTGCAATACATTTATCTGCCCAATAATTAGACGAATCTTTCATACCCAAGTGTGCATAATAGGATGCCAAACGATATTCTTTAAGTCCGTAGAATGGATTAGAATTGTCATTTAAAATAATATTAATGGCCGTGCGATAATCCTGCTCCAAGGCGAACATAGATGCATTGTTAATTGCAATAGGTTTGGTACTTTCATCTATATTGGGTAGCCATGGTGTAATATTGACCCAATATGATGGCGGAATTTTATTACTATTCTTGCTGTTGAAACATATTATTCTTTGGTGTTGTACAATTGATGAGATAAAATGGCAAGTTTCTACGTATAATAGACTTATGACTACAACTAGTAGGCAAGACAAAATAAGTTTGGGTGATTTTAAATTTCTTTCTTGTTGCTTTGATTTGAAGAAAACAAAACTCAGAAGAGCAAAGCTTAGAGCTAAGTATATCTGTGGGGTGGCCCTTTCGTTAGGAAAATTAAATAGAGCATCTACCATATATGTTACAAGGAGTAATAGGGAACATAGGGTAATCAATCTATATTGCATTTTTGTTTTTCTATCATAAATTAGTTTCAATCCTATGAGGATCATACTTATGTACATCAAAACATATAGGATTTCTCCCATTATGCCCAATTCACTTTGCATCTCCAAAAAGTCGTTATGAGCGTGGTCGCTGACAACAAAATTCATTTTCTTCTTTGCTTCAACACTCATAATATTCAGCTTATGGTTGCCAATACCACATCCTAAGATCGGATTTTTTTTAATAGTTTCTAAGGTATTTCTCCATATTAACAATCTACCTTTACTGTTACCTTGTTCAATTGTTTGAACTCTTGCTGTGATGGTATAATTGTTTCGAGTATTGTGAGACGTATATTTGTTATAATTATATTCTATAAATTTGTTTCCACCAAATAATCCGACCACTGCACATAAAATAATTATGATTATGTACAATACATATTTGTTTATGGCATTAAATTTTAATTTTTCAAAAATTGCATACCCTAATAGTATCATCAGTTGTAAAAAGAGACTGATAAATGTGGAACGAGTAGAGATAATTACAAGACAAAAGCAAATGGTTGATATTAATAGTAAAGAAACGATTTTCCACAGACGTTTGTATCTAAGAACGGCGTAATATAAAAATGGAAGTTTCATAACTAAACAAACGGCAAATATATTCTTATTGCCGTATCCACCGTTTAACATAAGATTGCGTCTTTGTGATATATGCAAATCAAAGTAATAATAACCAATGATACAAGTTAATACATTGACGATAGCAATTAGTATTGTACAATAGACGAGTATTTGAAAGATTTTAGGATTATTTTCAAGTATTGCTCCCATCAGTATAGCAGTTAAAAGAACAAGCATCCAACGATTCCAGGTTGCTATACTTTCTATGCGATTGATTGCCCAAATCATACTTATCAACATCCAAATAATTAATAATAAAAAAACAAATATTGGCTTAAATTTAAAAGGATTGCTGATTGTTAGTTTTTTTTTGAAAACTCTAACAGCAATAAGAGATAGGGCTGAAATATCAAATAAAGCTATTAGAAAGTGTCTTGAAGATGTTACATCTTGTATCCATAAGGGAGGAAACAGTTGTAAAAGTAATAAAAAACAAACTAATATTTTAACTACCAAGTGAGAATATTTTTTTTTGCTATTAAGTTCTGTTATCATAAAGAGTTGCATTACTGAATAATTGTCTGCAAAGGTACAAATTAAAACAAAAAATATTAGTAATTTTGCGGACAAAAATAAAAAAAAATCGCAAATGAAGATTTTAATTACAGGAGCTAATGGACAGTTAGGACGGAGTATAAAAAAGATTTCTACCGATTACACACACAATTTCACTTTTACGTGTAAGGATGAGTTGGATATTACAAATGAAGCTGAAATTGACGATTATTTACGGGAAGAACAGTTTGATTTTTTGATAAATTGTGGGGCTTATACAGCGGTTGATAATGCAGAAAACGAGTATGACAGAGCTTATTTATTGAATGCACAAGCTCCTTATTTACTTTCTAAATATACAAAGAAATATAGGGTCCGTTTCATTCATATATCAACAGATTATGTCTTTGATGGAAAAAGTTCTATTCCTTATACGCCTAATTTTGAACCAAATCCAAAAAATATTTATGGCAGTACAAAATTGCAAGGAGAGAAAAAGGTTTTGCGTTGTAATAAAGATGCAAAGATAATTCGTACTTCATGGCTGTACAGTGAGTA
This sequence comes from Bacteroidales bacterium, assembly GCA_052170555.1. GTDB lineage: Bacteria > Bacteroidota > Bacteroidia > Bacteroidales > P3 > Scybalousia_A. The sequence continues at coordinate 13,770 of JBQNAI010000016.1, read as the reverse complement.
TGGAAAAAATTTCGTTAAGACGATGTTAAAATTAGGTGCTACAAAGAGTTCTGTTAGTGTGGTATTTGATCAGATAGGTACGCCGACTTATGCAACGGATTTGGCAAAAACGATAATGAAAATGGTAGAACATATGCCAATTGCTTCAATTTTTCATTTTTCCAATGAAGGAGTTTGTTCGTGGTATGACTTCGCTAGAAAGATAATGGAATTGAAAAATTTTAAGTGTAAGGTTGTTCCTATTCTTACAAAGGATTACTTGACCATAGCTAAACGTCCGGCGTATAGTGTGCTGGATAAGAGTGATATAAAGATAAATTTGAGAATGGAAATTCCCCATTGGGAGGATGCTTTGAAGGATTGTCTTAAAAATTTAACCGAATAATGAAATAAAATAATAAAGAGAATGAAAAAACAATTGAAAATCACATCATTATTTGTCTTAATAATTGTGCTGATGGTGTCTTGCATGCCTGTCAACGAGGCATTGAAAAACAGACCTTATGGTAGAATAACCAAAGTTCGTAATACTAAACCTATTCGTAATTCATCATCCTCTTCGTCTACGAAGCCATCCTCTTCTAATAGAGACTCATCATCCTTTTCTTCCAAATCTAATTCAAATATTGCCATATATGAAGAATCCAAAGCATATTTGCAAAAAAGGAATACTAAATTGACAGACTATTGTACCTTATGGATAGGAACACCACATGTTTTAGGAGGTTGTTCGCGACAAGGAGTAGATTGTAGTGGTTTTGTTTACAACGTATACAAGGATGTTTATGAGGTGATATTACCACGTAGGAGTTCCGATATGGAAAATGAGGTAAAGATACTTAATACTATTGGCAAATTGAATGAAGGTGATTTGGTCTTTTTCGGGAAAAATAGTGTAAATCACGTGGGGATTTTTTTAAATGGGGATAATTTTATTCATGCTTCTACTTCCAAGGGTGTTATTGTATCTTCTTTGGAAGAAAAATATTGGAAACAGAATTTTCGCTCTTGTGGTCATCATCCGCAAGTGAATAATTAGGGTGATAGTGTTCGGTATTATCATATACATGTTGAGAAAGTTTTTGACTAAATTATGTATAAAATATTTTGAATAGCATAATAGTTGTTCTTAATGCCTTATTCAGGTTAGCAAAGAAGAATTAACAAAAATATCACTTATTACTAAAAAGTAAAATTTTTATTTGATAAAATTGAAGTGAGACATTATTAAAATAAAGTGAGACATTATTAGATTAAAGTGAGACATTAAAATTTATGTATGTGAAAATAAAAAAATTGTAAGATTGTTTAAGGGTATGTTTTCAGGTAGATAGCATCATGTTTTTTTGTTTCTATAATTTTGCAGGTAAGTAAAAATTTAGTAATTTTGTGCTTCGTTTGAATAAAAAGTATTTAGATATGAGTAATGTAACTAAAAAATGGATTTTGTTTACATTTGTTAGCCTTATTTGTTTGACTGCTTTTAGTCAAACAACGTTTATGCGTGCAGCTCAGATGGGAGATGCTGATGCTCAGTATAAGTTGGGTCGTATGTACTCCCAAGATAATCGTTATCAGAAAGATATTTCGAAGGCTTTGTATTGGTATAAAAAGGCTATGGCACAAAACCAAAAAGATGCTATTTTGGCTTTAGGCGAATTATATTACTACGGTATAGACGTGCAGCAAAATTTCCATATTGCATATACTTATTTTTTGAAAGCAGATACTTTGGGAATGTACGAAGCAACTTATTGTCTTGGAGAGATGAATGAAAAAGGAGTTGGGACAAATAAGAATCTTCAAATGGCATTTGATTACTACAAAAAAGCAGCAGATAAAGGAAATTTGGCAAAAGCTATGTTTAAAGTTGGAAGTATGCTTTATTATGGACAAGGAGTGAAAAAGGATATTGCAAAAGGTATCAATTATATAAAACTTGCATTCAATGAAGGTTATCCCACTGCACTTGAATTTTGGACGAAGGAAGAACTTTGGCAATATGAAGATTAGCATATGTGTAATGTAGCAACAGGGGAGTATAGTACAAAGTATGTGTTTTACATTCCAATATATTGAATATGATAAAAGAAAGATAATATGAGGATAAGCAAGAAACTATTGATAGTACCGTTTATTATTTTGGGACTTTTTACTGCTAAAGGGCAAGGATTATTACAGAAAGCGAAAAGTGGAAATGTTAGAAGTATGTATGAGTTGGCTAATCAGTATTATACAGGTATCGGTATGTTGCAGTCTTATAGAGATGCGTTTATTTGGTATAAACAAGCAGCAGATCGTAACAATGTAATTAGTCAATATAAGACTGCTTATATGTATGAGAATGGTCTTGGTGTGACGCAGAACCTGACAAATGCGTTTAATTATTATTTGCAGGCAGCAGAACGAGGTAATGAGTCTGCTCAGTTGAAAGTTGCCATGATGTTTGATAAAGGGATTGGGACAAGACAGTCATTAGCTCGTGCCATGATTTGGTATCGTGTGTGTGCTCAGCGAAATGAATCCTATGCACAAAGACGTTTGGGTGATATGTATTTGGAAGGTAATCCAATAGAACAAAACTATCAAGAAGCGGCTTATTGGTATGACAAGGCTGTAAAACAAAACGATACTCCGTCTATGGCCTGTTTGGCATATATTCTTTGCTGTAACAAAAGTGTCAAGCCGGATTACCAAAAAGCTTTGTTGTTGTTGCAGATACCTCTAAAAAATAATGATCCTATGGCTCAGTTTACTTATGCAGAGCTATTGGATAAAGGGAATGGTGTGGAAAAAAATACTGTGGAGGCAATGAAATACTACAACCTTGCAGGAGAACAAGGACTTTCCTTAGCTAAGGAGGTAATTGCGATAAACAAATACGATATGTATCACGATTTTAGTGGATTTTTAGACATTGATTTTAAAACTATTACTCGTGCCGAGAGTTGGCTGATTATTGGAAGGGAATATGAGTACGGTAAAAATCTAAGACATGATATGAAAGAGGCTAAAAAGTGTTATGAAAGGGCAGCAGAGTTAGGTAATATAGAAGCTATAAATCAACTTTCTTTGATAGAAGGAATTAGATTAAATAAAAAATATAAATAATTATTTATGAAACTCGATAATAACGCAATAAAAAATGCTGAATCATGGCTTAACAGTTCGGTAAGTACGGAAATAAAAAATGAGATAAAAAAACTTAAAGAAGAGGACCCAACTCAATTCAATGATGCTTTTTATAAGAAACTTTCTTTTGGAACAGGTGGTCTTAGGGGAATAATGGGAGTTGGTACGAATAGAATGAATTCTATTGTTGTGGGACAATCTACACAAGGATTTGCAAATTATATCCTGCAACAATGTAAAGATCAAAAGGAAATTAAAGTTGCTATTTCATTTGACTCACGACACAATAGTAAAGAGTTCGCTGAAATTGTTGCGAAGGTATTTGCTGCAAATGGGATGAAAGTATATTTATTTAAAGACATACATCCTACGCCGTTGTTGTCGTTTGCGGTCAGGGAATTGGATTGCTGTGCGGGAGTTATGATTACTGCGTCTCACAATCCCAAGGAGTACAATGGATATAAAGCCTATTGGAATGATGGAGGTCAATTAGTACCACCGCATGATAAAGATGTAATTGAACAAGTTAATAAGATAACTGATATTTCTCAAGTTAAAGTGCAACAGGGTATGGAAAATATTACCTTACTTGATGAGAAATTTGATGAAATATACTATAAAGCAATAGAAAAAGAATCCTTGGGTAGTGCTCATTTGGATACATTTAAAAACATTAGAATAGCCTATACTCCGTTGCATGGAACAGGTTATAAAATGGTACCAAAGGCATTGGAATTGTGGGGGTTTAAAAATGTTATAACAGAACCTAAACAAACAATACCGGATGGTGATTTTTCTACGTGTTTATCTCCTAACCCAGAGGAACGAGTTGCGTTGGATTTAGTGTTAAAATTAGCTGATGATAAGCAATGTGATATTGTTCTTGCTACAGATCCAGATGCAGATAGGGAAGCTTTATGTGTCAGGAATTCAAAAGGTAAAATGGTCTTGTTGAATGGTAATCAGACTGCCACACTTCTTGTTTATTACACCTTACTTCGCAATAAAGAATTGAACAGACTTAAAGGCAAAGAGTTTATTGTTAAGACCATTGTTACAAGTGAGTTGATAAAAGTACTTGCTGATGATTATGGTGTCAAATGTTATGACGTTTTGACAGGATTTAAATGGATCGCAGAGAAAGTTTTATCATTAGAAGGCAAAGAGAAATATATTGGTGGAGGAGAAGAGAGTTATGGATATATGCCTTCCGATATTGTTAGGGACAAGGATGCAGTTGTTACTTGTTGTCTTTTGGCGGAGATGGCCTCTTGGGCAAAACAACAGGGACAGACGCTTTACGATGTATTGTTGGAAATATATCAAAGATATGGATATTATCAGGAAAGTTTGTTCTCTATAGTTAGAAAAGGTAAGATGGGTGCAGAAGAGATAGAGAAAATGATGTCTGATTTCCGTTCCAATCCGCCAAAAGAAATATTGGGTCAACCACTTGTAATGATAAAAGATTATGAGAAACAAATATCCAAAGATTTATTAAACAAGAAAGATGAAAAATTAGATTTGCCCAAGTCAAATGTGTTGCAGTGGTTTTTAAAGGATGGAAGTAAAATATCCGTACGACCGTCGGGGACAGAACCTAAAATAAAATTTTATTTTGGTGTGAGAAGTGAATATTCTATTGGAGATGATTTTGAACAATTGCAAGAACAGTCGCTTGCAAAGATAGAAAGAATCAAACAAGAATTGAACTTATGAGGTGTAGAAAATATAGTGTTCAGACATATTGATAAATGTAAAAAATATAGTGCGATATGGCTAAGACCGTATCGCACTATGTTTATACACAGTCCTTAGTTGGATGGTTTAAAAGATTACTCTGAAAGATAAAAATTATCTTTATTTTTTGCAACCCTTATTCGCTCCATTTTTTCCATGCTCTTTGCCATTACAAGCTTTGTCTTTACCATGATGATTGCCACCTTCTCCTTTACAACAAGCAGAAAGTTTTGCCCTTGCCTCTTTATCGGCTTTTATTTCACCAGCATCATAACCTATTTTGGCAACTGCTTGTGAGATAGTCTTAATATCTGTCAATTTCTCATCATAATTAAGAGTCAACTCTTTGGTTTCAGTGTTCCAAACTGCAGATTGAACGCCGCTAACACTCTTTGCTGCCTTTTCAATCTTTGTTTTACACATCCCACATGAACCATTCACTTTAATCTTTCCCTCTTTTGCTTCAACATTGGCAAAACCCATTGTAGCAAATACGAAAGCTGCTACTGTCATAATTTTAATCATTTTCTTCATTGTACAAAATGTTTTAATATTTGTTAATAAATTCTAACTAGATTTTTGTCCTGCAAAATTAGTGCCATTCTCTATTTTAATAGATATTTAATGATAAATATTATATTAAAAATTTAAATAAATATATTATACATATATAATGATAAAGTGTTATTTTAGTGAATCCTAGCTATTGTTAGCTAGCTTTTTAAAAAACACATACAAAAATAATATTATTTTTTCATAAAAATGTTTTTTGAAGTTAGAAAATTCTTTCTTGATATTAATTTATTGTAATTATGAGTTATCTTATAACAGTTATAGCATTATTTCCAAAAATAGCAAAAGTATGAAAAATACATTTAACAAACCTGCTTTAAATAATAATTTATTGTATTGTTGTCCTTGTGCCGAAGAGACCTCATGGTAAAGCATAAAAGTGGGGATAAAGATTATATTAGTAAAAGATAAGCCGAATGCAAGAAAACTTAGGGTTAGTATTATAAGACTATAAATCAATATCATAGTTTCTCCAATTTTTTTACCAAATCTTACGGGAAATGTTTTTTTATTAGCACTTTTGTCGTCATCTATATCTCTTATATTATTGATCATTAGGACTATCATGGAGATTAAACCACATATCATTCCGACATATAAAACTGTTATATCGGAGAATAAATCTTTATCTGTCAGTAGATAATGTGAGCCCCAAACTGCTAAAATACCATAGTACAGTAAACAAAAAATATCAGCTATACCTAAGTAAGATAGAGAATAGTTAGTTGCAGTATAGAGCCATGCGAAGAGTATAGCTGTGATGCCTATTAACAATATTGGCCATCCTCCGTAAAATGAAAGTATTGCTCCCGAACATATTGATATTGCCAAGGTAGTATAAATTGATTTTTTTATTTCGTTTATTGTTACGCAACCCTCAGCTAATGCCCTTTTGAATCCGTTTCTACCTTTTTTATCTGCTCCTTTCTTATAGTCATAATAGTCATTTATCAAATTACTAAGTACTTGCAAACTGACCGCACATGTTAAAATAATTATAAATCTTAAAAATATTTCACTATAATTTGAACTTTGTTTCAAAGCAAATAATAATCCTGCTATTACCGGACAGATGGAAGCGAATAGAGTTTTGGGTCTTATGATATCCCACCATTTTTTAATGGATTTTAGTATCAGAGACGGTGTAATCATTGCGACTAATTATATGATATTGTAAAATACTGGAGGAAAACGATAATATAGATCTATTTATTATGCAGATGGATATGGAAAATTGTTAGGTATAATCACAAATTATTCTATTAGAGTAGGATAAGAAATATTTCATACATTCACACCAAGTCAATCTGGGAGTATTCAATAAAACTATTGCTATAAAGATTCTACAAATTTGTAGGGATCATCTACTTTATCTATGAGGTGTTTCCAGTTATAAGAATTTTTATTCAATATCTTGAAAGTATATTTTTTCCCTTCTTTATTTGTTAGCTTCTTGGCTTGGAGTTGTGGATTTGCTATGCGGAAATATTTGTATTCAGTACCAATTTGTTTTGCGAAAGTATAAAAATTGTTTATCGTACTATCTATTGTGATAGAATCGTATTCCAAAGGCTGATGACAATCTATGGGTCGGATAAAAAAACCGTAGGCTTGTGGATTTTGCATAATTATTTTATAAGCGATAATTTTATATACATACCGTGCTGTTTCGGTATTAAGTGCTAAATCCCAATAATTATTAACATTTTGTTCATTTATACGAGCTTTTATGCCACCTTCACCGCAATTGTATGCAGCACAAGCTAATGACCATTTCTTTAGGCGAGAATAAGATACTTTTAGATAATTGCAAGCTGCAATAGCGGATTTTTCTATATCGTATCTTTCGTCATATTCATTATTAACAATCAATCCGTATTCTTTAGCGGTTTGAGGCATAAACTGCCAAAATCCTTCAGCTTTAGCGGGCGAGACAGCATTATTCAGGCTACTTTCAGCAACAGCTAAGTATTTTAAATCTTCTGGAACTTTCTGCTGATTTAGTATCTTTTCTATTTGCGGGAAATATTTGTAAGCACGTTTAAGTATCAAAAAAGTGGATGCATGTTGATAACTAATATATGATAATTCTCTATCCAAAGCTTCGCGTACGAAAGTATTTTCTATTGGGACCTTTTCTCCGCAAAATATTACCTGTTTAGGCATAGGTACGGCAAAATTATGAAAATTTTCTTTCAATATTTCGGAGTATTGCTCATCTTCATTTTTGTGAGATGTAGCGAAGATAAATATTTGCGACATGATGGCAATTGCACTTAATACGATGGCAATAGTGGATACTGTAACAATTTTATTATTTTTATTTTTCATTACTCTTACTTTATATTCAGAGTACAAAGGTAATGAAAATTTTTATTTGATTAGGCGTTTGATATTATTGTTTTATTGTTTTGACAGCATTGGGAGTCCAAAGGTATAGAAAATCAGCTACTTTTCTTTTACTATATCCTTTGTCCTCTTCTAAATATGCGGAATTTTGCGTATGAATACGTTTGCCATTCTCATCCAATATGACAAAGACAGGAAAGCCAAACCTTGCAGGATTTTCCAATAAAGTCATAGCCTTCTCATTTTTATTATTTTTTGACCAATTAACATGAATATAGATGTAACTATTATCAATGATGCTGCTAATTAATGAATCTGCTTGTGCGAATTCTATAAATTTCAAACACCACGGACACCAATTACCTCCAACTTGAATAAGGACATATTTGTTCTCATTCTTGGCTTGGAAAACTGCTTTATTTATTTGACTCACAGCGTCAATGTCTTCATTGTATGGCTTTTGCTGTGCCATAATAGTCAGAGATATTAGTGCAGATATGATAAAAACACTTACTTTATTCATTGTCATATATTTTCTTTTAATATCGCAATAACGATAAAACAAAGGTAAATATTTTGTCAGTAAATAAAATTTACATACCTTTGCAAAAGCATATGTAAAAAACTAAAACAGTATGAAAAGTATGAAAGAATTGAATTTAAAGATTTCAGTTGTTATTATTGCCGCAGCAATAGTTGTTATGGGTTTCTTTATTTATAAAGGTTTGCATTCTTTTGTTGATAAAGAAAAAATCGTTACCGTACGAGGGCTCTCAGAGAGAATAGTAGATGTGGATAATGCTAATGTTTCAATAGAATATGTGGTTGCAGGCAATGAGATGTCTCAAGTTCTAGCGACAATAGAACAGAATAATAATAAGATTAAGGATTTTGTTCGCTCAAAGGGGATTTCCTCAAATGAGATAACGATAAATGTTCCTCATATTAACGATAGGCAAACAAATGAATACCGTAGTAAAGATATCACATACCGTTATTATGCCACGGTGGAGATTGTCCTGATTTCTGATAAAGTAAAAAATATTAGAGATGTAGAAATGAGTCAGTTTGATTTAATAAAGCAGGGAATTACATTGAAGGATAACTCCTATTATTATAATGATGATGAGAATTATGGGCGATATAGATTTACAAAGCTCAATGATATCAAACCCGATATGATAAAAGAAAGTATTAAAAATGCAAAGAAAGCTGCCGAAGAGTTTACTATATCATCAAGTGCTAAAATAAAAGGAATAAAATCTGCATATCAAGGACAATTTACAATAACTCCGACTGACGACCCTCTGAAAGTTAAAATAAGGGTAGTATCTACGATAGAATATTTTATAGATTAGGATTGGTATACTACACAATCAAGAGCGGGAAATTGGGATATTATTATCCTTATGTTCTTGTATTTAATCCGCTGTTATGCAAAATATTTCGTTAGAAGATAATAGGAAGAATATTGCTTTATTATTTGATAGAATAGCATTGCATTACGATTTGCTTAATCATTTGCTCACTTTCAGTGTGGATAAATATTGGAGAAAAAAAGCAATAAAGCATTTAGATATCCCTGATTATCCTGATGAGATAAATGATACAAAAATTTTAGATGTTGCAACCGGAACAGCAGATTTGGCAATAGAGATCCTCAAACAAAAACAAATTCGAAATCTTGTTGGGATAGATTTGAGCCAATCTATGTTGCAAATCGGTAGGAGAAAAATACAACAATTCGAATCTTCACTTAATAAGACTAATTCTCAATTTAATATTAAGTTTTTGCAGGCTAATGTTGAACAACTACCCTTTGAGGACGATATTTTTAATGTTGTTACTTGCGGATTTGGAGTACGTAATTTTAATGATTTGGAGCAAGGCCTAAAAGAGATGTATCGTGTTTTAAAACCCAATGGTCAAATAGTTATTTTGGAATTTTCTTATCCACAAAACTTATTTGTTCGTTGTTTATACAATGTTTACTTCAATTATGTCTTGCCTTTTGTCGGTAGGATAATATCTAAGGATAATACGGCATACAAATATCTGATAAAAAGTGTAAAAGAGTTTCCGAAAGGCAAAAAGTTTTTATCTTATTTGGATAAAGTAGGTTTTAAAAAGACTGATTACAAGAATCTTACTTGTGGAATAGTTAGCATCTATACGGGAATAAAACCATAGAGAAGGAGTCTGTATTTACTATTGACGGTGTGTTATATTGTTGTAAAAAAATGGAGCTCTCTCTTTTGCTTGATAGATGATAATAACAATGGAACGGTGGTTTCCCATGCTTTATGTCATATGATATAAGATGCAAATTGTGAAAAAAGTCGTACTTTTGCAAACCTAAATGTGATATATAGATGGCAAAAGGCGGAAACAGTGTTACAGAAACACAAGATTGTATAAATATCTTCGGAGCGAAAGCACACAATTTGCAGAATATAAGTTTGAAGATACCCCGCAATAGTTTGGTTACCATAACGGGATTGAGTGGTTGTGGCAAATCCTCATTAGCATTTGATACTATTTATGCAGAGGGACAGAGGCGTTATCTGGAAACCTTTTCTGCTTATATTCGCAACTACATTGGGGGTATGGAACGTCCCCAAGTAGATAAGATAACGGGGCTTTCTCCGGTTATAGCTATTGAACAAAAGTCTACGAATAAGAATCCGCGTTCTACGGTTGGTACAGTGACTGAAATATACGACCTTTTGCGATTGCTATTTGCAAGGATTGCTGATGCATATTCTATAAATACTGGAGAAAAGATGGTTAAATATTCTGAGGCTCAGATTTTGGAGATGATACATGAGAAGTATCTCGATCAAACTATAACCATACTTGCACCTATTGTAAAGGGAAGAAAAGGACATTACAGGGAATTGTTCTCTCAGATAGCGAAGAAAGGATTTTCCAAGGTTAGAATTGATGGCAAGATTGAAGAACTTGTTTTAGGGTTGAAATTGGATAGATATAAGATACATGATATAGAGATTGTTATTGATACTATTGTTATTAAGAGTGAGACTAATAATCGTTTGAAGCGTTCGGTTTTCACGGCATTCCAACAAGGAAATAATAACATAATGATTGTTGATAATCAAGGGGCTATAAAATATTTCAGTAAGAATCTTATGTGTCCTACGACCGGTATATCTTACTCTGATCCCGAACCCAATACCTTTTCTTTCAATTCTCCTTATGGGGCTTGTCCCAAATGTAACGGTCTGGGAGAGGTTACAGAGGTCGATATAAACAAATTGATACCTGATATCAATAAAAGTGTATCGCAAGGTGGAATAATCGCTATGAAAACCGATAAAAATTCTACGATTTATAAGACCATTTCTAATATTTTGAAGAAATACAAAGTCAGCACTGCGACACCTTTGAAAAATGTCCCTAAAGAATGTATTGATGAGATATTATATGGTTGTGCGAGTGGATTTGGAGAAGATATAAATGGTGGAGATGGGACCGATATGCCGATTAATGATTTTGAGCTGTCCTTATATCATACGGACAAGTTTGTTGGTTTGGTCAACATCATAAGGGAGACAATAGGACAGGATGCTCCTGCGAGTATTCAGAAGTGGGCGAACGGTTTTTTCTCACAAAAGGAGTGTCCTTATTGTGAAGGCAAACGTCTAAGAAGAGAAAGTCTTTGTTTCAAGATAGATGATAAGGATATAGCAACGGTTTCTAATCTTGATATTAGAGATTTGGCTGTTTGGTGTGATACCTTGAATGACAAACTCACATCTAGGCAGCAAGAGATAGCCAGAGAAATAATACGCGAGTTGAAGACTAAGATTTCTTTTCTTATTGATGTAGGATTAGACTACTTGTCATTGCAGCAAAGGACTGCATCCCTATCGGGTGGCGAGGCACAGCGAATAAGACTTGCCACGCAGATAGGCTCACAACTTGTTAATGTGTTATATATTCTTGATGAGCCTTCCATAGGACTGCACCAAAGAGACAATATCAGACTGATAAACTCATTGAAAAAGCTTAGAGACAAAGGTAACAGCGTAATTGTTGTAGAGCACGATAAAGATATGATGCTTAATAGTGATTACGTTATAGATATGGGGCCAGGTGCAGGAATAAATGGAGGGAAGATAGTGGCGATGGGGACACCTAATGAACTGTTGGTTCAACATAGTATTACATGTGATTATTTGAATGGGCGTAAATCTATAGAAGTACCCCTAAAACGTCGGAAATTCAATGGGAAATATTTGAAATTGTATGGTGCTAGTGGCAATAATCTAAAAGATGTGGATTTGCAGATACCCTTAGGCGTATTAAATGTAGTTACAGGCGTGTCGGGTAGCGGCAAGTCTTCGCTTATCAATGAGACCTTGTATCCTATTTTGACCAAATATTTTTATCGCAGTGACAAGAAGGCACTTGCTTACAATAAGATAGAGGGTGTTGACAATATAGACAAGGTTATTGAGATAGACCAATCTCCTATTGGTCGTACACCGAGGAGCAATCCTTCCACATACATAGGAGTGTTTGACGATATTAGGGCTCTTTATTCACAACTTCCCACGGCAAAGATTCGGGGATACAAACCTGGTCGTTTTTCCTTCAATGTTAAATCAGGACGTTGCGAATCTTGTTTGGGAGCAGGTGTTCAAACACTACAAATGAATTTTTTGCCTGATGTTTATGTAACTTGTGATGACTGCCACGGCAAACGTTACAATAGAGAGACGTTGGAGATTCGTTACAAAGGCAAATCCATCAACGATGTTTTGAATATGTCGTTTGAAGAAGCTGAACAATTTTTTGAGAATCAGCCTAAGATTGTTCAGAAATTGCATATTGTCAATCAAGTTGGGTTAGGATACATTACGTTAGGTCAACCTTCCACGACGTTGTCGGGAGGAGAGGCACAGAGGATAAAGCTTGCCACCGAGCTATCTCGTAAGGATACGGGCAAGACTTTGTATATTTTAGACGAACCTACGACTGGATTGCATTTTGAGGATATCCGCATATTGTTATCGGTGTTGCAGCAACTCGTAGACAAAGGTAACACTATGATAATAATAGAACATAATTTGGATGTCATCAAAGTTGCAGACTGGTTGATAGATATGGGGGATAAGTCAGGTAAAGCCGGCGGCAGAATAGTCTTTGTCGGTACGCCCGAGCAAGCTGTATCGGATAAGAACAACTCCATTGGCGTTTTCCTAAGCGAAGAGCTTTCACACTAATTAAATTTGTCTTTTCTGTCGTTCCTTTTCTCTTTCACCTTTCCCATTTATATATTTTCATTCAATATTTTTTATGCAATTTTTCTTTGTTTGCTGTTGTACCTTCTTTGTTTCGTCTTGCATTTTCGTTGTTTTTAAAAAATTTTAGGGGAAGGAGTTAAAAAAATATTGCAATTCTTGTACAGAAAGGCTTGAATGTTTAGATAGTTGGATTGAAATTTTATTAAAAAAAGCGGATTATTCACCATAATGGGGCAAAATCCTGTTTGTTTTGTCATATTTCTTAGGGCAGAGAGCCTCAACAGGGTTAGAAAAGCGGGAAAAAGATATGTAAAAGACCGAAAGATGTACGCTAAGGACTGTTTAGATGTTCAAAAACCACCATTTAGACGTTCTATTAGCACCATTTGGGTGTGTTCATTTAGCACCATCTGTATACCAAAAAGTGCCACTTTTATATATGAAAAGTGGCACTTTCAGTATATAAAAGTGGCACTTTTGTATACAAAAAATGGCACTTTTTGGTATACAGATGGTGGTCTTTGAACGTCTAAACAGTGGTTTTTGAACATTCAAATGGTGGTTTTTGAATGTCTGAATGGTGGTCTTGCAAGAAAAGTTGGGGGATATGCAACGAAGAATTGTTGTTTTATACTTCTCAAAAGCATTAAAAAATTGGGAATTGAAAGGTTTTTAATTGAAAAATTAATGTTGGAAGCTCAGAATT
>JBQNAI010000015.1:0-32850 GCA_052170555.1 Bacteroidales bacterium | reverse complement strand
GGCGAGAATACTACCTGCAATGAAATGGAAGTGTGGAGATTGTCGTCTAAACGGCTTGCCGCCCCGACCTTTTTTGTCCGTGGAAGCCCGGAACTACCTTTGCCGCTGACAACGAACAACCGATCCCGATGCGAATACATAGAATGGAACGTGGAGAGGAACACCGTAGAGGACAGAGCGAAAAAAATGAAAGGCAGTCTTCACAAGAAAGACTGCCATAATCATAGGGGATACGACGAAAAAAATGAAGCTATTGTCTGAATAGACAACTATTAGAAAAGAAAAACGGAGAAAGTTTCGTCTTTCTCCACAGATAATATTCCCTTTGTCGTATTCAAAAGCGGTTCTTTGAAAATGCAAAATAGGGAAAAATATAGAACATCGCTGGTTTTCTTATCGTTACCAACTTTTCTTTTCCATTATCCCAATTCGCTGAAATATAGCCACTTGTGAATTTTGCTATGTTTAGCCATGTGAAAGGTCAGCGGGCTTTCCATGCTGATGTTTCTCTGTATGAAGTGCATGCCGTTGTGGATAATGTCGGTGGTCGACACGTCAAAGACAAAGCCTACACGCTTTCCCCTGTACCGCTCCATAATCGCCAGCACAGGAGAAAGCACCTGCACACGGTAGGGAGTCTTGGTCTTCATGCGCCTGCCCTTGATACAGATCTCGCCCTCTTCCAAGACGATGTTTTCCTCTCTGAGATTGTGCACATCAGAGATTGCCAGCCCGGAAAAGCAGGAGAAAACGAACAAATCACGGACAATACGGTAGTTTTCCCATTCTATCTCCAAGTCGATGATGCGTTGCAGCTCGTCTTGTGTGATACTTCTCGGCTCTCCTTTAGGACGTTCATAGCTGTAGCCCAAGAACGGATAGAAGTCCAGTACGCCTCTCTTCACCGCCATGCGGACGATGATCTGCAAGGGGGACAAGGTCCTCTATATGCTGCCACGTTTCAGTCTGCATTCAATGGTGAGATAATACTCTAAGCCCTAGATAAAGGCTTCGTCCAACTGTGAAAGGGGAATGTCGCTTACTTTATGCTTCTTCTGCACGTACTCACGGAGTAGGGATAGCTGGTAGGTATGGAGTTTGAATGTCTTTAAGGCTCGGTCTATGCCTATGTGCTCCTTTGTCTGTCTGAGATACTCCCCGAAACTCTCCAAGAGCAAGGCTTGACGGTGGATTTGCCCCTGATAGGCACCCCTCACATCGGTAGCGGTAATAGAATTTTCTCTTTCACTGAGTTCATGGAAACGTGCGTGAATAAGTGCGGTACATTCACCGAGTTTCTGATTGACGGACACCGCAATGGCACTCTTGCCGGTGAGCCTCTGCTTACGGCTGTCCCATAGGGATAGCGGAGTCTTGCACTTGGTAGAGAATCCCTAAATGGGTTCTGCCTACGGAGATGCGTCCGATGACAGGCACAAGTCCTTTCTTGTCGGTTCGTCTTGCTTGAACGAAGAACGACACTTTCAGTTTGTTTTCTTTCATTTCCCTGTCGTTTTTTCAAAATTTCCTTCGCTTGCAAAGGTACAGTGAAACAAGTGTTCCCGAGCGATGCAGAAAAATGAAAGATGATGAATAAAAACCTATGACACAGTTGTTTACATTCAATTCGCAACCCCTTTTTGCTTTTTTCCTGATGGGTTATGATTTGGTAACGGAACTCCTGCCGTTTTATGCTCGTTTTCGCTTACTCTTATTATGGCAATGAAATACTAAATAGTACTATTTCAAATAGTTACATCCCTTGCGTTTCCCTCTATTTCCCTTAATTCTTAGCTACTGATTACGCGTTTCTAATGTCCACATAAATGTGAAAACGATCCAACACTCACCATATTTATCTCATTAAATTTAAGAACAGCAGAACTATCGTACACATTTATTTTAGTATTTGAATGAATGTAAATATATTCTTGTGCCCTTCTAAATCCTGGGAGGTAATAATTATTACCATTTTGTATAGTTGTAAAAATCATATCCTTGCAACAAGTATAAACATTCAAGGATAAGATAACAATAGAATAATTAACATTAATCAGTTGCAAAGTTTCAATATATATTCTTAATTTAAAAATAGTATCTCAGGAAAAAAAAATGGTTTTGTAATTACTTTCCATAAATATTACTTACCGATTAAATTTCATATATTGACCTTATCATTTTGTTATACATATATGAATTTAAAAAGTAGACGAAACACTAAGTCTAAGAATAACAATGGAGCCTACATCGTATAATGTATAAAAAGTATCTATATCTATATACTATTAATTCAATTTTTTATCATTAGAATTATACAATTTGCTCCCACAAATATTCACCTCTATGGCATCACCTAAGGTTAAATTGTTGGTAATGATAATCCGTATCATAATATGTACATATCTTTTTATATGCGATATTACCAATTGTAAAATCATTTCCAATAGCAACTATTTTTTTGATTCAATATGGTAAGAGTAGAATGAATTTTTTTCATTTGTTACAAATTTAATAATACTGTTCCCAAATACATTTTGTTTGATTGGTTTTAAATACTGTCACTAATTTCTCTTCAATGATGCAAAATTGCAATTTAGATAATTTTGAGATGTTATATTCTCTAAATGTTGAAGACTCAAAACGAATAATATAATTTTGACTAGACTCAATATCAAATATGGTAGCATACACCATGTTATCCATACCTCAATTAAAATATAGATTATTGCCGATGGCATATACATCCTCATAGTATAAACTGAAACCGTAATTAAATAGAGTCATTACCTCCATAATATATGTATAATAAATTCAAAATCCTTTGTGCTCCTCATCAAAATTCACATTACATACCAAATTATCTGTATATTTATTCATTATTTGTAAAATATAAATGACTCTATTTCCATAGTATATCTTTATTTAGAGGTGTTATAGAGTATCTCCCTATATATTTTTCAGTATCAGCAGTATTGAAAGCACTCTATCTATAAAAATTCGTAATATGTACCCGTAACAAATAACTCCATTGTGTTATCGGTTAAACTTCCTAATAAAGTATGACCCAAGATATTCACAATGTAAAACAGAGAGTAAGTTCTGATAGGTTCAAACATTACAACATATACATCATAACAAGAGAGTACACTTGTCTTTTAAATTTTAGAAATAACGGAATAAGTCGTTAGCAAAATCTCTACTTCAAAATATTCTCCATAGTAACGAAATATATTAAGTAGTTTTGTTAGTAGTTAAAACAAATGAATAATTTCCGATGATCAATATGAAAAATAATAACACAAACGTTAATACTTTATTTACAAAATTTGTTTTATCATACAACTCTACTTTTCCCTTTGATATAAATATATTAGTAGTGCAATTTTTTTAAGTAATTTTTTAAGTGGGAAATAAATATTACATCCCGTTTTTGCTATAAAATCTATTAGTATTCGTATCGTATAATCATACGTAAAACAAAATACCAACATCTTTTCAATATGAAAATCTTTATGTCCAAAACCTGATATTTATTTGTAACTGTCAATGCTCTTTGCAACACTCTATTCTATATAAATGATACAAAAAAATTTGTCAAAGTAAATAAAAATCGTATTTTTGCGTTTTATTTTTATAAAGTTAATAGAACTGTAAATTTGAAACGTTGTATTTTAGTCATAATAACGCTATCTATTTTTGTAACCGCATACTCACAAACAATACGAGGCGAAATTAAGAATGTTGATGGAGAAGCTATAGAAAACGTTAGCATAGGTACTTTAAATTTATCTAAACCCATCGGTACGACAAGTGATATGAATGGCAAATATTTACTCCATTTAAAAACTAAAACAAAATACAGGATTCGCTATTCTTGTATCGGCTACTTAGATGTGGATACCTCTTTTGTCTTGCAGCCAAATGAGAACAAGATCATTAATATCATGATGATTAAGTCCTCCACTTATCTAGATCAGGTTGAAATCTTAGGGGATAAAAGCAGACAAGAAGGAATCACAAGAATAAATCCCGAAACTGCAAAAGTAGGCATTGGTGTCAATCAAGGAGTAGAAAATACTATAAAGTTACAGGAGGGAGTATCCTCCAATAACGAGCTCAGTAGTCAATACAGTGTACGGGGTGGAAACTTTGATGAAAATCTTGTTTATGTGAATGATATAGAAATTTTCAGACCTCTCCTCATTCGTAATGGACAACAAGAAGGTCTTTCATTTATCAATACTGACATGATAAGTGATATAAAATTTTCTTCGGGAGGATTTGATGCCAGGTATGGAGACAAAATGTCAAGTGTATTGGATATTAAATATCGTAAGCCACAAGAACTCAAAGGAGCAGCCAGTATATCTTTGTTGGGGGCAAGCACTCATATTGAAGGTCTAATTGGGAAACATATGACATATCAAATTGGATACAGGAACAAAAGTACGAGATATCTTTTAAACTCTTTGGAAACCGAGGGGGAATATAATTCTACTTTCAACGATTTACAAACTTATATTACTTACGATATGAATGACAAAACGGAAATCGCATTTCTTGGCAACATATCTGATAATAAATATAAGTTTATTCCTCAGACAAGAGAGACGCAATTCGGAAGTATATATTCTTCTATGAATCTCAAAGTTTATTTTGACGGGCAAGAGGTGGATAGATTTACATCATTTTTTGGAGCTTTAGCTATTAGTTATAAACCGAAAAAAAATATCTCGTTGAAATTTATCGCTTCTGCTTTCAATACTCATGAAAAAGAGACATATGATATCCAAGGACAGTATTGGCTATATGAGACAGGCGGACTAAGTTCAGAAGAAATTTTTGATAGAGGCATTGGTACCTATCTTGAACATGCCCGCAATATCCTTTATGCCAATATCTCCAATATAGAACACAAAGGATATTTGTACTATTCCAATGGATTTCTATCCTGGGGGACAAAACTACAAACAGAAAAAATCAATGACAGAATTCGCGAATGGAAGATGGTGGATAGTGCAGACTACACTATACCTTCTAATATTGATCAGGTAGGTCTCTACAACCCTACTACCCCTCCTTCCCTTCAAAACTATTATAACTCCTCTCATGAATTATCTTCATATCGTATTACATCCTTTATTCAACGTCAATTTGATTTACATAAAAACCATGGGACATATTATTTCAATATAGGAGCCAGGGGACAGTATTGGTCTTATAACAAAGAAATTATCCCATCTGTTCGTGCGTCTATTTCATTGCAACCAAATATTAAACAAGACATTCTTTTACGTCTTGCCTCGGGAATTTATACTCAACCTCCTTTCTATCGTGAATTTAGGAATGAACATGGATATCTTAACGAAAGTATAAAATCACAAAAATCATTACATTTGGTACTTTCATCTGATTGGAATTTCAAAATAATGGAAAGAAACTTTAAATTCATAACTGCTACATACTATAAATATCTTTGGGATTTAATACCATATAAAATAGATAACGTCCGCATACGTTATTCAGCCAATAATAATGCTATCGGATATGTTGTAGGCATAGATATGAAACTTTTTGGAGAATTCATCAAAGGTATTGATTCTTGGCTCACTCTTTCTTTAATGCAGACAAAACAAGACGTAGAAAAAGACAATAGAGGATATATTCCTCGACCGACAGACCAACTTTTCAACGTTAGCGTATCTTTCCAAGATTATCTACCTAATATGCCTTGGATGAGAGTATATCTTAATTTAAATTACGGTTCGGGTTACCCATATTACCCTCCCAATACTGATGTAGTATTTCGTTATCCTCATTATCTAAGGGCAGATATGGCTTTTACTTTCAGACTTAAAAGTGAAGAAAACTCATGGGCAAAAAATAATTTTATGAAATACCTTAAAAATATTTGGTTAAACTTAGAATGGTTGAATGTTTTTAACAATAAAAATGTAATTTCTTATACTTATGTGCAAGATTATGCTGGAGTTTCATTTGCTGTACCGGATTATTTGACTCCTACACGCCTCAATGCACGACTTACTTTTGAATTCTAATAAATAAACAATAAAATATTTCACATATATGTAAGCATCATGAAAAATCTAAAAATTATTTTCAAGAAAGATTTTAATAACTTCAAAAAAGAAAAAAATCTTTTTTGAAAACGATTTATTAACCATACACCTCAACTTTTATAGAACGTAATACGAGATGGACATACCAAGTTTTAATAGTGTAAATATTAAAGATTATATACCTCAACAATTAACGTTGTCAAATGATATCCCCGTATATTGTTTTGAAAACAAGGATATGGAGGTTATTTGTATGAAATTTGTTTTTTACCATGCTGGAGTAATTTTTCAAGATAAGTATTTTGTGTCCTCACTGACTAAAACTCAGTTAGCACAAGATACTAGAGATTATTCGGCACTCTCTTTGGCAGATGCAATGGACTATTACGGAGTCAACTTTTCACCAATAACTTCCAATGAACGTACAATACTCAATTTTGCTTTCATCAAAGAGTATCAATCAGAGGTATTGAAACTTATTGAACAGATAATATTGCACCCACTTTTCAAACAAGACAAATTAGATATAACTTTAAAAAATTGTAAACAAGAATTTCAAACCAAATGTCGCCAAACGTCATTTCTTGCTCATAGAGAGTTTATGGCAAATCTGTTCGGAAAGGACAATCCTTACGGAAAATATGCATCTGTTTCAGACTATGATAAAGTAAGTAGCGAAGATTTGCAAGCATTTTATACCAAACGCTACACTTTCAATCAATGCTATATAATTTTGGCTGGACACACGGACAAAGAATTCTTTAATCTTTTGAATAATACGTTAGGAACAAAACGTTGGAATGAAACGACAGCAGATACTTCAATAAAACCTATTATTATCAATAATAATTACGAATGCAAGACAATTATCACACCTTTACAATCTGCCGTTCAGAGTTCTATTTGTATCGGTAAAATGTTCCCTTCAATAACTGACAAAGACTACATACCTCTGGGGGTTCTTAATTGTCTATTAGGGGGATATTTCAATTCACGTCTGATGAGTAATATTCGCGAACAAAAGGGATTTACTTATGGTATAGACTCATTTATTGTACCCTACACTTATGGTTCTGTATTTATGATCACAACAGACGTAACTGCCGATAAAGACAAGGATACTATGATCGAAATATTCAAAGAAATAGAGATACTACAAAGCATACAAGTCAGTAACGAGGAACTTGATACAGTAAAACATTATATAATAGGAGAAATGCTAAGAAATAATGATGGAGTTAGTGAAATTGCAGAAACTTTTGACCAACTGTTACGATTCAATCTACCACAGAACTATAATAGCACATCAATGGATATTGTAAAAAACACCAATGCAAAAGATCTTATGAGATTAGCAAAACACTATTTATCTAAGGATAGTTTTATTGTTTCTATTAGTAAAAATATCGAATAATAAAAAATAAATATGAAAAAGACAATTTTGTTTATTTTGAGTATTTGTGCATATCTTATTATGCAAGCACAATGTACGATAGTAAAAGAAGATGGCAGTGTTAGTATAACTTCCACTCTTTTCAATGATAAAGCAATTGAACGTCAAGATAATGGCAGTTGGGTGCAAGTCGGGAATTTGAATAACGGAACTTTTGTTGATAATACTGTAAATGCAAATACCCAATCTATCACATACAGCATTACAGTTAATAATACTCGCACATTGTTTTCAACCATTTTTTGCGAAGTAGCAATAAAAACTAATGATAATTCTATCGTTGCAATCAAATGGACAACCCAATCTAATGCTACTAAATATAAGATTTATAAAAAGACTATTGATGACGATGATTTCGTTTTTCTTACTGATGTTAATACCTCACAAAACAGCTATGAGGATAACAAATCCAATAACTGCGAAATTCTCTACAGAATAGAGGCGATTCTGACAGATTGTTCTTCATTTAGCAATATTGCATCCTTGCCTAAAAGTGACAATGAGGGACCCGAAAACCCAATATTGCATCCTATAGATGTGGACTTAAGTAGTCAAAAAGTTGTGGTTACATGGGAGAAAGTTACAAGTAATGATGCTCGCGGTTACGTTATATGTAAGATCGATGAAAATGGTATTCGTAAAGCCTTAGATACTATTTATGATATCAACACTACAACTTACATTTGTAATAACTGCAATGTAAAAGATACTAATAGGATCGCTATTTTTGCATTTGATGGTTGCAAAAACACTTCACCGCTTAGCGAAACTGTTAATAACATTGTATTGAATGCCGAGCGAAGTAATTGCAACGAGCCGTTGCATTTAACTTGGAATGCTCCCAATGATACCTATACAGGTCTTATTTCCCAAATTTATATGGCAACTGATGAAAATATGGAGTATAAACAAATAGCAACAATTACTCATGATTTAAAATATGATATAACTCTTCCGCAGATCAATGGCAATATTTATATATATGTAATGAGTGGTGGAAGATCCAACGTAATAAAAATTAATGTTGCTAATGCAGACACCCTATCGTTTGTGTATTTAGAGGGTGTTAGTATCTTACCTGATAATTTTCATGCACAGATTTATGTTTTTTTGGATGCTTCTAAAAAAGTCAAAGGCTATAAACTATATCGCAAAATGGATGATGGACAATTTGAAGAGGTAAAATTTATTACTTTTAACGGAAACAACTATTTCAAATTTATTGATGATTTACCTCTGAGTGCAAGCGAACATATTTATTCATACTATTTGGCTGCTCCCGACATATGTGAAACGAACTTCACTTATTCAAATCAAATCACAGCTATGCAACTATCTATAGATGCATCAAATCAATCCAAAATTAAGTTATCGTGGCAACCTTTCAAGCCTGTTAATTGGACTGTTAGTGGATACGAAGTGTATCGTTTTGCAGAAAATGATTTTGAAAATGCAGAATTCATTGGTAAAACCGTTGCTAATTCATATACGGATGATGTGGAGAATATTGTTTCTGCCACTGACCGTACTTATTATTATATTAAGGCAATTACATCTTCATCTGCCAATACTGACATTAACACATATGGCATCAACTCTTCCAACACTTTCGTCAAATTTGAGAGCATATTATTTATACCGAATGCTTTTTCACCTAAAGACGGCAATCACGATAACCTTAGAACATTTAAGCCCGCCTGTCATTTTGTTCGTGCGGGTAGTTATTCCTTTAAAGTATTTTCTCGCTCAGGTCAACTTTTGTTTGAAACAAATGACACTAATAAAGGATGGGACGGACAATACGAAAATAAGTTTTGTCCCGTAGGGACATATATATACAAGGTTTCTTTTATAGACTCCGATGGCATGGAACAAAATCAAGGTGGTACTTTCTTACTTTATGACTAAAAAAATAGGTATCTCAACCGTATTTTCTCCTGCCTTATACCCTTTTGTTAAACAAGAAGGAGAGTTTATTTGTGTTATCGTAGATATTTTAAGAGCAACAACGACTATATGCACAATCATTGATTGGGGTGGAGAAGTCATCCCAGTAGCATCTCTTGAAATTGCAAAAAAGTATAAAGACAGAGGTTTTTTGGTAGCAGGAGAACGAATAGAACAACCAATAACTTTTGCAGATTATGGCAACAGTGCCCTAAATTTCAGGACTAATAAAATAAAAGGAAAAACTGTTGTACACACAACCACTAACGGGACACAAGCTATAGATTTGGCAAAAAAATCATCGGCAAGCAGCATAGTCATAGGAGCATTTAGTAATCTAAATACATTAAAAAATTACCTTGTGAAGGAAAATAAAAATGTTGTTATTTTGTGTTCCGGATGGCAAAATACATTTTGTTTGGAGGATACCATATTTGCCGGAGCTTTATCCCAACTTCTACTTGATCAGATTGATAAAGAAAATAATAACTTGTTTGATTGCAAAGATGACGCAACATTTGCTGCTATAGATCTATGGGATAATGCAAAAAAAGATATACAACAATATTTAGAAAAGGCATCTCATATACATAGGTTGCGAAAAGCTCACTTTGATGATGTCTTTGATTATACTTTCACTTTCAACAGCTGTAATACTGTTCCTATCCTCAAAAATGACAGACTTATAAAATATATCTAATTCAACATGTTCTATATTTAATTGATTACATGTTTTACCCAATCAGTCACGTTTAGCATCAAAATCAATATTACGCCCGAGGCATTTAGCAGTCCTTTTACTAGATTTAGTAATTTTAATATCAACTCCTTCACATTTTTTATGGAATTCAGCATTGAAACAAAACTCTATTTTATTTTATTAAAAATTTTTCCTTAATGATATACGAATATTAAATATTAACTATATAAATAGTCATAATAATTTTACAATGAGGAAGACTAATCCTATGTAATCCGTCTTCAATATTACATAATCAGTATATGATAAATTAATATGCGAAACGAAAACATCGAATACTATGAAAATATTTTTTATCCTACAACGCACTTTTTTTAATCTGTTAAAAGTAGTGATATTATAGTAAATTAAAATTACTAATCGTCAATCTATTTTGATTATATTAACCAAAATCTTTGTAACTTTGCAAAAAATATATATAGTCATATGGTTGGATTATTCATTAATTGGAATGTTTCTCCTATAATCTTCAAATTGGGTAGTGTAGAGATAAGATGGTACGGTATTTTGTTTGCGATTGCTTTCATTCTTAGTTACCTGCTGCTTAAAAAGTTATTTCAGAAGGACAAAGTCTCTGTTTCATATCTTGATAAATTATCCGTATATGTTTTTGTTGCCGTTTTAATTGGTGCAAGGCTAGGACACTGTTTGTTTTATGATTTTTCATATTACTCCCATCACATAACCGAGATGTTACTTCCTATGGAAGAAACGGTAAATGGCTGGAAATTTATAGGCTATCAAGGGTTAGCCTCTCATGGAGGAGCGATAGGTATATTATTTGCCGTTTGGCTATATCAAAAGAAGACAAAAATACCATACATGTGGATATTAGACCGTTTGGTTATCGCAATCTGTTTCGCTGGTCTTGCTATTCGTACTGGCAATTTATTCAATAGCGAAATATATGGAGTAC
Source organism: Bacteroidales bacterium (assembly GCA_052170555.1). Classification (GTDB taxonomy): domain Bacteria; phylum Bacteroidota; class Bacteroidia; order Bacteroidales; family P3; genus Scybalousia_A. The sequence goes on along the minus strand of JBQNAI010000015.1, from coordinate 21,694 downwards.
CTACAACAATGCCATGGGGATTCATATTTCTGAATGACGGACAAATTCTTCCTTGTCATCCGACTCAATTGTATGAAGGCTTATCTTATTTGACTATTGGTTTAATTCTATATTTTATGCTAATGAAAAAAAATAGCGAAATTCATCAAGGAACTATTTTTTCATTATTTCTGATTCTCGTCTTCGGCATGCGTTTTCTCATAGAATTTATAAAAAACGACCAAGAGGCTTGGGAGAAAAATATGTTAATAGATATGGGACAAATACTGTCTATTCCTTTCATTATTGCGGGAATAATACTTTTACATTTCTCAATAAAAAAAGATATAGGGGGAAAATTAGATATTAACCTACTGAAAAACAATAGTAAATAATTATTTTAAACTATCAAATTAATATGGCAAAAAGACTAATCTTAGTTCGTCATGGACAAAGTGAGTGGAATAAACTAAATCTTTTCACCGGATGGAAAGATGTTGACCTATCAGAACAAGGAAAACAAGAAGCAGCACAGGCGGGTAAAGCAATGTTGGAGTACGATGTCATACCTCAAATATGTTTTACCTCGTATCTAAAACGTGCCATCAAAACATTGAATATCCTTTTAGATACAATGGATTTGGACTACTTAACAGTTTATAAAACATGGCGATTGAACGAAAAACATTACGGTCAATTACAAGGATTGAACAAAAAAGAGACGGCAGAGAAGTATGGAGAAGAACAGGTTTTGAAATGGAGAAGAGTTTTTGATTGTAGACCTCCTGCATTGGAGGATTCGGACGAACGAAATCCTAAAAATGACCATCGTTATGAAGAAGTATCACCATCAGATTTGCCGATGACAGAATCTTTGAAGGACTGTATTGCCCGCTGTATGCCTTATTTTCAGACAACTATTATGCCCGAATTCAAGAAGTACGATACCATCCTAATCACCGCACATGGCAATTCTCTAAGAGGAATTGTTAAAAATCTAAAAGGGATGTCAGAAGAAGAAATCATAAAGTTCAATATACCGACAGGAGTTCCTTATGTCTTTACTTTTGATGATAATATGAATGTTGTAAAAGATGAATTCCTAGCTGATGAACAGACCTTAAAAAAACTAATGGCTGCTGTAGCTAATCAAGGTAAGAAATAATTCGGTATTAAAATATCACTACCGAAGTGTCATTTGGCAAAATTAATGTGGGACATTAATCTAATAATGTTGGACATTGATTTTGCAATGTGGCACTTTATTCGTGTAAAATTTCTTATATTTGCATTATAAATGAAGGTAAAAAATAATATGAAGGAAGATAATAAACTAAGAACTCTAAAAGAGGTTGTTTCAGAGGAAGATGCAGCATCTGAACAAGTCAAACAGAGTGAAATTGCAACATTAAAATTCAAAATAGAAGAAAAGAAAGAAGAGATAGAACGTCTGAAAATACTTAATCATAAAAGAAAAATTGCAATAATTTGGTTAAGCATATTATTAATGATTATTATCATATCTACGTGTTGTATTGGAGTTTATTTATGGCAAAATAATTATAATTTCTCAGTCTTTTCAACAAATACTAACACAGAAACTTTGACACAAACAATTACTACCGAGGACAAGATTGAACGACTTGCTACGAATAACGACGATAATGCACAATTATTGATAGGACAACGCTATTATGCAGGAAGTGAAGGCTATAAACAGGATAAAATACAAGCATTGGAATGGTTTCATAAAAGTGCCAACAATGGTAATGTTACTGCTATAAAACTACTTGCCAATATGTATGAAATAGGAGATAGTATTGAGAAAAATACTTCAAGTGCATTCAAATACTATTTCATAGCAGCAAGACAGGGAGATAAGGAATCGTTGTATAAGGTTGGCAAGTTTTACTATTATGGTATAGGTGTAGACAAAAACACAGACAAAGCTATAATATATCTCAATCAGTCTTCTCTACAAAAATATCAACCTGCCATTTCATTGCTTGATATTATCAAACAAGAAGATAAATATACGCATGACCAAAAAGAGAATAAAAATCAATCGGACTCCTCTATAACACAGTGATAAATACATATAATTCACCGCATATAATCGCAAAATTATAAGGTAGAAGAGTAGAAGTAAAATATAAATGTAAGAAATATGAGGGTAATTATAGAAAAAAATTATGATCAGATGTCTGTTTGGGCAGCTGAATACGTGATAAAGAAAATCAATTTGTTTGTTCCAAAGAATGAACGGAGAAATTTTGTATTGGGATTGCCTACGGGTTCAACTCCAATAGGAATGTATAAATACTTAATCAAAGCTTATCAAGATAAGAAAGTTAGTTTTGAAAACGTTGTTACATTCAATATGGACGAATACGTAGATTTGGATACCAATCATCCTGAAAGTTATCATAACTTTATGTTTCGTACTTTCTTTAACCATGTTGATTGTCCCAAAGAGAACATTCATATCATTGATGGCAATGCACTGAATTTAGAAAAGGAATGTGATGATTATGAAAAGGCTATTCAACGTTTTGGTGGCATAGATTTGTTTATTGGAGGTGTTGGTTCTGACGGTCATTTGGCATTCAATGAACCTTGTTCATCTTTTGCCTCTCGCACAAGGGTAAAAACCTTAACAACCAATACAGTTCAAGCAAATAGCAGGTTCTTCGGTAACGATATTAACAAGGTGCCACATCAAGCTTTAACCGTAGGTATTGCTACTATAATGGAAGCCAAAGAGGTTATGATACTTGTCAATGGGCACCATAAGACTCGTGCCTTGCAGGCGGCAATAGAGGGACCTATCACTCAAATGTGGACAATCAGTGCCTTACAAACACACCCTAAAGCGTTGATTGTGTGTGACGAGGAATCTACTGATGAATTGAGGGTTTCAACTTATAAATATTTTAAGGATATAGAAAGGAAATAAATAATGAATCTAAATCTTTCTTCGCGAATCGCTTTGGTAGATGTACCACAAAAATTCTATAATCCTACGACTGCCATTGAATATAGTGAAATGACGCGTATGGAAAAAATACCTACAGATATTTTCCCTACAATTAATGAAGCGGTTATCAATATTGCAAAAACTGTTATACAGGAAATCCTAAGCAAACAGTCTGAAGGAAAATATTGTGTGTTAGGTCTAGGAACAGGAAACTCGCTTACACCTGTATATTCGGAACTAATAAGACGCCATAAGGAAGAAAAAATCAGTTTTTCTAATGTTATTGCTTTCAATACCTATGAATACTACCCTTTAAAGGATATCCAACATCATAGTTCTATATCTCTACTGAAGAAAAGATTATTAGACCATATTGATATCGCTTCTGAGAATATTTTTAGTCCTGATGGGACAATAGATCAAAAAAGTTTGCACTCACATTGCAGTTTTTATGAAAATAAAATAGCAGATTATGGAGGTATAGATATACTCCTTTTAGGTATAGGACGATGCGGAAACATTGCCACCAACGAACCCGGTTCAACACGAACGTCTACTACTCGTCTTATGTTACTTAATAAACTTGTTCGTGAAGAAATGTCTATGAGTTTTCAAACTAATGAACCTGTTCCGCCCTGTGCTATCACCATGGGTATAAGTACGATGCTCAATTCTAAGAGAATTTTTCTTACAGCATGGGGAGAAGAAAAAGCAGAAATAATTTATCAAACAGTTGAAGGAAAAGTAACGGATGTTATTCCTGCCTCTTGTCTACAAACTCACAATAATACTCATGTTGTTGTAGATTTGTCCTCTGCGAGCAAACTTACCCGCATTGTTAAACCATGGCTGGTAACTTCCTGCATATGGACAGACAAACTTGTGCGAAGTGCATTGGTTTGGTTATGTCAAATAACCGGCAAACCAATACTTAAACTTACCAATAAAGATTATAATGAAAACGGTTTATCGGAATTATTAGCTCTTTATGGTAGTGCATACAATGCGAATATCAAAGTATTCAATGATCTGCAAAGAACGATCACTGGGTGGCCGGGTGGCAAACCTAACGCCGATGACGAGTATCGCCCCGAGAGAGAAAAACCTTATCCGAAAAGAGTTTTGGTTTTTTCTCCTCATCCTGATGACGATGTTATATCAATGGGAGGTACTATTCAAAGACTTGTAAAACAGCAACACGACATTCATATAGCTTATCAAACAAGTGGCAACATTGCGGTAGGAGATGAAGAAGTTATGAGGTTCTTGCACTTTATAAATGGGTTCAATCAATTATTTTCTGATAGTAAAGATACAATTATCTCTTTAAAATACAGAGAAATCAAGAGATTTTTACAAAGTAAAAAGACAGGTGAATTGGATTCAAAGGACATCTTAACGATCAAAGGTCTGATAAGAAGAGGTGAAGCACGAACGGCGTGTACTTTTAACAAAATACCACTCAATAAAGTTCATTTTTTGGATTTACCTTTCTATGAAAGTGGTAAAATAGAGAAATTACCGGTGGGAGAAGAAGACGTAAGAATAGTTATGGATTTAATCAAACAAATAAAACCACACCAAATATATGTTGCGGGAGACTTAGCAGATCCTCACGGTACACACAAAAAATGTACGGATGTAGTCTTAGCAGCACTAAATGAGTTTAATCAAACCGGAAAAGAAGATTGGTTGCAAGATTGTCGTATTTGGATGTATAGAGGTGCATGGGCAGAATGGGAGATAGAAAATATAGAGATGTGTGTCCCTATGTCTCCAGAAGAACTGTTGTCAAAGCGTAAATCCATACTAAAACATCAATCACAAATGGAGTCTGCACCTTTTTTGGGTGATGATGAAAGGTTGTTTTGGCAAAGATCTGAGGACAGGAATCGTGCTACAGCCAAATTATACCATGCCTTAGGATTGCCATGCTATGAGGCAATGGAGGCTTTTGTGGAATACAAACTCTAATAAGGTTATTTTGAAATCCTAAAAAGCATATTCCTTATTACAGTACCCTATTGACTTATTCTAACTCTTATTTTTTCAGACTCACACAAACAAAAGGCTAATTATCTTTTGTTTCTAAAAAAATCTATCATTAATCGTTTGCATTCTTTTTCTAAAACACCAGAAAAGACTTCCATTTTATTTGGAAAAGGATTGCCAAAAGATGAATATCCTCTCTTTTCGTCTTTAGCTCCATAGACAAGACGAGAGATTTGCGACCACATAATGGCACCTGCACACATAACACAAGGTTCAACAGTAACATAAAGCGTGCATCCTTGCAAATATTTAGAACTAAGCATTTCTTCGGCAGACGTTATAGCTATCATTTCGGCATGGGAGGTGGAGTCGGTTAATCGTTCTGTCATATTGTGTCCTTTGGATATTATTTTATCATTACAAACTATTACACAACCTATAGGGATTTCGGCTTCTTGCTTAGCATATTCGGCTTCAATAAGTGCTTGTTGCATAAAATATTCATCATCATACTGAATAATTGCCATAGTATTATTAATTTTTTAGCAAAATTACAACACAATAAGCAATCTTGAACATTTAGTGTTGAAAATTTTATTGTAATTTTGCAAGAAATTAGCGTAAAAAAAAATGAACTACGATTTTGACACAACAACATTCCGCCATAGCGTACCAATTCAAATACGTTTTGCAGATTTAGATGCACTAAATCACGTCAATAATGGATTCCTATGCCACTATTTTGATGTCGGCAGAGTCAATTATTTTCAGTATGTATTAAATAAAAAACTAAATCTGTCAGATATTGATTTGGTATTGGTACATACAGAATTTGATTTTTTGGCACCCGTAGAAGGTAATGATGATATATTAGTTCAAACAAAGACTTTATCTTTTGGTAATAGGAGTGTTAAAATGTTCCAACGCATAATGGACAAAAATAGTAATAAAGTCAAAACGACTTGTTATAGTGTATTGAGTGCTATGGATAATATTTCAAAACAATCAAAGAATATACCCCAGGAATATCGCAAAGCTTTTTCTGATTTTGACAAAATCAAGTAATGTTGTCTTTTCTATGGGTAACAATCTTAATCTTCTAATTAGAAACTATCAATATTGCTTCCAATTAAACTAAAAATCTGTATTTATTCATTCGTTTTAATATTACAATAAAATTGCATATAATGCCAAGAAAATAATTATTAGTATCTATAAATTAAAGTGCAAAAAGAAAAAATTATTTCTTGAAGACAAAAAAATTATTTCATAATTAAAAACAAACAACTAATTTATTTCATTTTCATAATTTTACCGTACAAATATCTTTCTATGATAACTGATTTGCAAAACACAATAGGACTCTGCTTTACATATATTTTATGATTAAGTATCACTTGACGATCAGGACCTATGACCTCAAAAAGATATTTTTATAAGAAAAAAGCGATGTAAATCACCCTTAAATCATTTTTTATAACTAAATTTGCAATCCAGTTTAGTAGACGTTATTATTTTAACGTACAGTATAAGATTAGCTATAAATAAAAGCAAATATAATATACAAAACAATATGAAGAAGTCGTTTTTTATAGTAATGTTATCGCTATTGAGCGGGATGTTATTTGCCCAATCACCTAAAAGTTGGGCTCCGGCTTATTTTTCTAAGGATTATGTAGTTGTTGCTATCAATGCTCGCACAACAGATGCTGAGCTTTTAGAAATCAGAAAGAATATTTTAAAATTTTCTATGATACGTTTTACCAACTTTGATGTAATTCGTGCTAATGATGGCTCTATCTATTTCTTTTCTATGGAGGTTGATTGCAGAGACGGGTACAATGGCAAGATTTCTCACGCTTTTGAACCTGGTGATACTACGTACTATGGTTTTGTCAGAGATTATTCTCTTAATACATATAAAAAACCTTTCTTTATTGGCAATCTTTTATCGCCTTACTCGGGGATTAATCATGTTGAAGAGTACATTTTAACTAAAAAGCAGGAAGAAAATTAGTTTTTACACATGAGTACTTGATACAAAATTTAATAATATTAGTATGAATTAGGATCATATTGAGTAGGAATAACATTTCACAAAAATAAAGTGCAACATTAACATATCGATGTCGCACTTTATTTTTGTATTATGCAACTTCATTACAATACTCTACACACCAATATTTTGTCTATAAACATACGGAACCATCCTATCATAACATATTACATTGTTACAATAATTCTATTAGCAAAGCTTTATGTTTATCTACTTTTATCAAATATCCGAAAAATTTTCATGGATTATACATCGTCTTATCATAGAAATTTAGAATATCAATACAAATTCTACGCATAGTAGTTGCAGGATTCTTAGGATTAATGCTTATCGCTTCGGTATAACAATTGATAGCATCCTGCCAATTTTCCATTTTTTTAAAAATATTCCCTTTAAGATACCACGCCATGTCGTTCTTATTATTTTCTTTCAGTACAATATCTAACTCTTGTATAGCCTTGTCATATTGTTCAGCATCGGTTAAAGAACGAATCCGAGTCAAAATTCCATCATTGTCCATTATAATAACATGTATTGTGATATTACTAATTATAAACCATAAAAGCCCCAGTCTTCTGCATCAATCTATCTGGAGTATCCAAATGATGATAACTTGCATACCAAGTATATACCCCTTGTTCAACGAACTTACCTTTGTAGGTGCAATTCCAAGCCTCATACACATCATTTGTTTCAAACACTATCGTACCCCAACGGTTAAAAATTTTGAGATTAAAGTCCTTAACCGCATCAACTATCACGCGAAACTGTGAATTGGTTTGACTGACTGAGTGAATATATACACCAGTAGGGGCCCAAATATGATGGTCTCTTACAACAGAAATTTTTGTTGTAAGAGAATCTCTACAACCATAACCCGTAATTCCTACAAGTGTAACATAGTACGTCATTATTGAATCTACAATATCAAAATTATGCCTAAAATTTTTATCGGTTGAGGTTGCACCGTCTGAAATATCCCATCTGCGATCCACTATCCCCTCCGTATTGTCCGTAAATACGACAACAGGAGTCAACTCATCAACAAAATCCGGAGAAAAACTAATTACAGGTATAGGTTTTTTCTCTACAAAAACAGTCATTGTAGACGAACTTTCGCAATTAAGCTTAGGATGATTGTAAGCAGTGACCGTATAGTATGTAGTTTTATCAGGGATTACCGTATATTCAGTCAAAGTCCCTTGATTAACCGATACATCTTCAGTACTCCACACGTAGCGATCGGCATCTCCTTTTACTCCTATCAAAGCTGTCTCTTGTTCGCATATATGCCTGTCATCATACATCTTAATCTGCGGAATAGGAGTAACTAATACGGTAGCAGTCTTGGTTGTTGAACAAGAAGCCTGGTTAGTTTTAACCGTAACCGAATAATCTTGTGTAGACATTGGGCTAACGGTAATGACATCATTTCCAGGTCCGTCATTCCAAAGATAATTTACATCCTCAATATTAGATTTAACAGAAAGGGTCGTACTTGTCCCACTACAAATTTCCATTTGACCCTCTATATTTACCTGCGGATAATCAACAACAGTAATTTGTGCCATATCCTGAGCATTACATCCTCTATTATCGGTGAATTTCAAAGAAAGGGTTCCGCTTTTTTGCGGAATAAAATTAACATCACTCGTATTGAAGGAAAGATCGTTTTCTCCTGTAAACTTCCAAAGGTAAGAGCCTATACTATCTTGCGAAAGATTTTTATAGACAACGGGACTTCCTTTACATACTACAGTATCCGATCCTATATTTATTGCAACCTTTCTATTGTGTATATACACTGAATCATATCTTGTACAAACCAATTCTCCATTTTTGTAGTTATTCACTTTAAATTTGTAGAATACAAAATCAACATCTGCTGGCTGCGAAACAGTCACAGTGCCGTTTACAATTTTCGTACCATTTAATGTAGCAGGTTCAACAAAATAAATAGAATCCCCCCCACTAAGTCTAAATATCACCCTATCTCCTGCACATATTGTATCATGCAAAGCTGTACTGTCTACATTCATCATAACTGTTGCTTGATTATCTGCACTATTGTGAGAATGTGTCAAAGCAGGTATATCTAAGGGATGAACCAATATTGAATCCCAAACATCAAACTCCAATCCGTCTTCCATACGTGTTACTCCCATTTTACAAAAGTACCATGTGGCTCCCTCTTCTTCACCTGGGTTAGCAATAACTTGAAATTGTGAATTAGCCACTATTTCTTGCATAACTCCAGCCTGAGCACCCAAAGAATTCTTTTTATACCATTTATAAGTCTTATTCAATTCCCCGACAGGTTTTATACGCCATGCCTCATTAGTTGCCTCCCAAACAGTATTGTTATAAGATTGCGTTTGATTGGTTCCTTTGTACTTCTTGTTAACTATGCTTGTTGCAATCGTTCCGTCAATATTTTGTATCCCAAGCACAGACTTGCTGTTGTTGGTGGAAGTATAAGCCGGCTTTCTCTTCAAATAAAACTCAATTACATTCGTAGTTTCGTACAAAACTATCATGGATGTGATACGCGATGTATCTGAAGTATTGTAATTACCGAACATGGGAACATCATAAATAGACAATACACACATTCTACATGGGTATTCACCAATGAAAGATATATAAAATCCCTGATTACCTGAAGCATTACCATAATGGATATCACAAAAAGGAGCACTTATACCATTGAGTGTCGGATTAACTTCCAATCCCCAGAAAGCTCTATTGTCGGGAAAAGGAGCAGATGGACTATAAGGACAATGTATATAATCATTGTTAGTCGGTTTTTGATAGAGATTTTTACCTTTAGAAATAGCGTATGCCAAAAGTGGGGAAGAAGAGTTAAACATATGTAAAACACCATTACTATTCGCTATAACCTGGTTATAGCTCTCATCATAAAAGAAAAACTTAAAAGCCGGAGTATCGCTATCTATAGAAGTGGGAAAATAGTAGTCAAAAGAGAATAACTCTCCCCAACAGTCATCTACCGGTAAAGTTATCTTAAACTGTTTCCCCTGTTGAACAGCCGTTGCATCAAAGAATTGCATTGGAGGATCGTATGTAATCTGTTCGCAAGTATAGTAACCGCTATCAGGATCGGGATATCCTGGTGCGAAACCTATCGGAATAAGAAGACGAGAGGAGGTATCGCAACTCAAAATAAGTCCATTGTTACGTTGAAGTGCAGAAAAACTAACAGTGTCTCCTCCCATTATCTCTCTTATTTCCACATTAGCACATCCCTGTCCCGTAGCCACCGCGGGAGATTGTGCCCATAAGATACCGTTACAACAGATATATAGACCAATAACAAACACAAAACCATTCAATAAACGCCTTATCGTATTCATATTCGTTCTATTTTTTACAAATTAGACTGCAAATTTAATATTTTTCTACGAAGAAGACACAAACAGACAATAGTTTTTGCAAAAAAATAATAAAATCTTGTTAAAATAAAAAAAATTTATGCAGATTATCAATTTATAATACTCACGAGTATACTTGTCGTACTTAATAACATTAAACAAACATTAATATTATGCAATGTACCACCGTTAAACAAAGTCAATATCAGACTTTTTTACATCATCTTTTTTATTTCACATTATATTCTTTTCAACCGATACCCGCTAAATATAAAGTGGCACTTTGTAAAATTCTTTCTTGACATCAGTAAATTCTTTCTTGAGATTAGTTTTGTGAAACGGCATCCGTATTGCACAATTTGGTCATATCGCAAAATATTTGTAATTTTGCAAGCTGTCAATATCACAATCTAAAACTAGAAAAGAATAGAATAAACACAGCATGTCATTACTAAAAGAAAACAACAGCTTAAAATCTTTATTAGAGAAATTGAATAGCAAACCAAATAAGTCTGTTAGTTGTTTGTTCGCTCTGGGTATCTGTGTCAAGTCTAAAAAACAATTAAATAATCACCTCATTGAAACAACTGATAGCCTCTTAAATGGAAAATTTTCAATATTAACGTCTATATACTTAGGACTTATGAAAAATAAGAATGTTATCAGCAAAAGTCTTCTATGTAGTAAAAACATTCTTTTCAAAAAACGATGCATTGAATCTATAGCAGAACTGCAATACAATGTCAAAATAGATGTCCTAACCAACGTAATAACACAAAAAAGTTTCATTAAAAAACAATTTGTGGTCGTTAAAAATCATTTCAATAATGGATAGTTTTATTTGCTTTATGATATGATTCTATCGGTTTACATAAACTTTACTATAAAGATGCAAGAGAATTAAAGGGTATTATACAAGAATAAAATAGAAGTATAAAATGATAATAATAAATTTAAGAAAAGAAATGAAAAAAAAAGTTTTTAGTTTAATAACGTTAGTACTTACTTCGCTTGTGAGCGTAGCAAATCCGACATCTAAACTTTTGAACCCGCCGGATGAAGGGATGTGGTTACCAATGTTTTTTAAACAGTTGAATTATGCAGATATGCAAAAACTAGGTTTGAAATTAACTGCAGATGATCTTTACAGTATCAATCATTCATCTCTAAAAGATGCCATAGTTCAAATGGGTAATTTTTGTACGGGAGAGATTGTCTCTCCAAATGGACTAATGTTTACCAACCATCACTGTGGTTACGATGCCATTGCTACATCTTCAACTGTAGAGCACGATTATTTGACTAATGGGTTTTGGGCTAATAGTTATGAAGAAGAAATACCTATTGAAGGATTGTATGTTTCATTTCTCAAAGAAATGAAGGATGTTACCAAGGAAATACTTGGTAACAATGTAAAGGCAATAAACAAAAGTAAATTCGCACAAGACATTCAAAACAAAATAGATGAGTTAGTCAAACAATATAGTGAAGAAGGTAAATACAATGTTGAGGTAAAAGAATTCTTCGAAGGTAATGAGTATTATATGTTTATTTATGAAGTATTCAATGATATTCGTCTTGTTGGTGCTCCTCCGTCTTCCATTGGTAAATACGGCGGAGATACTGACAATTGGATGTGGCCTAGGCATACGGGAGATTTTTCCATATTCAGAGTTTATGCAAACAAAAATAATGAGCCTGCCAGCTATTCTAAGGACAATGTCCCTTATAAGCCAAAACATTATCTTCCTATTAACATCAAAGGCGTTCAAAAGGATGATTTTGCAATGATTTGGGGATATCCTGGCAGCACAGATAGGTATATGACATCATATGAGGTAAAAAATACACTTCAAAATATAAATCCAGCTATCTATAAGGCAGGTAGTTATATGCTTCCCGTAATGAAAAAACACATGGATGCAGATCAAGCGGTCAAACTTAAATATGCCTCTGACTATGCCTCCATAATGAATATGTGGAAGAATAAACAAGGAGAAAGTAGAGGACTCAAGCGTTTGAAAGTATTTGATAAAAAACGTTCTATTGAAAATCGTTTGGAGCAATGGATAAAAGAAGGTGGTGATAACAGGAATCAATACAAAACAATCATTGAAGACTTGCGTACGTCTTCCAACATAGTTGCCAACTCTATTCAAAACAAGACTTCATGGTATCACAACTTGGGTCTATATCTATCTCAACGAGGCATGTTAGCTTTGCGTCAAACATTAAACATAACATTTGCACAGGCAGCGAAGAAATTGGACAAAGATATGATCGAAAAATTGCGCATGACCGCAAGTGAACACTTCAAAAACTATGATCAAGAAACAGAAATGGATCTATTTCGTGCTTTGTTACAAATGGAGAATAACCTTCCTGTAGACTGTCAAATCAAAATTATCAGAGATTTAATTGCAAAGGCCGGTGGTATAGATAAATTAACAGAACAAATTTTTAAAAAGAGTATTTTTGCAAATGAAGCAAATTACAATAAGTTTATATCAAAACCTAAGGCAAAAAAATTAGAAAAGGATTTAATGAGTCAAGTGGTTATGGCTATGTATGGTGCTCTAGTCGGACAAGATGAGCAAACCGAACAGGCAAACATTAAATTTGCTGATGCAAGACAAAACTTTGTGATGGCATTAAAGGAAATGGATCCTAATTTAGTACGCTATCCTGATGCCAATTTCACAATGCGAATGACTTATGGTACTGTCTTAGATTACTATCCGGCAGATGCAATTCATTATGATTATACAACAACCATCGAAGGCATAATGGAAAAGGAAGATGCTACTAATGACGAATTTATTGTTCCTAACAAATTGAAAGAATTATACAAAACAAAAGATTATGGTCAATATGCGAACAAAGATGGTAAATTAATAGTAAATTTTCTTACCAATAACGATATAACAGGAGGCAACTCTGGGTCTCCGGTCATCAATGCAAATGGTGAACTAATCGGTTTAGCTTTTGATGGCAACTGGGAGGCAATGTCTGGAGACATAGCTTTCGAACCTGATTTACAAAGAACAATTTGCGTTGATTCAAGATATGTGCTATTTGTAATAGACAAATTCGCAAATTGCCAAAGACTAATAGATGAATTAAAAATAATTAAATAAATAAATGATTTATAGTAAGATTTTTAGAATTACACAATTCTATAGGTCTTATACATTTAATACAATTACAAAAGAAAATGCAACTAAATAACGACAGAGATAAAGTGTCTTTCATTATTGGTGAGGATATGGCACGTAGTATCTTAAATGAACAAATGGATTTGAATATAGATATAATGATTAAAGCAATGCAAGATATGCTTAATAACAAATCTACAAATCCAATGACCGACATCGAAAAGAATAGAGTAATGCAAGCATGGCAAAAAGAAATGCAACACAAACAACAAGAACGTACACAAAGAGAAGCTGCTGAACATAAGAAAAAAGGTAAAGAATTCTTAAGCAATAACCGTAATCAAGCAAACGTGACAGAAACGGCATCGGGGCTTCAATATGTTGTCTTAATAGAGGGAACAGGAGAATCACCAAAGGCAACAGATTCAGTAAAAGTTCATTATCACGGTACATTACTTAACGGTACCATCTTTGATTCCTCCATACAAAGGGGAGAACCTATTGATTTTCCGTTAAATCAAGTTATTGCTGGTTGGACTGAAGGATTGCAAACTATGAAAGTTGGCGGTAAGACTAGATTTTATATCCCAAGCGATTTAGCTTACGGCGACCAAACTGTAGGAAATATTCCTGCCGGTAGTACTCTAATATTTGAAGTTGAGTTATTAGGAATCAACAAATAAATTCTAATCATCATATATATACGCTTTTGAGGAAATCGGACATAGAATCATTTCAAGCTTCCTTAAAAGCGTATTTGATCATAAAAATAAATATTGAGCATCTTATACTATGCATTCCAATACTAACAATGAGATATTTCCTTTTGTAAAAATTGAAAAAATTGAAATTTTACAAAAGATATTTGATTGGAATACCGGATTGAGATGCCATAAGGATATGCCAATATTAGGAGAAAAATTTCTAATTCATACTCTCCAACAAAAAAATTACAATTTTGATTTTACCATTGTAAAAGAAAAAAAAGGAAAACCTTATTTTTTATATAACAACAAATTACATTTTTCTATTTCCAATTCGCAAGATTATATCGCCATAGCCATATGCGATCGTAGAATCGGAATAGATATAGAGCATTTACGAACAAACAAGAAAAAATTAGCAGAACGATTATTTCATACTAATGAAATACAATACCTAAACTCTATAAAAAAATCAAAAAATAATATAATATCGCAAATAGAGGACCAAAACTTATCACAAAATAATCATTACAATGTCAGTACAGATATAGCTTTCACTCAATTATGGACAATAAAGGAAGCGTACGTCAAAATGACAGGTACAGGTATTGCAGGTAATTTTTCTACTATTGATCTATCACCTCAACATTTCAATATAAATCAAGATTATTACAAAAACTTACACCGAATAGTATCTTACCAGGATATAACAACAGAATTGTTTGTTTCCATTTGCGTAGAATAATTTTCATATATCATTTATTGCAAATAACTTCAAAAAACAATCCTTTAGTTTCAAAAAATGAATTATCATTAAGCAACTCCAATTTTATAAATCAATATCAAAATTCTCCTATTTTGCTATTCAATTGGTTTTTCTATTGTATAACATTATCTTCATATGAATTATTCTAATTTTCCAATAAAGTAATTTATCATTTATTCAAATTATTTGTCATCATTACACAATATTCTTAAACAATATCGCTTTAGGTAGATAAGAATACTGTTTTACTTCTTACTATATTTGTGTTTACAATGATGTAAAAAATAAATATGAAAAAACAATGAGTAGCCTGAAATATTCACACCACTCAAATTTCATTAAATATTGACATAAACTATTAATACAATATGCTTTGCACTACATCGCTGTGAGTTCTCTCATACTTTCTTCCTCAAATATATCCCACACTGATTATCAGTGGTTTATATTTATATGGTACAAAAATGTTTCCTCAATTTGAGCAGTATTGATTAGAAAACATCTTGGATATTATCGCTATTCTCTTGCTATACCTCCCAAATAACTTTTATTAAGTTATAGAGTAATAGACTTCTTTCACTTAATGCCTCTTTATTAAATGTATTGAAAGGTTTAAACTCTGCCGAAGTTGCTTCTTTAAAGGAACAATTAAAGTTAGCAAAGTCTTTATTTGCATGATAAAAGTCAACACACAAAGAATGTCCCCATATTAAACCACTACTATAAGTTTTAAGCTTATCGCTATACTCTTCATTGCCAGAACTAATATTATCCGCACCTTTAAGCAGTAATAGTCCGCCTAAAAGATTCCGTTTATCTTCAAACTCTTCTTCATTCTCAAAATATTTCTTATTAGTTTCATTATGCGATAAGATATGTTCAATGTGATAACCTGTTTTGTAACCTGTTTTCGTAGATATATACTCCACATCGTTTTGCATAGATTGATTTGTGTGCTCACAAATATACTTTTCTATTCGTGCAAAAAGATACCTTAAAGAACGAGTATTCATATTACTATAATTCTTCTTGATGAAATTCTGATAATCTAATACAGAAGTTGGAGTGGTATTCCTCTTATCACGAATTGCATCCATGATTAACTTATCAAATATGCTACGATATTCAGATATATTCTTTTCTTTCAATAATTTGTTAAGTTCATAACACAAATTTTGAAACTTATTACTATCATAGATATCATTTAAGATTAAAAGCATCCATAACCTATCTATCTCTTTAGCAATAGTATCTATCTTTTCATCTTCAACCGGATCATCTATACTGCAAGCAGCCATTATAATCTGATATTGTCCTGATAGATAATTAATTACATTATCATACCTCAGGAACTGATTTTGATTATCTCGTATTTTAGCATATAGTTTAGAATAATACTTAAAATCCGTATCTATAAAATGTTTGATATTAGCAATATGCTTTTTATCAGTCTTTCTGAATTGTAAGGAATCTGCAATATCATTATAATCAAAGATGTATCTATGATACGCTTGGTTCAATGCTGTTTCTAACTTGGCATTTTCCTTAAAAACAAATCTAGACTTTATGAAGTCTATGAAAAAAGCATCTTGTATGCCACTCAAACATGATATGGCATTGTCCCATTTTTCAGAGTAAGCTTCGGTGTCATTTTTACCTAATGCCCCTATCATTTTTCCTTTAAGAATTTCAAAAGGCTTAAGAGATTCCCCTCTGTCATTAATAACTTCAAAGACCATAGGTGTATCATCTTTTTCAATAGATAATTCTACCATGACTAATCTTTCAAGAAAATAAAAAGTAAAAGCCTTAATTTCTTCTGAAGGAAGATTCTTGTCATCTATAAACTTACTGATGTCATTATACCTTAAAATAAGATTTTCTTCGGTTTTATTCTTATAAGGTTCTTGGTATTTAGTTTCTGCTAAGATACTTCGCATGACATCTTTACGCTTTTCATTGTCTATACAGAAAATATCTCCCTTGAATTTATCCTTTGAGAAAATACATTCCTTTAAGGTATCTTTTAGATTTTCATCATCAATTATATGATATAATTTGGTAGCGATAAGCGTAAGTGTCGTTAACCGTTGCTGACCATCTACTATATAGACTTTTCCATCCACTTTATTGGTAATGAATACATTCATATAATACCAATTATAGAGGTCAAGAACCTCTTGAGTTAATTCTTCATCTTTATGAATATTATACGACAATTCAAATTCATAAAAAATATCACGCAAAAGTATCTCTACTGTTTCTTTTGACCAAACATATTCTCTCTGATAAAAGTCCACATAGTAGGATTTCTGTTTCAGACATGATTCTACAGTTTGCTTGTCTGGACTAATTTCATGTTTCATTTTTTATAATTTTATGCGATATGGTTTTTATACAAGTTCTAGCCCTAACTCTTTCAGAAAATCATTATGCTTTTGACGGGCAGCTTCAATCTTTTCCTCTGTTGCAACTAACTGTCTGTGTACTTCTGCCAAATCAATCTTTTCTTCTTCTTTGGACAGATTTACATAGCGTGAAATGTTTAGATTATAGCCATTGTCTTTGATTTCTCGCATATAGACTTTACGAGAATAACGATTTTCTTCCCTACGGAATTGATAAGTTTCTACTATTTTGTTTATATCTTCAGGACGCAATGAATTCTGGCGTTTCCCTTTCTCATAGTGTTCTTCCGAACTGGCATTGATGAAAAGAATGTCATCTGTACGACGACATTTCTTCAACACTAAAATACAGACGGGAATACCTGTTGAATAGAATAGATTAGCAGGCAGTCCGATAACTGCATCTATGTTATCGTCACTCAGAAGTTTCTTTCTGATAGTTTCATCCTTTCCTCCTCTAAACAAAACACCATGAGGAAGAATGATAGCCATTGTACCATCACCACTCAAATAGTGGAAACCATGTAATAGAAATGCAAAATCGGCAGCAGATTTTGGAGCAAGACCGTAACGACTGAAACGGAAATCCTTTGCAGTTTCCTCTTTCGGTTCCCAGCGATAACTGAATGGGGGATTTGCAACAATGGCATCGAATTCCATCTTCTTTGACGGGTTCATATTGTTTAGGATACTCCAGTCATTGACAAGTGTATCACCATGATGAATTTCAAACTCCGTATCTTTTACTCCATGCAGCAACATATTCATACGGGCAAGGTTATAGGTTGTAATATTCTTCTCCTGACCATAAATCTTACCTATGCCATTAGTTCCCATTTCATGCCGTACATTGAGAAGTAATGAACCAGAACCACAAGTAAAATCCAATACTTTGTTTATTTTTTTCTTTTTGCCTGATTTAGGGTCTTGGCAATCAAGTGTTACAATCTTAGACAGTATTGAGGAAATTCCCTGTGGGGTATAGAACTCGCCAGCCTTTTGCCCGGAATTGGCGGCAAATTGTCCGATAAGATACTCATAGGCATCGCCCAAAGTGTCTGTAGTTGTATCTAACTTAGAGACTCCCTCTTTTATCTTATTGATAACCTTTGCCAACAAAGCATTACGCTCTGCATAGTTTTTGCCAAGTTTCTCAGAATTTAGATTAATCTCTGAAAACAGTCCTTTAAAGGAGGTTTCAAAAGATTGTTCTTCAATATATTTGAAGCCTTCTTCCAAAATCTTTAGTAATTCGTTTGATTGCGTACGAGCATTTTCAGCAATGTTATCCCAAAGGTATTTTGGCTTGATGACATAGTGTATTTTTTTACGCATCTGGGCTTCAAACAAATCAATGTCTTTGGGGTTTGCTGCATACCAAATTTGTAACGGAGATTTTACGATTTCTGCTTCTTCCTTCACTATATTTTTTATATCTGGATAATCAGTGCCTAATTCTTTTTTGGCAAATTCCACATAATTATCTGAAAGATATTTCAGGAATAGAAACGATAGCATATAATCACGAAAAGCATCTGCCATCATTGCACCTCGCAGGCTATTTGCAATATCCCAAAGGGTTTTACCCAGTTCGTTTTTATTTTCTGTTGTCATTGATTTCAATTTTTATCATTATGGATAATAAAGTGATATTTCCCCATCAACGCATTATAAACGTCTTTTACTATTTGTTTGTTATCTTCTACCATAGCATCCATTTGTGGATAATAGACATTTTTGTGTGTCAAAGCATTGGCTATGGTTGTAATTCTATCAGCATTGGAGAAGCCTATCTGTTCCAAGACATATTTAATTCTTCCTGTACCCAAGAATGAAGAAATATTTTCAAGGACTTGGCGTAAGAGTGCCATATGGTAAACCTCTAAAGAATTATTTTGTATTGAATCATCCAAAATTTGCAATAATCTTAGATGGTATAATAGTACGTCTTTCTTAGGATTTCCTAAAGAGAATGCGGTGCCTTCTTTTTCTAAAAGGCGAAGTTTGTAATGCTTCTTAAAACTTTCTACTTTTTCTCCTTTTGCTAAAAGATTATCTAATATTGTGGCAAAGCCGATATGATGAGTTGTGATGATAAACTTTCTCTCCTTATAATATTTTTCTATGAGGTCAAGTAGAGTGAATGTTGTGATAAATATATTATGGTCATCGAGGCTCGATACAGGGTCATCAATGAAGATGTACTGATTTTGTGCATCAGCCCATCCTTCTGTGTCAAATAATGCCAAGAAGAAGCACCATACGAAGATACGCTCTTCTCCCCTTGATATTTTGATAGATGTTCTACTCTCGCCTTCTTTTAAATAGAAACGGATATGTTCAATACCTTTTTCAGAATCATTGTCAATATAAGAAATTGAAAACTCGTATTTAGGATTATACGGACGGAGTTTTTCGAGAACAGCCTCCTCGCTTATTTGCGAATGTAAGCGATTGAGACTACTTGGGATGACCTGCATCTTTATATCTGCTTCCGAGTTTTTTGTATCATTATCCCATATAAACAGATCTTCGCTAAAGGCATTATAATATACTCCTGTTTGAAATCTTGTTTTAGAATCTCGGGCAGTTTCTTTATATTCCACGGAAAGACGTGTCTTACCTGTTGCATTAAATGCGTAAATTAAAAATATATTCTCTTTTGACTCCTTTATTTCTTTTGCAATATCTGAAAGCTCCATATTTTATTTGTATTATTTATAGAATAATTGTTGCATTAATCCTTTTTTGTGTTCTTTCAACTTAGAGAGTTTCTTTTCTGCAAGCGTTAGTAGATCATCTATAGATGCGAAGAAACCTGCTATAAAAATCTGTTCTTCTAAATTCGGCATATAAATTAGTATTTTTTTTATTTTACTAATAGATGCAATATTCTTTATTGCACCACCAGCAGCTCCAGATAATATTTCATCTTGATATTTTGGCAATTCAAGAAGTTGCTTGATAAATCTATAGTCGTAGCCTTTTTTTGCTGAAAGTTTTAGCAATGCCTGATTTATAATGCCTTCTTTGTAATTATTTGGAATAACAGCGAATTTCCCCATAGTACCAGAGCAACTCATTATTATGTCATTTGAATGAACTCTAAAACGTTTTAACTCTTTAAATTTATCTTCTGATATATGATAGCGAAATGATTCCATATTCCCATATATTGCGTGACTTTGCTCATAAACGGCATACCCCTCTTTTACAAAACTTTCTTTTTTTAGAGAACCACCAAATGGTCCTCGTATAAGTTCACAGGTATCCGATAATTTAAGCTCTTTCCATTTACCATCTTTTTTAAATTGTGAAAATCGGTAAGTTGGACATTGTGATTGATTTGTTGCAAACAATAATTGCTGAAAGCCCTTTTTATATGATTGCAATAATTCTATCTTCTCTTGCGTTGCGTTGATATAATCGTCAAGGGAAGAAAGACAATCTGCTATTTTCTTTTGCTCAGAAAAAGATGGTATATAAATGCATTTATGTTTTATATCAGAATAATATATGTGCGGAATACCTGCTCCTTTTACATAAGAAGAAAAATCCAAAGTATTAAGTAAATAATAAATCCATTTTAAGAAATATCTTTTACTGTCTTTTGATTTTAGAGCAGTTAAAGTTCCAAGAATAGAAGAATGTTCTTGGCACAAATTAAGTTTGCCTACACCTGAACCATCTTTCACCATTGAAATATACTCTTCCTCTTGTTGGAAGTCATTGATATATCCTATTAATCCATCTGCACCATAAACAGGAAAACCTTCTTTCTGGAGTTCCAGTTTATTCATTGCCATTGTAGAACTTTCTTGAGAAATTATACTTTCTATTTTCTTTTTCTCCCAATCTCCTAATTTTATAAATTCAGGAAAACGGAGTTTTGGTATATTTTTTAATTCTTTTGCCATACTTTTATTTCTTTTTGTCGTATGCTGACAAGCCAGAGATTTCCTGCCCTGCAGATAGACGTTTCAGCAATGGAGTAACATCTTCCATTAGTGCCAATTCTTTTTTTGTTCTTTCTCGCCAACCGAGATTGAGCGGAGCAAGCAGGTCGTTAAGTTTCTCGCCATCAAATATTTTACGGTCGATAATCTCGTTTACGAATGCTTCCAATGCTTTGGCACTAATATTATGTTTGTCTGCTATCGTAAGCAACTCTTTGGCATATTTCTCCGTTTTGAATATTTCGTATTCCTCTTTTATCTGCTTGGCAGTTTTTCCGTTTACACCTTCTTTTAAACTGTCGAGGTAAG
>JBQNAI010000014.1:0-42409 GCA_052170555.1 Bacteroidales bacterium | reverse complement strand
CTGTTAGTTCAAATTCTTTTTATATCTTTGCACCCAGAATTGCATCGGTATAAGAAGAGTTGGTATTTCGGCCCTTATATCGGTGCAATTCTTTATTATTATATCGGTTTGTTTTTAGTTATGGTATAGAGGAAATAATCTCCTTTTTTTCGTTCTACTACTTGTAAACAAAATTTATCACCGCCGAGTTTAATAGTGAAATAGTGAAATTTTGCAAACTGTCTCTTTTTACGAAGTGTTTTACCTGTATTGTGAGTTAAATTGACATCTTTACTTCCGGTATATTTTGCTTTGCTTAAAAAGAAGTCAAAGTTTTTAAGTATTTCATTTTTCAACCAAAAGAGTTTTGAGCCAAACATAGATTGTGCTGTTTCTCTTATTGCCCACTGCGAAAGATGTATGGTTTGTTTTTGGTTGTTTATCTGAGCTGTTGCAGTTTGTTTTTCATATTGTTTATAATTTTTTTGTAATAAGCTTCTTGCTGTTGACTGACATATTTTTTCCACTTGTTTTTGCTTAGCATTGCCACCAACCTTGAAGTATGAAGCATCGGATGAGAATACTTCACCAGTTATTGCGGGATTTCCTTTCAGTCCAGGGGCCGACACCGATATTGTTGGGTTTTCTTTAGTTACCTCTTGTGCTGTTTGTTCCCAGTCGCATTTGCAGTTCCATAGAGCCCCGGGTTGGTTTTCACTCCAAAATGGGTCGTTTTTTGCCCATACTCTGTTATAAAACGGCATATGTAACTCTCTTGGGTTTGCCGAGAGTGATGGTAGCCATATAATATTAGGGAATAACATATTGTTTGTTTCATCAGATGTAAACCTATAGAACTGCTCGGCGGTCCTTGACCTACCGATGGCGGTGTTGTATTCAGAGGCTTGATACCTGTTGAACGTATTAAGGCAAGCCCTTGCTATTTTGGGATAATCAGCATCCTTATTGTTTTTTTTATTTCTTTTAAGGCATTGGTTACCTTGTGAGCCTTGAAATATGCAAAGCGTGTTACTGATGCTTTTAGACGAGAGGCAAGCTCGTTGTTGTTACTAAATACAGACGATACCGCATTGTTAAGATTGTCGGCATAGCCCTTGGCAAGAGTATGATTTATTTCTTTAGTCTGATCTATTGACGATATTATTTCATTGTAAATATCATTATTTTTCAATGTATAAGGCACTTTTGCAAATAATGTTAGCACTTCATACAAAGATGCATCGCTGTTAGACAGATACAAAGCATCTAAAGGCGTTTTTATTGGGCTGATAGTTTCTGCCCTCATACGAAAAAATCCATTGACGGCAGAGCATTTTGCTGTTGCGTGTTGTCAGGAACACCGAGAGCTATTGCTTGACGCTCTTGCATCTGTTTTTTGAGTTCCTCATAATTGTCGGGCTTCGGAATATCAAACTCTTCGTAGATGTATTCGTCAGATACCGGCACTCTTGATGCAATTCCCGAGATAACATTCCACTTTATCTGCATCTTTGCCCAATCTTTTTTTGGAGTCTCAAACCATATATTGCCGTCTTGGACGTTGAAGCCGAAGCGTTTTAAAATTGCTTTAAATTGAGTGTTAAGCACCGATAAAATAAATCTCATATCAGAAAGCTGTTTACTCTCCTCTACTTGCATATGTACGTTACCTAGAGCTTGCGTACCGCTGCGACCTTGCTCGGTTGTAAGAGTATTACCGAGTATGCACTTGCTTATGGAAGCATCGCAAACTGCGATTAGATCGGGATACGGGCAGTCACCTGCATTTGATGCCGTGTGAAGTTTTAGCTCGGAGTTCTTAGGGTGCAGCATATAACCCAGTGCACCCCATTCTTGTAATAACTTCTCCATTTTTATGCGTGTAGCCTCGTCGAACTCGTCGTATGTCATCTCCCTGAATGGCATACCAAAGCACTCAGTGAATTGTGCCCAATCTCCGAAGCCACCACGCTTGTATATGACATATTGAGCAGCCTTGAATAACAACCCCTTGTCGGTTGCTTGTCCCATATACATCATATAGTCGGATAGTGGTTTTTCTTTATATAAAAAATCTTTTGTTGCTTGATTTTGCTGTATTGACACGCACTCGAAATCTTTTTCTGGGTGCACGTGTTTTCGGTTAATAACCTCGTAATCTATATAGTATTGTTCCTCTTGTTCAGAGAACAGGATGTTCTTTATTTGTATAAGCGTATAACCGTATGCTACGGTAGAGTGTATGTCTTTTACCAGATTAATCATATCTGGCGATGAAAGTAGTTTATTTATCTCCTCATCCTGTTTTCCGTTGCGGGAAAACACCAGGGGTGTGTTACCTATGGCATCTACACGCTTGGACCAGGTTGCCTCAATCTGCCCGTCAAGAATGATATCTTCAATTAAATCATAAAATAGCACACGGTTAGGGTTGGATAAAGATGAGAAATTATTCAATGCTTGCTTCCATACCTTTATCTCCGATGCTCGCCTGTTTATGTTACTGACGGTGATATTTATGGGTTGTACTTTTACTGCTTTTGTATCCTTATTATCTTTATTTTGTTTATTTAATGTTGCTGACATAATGATTAAAATATTTTAATATTGATTTCTTCGCCTTGTATTGGTGCCGAAGTGAATGCCGTAAGTACCCCCCGTATCTTTTTTGTCGTTAGGTAGCGGCATTAAATCTGGCAAGAATGCTTTTTGCTGTTGCACACGTTCCAAAAATCGTATAGCATCCTCATATTTAAGGCGTTTGTTTTCGTTCATTTGCGAAGGTGATGCGATATTATATATATTGTATATAGCGATGTCACGAATAATCTTTACAAGAAAATCGCACCTTAGGTCTTGAGGTGTTTTGGCAAACTCTTCGTCCATATCATAAAGGCGAAACAGATATGCTTTGACTTCACCGATAGCATCTTTTATAGCCCTATCGGCATTATCTTTGTTTCGTTGTAAGACGCTGAGGGTTTCCTGCCAGGCACCGTTTAATAAGTCTTGATAATCTACGTACATATTTCCCTTTTTTTATTCCACAACAGTTAATGCGTATTTGCGTAAAAAATAATCCTGTCTCAAACGTTTGCACAGTACCTTTTTTTCAATCAGATAGTTTATTTGCACACGTGTAAGTACATGTAATTTTCCGTTTATTTGCAGTATATAATATTTTTTGCCCGTCTGCTTGTGAAAGCGTTTGGCGGTGTTTACGGCACTGCGTACCCTGATAAAATTCCAAAGTCTTCGTAAAATTTCTTTCATTGTTGTATTTGTTGTTTTAAATTCTTTTCCTGTTTATAGGTTTTCTGCCGATAATCAGAGCATTGTCGCAGAGTGCCCTAAGTTTTTCCTTTATTATGAATATACCGCCCTCTATACAGTCGGGGCAGTCCGCTGGGGCTTTCATAGCGGGAGCAACTAAAAGAAACTGCTCTTTTGCCCGCTGAAAATGTTCGTTGTCTTGTTTGTCAGCATTAAACAACAATCTTCCCGAAGTGTTCAATGGCTGCAAATTGCCCTCAATACGTTGGAATTTGTCAGGCTTTTTGCGGCTGTCACCGATAAGCGAGATAATACCTCGCCTCTTAGATATCTCATTGAATAAAGGTATTATGACTTGTTCAAAAAATGGGTCCTGTAAGGAGTTGTTTTCAATGTAATTGTATACCTGTACTTGTTGCGGTACATTATCCGTAAGGTCGTAAAACCACGTTACAAACTCTTTATTTGACACGTGGTCCACTCGTAAGTCAATGATATAAAATTTGCCGTCAATAAAGCCTATCTGTGCAATAGCTTTTGTTGAGGAGTTTTTGGATGTTTTGTTTGTTGTGCCTGGATCACCGTAATTAACCAAAAACTTAAATTTTTTGATGTTTGGCACCTTCTCAAAATATATCTCTTTAAATACATCACCTTCTGCAAGCGGGTTATTGAAATACTCCTGCTGAACTGCCCTTGCCGAGATTTTACTTAACACCCTATCAATATGTTCTTCTGTGTTTTTCTCTTTCCAGGATGACATACCATTTTTATCACGAATATTGACAATATCCCAATTATCTGCCATTGCACCCGCCCGCATGATGCAGCAGTCTTTAGCGATAATGTTGCCACACCATATAACTGTCAGAGGTTTGTCAATGGAACGGGTGGCATACAATGCTTGTTCGAACCAGTTCCATTTCTTGTTGATGGTTTCCGGGTTACGACAATCCTCATCAGTGTCAAAGTCATCGCAGATTACTATGTCGGGGCGGACGTTCTCGTTACGGGAACCTCGGGGCGATTGCCCTGCACCTAAGGCACGAAACGACACTCCTTGTTTGGTTATAAACTCGCCACTCTCCCAATGACCCAAACAAGATTGCATACCATAATATTGTATGATACGCCCGTTGCTGTCAAGGTTGGCACGGTAAGGTTCTAAAAGACGTACAGCGTTATCGTAAGAGTTGGAAGCCAGTAAAACATTCTTCTTCCTACCCGTTAAGGTCAGATACAAAACGGCGAACATCGTTACAGTAGATTTGGAGAGTTCTCTTGACCAGGATAGTACCTGGTAGTATTCCATATTGGAGGTTATTCGTTGTAGGAACCTTAAATGAAAGGGAGCAAATGGTGCCGAAGCATAAGAGGGAAAAAAGAACTGACACCACTTGGCAACGTTCTTTTCCAACTCCTTTCGCTTGATTTCCTTCTCGCCCAAGGATAGATTATCGGTTGTAGATTGACAGCGAAGATTTTTGCGGTATTGCTCCCAAAAGGCTATCTGTTTTTTATCCTGAAACTTCATTGTTATTTACATTTTAGATTTAATGAATGCGTCGCAATAATCCGATATTTCCAATGCTTTGTGCGGTGCCTGGCCGCGGATGAAATCCAAGAAGTCGGTAAATACCGATATAATTTCGGACACTGAGGCGTCGTTTTCAATTTTTTGGATGGCGTTTAATACCTGCGTCATCACGTCAGCTTCGGGTTTAGTGGGCATACGCTTACCCTCTTCTCTATTGTTGATAGTGCGGTTAAGCTCGGATAATTGGTCATGATATTGTTTTAATAATTCTTGACGTGTCTGGGTGATGGAGTTACGCTCCTCTTTCCATAGACCTTCTTTTGCCCATTTAGATAGTGTCTGCTGTGAAACATCTATTTTTTGAGATATCTCTATTTGGGAGTATCCTAATCGGAAATAGTCATGGGCGATGACTTTTTTTTGATTATTTTGAAGTTTTGTTGCCATATCAATTGAAAATTTATTGCAAAGGTACTTATAAAACAGGATAAATAAATTTGTGTAACATATTGTAAAAGAGTATATTTATAGTGTATAACTAGATTAAAAAAAAGAGAAAAAGAGTATATAATTTTGCAAAAAGTTTCAAAGTAAAAGAAAAATGGAAGTAGTTATAAGTACAAGTAAATTGAATAGTTACGGTGGTAGGGTGCTAACGGGTGGCATTGATTTTAGTCAATATCAAAAAAATCCTATAGTCTTGTGGATGCATAACCGTCCGTGGGGAGATAGAAAGGATGAACCTCTTCCTATTGGCAAAATGGAAAACCTTAGGGTTGAGGGTGACAAGTTGATAGGTAGCGTTGTTTTTGATGAGAATGACGAGTTCGCCATGCAGATAAAAGGTAAGTATGACAAGGGCATCTTGAATATGGTAAGTGCTGGGCTTGATGTTGTGGAGCTTACCGATGACCTGAGTAGTCTTTTGCCGGGACAAAGACGTATGACGATAAGCAAAAGCAGATTAAGGGAAGTAAGCTGTGTGGACATAGGGGCTAACGATGACAGCCTAAAATTGTATTATAACAATATGGATGTGCAGCTGGATAGCGAATTGGATAAGATAGTACCATTATTGGCTAAGAGAAACAAAAATTTAAACGAAACAAATATGGAAATGAAAGAAGTTTTTAAAATTCTGAACCTTAAAGAGGGTTCTGATGAAAATGCTGTTGTGCAAGCTATTAACGACATTAAAAAGAAAGCTGAAAAAACCGATACATTGGAGCAGCAGCTAGGCGAGTTGCGAGAAAAAAAGTTAAGTGCAATGGTTGATGATGCTATCAATGGCGGTAGGCTTGCTTCGGATAAGCGAGGGGTGTTTTTGCAGATTGGCAAACAAAATGGTGAAGAGGTGTTGAAAAATGCTTTAGAGAGCTTGCAGGCTCCTGTAGATGTTAGCAAGGCGTTGAATAAGGATAAGAAATCCGATATAGAGCTATCTGCTCAAACGTGGGATAAGATGGACAAGGAGGGCACCCTTGCAGCATTAAAACAAAGCGACAAGGCAACTTACGACAAGTTATTTAATATCAAATTTGGTAAATAAACATATATAATAATTAATAAAAAGAGGAAAAAATGAAGACAATTAAATTTGTGTTAAGCTTAATGGTGGCAACGCTGTTTAGTATTACGGTTGGTGCAACAGTAGGTCTTACAGGAGGAGTTGAAGCGTGCAGGAATAGATATTCAGGTTTTGACAGACAGAAGCCAAAGCGTGCAGGTCTCAACCCTGTCTCTGTCATAACTCTTTCTCAACGCAGATTTCGGATTTGTCTCTGAATAAATCAGGCGAGCATACCCTGGTCAGGAAGTGTTCTCAAATGTGAGCTTCAACGAATGCAGAAAAGGATAAAGAGAAGAAGGTTTTCAGGATGAACTGCTTTATTAGGAGAGATACAGTATTGAAAGAATCAATGTGTGGATGAGGTCATACAGAGGAGTGTTGAATAGGAACTACAAACACACAGGCTAGTTGGGAGGGACGGAACTATATCGTATTTATACTAATTTTTCTGAAAAAGAGAAGAAAGAGAGGAAAGTCAAGATGATTTCTATTTTAATATTTTGGTGTGTATATATAGATTTCAATTTTTCATAACGGTTTTGTGTATAAGATAGACATCCACACAATAAAAAAGGAGACAAGAACAAGCCCTGTCTCCGATGTTTTCACAACGGAATAATCCTTATTGTGAATTGCTTTCATTTCGTGCTGCAAAATTACGAATTTTTTCAATACTAACAAAATATCTATGATAATTTTTTTTATTAGCGGTAATATTTTTAACTTTGCAATCCAAAAATAACTGATAAGGATATGAAAAAAATATTAGGATTGGACTTAGGAGTAAGTTCTATAGGATGGGCCGTTGTTAATGAAGCAGAAAATGATAATGAAACTAACTCTATTGTTCGTTTAGGGGTAAGAGTTGTCCCTTTAACCACAGAAGAGCGAGATAACTTTAAAGAAGGGAAGAGTATAACTATAAATGCAGAGCGGAGATTGAAACGTTCGGCAAGAAGAAACTTACAACGTTTTCGTCAGCGTAGAGCAAAACTTTTGGAGATTTTGAAAGAGAATCAAATAATTGATGGAAGTTTTTTATTATCTGAAAATGGAAAGAATTCAACCTTTGAAACACTTAGATTAAGAGCCAAAGCAGTTGATGAGCAGGTGACATTGGACGAATTTGCACGTATATTGCTTTCAATTAATGGTAAAAGAGGCTACAAAAGTAATAGAAAAGTAAAAGTAAGTGATAAAGAAGATGGACAATTAATAGACTCTAAAGATGTAGCTAAAATATTGTATGAGAGAGGACTGACACCAGCACAATATAGTTTGGAATTATTGAAAGAAGGTAAAGAAAATTTGCCAGATTTTTATGTCTCAGATTTACAACAAGAGCTTGATAAGATATGGGATATTCAGAAAGAATACTATAACGATATTTTAACTGATGATTTTTACAATCAACTAAAAGGGAAGAATAAAAAAAGTACTTTATATCTGTTTGAGGGAAAATATAAGTTACAGAGTGTAGAGTTTGGGGCGGATAAAAAAACAAAAAAGTTACAAGAGTTCCAACTGAGAAATGATAGTCTGACAAGAAAACTTAATGCAGAGGAATTAGTGTATGTTATTGCTGATATTAATGGTCAGATAAGTGGTGCATCTGGATATTTGAATGCTATAAGTGATAGAAGTAAAGAACTGTATTTTAAAAATCAGACAGTGGGACAGTATCTTTATAAAATAATACGTGATAATCCTCACCAAGGCTTGAAGAATATGGTTTTTTATAGACAAGACTATGCAGAGGAATTTGAAAAAATATGGAATAAACAGGCAGAGTTTTACAAAGAACTCTCAAATGATTTGAAAAATACAATAAAAGAAAAAAAAATTTTCTACCAAAGAAAGCTGAAAAGTCAAAAGAAGAAATTGGATTTTTGCATATTTGAAAGTAGGGACATTAAAATAATTGTTGATGGTAAGTATGTACAAAAAAGAACAGGGCTAAGAGTATGCCCTAAATCTTCTTTGTATTTTCAAGAATTCAGAATATGGCAAACAATCAATAATTTGAGAGTAATAGAAGTTGGACAAAATACAAGAAATTTGGAGATTGATGAGAAAAATCAAATATATAATGAATTGAAAAACAAGGGTAACTTGAAAAATAAAAATATCATAAAACTTTTGTTTAATAACAATAAAGATATTCAATTAAATTATGAACAGATTGAAGGAAATACTACTTTGAACAAACTATATAAAGCTGTTCCTTCTTTAAAAGGCAATGAAGAATACAGTTTTGATAGTAGTATCAATGAGAATGAACAAAAAATAGTCAAACTTTGGCATTTGCTTTACTCATATGAGGGAGATAATAGCCCAACGGGGAATGATAATTTAATAAAAAAATTAGAGGAGGATTATAATTTTTCAAGGGATGAGGCAAGAAAACTAGCTAACATTAGCTTTGACGAAAATTATTCTAATCTTTCATCAAAAGCTATCAAAAAAATACTTCCTTATTTGAAGAAAGGAATGAAGTACAGTGAGGCATGCTCTTGTGCCGGATACAACCATTCGCCACAATCTTTAACGAAAGAACAGATAGATAGCAAAGTATTGGCGAAAAAATTGGAATTATTACCTAAAAATAGTTTAAGAAATCCGATAGTTGAAAAAATTCTTAATCAGATGGTTAATGTAGTTAATGAGATTGTGATTACCTACGGTGAACTTGATGAGATAAGAATTGAGCTTGCAAGAGAATTGAAAAAAAACGCCCAAGAAAGAGAACAATTAGCTAGAAGTAT
Source organism: Bacteroidales bacterium (assembly GCA_052170555.1). Taxonomy (GTDB): domain Bacteria; phylum Bacteroidota; class Bacteroidia; order Bacteroidales; family P3; genus Scybalousia_A. Next base: position 33,285 of record JBQNAI010000014.1, on the reverse strand, counting down.
AAAAGAGAATTCAAAATTGAACGAAAAATACGAGAAAGAAATACAAGAGATATTCCCATTTAAATATGTAAGTTCAAATGATATTACACGTTATAAGTTGTGGAAAGAGTTGGAAGGTAACGGTTATAAAACTCTTTATTCAGATACGTACATTAGTCGGGAAGAAGTTTTTGATAAGAAGTTTGATATAGAACATATAATCCCGCAATCAAAACTTTTTGACAATTCTTTTTCAAATAAAACCTTGGAATTACGAGATGTTAATATAAAAAAGGGCAATAGAACGGCGTATGATTTTGTAGAAGAAGAATATGGAGAGAATGGATTGGCGAACTATTTGAATAAAATAAGAAAATTGTGGGAAAAAGGATTAATTAGAACTGCTAAATATAAGAATTTAAAGACTACATCCTCAAATATATCTGAGGACTTCATAAATAGAGATCTAAAAGATTCACAGTACATAGCCAGAAAGGCAAGAGAATTATTGCTTTCCATAGCTAAAGAGGTTAATACTACAACAGGCAGTGTTACCTCTAGGCTCCGTATTGATTGGCAAATAGTTAATGTTATGCAAGAATTGAATTGGGAGAAGTATCATGCAATTGGTCAAACTAAAATAGAAGAAAACAGGGATGGTAGGAGTATAGGTACTATTAAAGACTGGAGTAAGAGGGATGATCATAGACATCATGCTATGGATGCTTTGACAATAGCATTTACCAAGCCGTCTTTTATACAGTATCTCAATAATGTGAAAGACAGGAGTGATAAAAGTTCTAGTGTTTATGCCATAGAACAAAAAGAATTGAGCAAGGATTCTCATCAAAAATTGAGATTTAATCCTCCTATGCCGATAAACGAATTTAGAAGTGAGACTAAGAAACATTTAGAGAATATTTTAGTATCAATAAAGGCTAAGAATAAAGTAGTTACTTGTAATATCAATATTACAAAAACTAAGGATGGTAATAATAAACGAGTGCAATTGACACCTAGAGGAAAATTGCATAATGAAACTATATATGGTAGGATAAAAAAGTGTATAGCTAAATTAGAAAATATAGATAGTAGTTTTGATAGAGAGAAAATTATGACAGTAACTTGCAAAGTTTATAGAGAGGCGTTATTAAAAAGATTGAAAGAGTACGGTGATAACCCTAAGAAAGCTTTTACTGGGGGAAATTCTTTGTGTAAAAATCCTATTTACTACGATATAGAATTGTCAAAAAAAGTACCTGAGAGAATAAAAACTGTTACTTTCGAAGTCATATACACAAAACGTACATCAATAGATAAGAATTTAAAAGTAAATAAGGTTATTGATAATGGAATAAGGGAAATTCTTAAAAATAGGTTGAAACAATATGGAGATGATCCTGCAAAGGCATTTGTGAATTTAGAGGACAATCCTATTTGGATGAATAAAGAAAAAGGTATTTCAATAAAAAGGGTAACTGTTACTGATATAAATATTGCAGAGCCTATACATACTAAAAGAGATAATAATAATAGATTGATTATAGATAATAATGGGAATAGTCAACCTGTGGATTTTGTTCAAACGTCTAATAATCATCATATTGCCATATACAAGGATAATAATGGGGTATTAAAAGAAAATGTTGTATCTTTTTATGAAGCGATTATAAGGGTTGGTAATAACCTTCCTATTATAGATAAAACTTTTAAGAGAGAAGAAGGTTGGACATTCTTGTTCTCTATGAAGAAAAATGAGTATTTTCTTTTCCCTGATGACAAAGGATTTAATCCTAAGGAATTAACTATGGAATTTATTATGAATGAACAAAATTATGCTACATTGTCTCCCCATCTTTTTAGAGTACGCAAAGTTTCTACACGGAATTATTGGTTTATGCACCATTTGGAAACTAAAACTAGTGATGTAAATGTGTTGCGTGATATTGCTTGGAAACGAGTTGGTTTGGCAGGAATAGAAGATATAGTCAAGGTTAGAATCAATCATATAGGAAAGATAGTTGCAGTAGGGGAGTATTAAAAAGAAACATTTTGGTTTAATCATCGTATAATGAGTAGTTAAATACAATTTAACCACTCATTATACGATGATTAAACGTGTTTTGTGTTTTAATAATCCTACTTATCTAAGCACTGAGTTAGAACAATTGGTTATTTGCTCCAAACAAGTTAATGAAAGGCGATTTATACCAATAGAAGATATAGGTGTTGTAGTGTTAGATAATTCCCAAATAGTAATTACTCAAAATGTTATGGTAAAGTTACTTGAAAATAACGTAGCTATAATAACTTGCGATTTTTCTCATCATCCTATTGGTATGCATTTGTGTTTGGATGGTAATGTATTGCAACAAGAAAGATTTGAATTGCAAATTAACGCCTCAGAAGTATTAAAGAAAAACCTCTGGCAACAAACGGTACGAAGTAAAATATATAATCAAGCAATGTTGTTAAATCATATCACTGGAAAACCTATGCGGAATATGTTACATTGGTCAAAGAGTGTTTTGTCGGGTGATTCTACTAACTACGAAGCTCGTGCTGCCGCTTATTATTGGAAAAACCTACTGGAAACCCATGCAAATTTTAAACGAGAACGCTTTGGTAAGTACCCCAATAATTTTTTTAATTATACATACGCAATACTCAGAGCAATAACTGCTCGTAGTTTGGTCGCCTCAGGGCTGCTACCCACTTTGGGAATTCATCATAGTAATCGTTATAATGCATACTGTTTAGCTGATGACATAATGGAACCGTACAGACCTTATGCAGACAATTTAGTGATTGAAACCATTAAGAAATATCCCCAGATAGAGGAAGTGACAAAAGAAATCAAAACATCATTATTAAGTTTAACCGTTGTAGATGTGAAGATTAATAAACAAGTACGTCCATTACAGTTAGCGGTTTTAGAAACGGCACAATCGTTAGAGGATTGTTTTTTAGGAACAAGACGTAAGATAAAATACCCTATTTTTAATGTCTAAACGCTTCAACGCTTATAGAGTTATGTGGGTTATGATATTTTTTGATTTACCGACAGAAACAAAAAGAGAGCGAAAGATTTATTCGGATTTTCGTAAAAAACTTCTCTCTGATGGATTTTCGATGTTTCAATTTTCCATATACTTACGTCATTGTCCAAGTAAAGAAAATGCAAAAGTCCATATAAATAGGGTTAAACGTATATTGCCTGTACATGGACATGTTGGAATTTTATCTATAACTGATAAACAGTTTGGAGAGATGGAATTATTTTTTGGAAGAAAAGAAAAGGAATTGCCAAATTTGGGGCAGCAACTAGAACTTTTTTAATTAAATGAAATACATTTTTTATTACTAATGTGTTGTGTTATAAATGCAAACCTTTTACCCTTTTTATCCATATAATTTATGGAGCTGATAATACACTTATCGTATATCTACAACATTATATCTAATTGAAACTATTGTATTATTATATCAAATTTTATGTATTGCAATACTGTTTTATTAATGTCAAGAAACAATCTATTAATGTCAAGAAACAATTTGCTAATCTCACACTTTGGTTTTAACAATTGTGATTTGAATTTAATTAGAAGTAAAATTTTAGGAATATTGAAATAAAAAAATATTTTGATAAGTACAGTTATAAAATTTATTGACCCGATAGAAAGAATAACAAAAGGGTTGAGCGTTTTGTAAGCCGAGTTCTGTTTCTCATCTGTCATTAATCTACACTTTACTTTGCAGCAAAGTTCTATCGTCCTACCCCTTAGCAGTAGCGAGCAGCCACTTTACAGTAATGTGTAATTACTATATGCTAATATATTTGGACTTTCAACTCATAAGGTTTGCACGCATATTACAATCTCTAATAATAGCAGTAGGCTCTTACCCCACTTTTTCACCCTTACTTTAATACACAAAAGAAAAATGTATCAAAGCGGTTATTTTCTGTTGCACTATCTGTCGGAAGAAAAAAATAAAACTTCCGCCTGTCCGTTAGACAGTATGACGCTCTGTGTTGCTCGGACTTTCCTCCCGAACATTACGTCCCGGCGACAGATACATTCGCTCAATCCCTAATACACATCAATGAACTATTTTTTAGTTTACTTCACAGTGCAAAGTTATAAAGAAAACCTGAAACAGCAGTAAAAGACTTATGCAAAACTTTATCAATAAAGTAAAAAAAATAGAGATAACTTCTGTTCTACTTTTCATAATGTGGGTAGTAGTAAAATTATACTGATAAGATTATTCTTTTACTTACCTTTTCTATTTGATAATTTTATCAATCAATGAATTATTTGAAACATTGCATTTGTCAAACGTTGGATAGACCTATTTCTTTTAAGTAAAGGGAATTGATAAATAAAGTAATAATAGCGTTTGTTGTTCGTTTTAAAGGTTAACGTGAAGCTTCGCACCTTTCATATAGATGAGAATACAAACAATTATGCAACTAGCCTCTACGTGGGCATGAGTTTGCGTTTTCTATGGTTATGCGAAGATTACACATAAGCATGTGAATATTCGTGTGTTTATTTTGTTGTCTTTGTAAATTATTTTAGAGAATGGCATAACGCAAAAAACAAAAATTATATGTTATGCCAAATATAGCAAAAGATACAATCATTAAAGGAGATTGCGTAGAAGTATTAAAAACATTACCGTCCGCATCTATGGATTTAATCTTTGCGGACCCACCGTATAACATGCAGACAGAAGGATAACGATTAAGAACGGACGTAACACATTTTTAGCGGAGTTGATGACGCTTGGGATAAATTTGCAAGTCTAAATGATTACGATAATTTCAGTAAAGAATGGTTAAGTGAATGCAAAAGAATATTAAAAAAGGACGGTGCAATTTGGCTTATAGGTTCTTTTCAAAATATCTTTTGTCTTGGTTACATAATGCAAGACTTAGTTTTTTGGATACTAAATGATGTTATTTTGTCAAAGCCTAATGCTGTACCTAACTTTGCAGGAACGAGATTTCAAAACTCACACGAGACTCTTATTCGGTGTTCAAAAAATAAAGGCTCTAAATACTGTTTCAATTATAAGACAATGAAAGCACTCAATAATGACAAACAAATAAAAAGTGTTTGGAATATTAGTATTTGTATTGGTAATGAAAGTCTTAAAGACAAACAGGGAAATAAAATACACTCAACTCAAAAAACCGAATAGTTATTATACAATGTAATTATTTCCTCAACAAAACGAGGAGATGTAATTTTGGATCCATTTTTCGGCACAGGAACAACAGGAGCAATTGCAAAATGTTTAGGACGTCATTACATAGGTATAGAAAAAAAAGAAAAATATATACAGGCTGCGACAAAGAGGATACAAAACGTCCAATTAGAGTTAGATACTTACTCAGAGAATCTTTTAGATGTAAAACCTCCTAAAGTTTCCTTAAAAGAGTTGATAGTAAGTGGTTATTTGAAAAAGGGGCAATGTCTATTTAATAGAGATAAATCACAAGAGGTTATTCTCAATTCTGATGGTCATGCAACATTTGAGGGAGAAAAAGACTCCATTCACAGAATTTCAGCAAAATTGCTTAATAGAGCCAACAATAATGGATGGGATTATTTTTACTGTTTTTACGATGGTGAGTTTGTTGGCATAGATTCTTTAAGGTATTTAGCTAACGAAAAAAGGAATAAGTAATGATACTAGATTACGAACACTTCAAACAAAGTCTACATGTAAAATTATTTGAAAATAATTACAGCAACTTAATTAGAAAGATAGCAGAAAATTCACAAATATACGTTGGCTTATTTAGACCTACCAAGCCAAAAACAAAACTTATACAAAGCATAACACAATTCCACGAAATCCGTTTCGGCGATGCATTGGAATTTATTTTTGAACGCTACTTCAGTGCAGTAGGTTTTGAATTACACGAGAAGAGAATATATCTTAATGATAAAGAATTGAATATAGACCAACTATTTAGCAAAGGCAATATTTTATATATGATAGAGCAAAAAGTTAGAGATGACCACGATAGCACAAAGAAAGTAGGGCAATTTGCAAATTTTGAAAATAAATATTACGCACTTACTTTAAAATATCCTAATTTTGAAATTATCCCTATAATGTGGTTTATTGATGATTCTTTAATAAAAAACAAAAATTTCTATTTACAAGAAATGCAGAAATTACAAGAGGACTATCAATGTATATCTTATTTGTTTTATGGAGAAGAATTATTTAATGGGATTTAACCAGACTTTAATAAAGTAAATTGGCAAGAAGTTTTACGATATTTAGAAAAATGGAAAGCAGACTTGTCAGATATGCCAGAAATTAACTTTGATAAAAATGCGAATATTGTATTTGAGGAGATAAAAGATATATCTCCAACAGATTACAGAAAACTTCTTACAAACGAAGATGTAATTACCCAAATATTTCCTACTCTTTTCCCCAAGAAAAGAGTTTTGAAATTACTATATACTTACTTTGAATCCCAAAATTAACAGATATATAGGACCTTATGCAACTATCTTGAAGTACTGTGTAATATAGAGTGAATATATATAAAGGACAACTCACGAATAGAAAAATTACCTGTGAGTTGTCTGAAAATAGTTATTTAAAAATCTAACCTATTATTCGTCTTGATTTAATGTCGCTTTTGTTTGTGCCGCACGTTTTCTTTGTGTTTCATCTAAGATGATTTTTCTTATACGAAGATGATTAGGAGTTATCTCCAAGTATTCGTCCTCTTTAATATATTCCATCGCCTCTTCCAAAGAAAATTTAACTGCAGGGGCAATATTATTCTTTTCATCACTACCTGCTGCACGCATATTTGTTAATTTCTTTGTTATTACAAGATTAACAACAATGTCATCTGGTCGTAAACCTTCCCCTACAATCATTCCCGTATATATTTCATCTCCAGATTCTACAAAGAACTTACCTCGGTCTTGCAATTTATTCAAAGAATAATCTATTACTGAGCCCGTCTCTTTTGCTATTAAAGCTCCCATTCGTCTTGATGGCAACTCTCCTTTCCAAGGTTCAAAATCTTTTAGTTGATGTGCCATAATGGCTTCTCCTTCGGAAATGGTAAGTATTGTATTTGTCAAGCCTATCAATCCTCTTGAGGGGATGTTGAATTCTATATGTTGTCTGTCTCCACGAGGTTCCATAGAAAGTAATTCTCCTTTGCGAGACGTAACTTGTTCTATTATTTTACCGGCAAACTGTTCTGGAGTAACAATGATAAGTTGTTCTATTGGTTCGCACTTTTTACCATCAATTTCCTTGATGATAACCTTGGGCTGTCCCACTTGCAATTCATATCCTTCTCTTCGCATGGTTTCTATCAGAACACTTAAATGTAATACCCCACGTCCGTATACAATCATTGTATCGGGAGAATCTGTATCTTCAACTTTTAATGCCAAATTTTTTTCTAGTTCTGCATGCAAACGATCGCGTAAATGACGAGATGTAACAAACTTTCCTTCTTTACCAAAGAAAGGAGAATTATTGATAGTAAACAACATACTTAGTGTAGGTTCATCAACTTTAATAGGTTTTAGTGCTTCTGGATACTCTTTGTCGCATACACTATCTCCAATATCAAAGTTTTCTATTCCCAAAAGTGCAACAATTTCACCAGCCTGTACAGATGTTTTGATTTTTTCCTTAGCCAATCCCTCAAAAACATACAACTCTTTTATCTTGCTTGTATATTTATCTCCATTTGCTTTACACAACGTAATATCTTGTCCAGCTTGTAAAGTGCCTCTATGTAAACGACCGACGGCTATTCGTCCTACATAAGAAGAATAATCCAAAGAGGAAATCATTAGCTGAGTATTTCCCTCAATATGTGGATATTCTGGTATGTATTTAATAATGGTGTCAAGTAAATAAGAAACATCTGTTGTAGGTTTTGTGTAGTCTTCACTCATCCAACCTTCTTTTGAAGAGCCATATACAGTCGGAAAATCCAATTGGTCTTCGCTTGCACCCAAAACACACATCAAATCAAAAACTTTTTCTTGTGTTGCAATAGGGTCGCAATTAGGTTTATCTACTTTATTAATGACGACAATAGGTTTCAAATTCAACTCAATGGCTTTCTGTAATACGAAACGAGTTTGTGGCATTGGCCCTTCAAAAGCATCAACGACCAAAAGGACTCCGTCAGCCATATTAAGCACACGTTCAACCTCTCCGCCAAAATCACTGTGTCCTGGTGTGTCTATGATATTTATTTTAAAGTCTTTGTAACGTATGGAAACGTTTTTAGAAAGAATCGTTATACCTCTTTCTCTTTCCAAATCGTTGTTATCAAGTATGAGTTCTTTTTTCTCTTGGTTGTCGCGGAATAGTTTAGCCTGGTAAAGCATTCTATCAACCAAAGTTGTTTTTCCATGATCAACATGAGCGATTATTGCTACGTTGCGAATATTTTGCATAATTGTTATATTTATTTTAGTTATTATTTGCTAATTCTTAAAATTCAATGTATTCCTCAACACTAACATCAGACCAATACACTTCTTGTCCTGTATAAAAATCCTCCACTCTAAAATCATCTCCACACATGTCGCAATGATAATATATAACATCATTGTTATCATAACGATCATCTTTTTGTACAATTATAACCTCCCAATAATCATCAGGGCAGTTACATTTTTTATGAGGTATATTGTCTTTTCTCATAATGAACACATTTAGAATAGATTATTTTCTTTTAGAAATGGTGCAATCCTTTTATTCGCCAATGATACATATTCTTCATTTATATCATAGCCTATAAAAATTCTATTATTTTTTAAAGCAGATACTCCTGTTGTACCGCTACCTATAAATGGATCTAAAACGACATCACTTTTAAAAGAATATAATTGAATCAATCTATGTGGTAATTCCTCTGGGAATGGTGCAGGATGTCCGATACGTTTAGCACTTTCTGCATTCATTGTCCAAATAGATTTAGTCCATTCCATAAAGTCTTCTCTTGTGATTGAATTCTCTTTATTTTTTCGTTCTTTTTTATATTCCCCTTTTGAAAATACTAAAATGTATTCATGTATATCTCTTAAAATTGGATTAGACGCACTTTGCCAACTTCCCCAAGCAGTAGATGGACTCGCACTTGCCGCTTTATTCCATATAATTTCACCCCTCATATTGAATCCAATCCTTATCATTAGTTCCGAAATATAATCTGATACTGGGATATATGGCTTTCTTCCTACATTTGCAATATTTATACATGCTCTACCACCATTGACCAACACCCTATAAGTCTCTGTAAAAACATTCTCTAATAAATGCAGATATTCTTCCAAAGATAAGTCCTCATCATATTCTTTAGAAACATTATAAGGGGGAGATGTTATCATCAAGTCAACACAATTATCAGGCAATTCCTTCATATTTTCGGAAGAAGAGCAGATAATTTTATTAAGATACTCTATAGGAAATTCGTTATCTCTACCAATTGTAGTAACTTTATGAGTTAATCCCTTATATAATTTAGAATTATAGAACTTTTCCGAATTATGATTTATTCTTCCTGCTGTCCCAAATGAACTTGTTTGAGTTGCTGTTCTCATTGATTCTATTTAATTAACTGTAAAAACTTTTCTGCCCTATCTATTTCTGTCTTTTCTCTTGCAGCGACTGAAATAATATTTCCTAATTCACTTTTACTCTTCATTGCAGAGAAATAATAAAAATCAAATGTAAGATAATTTTCAATTACTTCTTCTAATTCTGAGTAAGACTTTGGCGTAATAAAACCCTTATGTTTTGAAGTTTTTATAAATTTACTGTTTGTCGGATTCGGATTTAATGAAATAAAATTTTGAATCACTCCGCCTTGTTTTAATTGATCTATTTTCTCCTCATAATTTGAAGAAACGGGTGTATTTCCTAATATTATGATAGGTATTGTTGCACTTTTTTCTCCACAAACTCTAATATCAATACTTTTACCTATCGCTTTAAGCATACTATCTGAACGCAATAATGAAGGATTACCTTTATGTGTGTTATAATCTCCTACACATTCTATTTTTCCACTATCTAAATACTGATAATTAGAAACAATACTTATTTTGATCTCAAATATAACTTTAATATCACATGCTTGTTGTATGATAGAATCTTTCGTAGAAATGATTAAGTCTGCAGCAGACTGTCTTATTAAACCTATCTCTTCACATACCGCTCCATTTATTGCGAATAGCCCATTCCTTTTTGCTATTGGCTCAATTAAATTTTTGCACCATTTCTCTGTAAAATTACCTATCAAAGAATTTCTTGATTGCAATGTTTTTCCTTCGGCATCAACACCTTTTGGAACATAGGCATAAGAACCTGATTTAAGTTTATAAAACAATTTTTCTACTGAAGCAAAATTCTTTAAAGCCTCTTCAAAAAATTTAATTTCTATATCATTATTCCACAAATTCATATCTTGAGTATTCTATTTTTATTCTACATCGTTTTCTATTTGTCTAATAACCCTTGCGGGAACTCCAGCAACAAGAGAATTATCTGGTATATCCTTTGTAACAACTGCTCCTGCTGCTACAACTACATTATTACCTATCTTAACACCTGGCAATATTGTACAATTGCCTCCAATCCACACATCATTACCTATATGTACCGGCTTAGCCAATGAAATATGCTCTCTTCTGCCTTTTGGAGTTATTGGGTGACCTACGGTTGTAATTAAAGTATTTGGACCAATTAGGACGTTATCTCCAATATACACTTCTCTAATATCTAAGATGGTAAGATTGAAATTACCAATGAAATTATCTCCAATAAATATATTCTTTCCTCTGTCGCAATTGAAGGTCCTAGCAATCCAAATTTTCTCCCCAATCTTGCCAAGCATTTTTTTTAGTTGAGTATATTGAGACTTATAATCTGATTCGTCTATACTGTTATATATAGAACATTGAATCATTGCTTGCTCTTTGAGATTTATCATCTCTAAATCGTTAAAGCAACCGGGAAGTCCTGCGTTTATTTTTTCTAATTCTGTCATAATGATTAGGTGCTATTTTATTCTTTAGTTAAATAAAAAGTTAAATCCGTTTCAGGAATATTAAGATTATTAAAAACATAGTGTAGAATATCCATCTTGGTTTTTGTAGAATTATGTGAATGCACATAACATTCATCTTCGATTTTAGTTCTATAGTCATCACAAGTAGTATATAACCAATATTGTTTATTTGCCAAGTAAATAACGGATGCAGTATCTTCTTTGTATAGGATTTGTAGCAAATCAACCATCATATCTTTCCAAGAAGATGTTTCATATTTCTCTCCCTTATAAGAAAATGCCTTTAATTTTCGTCTTGTCAAATCCACATCCTCATCAAATAAAGAAATTTCTTCTACATCTGCATCTAACTGAGTATACTCAGAGGTAATCATCGGCCAAAGTTTAAATACTTTTTCAGATAATATAGCTTCTCTTTTTTTTAACTCTTCTTTTGTCCATTTACTACACTGTTTTATATAGTTACTTAAATGAAAACGTGATTCTTTGAATCCAGGAATAAATTTATCTTCTTTATCAGAAAATCCATTTAACTTTTTTACAAAAGCTTTGTTACTATAATTTTGATTATATCCTGTCAAAGTAAGATTTGCAAATTTATTTAGGTAGGTATTATAAGTCGCTTCCCAATCATCTCCCAAATCTTTTTTCCATTGAGAAGTAAGTGTTTTGGGCATTACATGTTCTATGGTAATCTTTCCTTCTTTCATTTCTTCAACAACAGGACTAATGCCCTCGTTACTATTTTCATTTTCCATTCTCTCAAACAAAAAAGATTGATAATCTTTGTTCATATTATAAATATTCTTTGTTCTGAAACATTCTTTTACTTCCTCATCTGTTGGAAATGCAGACGATCCCTGTTTTTTTAGTAGCAGATATTTTAATAATTCAGAGTATGGAACGTTGACAGGAATGTTCCTTTTGTCGTGATTATTGATTATCTTAAGTATTTCATTGTGTAAAGTGGAGAAAAGTTTTGATAAAGCGTTTGTATTATAACTACAGATAATACGCCTTGCCCAAAAGTTTTCTATAATATCCAAAACATTCCACACTTCTTTCTCATCTAAAGAATTTGTATCTGCATAATCAAAGAAAGACATGTAAAATGGCATACCTACATTAGAACCAATGTTTGCAAGTTGTTTTAATTTTTTATTTATTTTTGCCTGCTTAGTTTCACATTTAATTACCCGTTTGTAAAAAGTTGCATACTTAAGTAGGTCTTTCAAAAAGTCTTCTTTATTACTTATTTTATTCTCGTAATAAGATTTAAAGTCAAAATATAAATTGTCAATCTTGTGTATGGTACGCGTATAAACGGTTAGGTAATCCCTAAAAAACATTGTTGGCTCTCTGTCAGTGTATTCTTCTATCTTTGCCCAGTATTTAGTATAATATTCCTCTTGCTCTGATTTTGACAGATTCATTAAAAGATAGTTACGAATCTTATCTGCTTCATTTAAATCTTTGCCTGTAGAATTTAGACTTTCGAAAATAAGTTGTGGATTATCTTCTCTTTCTAATACCAAATCTACAATAGATAATCTTTCTATTGCTTCAAATATTTCATCGGCAAGCAAACCGCAATAGATAACTTGACTATAGAAAAATTGATAGTTTATTGTTATACCACTATCTTTAATAAAAATTTTTTCGTCATTATCAAAAATTCTGTCATATGCTAATCTGTCTATTTCTATTGGACAAAGCTTTTTATTGCGTTCATTTTTTTTATATTTAGCAATAAGATAATTTTCCGTAATATCATTTAGTAATGAATTGTCATTACAAGATAATTTGGTATTCTTAACTGCATTAATGATTGCTAATAAAATCAATGAAACGGTTGTTATTCTTTGTTGTCCATCTATAATCAAAAGGTCTTTACTTGTATCATCTGCGTTAACAGAAACTATTGAACCAAAGAAATGCTTCTTAATATTATTTCTATGTATCTTTATTAAATCTTCAAATAAGCGTTTGCAATTATCTATGTCCCAAGAATATTTTCTTTGGTACAACGGGATAACAAATTGTGTTTTACTTCCTTCAAAGAATTCTCTTATATCTGTGGTATCTTTCATAATAGACTAAATTATTTAAAAATTTCAAAAATCTCTTATGCCCCATTTACCGTATTTTTCACGTATTCCAGTGCTTGGGTTACACCCTCTTTGTCTTTGCCACCAGCAGTTGCATAAAATTTCTGACCACCGCCACCACCTTTTACAAATTTTGCTGCCTCGCGTATCATTCTACCAGCATCCAGTCCTTTTTCTACCAAACTATCACTTAACATTATTGTAAGCATAACCTTACCCGACTGCTCGTTTACACCAACAAAGCAGAAATCTTTGAATTCTCTGCGAAATCTATACGCAATATCTTTCATCGCATCGGCATCTATGGGCAGTACTGCCTCAAAATAAGTCATATTGCCCAAACATTCGCCTCTTTGTTTCAATTCATCATAAACGTTTGTGGTAGCTTGTTGTTTGAAATTATCTACTTGTTTTTTCAAGTTGTTGTTTTCTTCTATTGTTTTTTGAATTGATTTAACTAAATCCGGGGATGCTTCGAATAAATTGTGTAGTTGACTCACCATATCCTGCAAAAAATACATGTAATTCTCGAACTCCTCTCCTGTAATAGCCTCAATACGTCTAATGCCTGCAGCAACGGCACTCTCATTTACGATTTTGAACATACCAATAGTCCCTGTACTTTTTACATGCGTACCTCCACAAAGCTCTATACTATCTCCAAAACGAATGACTCGCACTTTATCTCCGTATTTTTCGCCAAACAAAGCCATAGCTCCCATCTCGCAAGCCTGTTCTATAGGAATATTGCGACAATCTTCGGCTTTAAAGTCTTGCCTAATCATATTATTAATCATCTTCTCAATATCACGAATTTCTTGTTCCGAAAGTTTGGAATGATGAGAGAAGTCAAAACGCAAACGCTTATTATCAACATAAGAACCTTTTTGTTCAACATGATTCCCCAACACTTTTCTTAAAGCAAAATGTAGTAAATGTGTGGCAGTATGGTTTCTTTCTATATTATGTCTTCTATCTACATTGACTTTTGCAGTAAAGACTGCTGTGATATCTGTTGGTAAAGTTGCAGTTATATGTATAGGTAAATTGTTTTCTTTTTTCGTGTCTATTATTTCAATACTTTGTTTGTCAGATGTTAAAACTCCGCTATCTCCAACCTGACCACCCATTTCAGCATACAAGGGAGTATGGTCTAAAACGATTTGGTAAAGACTCTTTCCTTTCGTTTCAATTTCGCGATAACGCACGATGTGACACTTGCATTCTAACTCATCATAGCCAACAAAGTTTTCGTCTTTAAAATTTGGCACAATCTCTACCCAATCTCCCACTTTAACAGTTGCAGCATTCTTACTGCGCTCTTTTTGTTTCTTTAAATTATCCTCAAATGCCCTCATATCTACTTCTCTTCCCTGCTCCTTAGCCATAAGTTCCGTTAAGTCAATAGGAAATCCATAAGTATCGAACAATTCAAAAGCAAAATCGCCGTCAATCAAGCCTTGAGGATTATCTCTTATGTATTTATCAAATTTAACGATACCGCTACTTAATGTTTTTAGGAAAGCATTTTCTTCTTCTTTGATAACCTTACAAATAAGTGTATGATTTTTCTTTAATTCGGGAAATTGGTTGCCCATTTGTTCTACAAGAGTTATGACAAGAGAACACATAAAAGGCTTTTTGAGATCAAGAAAAGTATAACCATATCTAACAGCACGCCTAAGTATTCTGCGAATTACATAACCTGCTTTATTATTGGATGGTATCAATCCATCAGCGATGGCAAAAGCAACCGCACGTAGATGGTCCGCCACTACACGCATTGCAATGTCCTTTTTCTCGTCTTCGCCGTACATACTATCGGATAAACTTGCTATTTTTTGTATCAACGGTTGAAAAACATCTGTATCATAATTAGATTTTTTGTTTTGAAGTACCATACATAGACGTTCAAATCCCATACCTGTATCAATATTCTTTTCTTTCAAAGGTTCAAGTGATTTATCTGATTTGCGATTGAATTCCATAAAAACCAGATTCCATATCTCAATGACTAGAGGATTATCTTTGTTTACCAACTCGGCACCGTCTATCAATTTTTTCTCCTCCTGCGAACGCAAATCTATATGAATTTCACTACAAGCCCCACAGGGACCAGTCTCTCCCATCTCCCAGAAGTTATCGTGTTTATTACCAGCTATGATATGTGATTCTTCACAGTATTGTTTCCAATATTCGTGGGCTTGTTCATCGGCTTTTAATCCTTCTTTTTCATCTCCACCAAAATAGGTCACGTAAAGATCATCTTTGCTGATCTTATAGACTTGTGTAAGTAGCTCCCAGGCATAAGCAATCGCTTCTTCTTTGAAATAATCGCCGAAAGACCAATTGCCAAGCATTTCAAACATAGTATGATGATAAGTATCGTGTCCGACTTCCTCCAAATCGTTATGTTTTCCACTCACGCGTAGACATTTTTGAGTGTCTGCGATACGTTTGCATGTTTTTTTTACATTGCAAAGGAAGACGTCTTTGAATTGATTCATACCGGCATTAGTAAAAAGTAAAGTGGGGTCATTTTTAATAACCATAGAACTTGATGGAACTATAGAATGTCCTTTACTTCTGAAAAAATCAAGAAAAGTTTGTCTTATTTCGCTAGAAGTCATATTACAAATATTATTTATTTTATTCATACATCACATGTGCACGTTCAGAAAACGCCGTGCAAAATTACAAAAAAATCCTTGTATATAAGATTTACGATAATTAAATGTAAACTTACGAACTAAAAATAAATATTTTAGAGTATTTGTATATTAAAACAGTGATTCAAATTCAAATTTCTTATAAATCTTATAGTAATACAATATTTTTCTATAATAATTTTGGGAGAGAACTCAGGATTTACAGAAAAGTTATAACCTATTGCAAAATTAAAGTGTAAGATTAATAAAAAGTTTTTATAATTGTTGAAATACTGTGTGTGTTTGTCTACGTATAATTCTTTTTTTTGATATTTTTTTCCAATGGAATGGAAATTGACATACTTTTATAACAATTATTGCGTTATACATAAAATTAGGTTTTTAGAATGGAAATATTAAATAAATAGTAAAATGGAGAAAAAATTATTGAAAACGTCATTGTTAATTGCATTGCTTATAATGAGTTTTGTAACACATGCAATACCGGCGGATCCCAAGCCGATAATTATTAAACAGCCGAATGGTAAAACTTTAACTTTCTACTTGAAAGGAGACGAGAGGATGAGTTGGGCCGTAACTACTGACGGATATACACTACTTACAAATGCCAAAGGTAACTTGGTATACGCTATTCAAGATGATAGAGGTAGTATGGTTGCATCTGATATTTTAGCTGCTGATTCGGATCAGAGGACAATAAAGGATTTGCGATTTTTAAAGAAAGTTAAAAAAAATATTGCTTATTCTGATCAACAAAAAGAAGCATATCAAAAATTATGGTCAGCAAAAATCCCAACAAAGTATACTCAACCTCTTTTCCCTGCAAAAGGAGGGAAAAAGAATCTGCTGGTAGTTTTAGTTAATTTCTCTGATTTGTCATTTACTACTGATAAAAGTATATTTGAAAATATGTGTATGCAGGATAATTACAATGGGACTGGTTCTATAAGACAGTATTATTACGCAGCATCAGGAGGTCAGTTAGATTTACAGATAGACGTTGTTGGTCCGGTTACACTTCCCAATTCTATGGAGTATTATGGTGGACATGAAACAAAAATCTATAATGGGGAACAGTACACGGTACATGATAAAAATACGAAAGCTTTTGTAACACATGCGGTTCAGAAAGTCGCATCATTGGTAAATATGAAAAAATACGACAATGACAATGATGGTATAGTGGACGATATTGCTTTTATCTATGCAGGGACGCCTGAATCTTCTACTAAGAACCCTAATGAGTTATGGCCACATTCTTCAGAGGCACAAATGACAACTCTCTATAATGGAGTTAAGGTTAATCGTTATACATGTTCAGCTGAAAAACCAGTGCAGGCTATCGGGACTTTTTGTCATGAATTTGGACATGCTCTTGGTCTCCCTGATTGGTATGATACGGATTATGATAAGAATGGTGGAACAAGTGTGACTGTTGGTGGTTACAGTCTTATGTGTGATGGGGCTTATAATAACAATCAAAATACGCCTCCGCTATGGTCTGCGATAGAACAAAGTTTGGTTGGTTGGATTGATACGATTATCAATGTTGATGGGACAATGGATTCAGTTCGTCTTCCAATTATTGATGGTACGAAAGATACTGCTTATCGTATTTTCGTTAGTGGTACCGAATTTTTTATGTTAGAGGGTAGGAAAAAACAGGGTTTTGACGCTTATTTGCCAGGAGAGGGTTTGATTGTTTATCACGGTCAAATGAATAAGATTAATGCTTGGGTAAATTATGGTGAAAATAAAGTTAGTATTAATCCTAATGATAGGGGTTGGTTCATTGAGCCGGCTGATGGGTTGCTGAGCAGTACAAATACCGGAGCTGCAACTTTTCCTGGTACGAAAAATATAACTTGTTTTTTGACTCCTAAAACAATTAGTGGTACAACTTTAGATAATATGAAGATAACTGATATTCATAAAGAGAATGATTCTGTGTTGATGTTTAATTTTAATTCCAATAAACCGTATATTCAGACAGGTGATGCAACAAACAAGTTGTCTACTTCGGTTACTGTCAGTGCTAAAGTCGTATACAAAAAGCCAGATGTAACATTTATAAAGAAAGGATTTGTTTATTCGTTACAGGAGAATTGTCCATACGTTGCAAGTAATACAGTTGAGGATACGACACTTTCAGATGTTGTAAATATTAATGCTGTAATTAGTGGATTGACTAATTATACGGATTATTACTATAAAGCATTTGTTACAGACAACAGTGGGGTTATGCACTTTGGTAATATAAAGAAAGTTAAAACTTCTTCTGGGTTAGGGTATACTTCCACGAATAGTGCAACAAATATAGATTCTACTAGTGCGACGCTAAATGGATCTTTATATTTTCTTGAAGATGGAACATTTACAGAAAAAGGTTTTGTATATGTTGTTGATAATGCTGATGTTGATCCTACAGTAGATGGTGCGAATAACTCAATTAAAGTAACAGTAGTTGGGAGTGACCTTGGTGATTATGCATATGATTTGACAAATTTGCAACAGGGTACAACATATTATTATCGTTCCTATGTAACTAATATTTATGGTACAACATACGGAGATAAAAAAAGCTTCCAAACACTTTATCCTGCGATAAAAAATAATGTTATATCAGCATCTCAACAAATTTGCTTGGGTACCACTCCGGAAGAATTGACGGGGGAAGAGCCTGCGGGGGCTTTTGGTGAATTTACTTATAAGTGGGAGCAACAAAGCGGTTATGGTTCATGGCATACGGCAGAGGGAGTCCATAATACTGCAAGTTATCAGCCGGCTGCTCTCACAACAACAACAAATTATAGACGTGTAGCTATATCTAAAGGTAAATATGAGAATATAAGTAATATTATTACGGTAGAGGTATTTCATTCTAATGCAGGAAATATAGTTTCTTCTAAAAAAGTTTATCAGGTCGGAGAGGAGGTCAAATTAACATTGGTAAATTATTCTGGGACAGTATTAGACTGGTTAGCTGGAACAGATACTAATCACTTATTTTCTATTGGCAATG
The DNA here is from genome assembly GCA_052170555.1 of Bacteroidales bacterium. Taxonomy (GTDB): domain Bacteria; phylum Bacteroidota; class Bacteroidia; order Bacteroidales; family P3; genus Scybalousia_A. The sequence goes on along the minus strand of JBQNAI010000014.1, from coordinate 14,415 downwards.
CAGGTTTAGCAGTATTGAAAAAGACGTTTAATGAGAAAGGTCCACAATATTTTCAAGTAAAAGTGCAAGCTGGACAATGTGAGTCTGTAATGAGCTCCATTAAATCTATAACAATAACAAATTCTTCTGTTGCTGATGTAGAAAGTTTGTCAGTATTTGATGTTATACCTAATCCTACAACGAATGGTAGATTTACGGTTAATTCAGGTATAAGCAAAGCCCAAAGTCTTGTGATAACCAATACTCTTGGACAAGTGGTGTATTCGGAAAAGGATGTTGATTTACAAAATAAGAATATTGAATTGAAAGATGTAGAAGATGGTACGTACATTATTAATGTAATGTTTAATGATAATTTAATGACAAAAAAAATAATTGTTAAAAAATAAAAAATTAATGACATTATGAATAAACCAATTCACACAAATAATGCTCCGGCTGCAATAGGTCCTTATTCACAAGCAATGGAAATGGGAAATGGGATGTTGTTTATATCAGGTCAGATACCGGTCAATCCACTAACAGGAGAGATTCCTGAGGGTATAATACTACAGACCAAACAAGTTTTAGAGAATTTAGGGGCTATATTGAAAGAGGCTGGGTATACTTTTAAAGACGTGGTAAAGACAACATGTTTGTTGAATTCTATGGACGATTTTGTGGCGATGAATGAAATATATGCCCAATATTTTTCAGAACCTTTTCCTGCAAGAGCAGCTTTTTCCGTGGTTAAATTACCAAAAGGTGTTTTGGTAGAAATAGAAGCGGTGGCATATAAAGATTAGAACGAAATAAAATTAATTGTAACTGTAAGTGACAAATACTAAGTTTAGTATTTGTCACTTTTTTTAGGGGAAAATAATTATCTAAGATAAAGTATTTTGGAAGTACAATGTCGGGGGGGATTATTATAAAAATGTAAGATTTTGTTTTGGATATTTTGTATAATTATGTTAGCTATAAAAAGATACGAAAGAACTGATATAGACACAATCTAATAATAATAAAAATCAAATCTTATAAATAGAAAATTAAAGTGAGACTTTGGTGAATTCTTTTTTGATATTAATAAATTGGTTTCAAAAAAGATTTTCTGCTTATGATATTTCAATCTGAATAACCAGTATTTAGTATTACTTTGTTTCGTCTTTTTGTTTTTTAACCCACAAGAAAAGTTCCGAAGGTAAATGGCAGTAGCCATAAGGGTGCTTATCCAAATAATTTTGGTGATATTCACTTGCGGGATAAAAATTTTTAAGAGGTTCAATTTCGGTAACAATTGGCATATCATACTCTTTTTGTTTTATTAAAAAGATTTCGACTATTTTTTGTTTGTCTTCATTATTTGAAAAATATACTCCTGTGCGATAGCGTGTGCCTTCATCATTACCTTGTTTGTTAAGTATGGTGGGATTTATGGCATGAAAAAACATATCTAATAAGAATGCCAAACTGACTTTGTTTTCATCGTATTGTATTTTTACTGTTTCGGCATAACCTGTAGTATCAGTATATACTTCTTCGTAAGAGGGATTATCTGTATTACCGTTAGCAAATCCCACTTTTGTATGAATAACACCTTTTATTTGTTTGAAAAAATGTTCCATTCCCCAGAAACAACCCCCTGCAAAATAAATTTCTTTCATTCTTGTCAAATTTTTGTTTTTGCAAAGATACATATTTATTTATTGTCGTAAGATATGGCGATATCGTAATTTGTGATTGCATATTGCAAAGAACTGGTTGTATCATAAAAAAGCAATCTATAAAAGAAATATTAATAGTTAACAAATAAGTACTTTATTTTAAGTAAAATAAAGTATAAAACTGATATATAGATTTTTTTATTTATTTACTCTATTTTTTTTGTTCTCATATTACGAATATTATGTAACTTTGCGAAGTTTTTGAAAATAATTATTAAAATGAAAATAATTAATTTACTGACAGTTTGTTTACTGATAAGTGTCGGATTTTTGAGTGCTTGTTCAAAACAAAGCAATGAAATAAAATCTTCTGATTTGAAAGATTTGAATGATTCGGTATCATATGCCTATGGATTTTTAAGTGGCAAACAAATGAAAATGCAAAAAGATGTAGAAATGAATGCCGATGTTTTTGCTGTTGCTTTCAAAAAAGGATATAGTAATGACTCCGTTAGAGGATTCTCGGAGTCGGAATGTATGGAAATTTTAGAAAGATATTCACGCAAACGCCAAGAAGGTATGCAAAATGATATTCAGAAGAAAGCTAATGATAACATTGCTGTGGCAGAAAAGTTTTTACAAGAAAATAAAAATAAACAAGGAGTTAAAACAACAAATAGCGGATTGCAGTATAAAGTAATAAAGCAAGGGAAAGGGGTTAAACCAATAGCAAATCATGGCGATAGAATACGTTTTCTTTACGAATTGAATATATTGAACCCTGATGGTACAACAAGAAAGATAGAATCGGATTTTGACAACCCTAATACTGATGCACATTTGCAGGGGATAGATAATTTTATTGCTGGATTTACAGAAGTGGTACAATTGATGAATGCCGGCTCTTTATATAAAGTTTGGATACACCCTGACTTGGGTTATGGTATGCAAGACTCTCCGACAATACCAGCAGGAAGTTTGTTGATATTTGATATAGAGGTAACAGAGGTTTTGCAGGGTGATAGAGAATAATTGGCAATAAATTGAAATTTTTTTTGTCAATTGAAAAAAACTTCTTAACTTTGCAGCCTCAAATTGATGAGATCAATACAATAAACTAAAGAAAAATTAAAAGAAATGTATTTAACAGGCGAGAAAAAGAAAGAAATTTTCGGTAAGTTCGGTAAAAACGAACAAGATACCGGTTCGGCAGAGGGACAGATAGCATTGTTCACGTTTCGCATTCAGCACTTAACTGAATATTCTAAGCAACACAAGAAAGATAATTTTACTAAACGTGCATTGGTTCGTCTTGTGGGCAAAAGAAGACGTATGTTAGACTATCTGAAAAAGAAAGACATCAACCGTTATCGTGCAGTGATAAAAGAGTTGGGGTTGAGAAAATAAATCAAAAAGGAATTGGTTTATTTAAATTAATAAAGAATAGCAATGCAAAGGCAGTCAATTTTTGAGATTGCCTTTTTGTGTTTTTTTTGTTTAAAAAGTAGCAGTTATTATTATATCTAACAGTATAAAAAAACAAAATTAAAAAATATAAAGAGTCAGATGTAATAAACAATTTATATCCCTTTTAGGCTCTTTGGGGATAAGATGAACTTAATAAAAAGAACAAATGATTGGAATTAAAAAGATTTTCTGTTTAGGAGATGGAAGACAGATTGAGATCGAAACGGGGAAGTTAGCAAAACAGGCGGATGGTAGTGCTGTAGTGAGAATGGGTGATACAATGTTGCTTGCGACTGTTTGTGCTAAGAAAGAAGTTGGTGCTGATGTTGATTTTATGCCGTTGAGTGTAGATTATCAAGAAAAATATGCTGCGACAGGTAAATTTCCTGGAGGTTTTTTCAAACGTGAAGCCCGTCCAAGTGAATACGAAATATTGATAGCTCGTTTGGTTGATAGAGCATTGCGCCCTCTTTTCCCATCGAACTATCATGCTGAGGTGCAAGTACAAATAACTTTGATTTCGGGAGATCATCAAAACCCACCCGATGCACTAGCAGCTCTTGCTGCTGCATCTGCTTTGGCTTGTAGTGATATTCCTTTTGAAGGGCCTGTTTCAGAATGTAGAGTCGCAAGAATAAATGGAGAGTTCGTTATTAATCCTAATTATTCTGAACAAGTGGATGCCGATATTGATTTGATAGTCGCTGCTACAAAAGACAATATTATGATGGTTGAGGGTGAAATGAAAGAGGTCAGTGAGGAGATTATGTTAGAAGCTTTGAAAACTGCTCATGAAAGTATAAAAATCCATTGTCAGGCATTGGAGGATTTGTCTATCATGGCAGGTAAGACGCAAAAAAGAGAATATTGCCATGAAGAAGATGATGAAGATATCGAAGAAAGAATGCAAAAGGCATGTTATCAAAAATGTTATGATTTAGCAAAATTGGGTATTAAATCAAAACAGGAGAGAGGCGAAAAGTTTGATGCAGTTTATGAAGAATTTTTAGCGACATTGGATGAAGATTATAAGGCTGAACATCAAGTTATGCTCAATAGATATTTTCATGATATACACAAAGAGGCTATGCGAGATATGGTATTGAATGAGAGGATTCGTTTGGATGGTAGACAGTTGGAGGAAATTAGACCTATTTGGACTGAAATAGACTATTTACCATCTGCACATGGCTCTGCTATATTCACTCGCGGAGAGACACAATCACTTTCAACATGTACTTTGGGTACAAAGTTAGATGAGCAGACGATAGATGGAGCAATGATTGAAGGAACTAATAGGTTTATCTTACATTATAATTTTCCTGGATTTGCAACGGGTGAAGTCAAAGGAAACAAGTCTACGTCTCGCAGAGAAATAGGACATGGGAATTTAGCAATGAGGGCATTGAAACAAGTAATACCATCAGAGGAAGATTGCCCTTATACTGTCCGTGTTGTTAGCGATATATTGGAGTCTAATGGATCATCATCTATGGCAACTGTTTGTGCTGGATGTTTGGCTCTGATGGATGCGGGTGTAAAAATTACTAAGCCTGTGTCAGGAATAGCCATGGGATTGATAGAGAAAAATGGGAAATGGGCTGTCCTTTCTGATATTCTTGGAGATGAAGACCATCTTGGAGATATGGATTTTAAAGTTTGTGGAACTAAGGATGGTATCACCGCTTGCCAAATGGATATAAAGTGTGATGGTCTGTCATACGAGATTTTGGCACAAGCTCTTGCACAAGCAAAACGTGGTAGAGAACATATATTAAATATTATTACCGAGACTATACCAGTACCTCGTGAAGATTATAAGCCACATGTGCCTCGTATTATTTCAATGTTTATACCTAAAGAGTTCATAGGAGCTGTTATAGGACCTCAGGGGAAAAATATTCAGGAACTTCAGAAAGATACTGAAACTGTTATTGTGATAGAAGAAAAGGGAGATTATGGTGTATGTGAGATTTCTTCTGCAAACAAAGAAGGTATAGAGAAGGCTGCTGCAAGGATTAAAGCTATTATTACAATTCCAGAGGTCGGAGAGATATATGATGCAACCGTTAAGTCTATTATGCCTTATGGTGCATTTGTTGAATTTTTACCGAACAAAGAAGGATTACTTCATGTTACGGAAATAGATTGGAAACGTATAGAAAATGTAGAAGACGTATTGAAAGAAGGTGACAAAATCCGTGTAAAACTTATAGGTGTTGACAAACAAAGTGGAAAATTTAAACTTTCGCACCGCGTATTGATACCCAAACCAGAGGGATATGTTGAAAGTCCTCGTACGGGAGTAAAAAACAATCGTCCAACTAATAATCGTAATAATGTTCACCGATCTAATGATAGCAGACGTAATAACGATAATAAGGAAGCTACATCTACTGATAAAAATAACATAAATATCCATAGAGATAATCGCTTTTAATTTTATTGGTGACTATTTTATCGTATTTAGCGATACAGAATTGTCCATAAAATATAATTGATAGAAAATAAGGTGGCATATTACTATATTAAAATGCCACCTTATATTGTTAATCTTATGTATTAGTTGAGTAGTGTTGTATTTTGGATAAAGCTAGATTCTAACTCGTTTCTGTTTAATTCCATTATAACAGATGACTTTTGTGGTAATTTATTTAACTTCATGGTAGATTTAACAGAGTGAAATATCTGTGTAGCTATATATATGCTTTGTTAAAATTGATTAAATATTAACAGGTTCTCACTCTGATTTTTTTATTTTTTGAACGCTTCTTATAGTTGTGTCATCTGTCACTTGAATATTCTTATTGATTTGACTTATAACGGTGATTGTATAACCTGTTACATCTATTTGTCGTAATGTTTGATTATTTGAAATATATGCTTACCTTCACACTTCAATAATATAAAATTATGGTTAGTAGGATTTATTGGCATATTATTTTGCATTTTTTTATTTTATGATTTATCATAATAATTTTCTAGTCTTTTTAAGGGGAATTTTGATACATCTGTAAATATTACTTTTTTCTAAATGATTTCATTAATTTTCTTTGAATAGGATAGAGAAGTTTTTTTAGATACAATTTTTATATACATAGACTTATTTATCTTTTTACTCGTGTTTTTGTGTTTATTTCCTTAAGTTTTGGTTCGTTGTGAATTGCTTTCAATTTCGTATCTTTGCATTATGATTTACAATTTAGTTAAAATTGTTAACCTTTGTTCTGTTGTTGTGAATTGCTTTCAATTTCGTATCTTTGCATTATGATTTACAATTTATCTATGCTTTTGTCTTCATTTGGTAGCGTTGTGAATTGCTTTCAATTTCGTATCTTTGCATTATGATTTACAATCGCCAAAGTATACGGCGAAGCAATGGTATAGTTGTGAATTGCTTTCAATTTCGTATCTTTGCATTATGATTTACAATTTATATAAAGATTAACACCACTGTTGTCAGTTGTGAATTGCTTTCAATTTCGTATCTTTGCATTATGATTTACAATTATCACAGTATCGGAAATTAGAGGTAATAGGTTGTGAATTGCTTTCAATTTCGTATCTTTGCATTATGATTTACAATAATTATATTTTTTTATAGTTTCAACGTAAGGTTGTGAATTGCTTTCAATTTCGTATCTTTGCATTATGATTTACAATTTCGTTAAAATAGTTAACCTTTGTTCCGTTGTTGTGAATTGCTTTCAATTTCGTATCTTTGCATTATGATTTACAATTACTGAGGGTGAGGGGCAGGAAGTGACGAAGTTGTGAATTGCTTTCAATTTCGTATCTTTGCATTATGATTTACAATTTAAACTTCATCTTGCCTATCTGTCTATTGTTGTGAATTGCTTTCAATTTCGTATCTTTGCATTATGATTTACAATTTGAGTATTTAAAGTAGAAAGTCCTTCGTCGTTGTGAATTGCTTTCAATTTCGTATCTTTGCATTATGATTTACAATCAAAACCTTTTATGTTCATCACTGTAATTAGTTGTGAATTGCTTTCAATTTCGTATCTTTGCATTATGATTTACAATTTTCTATCATCCCAAGTGTTTCTAACAAGCGTTGTGAATTGCTTTCAATTTCGTATCTTTGCATTATGATTTACAATCAACATTCACATTTATTACAGCTAACTACTGTTGTGAATTGCTTTCAATTTCGTATCTTTGCATTATGATTTACAATTTTTTACGTAAGGAATAGAGATTTGTTGGAGTTGTGAATTGCTTTCAATTTCGTATCTTTGCATTATGATTTACAATTAAAGACCAATTGCAAAGTCATTTTGGTGTGTTGTGAATTGCTTTCAATTTCGTATCTTTGCATTATGATTTACAATCATTTCTTCGAAGCTCATCCATTTGGGCTGGTTGTGAATTGCTTTCAATTTCGTATCTTTGCATTATGATTTACAATATACCATAATGCAAAGATTTTATTTTCAGGTGATTATAAATAGTATTACAAATTATAAATTTCAATTATTTAGATGAAAATTTGAAGTGTAGGTGCCGATTTTGTTATTTTAATTTGCTGAAGATATTTACTAAAAATCACTAAAAAAGTCTTATTTGTGGAGTTTTATTATTGGATTATTTTCCGCTTTATTTAAACTATCTTCGTTTTTTTTCAGTATATCTTGAGAATTCATATTTAAAAAATATGAATTCTCAAATAAAAAAATATTAGGAAGGGTGGTTTGTGAAGTTGGAATACTAACTTTGAATTATATTTTGTACTAGTTTGTTATATCAATGTGTAAATATATTCTCTAACAAAAGGCCTATAAGTAAAAGTATTAAAATATGGCATCATGAGTTATAAAAATGATAGAAATATTTATAGAAAGAAAGTACTTATGTGGAATAATGAAAGAAGATAGAAAGAAAAAATGCATTATATCAGTGCATTTTTAGACAATGATAGTTTAGTGAAAGATATTTTAAACAATTATAATTTAAAGATACAGAATAATATAAGAGCGATAAAAGTGTACGAAGGTAATATTTAGTAGGAGATTGTCCTAAAAATAAAAAACACGCTATCTACTATAAGGAATATAATGTGTTTTTGTATTTTGAGATAGCGTGACAGGAGAAAACAATGTTGTGAAGTTATAAAGTAGTGAATATTTCTTTGATACAAATATAATTCTTTGTGCTATTACTAAATATAACAATGTGAATAGTAGATTCTTAGTAATAATGACCTCAATACATACAAAGGATATAAAATATTATTTTACTGGCAATTTAAATTTATGAATATCTAATGTAAGAATATCAATAGTAAATAATATATCTTTCATTACTGTACCGATATTTGTTATTATTTTTATAACCTCATTTACTTGCAATGAGGCAATGATTGATGGTAATATTCCTATTACCCCTTTGGGATTATTACTTGTTGTAACTAATTCTTTTTCATTTGGGAACAATGTTCTATAGTTTGCACAAGGAGGGTTGTAATTAAATACGGCCATCTGACCTTTCGTTTCTTCTATAGCACCGTATATAAATGGCTTATTAAGTTTTATACATATATCGTTTATTGTGAATCTTGCTTTGTAATTATCCGTGCAATCAATGATGATATCATATTGCTTGGCAATTTCCTCAGCATTGTTTTCTTCAAAAAAACAATTATGTGCAACAAAATTTGTTTTTCTATTAAATCTTTGGAGAGTATTGATAGCAATATCAAGTTTAGGTAATCCTATTTCGTCTTCGCGATATAAAATTTGTCGTTGTAAGTTATGCAGACTTACAATATCCTTTTCTACCAACCCTATTGTGCCTATTCCTGTTGCAGTGAGATGTAAAGCAACAACACTTCCAAGTCCTCCGACACCAACAACAAGAATTTTGGAGGCAAGCAATTTTTCTTGACCTTCAATTCCAAAATCAGTTAGAATGATTTGTCTTTGATATCTTTCTAATTCGTAATCTGATAGCATGATATTATATTTTATCTTTCTGTATTTGGGGTATGCAATTTATATTTTTTTAGTATGAAATAATTAATAATCCTGTTATTGTATTACAATAATTTGATTATTTCATTTTTAATGTCCTTAAATATTTTTTCTGTTCTTTTGTTATGCGATAACTTTCTAATGCTTTCTGGATTGCCTTATTGTGTGTCCAAACATCCAATAATTTTTCTTGCAATACAGTTAAAGTATTTTCATACTGTTTTGCCAAAGCGGTTGCTACATACCACGCCTGCATCATTTTAATATAGTATTCATCAGTTCTAATTTTGCAAACTTTGTATAAATACTCTTTATTAAAGTTTTCGCCAAGATAATGTTGCAACAGCATACCTATAGCGAAGCGAACAGTATATTCCTCTTTACTCTGCAACCAGGTATCAATATATTTAAGCAATTCTATTGTATGTTTTTTGAAACATCTGGGTGAAAGCTGGTCGCAAGTTGCCCAATTATTTATATACGGTAAGAATTTTTCAACCTCCTTTATACAACAGTTGAAATCTTTATACTCTCCAATAATAAATGCATGCAATTGGTTTTCATCGAAGTACTGATGGGGTAGTGCATCTAAGAATTGATTGATATTGTCCATCTTTGCGAATTCTTTTGCAGCCTTCCTCAGCAAAGGGGTTCTAAGGCCAATAATCGTTTGAGGTGAGATATTGGGAATAAGTTTGCTGTTAAATTTGGCATATTCCTTATCTTGCATTGCAAATAAAGAATCTTGTATTCGGATTATAATATTGTCTTGTTCCATCTTGTATTCATATTATTTTTATATTTTGCAAAATATTGTTGTTGCTATATTTTGTACCATTTGATTGTAATGAAATAATAAAGTGGCGATTCACGATATCAATCTCACATATTAATAAATTCTTTTTTGATATTATTTTTTTCTTTCGCCACTTTATTCTTTCAACCATTTTCACACAGTTTTTAGTTCAACGAAGAGTCCCAATCTTTATAGATAACATCGTATCCTTGGTTACGAATCATTTGTTCTATTGCTTTTGGTGTACGATCATCGTTGACATGAAATTGTTCCAATTCAATGTTTGGATGAGCATATCCACCCGGATCGGTATGAGAACCGGCACTGATAGAAGTAACACCTAATGTAATAAAATGGTCACGCATATTACTTGTTTCGCGAGTAGACATACTGATTTCAACGTCGTTATCAAATATGCGGAACGCCCATAGAGCCTGTGCAAATTGTTTTTCACTCATCAAGAAGTTCGGTTGGTATCCACCAGCAGCCGGTCGCATACGCGGAAACGAGAGACTGTATTTTGTTCTCCAATAATTTTTATTCATAAATTGCAAATGGATTGCCAAATATACCATTTCCGTACGCCATTCTTCCAAACCGATTAAAGCTCCCATGCCTAACCGATGCATTCCTGCCTTTGCGATGCGTTCCGGTGTGCTTAGGCGATGGTAATAATTACTTTTCATTCCTTTTGGATGGTATATTTTGTAACGATCTTCGTTATAAGTCTCTTGATAGATATAAACACTATTGCAACCCGCCATAGCCATACGTTTATATTCCTCCACGCTCATCGGATAAACCTCTAAATTGACAGCAGCAAAGTATTCTTTACAAAGCGTTATTGCATGTTCGATGTAATCTGCTCCTGCTATACGCGGATGCTCCCCAGTAAGTAATAAAACGTTATCGTATCCCATAGATTTTATCACTTTTATTTCCTCTAATATTTCTTCATCATTGAGGGTTTTGCGAGCTATCTTGTTATTGTGATTGAATCCGCAATAAATACAATGGTTACTACATTCGTTTGAAAGATATAAAGGGATATATAAAAGAATGACTTTGCCAAAACGCTGTTGCGTAAGTTTTCTTGAAATATATGCCATTGGTTCCAAATATTTCTCTCCGGCAGGAGAGATCAATGCCTTGAAGTCTTCAATACTAAGAGTATCTTTTCTTAATGCACGTTCTACATCGGTCTTTCGTTTTGCATAAATGCTTTGGGTGATATCGTCCCATCGCAATTGCTTCACTATATCGTAAAATTCCATAATAATTATTATTCTATTATTTTTCCTTTGTCGGAAACTTCTCTTGAAATTCTCATGGCACAGAAGTTTGGTCCGCACATTGTACAATACGGTGTATGTTTGATTTTTTCGAACCCGTAATATTCCATAGCTTTTTCGGGATCCAATGACAAATTGAACTGATCTATCCAACGAAACTCAAATCTTGCTTTGCTTAAAGCATCGTCACGCATACTTGCCATAGGATGACCTTTTGCAAGATCGGCTACATGTGCTGCTATCTTGTAGGTTATGATTCCCTGGCGAACGTCATCTTTATTGGGCAAACCCAAATGTTCTTTGGGCGTTACATAACACAACATAGCCGTACCTTGCCATCCTATCATTGCCGCACCAATTGCCGATGTGATGTGATCGTACGCAGGTGCGATGTCCGTTGTCAGTGGTCCCAACGTATAGAACGGAGCCCCGTGACACCATTCTATTTGTTTTTCCATATTTTCTTTAATCTTATTCATAGGTACATGTCCCGGCCCCTCAATAAGTACTTGTACATCTTTATCCCACGCACGTGCACAGAGCTCTCCCATCACTTTCAATTCGCCAAATTGAGCCTCATCGTTAGCATCGTGCGTACAACCCGGTCTGAGTCCGTCCCCGATTGATACCGCTACGTCGTATTGAGCCAATATATCGCATATTTCATCCCAATGAGTATAGAGAAAATTCTCCTGATCGTGTTCTTTCATCCATTTGGCCATAATACTTCCTCCCCGTGATACGCAACCTGTCAAACGTTTTTTAATAGATGGCAATAAATGTTTCAATAATCCGGCATGAATGGTAAAATAATCTACACCTTGTTCGCATTGTTCTATTAAAGTGTCGCGGTACATTTCCCAAGTCAGTTCGTACACGTTGCCATTGACTTTTTCCAGTGCTTGATACATAGGCACCGTTCCCATAGGCACCGGACAATTGCGAATAATCCATTCCCGCGTTTGATGGATATGCTTGCCCGTTGAAAGATCCATTAGGGTATCGCCACCAAGTCGGGCAGAATAGATGCTTTTCTCCACCTCTTGCTCTATTGATGAGCCCAATGCGGAGTTGCCGATATTGGTATTGATTTTAACAAAAAACTTGCTTCCAATAATCATCGGTTCCGCCTCGGGATGATTGGGATTGCAAGGAATAACGGCTCTTCCGGCAGCAACCTGCTGACGAATAAACTCGGCTGTAATACGATACGGCATATTGGATTGAGCATCTGAACCCAAATTCGTATTTGTTATGTTGTTGCAATCTTTGTTAGTATTTGAAATTTGTGTCTCATCCTTATGAGAGGCAAGGTTTGTCAAGCCCAAATTTTCGCGAATAGCTATATATTCCATTTCGGGAGTTATAATACCTTTTTTTGCAAGGGCCATTTGAGTAAAAGCTTTACCTTTCTTTGCTTTTTTAGGCATATATGTTATCGGGAAAGCTATTTTTTGGATGGCTTTATCTTGCAATTGTTGGTTTGTATACTCGGAAGTGAATTTTTCTAATTGCACGAAATTATCATCCTCTTTGTGCCATTGTTCACGAATACGGGGTATTCCTTGCTTAACATCGTGTTTGTAATCTTCATCGCCGAACACACCGCTCGTATCGTAAATATTAACGGGAGGATTGGCAAAATGTTTGCCCTCAATAACCGTATTTGTAAGTATCACCTGTTTCATACCGACTTTGATATTCGGATTGTCGGCTGTGATGTAGATTTTTTTTATTCTATTGTTTGAATTACATTGTTCCATTGTGTTAAAGATTTTTTATGTGTTAAGGAAAAATATTATTTTGAGATTTTCTTTTTTTGTTTTTTTTTCATCTTCCGTTGCATCCCTTACGCATCCGTTTTGAAAATAGTCACCCGTTTCATAAGTTCCTTTGTGGAAGCATCTGATAGGGGCGTTTTTCAATTCGTTTAACAGTTCTTTATCGGGAATCAGTCTAAGATGCACTTCTTTTATGGTCTTGGCATTGCATTCTTGTAATGTGTCTACGGCTTTTGCCGAGATTGTGGGTCTAATGATTCCGATACCTTCCAGTCTTACGCTGCAACCGTAGGTTACCAGTTGTTTCATTGTTTGGCCTACGAGTTGAAGTACCGCCGTTGTTTCCGCTTTTGCAAAGGTGGAGAGTTTGGCCACTCTTTCGCTCAATTCGTCCGATTCCACAATAGGAGCCGATGCTATTCTGGCAATGAATTTTTGTTGTTTTTTGCCATTAACACTAACAAGTTGTTTTGTTATTTTGTACGATAATGCCATAATTTTATTTGTTTTAATAATTCATTTTTTTCTTTCTTCAAATAGTCCTTTTCTTTCTTCAAATAGTCCTTTTCTTTTCTCAATTAATCCTTTTCTTTCTTTAATTAATCGTTTTCTTTCTTTAAATAGTCGCTTTCTTTCTTTAAATAGTTGTTGCAGTTCTTCAAATAATCCCTTTCTTTCTTCAATTAATCGTTTTCTTTCTTTAAATAGTCGTTTTCTTTCTTCAAATAGTTGTTGCCGTTCTTCAAATAGTCCTTTTCTTTTCTCAATTGGTCGCTTTCTTTCTTCAATTAATCGCTTTCTTTCTTCAAATAATCGTTTTCTTTCTTTAAATAGTCGTTGCAGTTCTTCAAATAATCCCTTTCTTTCTTCAATTAATCGTTTTCTTTCTTTCAATAGTCGCTTTCTCTCTTCAATTGGTTGTTGCCGTTCTTCAAATAGTCCTTTTCTCTCCTCAATTAATCCTTTTCTTTCTTCAATTAGTCGTTTTCTTTCTTCAAATAGTCGTTTTCGTTCTTTAAATAGTCGTTTTCGTTCTTTAAATAGTCGTTTTCTCTCTTCAATTGGTTGTTGCAGTTCTTCAAATAGTCGTTGCCGTTTCGGGATTAGTTTTTTTAGTTCCTCAATTAAATTGGAATAGACCTGGGTCTGCTTGCAAATAGACCTGGGTGTATCTGGAAAGTAGACCCGGGTCTATTCCAATTTAATTGAGGTGTCGGAAAATTTAGTTCCCATAATAAAAAATTTAGTTCCCATAATTAAAATGTTTGTTAGTATGATTAAAAAGGTTGTTAGTGTAATTAAAAAGGTTGTTAGTGTAATTAAAAAGGTTGTTAGTATGATTGAAAAGGTTGTTAGTATGATTGAAATGTTTGTTAGTGTAATTAAAAAGGTTGTTAGTATGATTGAAATGTTTGTTAGTGTAATTAAAAAGGTTGTTAG
>JBQNAI010000013.1:0-53524 GCA_052170555.1 Bacteroidales bacterium | reverse complement strand
GAAAAAATCTTGACTTTTTGATATTATTAATCGAGTTAAGTATCAGTGCAGCTTTTTTCTCCTACTCAGGGCTTATTGTAAGCAAACTGAGATAGTCCATAAAACCTTCAAACAGATTGATTTGTTCTGAAAATAGGGAATGTACAACACATCGGAAGGAGGAAACACCCTTTGAAGTATGGATTGCACAACGCATACCCATAAGAATTGCTTGGAAAGCCTATTGCATAAAAACTCCTATAAACAACTCTATAATGGTTCTATTTGAAATTTTACACTTGCCATACTATTTGTATCTATTTTATTATCAATCTATCTTTTAAATTAAGTCGCACTTTATCTCCCATTAAGTCGCGGCACAAATATGGTACAAATATAAGCATAAAAAACGATTAAAAACGACAAGATTTAATTATTATTAAGAAATAAGCAAATCCCAGCAACTTATTATGTTACTGGGATTTACTTGTTTTTAATTAGTGTTTGTTAGCACTTTTACTTCACTTCCTCAAAATCAGTATCCGTTGCAGCATCACTTCCACTTTGAACATTTTGATTTGATTGCTGACTATTTATATCAGAATTTGAATTAGCATTTTGTTGTCCCTGTTTATCACCTTGATACATATTTTGACTAACAGTTTGAAGTATATTATTCAACTTTTCTGTCGCTTTATCTATGCCTGTAATATCCCTCTTAGAATGAGATTCTTTCAAATCCTTCAAAACATTCTCAATCTCAGACTTCTTATCTGCAGGAACTTTATCTCCGTTATCTTTCAAGAAATTCTCTGTTTGGAATATCATGCTGTCTGCTGCATTGATTTTATCCTGTTCTTCTTTTAATTTTTTATCTTCATTGGCGTGTGCCTCTGCATCTGCTTTCATTCTCTTTATTTCTTCGTCAGACAAACCACTTGATGCTTCTATTCTTATGGATTGTTGTTTGCCTGTCGCCTTGTCCATAGCTGAAACATTCAGTATTCCATTAGCATCTATGTCAAATGTAACCTCTATTTGAGGAACACCTCTCCTTGCAGGAGGAATATCATCCAAATGGAATCTACCAAGAGATTTATTATCTGTTGCACGTGCTCTTTCTCCTTGCAACACATTGATTTCAACTGACGGTTGGTTATCTTGTGCAGTAGAGAAAACCTGCGATTTTTTAGTAGGAATTGTAGTGTTTGCTTCAATCAATTTTGTCATCACCCCACCTAAAGTCTCAATACCCAAAGACAATGGAGTAACGTCTAACAACAACACGTCTTTTACCTCTCCTGTCAATACACCTCCTTGTATTGCTGCACCTATAGCTACAACTTCATCAGGATTAACTGACTTATTAGGAGCTTTTCCAAAGAAATCTTCAACCAGTTTCTGAACTGCTGGGATACGTGAAGATCCTCCTACAAGTATTACCTCATTGATTCTACTCTTATCCAATCCAGCATCTTCCAATGCCTTTTGACAAGGAACCAAACAAGCTTTTATTAAATCATCACACAACTGTTCAAATTTACTTCTAGACAACGTCAAATTTAAATGTTGAGGGATATTGTCAATTGAGGTAATATACGGAAGATTTATCTCAGTTGAGGTAGAGGACGACAACTCTATTTTAGCTTTTTCGGCTGCCTCTTTCAATCTTTGCAGAGCCATAGGATCCTTCCGTAAATCCATGTTAGGATGATCCTTCATAAACTCCTCAGCCATAAAGTTAATTATCTTTCTATCAAAATCATCTCCTCCAAGATGTGTATCTCCATTAGTAGATTTTACTTCAAACACTCCATCTCCTAACTCCAAAATACTGATATCAAATGTTCCTCCTCCCAAATCAAATACTGCTACAATTTGATCATCTGCTTTTTTATCCAATCCGTAAGCTAATGCGGCAGCTGTTGGCTCATTGATAATTCTTCTTACATTCAAACCGGCAATCTCACCAGCCTCTTTTGTTGCTTTTCTTTGTGCATCATTAAAGTAAGCAGGTACCGTAATAACAGCCTCATTGACAGACGTTCCTAAGTAATCCTCTGCAGTTTTTTTCATTTTCTGCAAAATAATCGCCGAAATTTCCTGCGGAGTATACATCCTCCCATCAATATCTACACGAGGTGTATTATTGTCTCCTTTCACTACTTTGTAAGGAACATGAACTATCTCCTCTTGGACACCATCAAAATTCATACCCATGAATCTCTTTATACTATAAACAGTATTCTGCGGATTAGTTATTGCTTGTCTTTTAGCAGGATCTCCTATCTTTCTTTCACCACCTTTTACAAATCCCACAACCGAAGGAGTAGTTCTTCTACCTTCATTATTAGTTATAACGACAGTTTCATTTCCCTCCATAACAGCCACACA
The DNA here is from genome assembly GCA_052170555.1 of Bacteroidales bacterium. Lineage (GTDB taxonomy): Bacteria > Bacteroidota > Bacteroidia > Bacteroidales > P3 > Scybalousia_A. The sequence continues at coordinate 51,151 of JBQNAI010000013.1, read as the reverse complement.
ACTGTTTGTCGTCCCCAAATCTATTCCAATTATTTTTCCCATTGTTTTATACTTTTTTTTAAATTAATTACTTTTTCTATCAACTACTCTAACCCATATTTACACCATGAGTCTTACCTTGAAAAGGAAACTTTCAAACTATATGCCAGCAAAACTATTATGACAAAATGACATAAGAAATAGTTATTATACTCAATTCATTCATTTATGTGGCATATCATATATCTCAAAAGCTCTAACAATCCCACCTTTTATTTATTTAGCCTATAAAATTTAATATCTCATATTCAAATTGTCATAGCAAATGTATAGACATGTATCCACTTCTTGACAATCAACTAAATTATTATCCCACATCATAATATTAAAGTGGGACAACAATTCATTAAAATGAGACAACAAAAAAACTCTTCCGTAAAAATTTTTACGAAAGAGTCCAATGAAATAAAAAAACACTTTCCTCAATGATACTATTTTACGATAAGTTTTTTCGTAACTACACTACCATCTGATATTATATTAACGATATATGTTCCTTGTTTCAAATTATTGACTTGTATAGAGCCATTAATTCGGTCTTGTGAATAAACTACCCTACCTTGTATATCCATAATTCTCACATTTGCATTTTTAGACGTATTAATCGTTACAAACTCTGTTGCAGGATTAGGATAAATAGTCACTTCCACTGCATTACCGTTATTAGATAACACATCTATACCACTACCTTTAACTTCGCTATAAACAAAATTATCCATACACATGTAAGTCGGAATATAATCTAACACATCATTGCTCTTAACGATAAATTGTACCTTAGCAACCTTTCCAAGTGGTACCAAATCTAAATATCTCCAATCCCTAAAATTACCAATACCATTTTCACGAGCATCCCTCAAATAAACTTCCATAGAATCCGTCACATTATTATGCCCATCATAACCGACAGCAACTATCTTAAACCACAAGTCTGCTTGCGACGTAGAGGAAACATAATCAAATGAAGATAAACTTTGGGCAACGTAAACTCCAATAGGATAAAACTCATTGCCATTAATTGCAGTTACAGTATTATGCTCCTCAGTATTGTAATTAGAATAATAAGCCTGTAAATAACCTGTATTTAATCCATCAACACCAGCCATCGATGCAGCGACATAAAAACTATTATTCCATCCCTTACCACTAACATCAGTAGCTTTCATAACAGATGTATCAGACACGTTAGACGGTCCCCAACCCATCGCCATCTCATAACCATTACCCAAAAGTGCTACTCCCTTAAAATACAGACCTTCACTACTATAATTCTTTGTCTTAATTGTTGCAGTAACATCTTCATCTTTATTTGTTGAAGAAGCTAACTCGTAAGTATTGGTTTGCGATAGTAATCCTTCCATATCTGCAACTTTATATTTTTCTCCTCCATTAATGATACCAATACCCGACAAATCAAAACCAGATGAGTTTATATACGTATTTTCATCATATTCGTAGATAGTATTTCCTTGAGAATCCTTATCTACACCACCCAATACATCAACCAAACGAACAAAACGAATATTATTTTTATCCAGCATCGCATTCTCTTCCAATTCTGACAAATCAAAAGCCTCGCCGTATTTGTATAAATGGCGACCAGCCAAATTGTAATAGCGAGAACTTGTTTGTGTTACTTTAGCTGAGGTTGCTGTACTTATGGAAGGGAAACGGAAGAAATGTTCTCCATCAGAAGAAACCTCAACAAAAGCGAGCTCCATAAAAGTTGTGTCAAAGGCATTCTCAAATACAACAAAGTCGAAACCATTTCCATTGATTATTGGGCGATCAAATGTTGCTACTGCAATACCTCCATTTCCCAAACTCACACAGACTAAATTCGTAGTATCGGCTTTGCCTATTGCGTCGTAATATCTACCATATGTAACGTTACTTTTACGATTCAATTCTATTCCTTTCGCCCAGGAAATAATAGAAGCATCTTCTTTACTTATAGCTTTAGGATCCTTACCCTTTGTTTCACCATTGTATTGTGCCATAACAAAGGTAGAAACCAATAAACCACACAAAATAAAAATACTTTTCTTCATATCTTTCATTATTAAAAAAATTGTTATTCCAAACACAATAATTTCAGATGATCAATCATTCTCGAAGAAAAGTATTTAAAAAATAAAAAAATAACAAACAACAATGCCATTACCCTATTTCCTCGAAGATAATCAACAATCTAACATTTCCGGCAGGTCTCCTGACTTACTCCCTTACAATAGTGCCTTCCCATTTATATGTTATAGGTCATATCTTACAGTGGCTCAATATACTATTGCCGTCTTTGGAGAATACAGTAGCGGGCCTGCACAGGATTCTCACCTGTTTCCCTTTTAATCCTTTACCAAAAGCAAAAGAACCGCAAATGCGATTGCAAAGTTACACATTTTTTTAATATAAAGCGTGAAATCGTTGAAAAATCTTCACAATTTTATATTTTTTCTCAATAATATACATTTTTAATTAATAATATTTAGGTACATGAGATAAAAAAGAGACGGTGATAATCCATATTTGGTATCACCGTCTAAGATATTCAAAGTTAGACTTTAAAACATTTTAATAGTTTGTTGCCTCTCTTTCAAAGTAAGCTAAAGGATGGTCACAACAAGGACAAATTTGAGGAGCCTTTTTCCCCTTAAAACGGAACCCACAGTTACGACAAACCCAGCATTGCTCTTCTTCACTCCAAAATACGTCTTCCTTTTCTAATCTTGATAAAAGTTTCAAATATCTCTCCTCATGTCGTTTTTCAACACTGGCTATTAAACGAAATTTCTTCGCTATTTCAGGAAATCCTTCCTCTTCTGCAACTTTCGCTCCATTAGGATATCCCTCTGTCCACTCTTCGTTCTCTCCTGCTGCTGCCTTCAAATTTTCTTTTGTATTTCCAATCACTCCAGCCGGATATTTAGCAGTTATCTCTACAGCCCCACCTTCCAACATACGAAACAACATCTTAGCGTGCTCTTCTTCCTGCAATGCTGTTTCCATAAATAGACTTGCTATTTGCTCATAGCCCTCTTTTTTAGCCTGCTTGGCAAAGAAAGTGTAACGATTCTTTGCTTGACTTTCACCTGCGAAAAACGTTAAAATGTTTTTCTCTGTTTGCGTTCCTTTTAAACTCATAATTTTCAAATTTTATTAGGTTAATACAAATATTACTTTTAATAATTCGTGACTTACAACATCCAACCAAATAAGCAATAAAAATATTTCATAATTTGATTATCCCATTATTCTGCATTATCTAAATTGTTTGTTACACATCATTCATATATTCATATATATACCCGCAAAGATATATAAAATAACTGGACTGCATCAAAAAAAATGCCAAAAAATATTATTTTAAAATAAAATTTTGCATATCTTTGTAATTCAAAATTAAATAAACAAATGTTAAGAATGAAAAAATTTTGCATAATAACGATGATAGTGTTAGCAACATTAGTTGCCAACGCTCAAAATTGGGGAGTAGGTGTCAAAAGCGGAGTATGGGATTATGGTTTTAACATTAAAAAATATGAAGGTATTAACAGTATGGAGGGTGTATTTGATTTTCATCAATCCGGATTTCGTGCTACCGGACTATATGAATGGAATCAAGAAATAAAATCAAGTCTTCATTTATATTATGGTTTAGGTGCATCTATTGGCATGTGGGAGGATGGACATAATGAGGCAGATTTCGGACTTGGCATCAATGCTACTGTGGGTATAGAGTGGCATTTTCCCGATGATATACCTTTAAGTTTAGCTTTAGATTGGACCCCAGGATTTGAATTAATTCCTGCTTCAGGCTTCTATGGAAGAGGTTTTGCTATTTCTATAAAATACGTTTGGTAGCAGTGAATGATGTCTATCAGTTAGACATTGAAACAAAATATCATATAGTATTTTAATGTTGAATACTTGATCCAAGTAAAAAGATGGCAAATAAACTAAAAATAATCAATGATCCTGTATACGGATTTATTAATTTACCATCCGAAAGTATTTATTATCTTATTCAAAGTCCATACATACAACGTTTAAGACGAATAAAACAATTAGGGCTAAGCAATCTGATCTATCCTGGTGCCGAACATACTCGTTTTTCCCACTCTATAGGAGCCATGTTCTTGATGACTAAAGCTTTAAATAGCCTAAGACAAAAGGGATATGAGATAACAGAGACTGAGTATGATGCAACAGTCAAGGCAATTCTACTACATGATGCGGGACATTCGCCATTCTCTCATTGTTTAGAGAATTTCTTTTTTCAATGTCATCATGAGGAAATTTCAGAATTAATAATGAAAAGATTGGATTGTGGAAAAGAAGTTATTGCTATCTTTAATAATTCTTATCAAAAAAGATTTTTACATCAACTTGTTTCTTCTCAAATAGACATAGACAGACTTGATTACCTCACAAGAGACAGTTTCTTTACAGGGGTCAGTGAAGGAGTTATTGGTACAGAAAGAATAATGAATATGTTTGCCGTTTACAAGGATGAATTGGTTATTGATGAAAAGGGTGTATATAGTATAGAAAAGTTTATTATATCCCGCCGTCTAATGTACTGGCAAGTATACATGCACAAGACCGTTGTGGGTGCAGACTGCTTACTTAGAAATATTTTACAGCGAGCAAAGGACTTGGCTTCAATAAAAAAATTAAATCTTAATCAATTTCCAATAAGCAGTAATTTATATTATTTTCTAGAAAACGGTCCACAAGATATTCACAACGAACAAGCATTGGATAAATTCATTCTTTTGGATGATACTGATATATGGAGTGCAGTTAAAACATGGACATGTCATAATGACAACATTCTCTCTTTTCTTGCATCATCACTTATGAATCGCAATATTGGGAAAATGTATATTAAATCCGAACAATACTCCGATGAAGAGTTAAACGAACGATACAATTTGCTGTTTGATTTACATAAATCTCAAGGATTTTCATTTGAACAAATAAAAAAATATTTTTCTACAACAGGTCAAATGCACAATAGGGCATATTCTTTTAATGATCATCAGATAAATATACTTTATAAGGATGGGAAAATCAAAGGAATACACGAGGCAAGCGACCAACTTGATGAGAACTTTTTAAAAAAAGAAATAAGAAAGTTTTACTATTATGAATTGCAATAAATTTATATAATTGTTGTATTTTCATTATCCATTACGTGCAATATTTTTGTTCTTTCTTTGTCTTAATATTAGATAGGTTAAAATTTGATTATTTTACTAATACTTAAAAGTTGTACCCGACACGAAAAAGGGAGAATTAAATGAGAACAAATAAAAGATTTATGCTACTTATTGTGGTAATATTGTTCGTTTCACCGATCTTTATTGCATGCAATGAAGAAAGTGAAGAGTACACGAACAAAGCTAGTTCTATTAGTGTTTACAATGAATTCACGTTAACCAAATATTGTATCGGTCAAACGATAAATGACGCCATAAAAAAAGCAGAAGATGAAGGTTATATCCTAAAACAAAAAGACTTCCAACAGTCAAACAGATATCTGTCAAAGACAGAAAATGGCATAACAAAAGTATTGTATATCTATACAGAAGATACTCTCACCAAACCATTAATTTCAAATGCCACTTTGTCTGTTAGTTCCAATAGTTTCCAAATAGCAAAAGAAATTTTCAAACAATGGATAAACGAGTTCAAAGATGCTACCGATTTTACTCTCATCACTCACCAAACTTATCAAACAAACTCAGACAAAGGAAACTCAAAACAATATTCAAATTTGGAATCAATGCTAACTAGTATTGATGAAATTCAATTTAATAAATACTTGAGTATGGTAGTTTCGTGTGTAGACAAATTTGCTTTTCAATATAATATAACCTTTAATATAGGCATTTCCAACACTGTACATCTGCAAATACTTAATTCAAATATCAATAATCAAAATAACGATGATTGGCAAAACGGAGACTCTTTAACTGGTATGAATAATGAAATTCTGACAATGAAAGTAGATTATTTAACCTTCAATTACGAAGGTTATACTACACAACATATAAGCAATCAGATTCATGATACCGATACTATTCCTTTCCTTGCACATTATGTTCCTGCCTGTGATTTTGGACAGATAAAATTGTATTATAATGATACTAACAACATGCTTTTCTATGGTGATATTATATGGATGGGATGCGGAGAATTATTTCATCCTAACAAATTTAATAAAGGCCTATGTAATAAAATGTATTTGCCTTATCCAGGAATAAATAAAATTGGTCTTATAAACGAACAAGGAGCATATATCCAAATCCAGAACGAACAAATATTGCAACAAATTTGGAATACTGTGTCTAAACAAGAAGAATTTCAACGATTCTATCTTAATTCTAAAAAACGCATTGCCGTATATTTGTACACTCCAAGTGTTGGGGTTGGAAATCCTGCTGAATGGGATTTTATAGTCTTCGTGGAAAAATAAAAAATTTGCAAAATCTATAATCAGCATACTGTAACCAATATAGATATTTTTACTATATGGTCTTAGTATGCTTTATTCATGTTTACAAAAATACTCTTTTTAAAGAATTTTTAGGATATAAGGAAAAGATCATGTACTCATTGGTAGCTGTTTTAGGATATTATGACTGATGTCTACGAAAGAAAACAGAAATTTTATAATATCACAAAACAAAAAATTCTTTTCAAAAAAAATTTTACCAAAGTCAAGAAAGAAAAGATTCTTTCTTGACTTTGATTTTGCGACATTGTATTTTGTAAAAATATTAGTAATAATACAATACTTTTATTTTATAGCTGCTACAGTATACAATGTTCCAACCGAAACAATACTTTTATTTCAAAATAACCCACCCCATATCCGAAAATCTATATTATATATTTACAATTCAATATACATCTTCAATCTATCAAATATTGTATCATTCATAAGGTGTACCGCTTTTAGCTGGTTTATATCGGTAAATTCGCCATAATTTTGATGAAAAACGATAATCTCCTTCGCCAAATACCAATCAATATAAGGGTGTGCAGCAAGTTCTTTAACATTCATTGAATTTATATTCACTTTACGGATTTTCTTTTCTCCTATAATAAAATTCTTTTTTATGCTCTGGTATTTTTCTTCTTCTATTCCATAAATCTCTCTCAATTGAGATACCGACACATAGCCACCTAATTTCTCCCTATACTTATATATCCGTCTTGAATAAACAGGTCCAATACCTCTTATCATCTGCAAATCAAACGTATCACAAGTATTTAAATCCAAAATAATATTTTCATTACTTGTTCTTACTATCCTATGATACCCTTCCTTATTTAACTCAGGTAATGAATCCATTCTCTGTACTTCTTTTTCAACAATTTTACCATTTTGTTGGTAATAATAATTAAAGATGCTAAATCGCTTAGTTTTATTTTGCGTTTTATTAGTTTTATTTTCTACCCTAGACCTACTACTCAACTGGTACACTTTATTATCCGAAGTTGGGAAAATAAGAATCTCATTACCATTCAAATACATATAAATAAATGCTATCAATCCACCTAACAAAAGACATACAATGGCAACAATGCCTATTTTATGTTCTATTTTAAACCCACTTTTTTTCATAATCATATTTCTCCCCGGAAATTAGTTACAAAAATATAACAATCCGACGACACGATTGAACTTTTTAAGAAAATTTCCTAATGAACAATCTTCTGAATTAGTATTATAAGCCCATAATTTTTATATATTCATAAATATATCTATGAGTTTATTTCTATTTGAAATAGAATATTTTCTATAAATTAACACTTAAATCGATCAAATAACTCCTCCCAATCGTTGTAGGCGAATTAAAATAATACGGATTGGGTCTATAATCCAACAAATTATCAATCGTGAAAGTCAACTTTATCTTTTTTAAAAATCTTTGTGACAAAGACAATTTCCACATCATATAAGCAGGATATTTTACATTTGTAAAAGTTTTTGTTTGTACATTATATTTGTCATTATTTACACTTGACAATATTCTTGTGTTCAATACAAGATTCAAAGCATAATATTTATTAAATTGCTTGTCATAATCTATTCCCAATATTAGTGTATGAGGTCGTACAGGAGCATAAGGAGTTAAAGTCCCCACTTGTTTGATTTCTTCTTTGGTATAACAATATGACAATTTATTATTCAATCCAAAAGGAAAACGAATTTGTGCTGTCAGTTCCATCCCATAAACATTCATATTCTCAATATTCATGTACTGAACATAACTTTTATCTGTCAATGGATCACTTTTCAATGCAGAAGTAGTAATTCTGTTTTGCAATAAATTGTAATATGTTGCTATAGTAAAATTATAAATATCGTAAGTGTATTCTGAAGACAGATTGAAGTTATGCGAAGTTTCACTTTTCAAATCTTGATTTCCTTTTATATTAAAAATGCTCATCATATCAAAGTCCATATATTTTTCTTTGAGACTTGGTGAACGAAAACCACTACCATAACCAGCTCTAATAGTGAAATGGGAGATATGGTAACACATAGAAAGCTTTGGAGTTAGATGATTATTTTGTCCGTCAGAAAAATAATCGTATCGAAGTGCTAAAACAAGTTCTATATACTTATTTATATTCCAATCATATTGAACAAAAACATCCGAGGTATACTGTTTTTTAGCTCCATCTTTGAATTGATATGAATAAAGATAGTCGTGCATAAAATCACTTCCAATAGTCAGGATATTATTTTTGCCGGTAAATGTATGACTATACATTCCTCTTACACTATTTTGCACATTGGAATAATCCCTTATATCTCTATTTGTCAGTTTTATGTAATCACTTTTATCATATTGATCAAAATTGTAGGAAATCTCCATATCATTTCTTTCATTTATATCCCATCTACCTTTAATTCCACCATTGAAATCACGATATCTATCGGGAATATCCTCATTGTACAAACGCTCCCTAAAAAAATAACCGGCACGTGCAGTAATCCTCATATTATTCAAAGGATTTATCACAAACTTATCTTTAACACTCCACGTGCTTCCACCATATACGTTATTAAAATCGTTTTCTGCGTTATAAGGTACTCCATAGGTATCAATACTTGTATGCTGTATGGAAAACATATTATGAATTATTTTCTTATTCAATCCAACATTCAATCCCAATTTTTTTTCTTCATTGCTGCCATAACGAGCATTTAATCCAATAGTTAAAGGATTATTCGAATTTTCCTTTGTTATGATATTTACAACCCCACCTGTTGCAGCAGAACCATAAAGAGCAGAGGCCGCCCCTTTAACTATCTCTATACGTTCTACATTGTTCATATCTAATCGTTGAAAATCAACATTGTCCATCGTTTCTCCCGAAAGTCTTTCTCCATCAATCAAAAACAAAATACTTTGTCCACTAAAACCAGACAGATTCATATTAACCTGCTGATTCATTGCATAAGAGAACTCAACACCAGGCAATTCCTGTCGCAAAACATCAGTAATATCATTAGCAACCATCTTTTCAATATCAGCAGCCGTGATTAAACGCGTCTGAATTGGTGACTCACTGAGTAGTTTTGGCGTTCTTGTACCTGTAATAACCACCTGATATAGATCAGTTGCAATCATTTTCAATTGAAAATTGATAACAAGTACACCATTACTATCACTATTTTGATATTCTTTATTATCATTTAGATAATGCTTATTTTGATATCCTTGATTAATAGTAATATTTTTAAACTGTGTAATATAGCCAATATAACTTGCCTGAATCCTTCCATTATATTCTGAATTTAGAGTCAAAACATAACTCCCGGTTGTATCTGTTGTTGTCCCTATTGTATTATCTTCTGATAAGCAAACATTGGCACCGACTAATACTTCACCATTCTCATTTTTTACTACTCCTCGCAAGACTTTTTGTGAAAACGAATTAATAGTTAAAAGTAACAATATCGTATGTAATAGAGTCCTTTTCATAATTTGTAATTTAATAAGGGTAAATAAAACTAATAGTTACAAAACCCTTTGTCCCACTTGGAGACATATAATTATCAAAATGCAATGCAATTTTTTTATTATTTGACAAACGTACAATATATACCCTATTGGATGGCGTATATGTCGGAGGAGGATTAGTAATATTCATAACAAGCCAATTAGATAAAACTTTGCTACACTGAATGTACTGATATCCCACATAATAATTTAACATACCACCAATATCCGTCATCACAAGAGTATCAATCCATTGATCAGGTGTATAATCAAACAAATCAAAACTTTCTGCAGTTGGAGGTAATTCATCCAATGAAGTATATGATGTCTCTAACACTCCTCCATTTACTTTGCCTTCGTATTTGTGCAATGCAATATCCCACTTCTTCGGATCCTTTTGTGTATCGGTTTTAACTACACTATCCAAAGAAAAATTTAAGCCATTCACATAATGATAATGAATACCACTTTTATTGTCCCATTCTCCCGTCAAAGTTTTAGGAATCATAACAGTATCTATCCGTTTATCCTCAAATGATAAGTAAATCCATCTATCAAATTCAGATAAATTGAGATATAGTGTTCCTCTACGTGTTTTAGCATCATATGAAGTAAAACCATATACATTTTTTAATTTATCATCGTCTTCATTTTTCACTTGAGTATCATAAATATTTGAAAATATTCCCTCACACGAACAAAATACAAAGGCAAGTGAGAAGATAGCTCCTATTATTTTTATCATTTTTATTTTATTTAGCATCACCATGTAAAAAATCTTTTTTTTGTTGTTTTATTTTTCGTTTACGTATAATCAAAAATCCTGAAATAAGTATTAACAGTGAAGCCAAACCTGATAAAAAAATAAACAAATCACTTATTGCTCTAAAAAACGTAAAATACAAGCGACCGGAATGTACCTCCAATGCACAATTCCACAAGGACATTGGTTGTTTTTTCAGTATGGTATCATTTTGTGGCAACATTGTCAATGCTCCTCTATCATAAGTAAAAATAATATCTTTGCCGTCTTCTCTTTTACTAAATCCACTTATCATATTACGTCCTATAGGTCTGCCTTTATTTTTTTTGTATGCTTTATGCGTAAAATAATCAGTAATTTTATCCTTTTGAATGTCCCAAACAAACATGCCGACAAACGAACCAATAAGCCATGTAGAATCTTCATTCTGCTCAAATACGTTAATACCCATAGGAGATACACTAATATTTGAATTAATCTTATTTGCAGTGTCTTTTTCCAAGTCCTTGACTCTATAAAAACCCTCTGAGGTGGATAAAAGCCAAGAATTACTATCCCCATCCCAACGAATAGCTCTCAATTTATCATGAAAATGATTAGATTGATCCAAATGAGTATATTTAAGCGGACGAGTAGAATTTAGGACAAGAGGTATCATTAAAGGAGGACGAAGACACATTCCTGTAAATACTAGTAAAACTATAAATGGTATTAGATACAGTCCTATCCCTTTATGCAATTTAAAATTAAGTTTCAGTATCTTGATTTGATATTTATTTTTTTTCAACATCTTTTTTCGTTTTCTGATACCATACGGTAAAAAGAAATAAATAATACCAGTGATAGATAGGAGAATAAGTATCATTCCTAGGATATCTACCACAATTCTACCAGTTTTCCCAAATAATGCCCCGCTATGCAACATCCATACTGTTTTAAACAATGTAATTTCTTTTTTATAATTGTATGGTACTTTAATTTCTATTCGTTTGCTTTTGTTGTACGGAAAAACTAATTCATAAACATATGACCTAGACAATACAAAAAGGGTATCACCCTTGGTAACGACATCAGATAATCGTTCTCCATCCCAACTTAACTTTATTTTCTGCCATTTTCTCAAAATCGTATCCAGAATAAACACATCATTTAGTGTATTACAAAAAATATGTCCATAATCGTCTCTGACAATATGACATACCTTACGATTATCCACCCCTTTATCTAATCCATCATTACAATCTGTCAAAATATTAAAACTCTTGTCTACAATAAAACATCCAACCGCACCATAACATAGTAAAGAATCCTTGGAAAAGTGCAACGTACCTTTTATTACTCCATTGTTATAATTTTTTATTGTGTAGTTTGATGGCAAAAACGAACGAGATATATCTATTGAAGAAAATAAACTACGATGATTCATCACTATTCCGCTAATACTAAACAGTATAACAAATACTGAGAAGACAAGTCCTACCCACTTATGCCACCATTTAAAAAACTTTTTCATCGTAATATTTTTTGAGTTTGCAAAGTTAAAAAAATAAAACAGCAATGTAAATACCCAGATCTGAGTATTTACATTATCTTTCCTAACTACTAATGAGTATTATTTCATAGACAGTTTCTCTCTTATATCAACATCAACTGCCTTGTATCATCAATAAAATCAAATACTACTCTCTCCAAAATAAAGTCACACTTAGATAAATTAATCTCAAACTAAAAAAAAATTCTTTTTTGACCTTAAACCTTTATTATGTATTCTTCTCAAAATGCAAAAATAACTCCAAAGGTATAGGCACATTATTTATTTTCATAAACAATGTGCCTATACTTACACTTTCAAGATATATTTCTATAGCATTCTATCTTCAAAACTCATTATATAAGTCAAGAAAACATATCTTTCATTTTATCAAAAAAACTCCTATCTTTAGATGTAGGCTTTGGCTTGAAGCTTTCAAAACTTTGCAATTTGTCCAAAACTTCTCTTTCTTGTTTTGTTGTACTCTTCGGAACCCACACATCTACTCTAACAAGTAAATCACCTCTTGTATAAGGATTTTGAAACTCCGGTAAGCCTTTTCCTCTAAGCCTATAAATCTTCCCACTATACATACCTTGTTCTATCTTAAACTTAACTTTACCAGATAATGTGGGTACTTCAATGGTAGTACCATTGACTGCTTCGGGAAATGTTATGTATGTTTGCAAACAAATATCATTGCCATTGCGTTCAAACTGTTCATGAGGTAATTCCTCAATAGATACAATTAAATCGCCAGCAATACCATTACGTGCCCCTGCATTTCCTTTCCCTCCGAAAGACAATTGCATACCATCTTGTACGCCTGCCGGAATATTAATGGTGATAATATCTTCCCCTTTAACAATTCCGTCTCCATGACATTCAGTACATTTATCTTTGATAATCTTTCTCTCCCCACCACATGTAGGACAAACTGTTTGAGTTTGCATTTGTCCCAAAATTGTTCGTTGAGTTTGAATAATATATCCATTCCCATGACATTGAGGACATGTCTCCATACCACTTCCTGCCTTTGCACCGCTGCCTTCACAAGTCTTACAAGGAACATATTTAGATACTTTTATCTTTTTTTCAACACCTTTCTCTATATCCTCCAAGGTAAGTTTTAAACGTATACGTAAATTGGAACCTTTATTAACTCTACGCGAATTGTTGGAACGAGACGAACTGCCAAATCCTGAAAAACCCGAGAATCCTGAAAAACCTGAAAATCCTCCAGACCTTCCTCCAAACAAATCTCCAAACATAGAGAAAATATCATTCATATCCATTCCATCAGCTCCAAAACCTCCATCACCACCTAAGCCAGCCTCTCCAAATTGATCATACCTTGCACGTTTATCTTTATCACTCAACACACTATATGCTTCTGCTGCCTCTTTGAATTTTTCTTCTGCTTCTTTATCCCCTGGATTACGATCAGGATGATATTTCAGTGCTAACTTCCTATATGCTTTTTTCAATTCATCTTCTGATGCTGTCTTAGCGACACCCAACACCTCATAATAATCTCTTTTTGCCATAATAATTCTTCTTATATTAGACTACAAACATAAAAATACGGATACATTCTATCCCTAATTTGACCGTCCGTAATGCGAAGGTTTTACCTACATCGCAACAACCACTTTACTATAACGTATAACCTTGTCGTTTAAATAATAACCTTTGGTTGTCTCATCAATTATCTTTCCCTTCTCTTCCTCATTTGTTGCAGGTATTTGTGCAATAGCCTCATGCAAATTTTCATCGAACACCTCCCCCTTTGCATTTATTGGTTTCAATCCTTTAGTTTCCAATATGGAATAAAGTTTTTTATAAATTAGACTAACTCCTGCTAATGTTTGTTGCAATTGTTCATTCTCTATATTATTCATTGCATTCAAAGCCCTATCAAAGTCATCCACGACAGGTAAAAGTTCCTTGATTATCTGCTCACTTGCATTAGATATAATATCTATTCTTTCTTTGGAAGTCCGTTTTCTATAATTTTCAAATTCTGAATATAATCGTAAATATTTATCGTTGACCTCTTGTAACTTATTACCTAAATTTTCTATCTTGTCTTCTGCCGTTTGTTCTTTTATATCTTTTTCTATATCATCATCCTGTCTCAATTCTTTCTTGACTTCAGTAAATTCTTCTTTGACTTCAGCCGACTCTTTCTTGACTTCATTTTTTTGATTAGACCTATCGTTTTGGTTCTTTATTTCTTTATCTTTCATCTTCTTCAATATATTAAAGTTAATCCTCGTCATTTTCAATTAATATTCCATATCTATTATTTATGTCAATATGTCAGCAAAAGAACCTATTTTTCAACTTTTTTCTCAACTTAGTATAAAAAAGTTACTAATTCGTTTGAGATATTAACATCAATTTTTTAATCTCTTTATGTAAATATCCTTGGGTCCTTTAGGACGTTCGTCTTCCAAGTATATAAAGCCTTTCAGTTGTCTTTCCTCATCACTGATATTTTGTAAAGAATCCATATAAAATTCAGGACTCTTAATAGCTGACATCTTCTTAAGTTTTCCTTTTTTAAAATACAAATGCAACTCCTTACTCTGTCCAATATTAACACCAGTTAATTTTTTCCTCTTATTCTCTTTATTTTCATCCCAAATATAATATATACTACGTGTATTACCATCAATTTTAGCATAATATATCTTATTTTTATCAAAATATCCGACTAAATCCCTACCACTTACCTGATTAAAAAACTCATTAGTATTGGTATCTGAATTTTGTACAATAAAAGTATTAGGTCTCATGTATAATTCTTTAGCATTCTTTTCGTCTGTTAATAAAACTATAGTATCGGCTGTCATTTGTGATTCTTCTACCCATAAAATAGGCCTATCAAGCATTGTAAGTAAAGAGTCGTTACGATTATAATAGACGTACTCACAAGCACCTTGCATATCTGATCTATAAAATTTGCAATGTTCAAAAGCAAATAACTCTTTAAAATCGAAATTTGTATCCATAATGATTTTAAGAGTATCACTATGAAAATAAAGAGTATCTCCCTGATCAACTTGTCTGATAAGTAAACTATCTGTAACCAATGCAATAGATATAGTATCTATGGTATTTAAAAGAACACTATTACAATTCACATAAATTTTATCTACCGTATCCTCTACATATATATTGCCGTAAGCATATCCCCTCTTATCTTTTTGATTGTAATATATAGTATCTGCTGTGATAAATTTGTTCTGAGTATATATCAATGGGTGAGTATCCGAATATAATTCATCTGTCTTGGAATTGTATTTACCATATTGCGATATAACTAAACTACTATCCACCCTAGTACTATCATTATAAATAATCAAAATCGCCGAGTCTCCATAGAACTGACTTTCTCTAATTTTAGCATCATAAAATAGAGAATCGGCAAAAAGCCTACCGTCCTTAGAATTCAAACGTACAGAATAATAAAAATAAAAAATTTCGTCATCAATAAAATAAGTACCTTCTTTACTATTCAATGTATCTTCACTATTAAAAATAGTAGCATTAGAATAATAACTAATAGAATTAATATTCCTATCAAATATGAGGTAATCTGTCTTTAATATCACACCATTATCTTTAAGGATTACCTTATTGCCATTCAATTCTCCTATCTTCGTAACGCCATCATAGTGCAACACATCACCAAATAATGATATGGAATCCCCTTGATACATTTTTATGTTATTGTATGCATCAAAATAATTCTCCTTTTGATTATATATGGCACTATCACAATACATAGTCATATTTTTATGTGTAAATACGACATTATTTATCAAAACAATATCATTCGGATTCTCAGGATAAATCTTTCCGAAATCCGAACGATATTCTATATTGTTTTGTGAACGAACTGTTATCGCAACTATAGATAACAATATCAAAACCAAAACCTTTATTTTATACATATAAGCTAATCTTCCTCAACATATTCATCGTCACTTCCCGCTAAACCTTGAAATTTATATGATTTATCATACGTAAGTTTTATATATTTTTTATCTCTCTTACCTTTAATTCTCTCTGTTAATTCAATATAATAATAAGTTTCTAACTTCTTATCAGTAATTGATTTTTTATATTTCATATCATAATCAATCTTTTGAAACAATTCCACCCTAGCCTTAGGATATCGTATTTCAAGATCTTTAAGTATTAATCTAGGATACCGTGATTTATCAATATCTGTCGTAGTAGAAATAATAGTCCCATCTTTTGCTATAAGCATCTCTGCATGTGTTCCTCGCTTATCATAGATTGCTCTATAATTGTCATTTTCTTGCTTCCAACCCTGCACTTCTGCCCGTGGTAACTTCTTTTTAAAAGCATTGGTAACCTCATCCGGTATCTTAGGTTCATTCAATTCCTCTTGCGTAGTTAATTTCACCTCCTTGCTACTTTTGGCCATCGCTTTTTCTTTCTCTATATTAATTTGAACGCCATCAGCAACAATTCCTTCTCTTTCAGCCATCTTTTTCTGACGATATTCTATCGCCTCAGGATTCAATCTTTCTATATAATCTTTCTTAACAAAGTTAGGATCAGGAGCATTTGTCTTAGTAAGGTTACCTCGTGGATCAAATATCATTTCGTACTCCGTTTGACCAACACCTTTCATAGAGACAATCAACCTATAATAATTATCACCACTCATATCCTCTACATACTGAGATTTCTTTACACGATAACCAGGATAATTCTTTAGAAAATAATCATCAATTAGGGTAGGAAGCTCTTCTTCCTTAATGTCAAAAATAGTATATTGCCAATTACCCGTTGCAGTCAAAAAAACTCTACCAGTAT
Source organism: Bacteroidales bacterium (assembly GCA_052170555.1). Taxonomy (GTDB): domain Bacteria; phylum Bacteroidota; class Bacteroidia; order Bacteroidales; family P3; genus Scybalousia_A. The sequence continues at coordinate 33,933 of JBQNAI010000013.1, read as the reverse complement.
TATTATCAATATTTATTTGAGCTACATATTGCCCTGTTTCAAAATACCATCCCTGCAATTTGTAGTCTGTATAAGTATTTTCCAAACCCATACGAACTTCCTGAGGAATCTCACTCTTGCGTAATTTTTGCTGTGCAACAACATTAAATGTCACAACAACAAGTATAAACGTAACAATCAAGTGTTTCATATCGCAAATATTATTTATTTCTTACTATTGTATCATCTCTATCAGGAGAAACTGAAATCATAGTAACAGGTAAACCCGTCATCTGTTCTATAGATAGAATATAATCTCTCATTGACTGAGGTAAATCATCAAAATATTTTATCTTAGTTACACTTTGTTGCCACCCCTTGTACTCTTTGAAAATCGGAGTTATCTTTTCTTCCAAATTATATGGTAATTTCTGGGTCTTTGTACCATTAATATCATACTCAGTACAGATTTTGATAGTAGGAAATTCATCCATAACATCAATTTTCATTAGCATCAAATCTGTAACCCCATCAATCATACAAGCATATTTCAAAGCTGGCATATCCAACCACCCACAACGTCTCTTTCTCCCTGTAACTGAGCCGAATTCATGCCCTTTTTCGCACAACATATCTCCAGTTTTATCAAACAATTCTGTTGGAAAAGGACCTTGACCAACTCTTGTACAGTATGCCTTAACTATTCCATACACTTTTCCTATACTCTTGGGAGATACTCCCAAACCCGAACAAACACCTGCTGTAACAGTTGTAGATGATGTAACGAAAGGATAAGACCCAAAATCTATATCCAACATCGTCCCCTGTGCCCCCTCTGCCAAAATTCGTTTCCCTTTTCGTAATTGCTCATTTATGTAATATTCCGTATCAATCATCGTAAGCGATTTCAACTTCTCAATAGCACACAACCACAATTGTTCATACTTAACAAAAGACTCCTCTTCTATTTTAAAATTTTCTATCTTATATCCTAACGATTCAACCATGCGAATATGAGACTCTTTAGCTCTGTTATATCTCTCAATAAAATCTTCCGCAAATATATCTCCTATTCTTAGTCCCGTTCTTGCAATTTTATCTGTGTACGCTGGACCAATTCCTTTCAATGTAGAGCCTATTTTTCTCTCTCCTTTCATCTGTTCATTAGCCGCATCCAGCAATCTATGGGAAGGTAAAATAATATTGGCCTTTACAGAAATCAAAAGATTATTCTTCGGAGTAAATCCTTTTATCTCTAAGTCTTCTATCTCATGCATAAAGATATTGGGCTCTATTAACACACCATTACCAATAACATTCATTTTATCCCTATGACATATACCCGAAGGTATAGTTCTCAATACATGCTTAAAACCATTAAATTCAAGTGTATGTCCTGCATTTGGTCCACCATTAAATCTTGCAATAATATCATACTGAGGTGTAAGATAATCTACAACCTTCCCTTTACCTTCATCACCCCACTGAAGTCCTAATAGTACATCTATGTTGTTCATTTTGTCTTACTAGTTTACTTTTAACGCACAAAGATACGATAAATATTTGAATTATTCCGATATTTGTCCCCCAAAAATAGGCAACTGTAATATTTTTTGTTTTAGGTCTATCTATCCGTTAGGCAACTCATCAAAGCCCTCTCCCAATGTTTCAGTATTATTGATAACTGTTATAAAGCAATGCGGGTCAAGATGTTTTGCAGAATACTTTATCTTATTATATTCTTTTTTATTCACTGTTGTATATATCATTTTACGTTCTGAGTTAGTATATAATCCACGTGCAAAAAAAACTGTACCACTTCTTTCCAAATCTTTCACAATCAAAGATTTCATACCTTCCATATTATCTGTTATAATTAACATTGTCTTATTTACTTTGTTATCTATCACAGCGTCTATCACCTTAGATTCAACATAAATCAATATTACCGAAAATATTGGCAACCGAATATCTCCTCCGATAGCAAAAGAAGTAACTGCAACAAAGGAATCTACTACCATTACAGCTGTTCCCAAAGGCATATGAGTATATTTATGCACTATCATAGATATAACATCCGTCCCCCCGGAAGTTGCTCCTGCTGAAAATATCATTGCAATTGATACTCCATAAGCTAATCCTCCTACTATTGTATTCAAAAGATAATCTGGCTTGAAATACTGCAATATTACTCCACTACCAACCCCTCTTAACGGAAGATATTCTCCCTGCATATACTCAGGTAGTGTTGCAAAAACATCTGAGGATAAAAATCCTCCAGAATGAATCAATGGCATATATCCAAATTGTGGTATATAGAACAGATTTACCGCTATCCACGTAAATCCCCACGTGCAAATAACAGAGAGGAGAGTCTTTATTCCAAAATTAGGTCCTAACAGAATAAGTCCTATGATAAATAAGGGTAAATCCATCAATATTACCAAATCCATTGGCCATGACCAAAGATTATTAAATACTGACATCAAACCATAGACACCTCCGGGTGCTAAGCCATAAGGTACAATAAATAAAAGATCTGCCAAAGCAAATATTAGGCACCCAACAACTACTTTAGAATAAGATATATACCACGATTTAGTGAAAGGCTTCTCAGTTTCTTTAATAAACTGTTTTAACCATAATATAAATTTTTCTCTTCCGCTCATTTTCCTTCCTATTTGAGTGTGCAAAGTTACAAAAAATTATTATTATACCCAAAAGAATACCATTACGGCATATACACAATATACGTAAGTCCCCGATTGTAATTTATTTTGTAGCGTATTAAATTGTTTTTATGGTTACCTTTTTTTCAAATTTTACTTAATTACATCTAAAATCCAACAGTAATCCATTATCATCCTATCTTTTGACAATACTATCTCCATATTACATATTAATTAAAAATAATATAAAAACAAAGTGTCACTTTAGTAAATTAATATCCCACATCTAAAAATCATTTTTTGACTTTAATTTACTAAAATGGCACTTTATACAAAAAGAACCAGTTAAACGTTTTTCTTACCTGTAATAGCTTCTGTTACGTTAATCACATAATCACCCAATTTTTCCATTTGTGCAATTATGTTCATATAAAAAATTCCTGATTGATAGGAGTATGCGTTATTCTTTATAGATTCCGTATGTTCCAATCGTAAAACATCCCTCAACTCATTGATTTTATGTTCCAATTCTCCTGCTTCATCTCCTCTGACAAGTGAATAACTCTCCTGTAAATTAATATTCATTCTCTCCAACGCCATAGAAATCAATCCAAACATATTTTGAATATTGTTATTCATTCGTTGTGTGAATTCTATATGCTGTTTATTTCTATTCTCAATAGATAAAGACAACTGATAACAAGAATCACCAATACTTTCCAAATTATCAACAATCCTAAACATAGCTTCCACTTCTTTAGATCCTCGTTTGGATAATCCATTTTCCGAAACATTAGTCAAATAGTGTGCTATTTCCAACTCCATTCTATCGGTTATCTCTTCATATTTTTGAGTTCTTTCGGCAAGTTTTACAAACTGTTTAGAGTCTTGCAACAAAAATAACTCAGGTATAAATTCAAACATCCTGACAACACGCTTAGAAAATACTTCTATCTCTTTCTTCGCCGGAGCAAGAGCTATCTCTCCGGTAGGCATCATACCCTGTTTGATATATTTCAATCTAAATTCCTCCTCATCTTCAGCATCAGGTACAAGTTTGTATAGTATTTTTATCATTGAAGGGATAAACCATACCAAGACACAAGTATTTGCAATATTAAAGAATGAATGAAAACAAGATAACGTAAATGGTACACTCATTGCATTAACAATAGGATCATCAAGTCCAACAAATATAGTAAATTCACGCATCAACCATACAACAGGGTAGAACAAAATAAGAATCCAAATAACACCTGTAAAATTGAAAAGAAAATGAGCTCTTGCAGCACGTTTTGCAGTACGATTTGCTACCATTGCTGCAATATTAGCTGTAATGGTCGTACCAATATTCTCTCCCAAACACAAGGCACAGGCCATCTCAAAACTAATCAACCCCTTTGTACACATAACCAACGTAACTACCATCATTGCAGATGAAGACTGTATACAAAATGTAACGATGGTACCTATAAGAACAAATAGTAATATGGAAAGATAGCTATATGAAGACAAACTAGCTACCTTTGTCATTAAATAAGCATACTGTGGTTGAGTAAAATCAGGTACCATATTCTGCATAATAGACAAACCATAAAAAATAAGTGCAAATCCAACAATAAAACTACCATGTGCCTTATATTTTTTTGTCATTATCAATGGAATTGCAATAGCTATCATAGGCAAACAAAAATCCTTTATTGAAAATCCAAAACCCAATAAATAAACTATCCATGCAGTGAAAGTCGTACCTATGTTAGCTCCCATAATTATGGATATTGCTCCTGTCAATGATAACAAGCCAGCATTAACAAAACTAACGGACATAACAATTGTAGCAGCAGATGCTTGTATTACCATTGTCATTCCAAGACCTGTTAGAATCCCTTTTAAAGGATTAGATGTCATCTTATTGAGAAGAGTCCTTAAACTATCACCTGCTAATTTTTGTAAATTATCACTCATAATTGTCATTCCAAAAAGGAATAACCCCAAAGCTCCAAGGAAATTCAGAACTGTAACTACCATATTTTTTTTACTTTTTATTTACTCTTTATTAATTAGCTATTAATCAAAAAACATAGAAAAGGACAATTGTCCTTTTCTATGTTCAAAATAAATTAACCGATTATCTTTTTTTCAATATCTTCTACACTTTTCTTATAATCCCTATTAATCTGACACGAAGTCTCTACCGACTTGCAGGCATGAAGAACTGTAGCATGATCCTTTTTCCCGCATTTCTTACCGATAGTCACTAAGGAGGATTTAGTCAATTTCCTCGCCAAGTACATACTTATATGTCTTGCTAGTACTATCTCACTTTTTCTTGCACAAGATAGCATTTGTTCCATAGATATATTAAAATAATTGCATACCATTTTTTGAATATACTCTATTGTTATCTCTCTTGTATTTGATTTCACGAACTTATCTACAATTTCCTTGGCTAAATCTGTAGTTATATCCCGCTTGGATAAGGTTGAATGAGCGACTACTGAAACCAAAGCTCCTTCCAATTCCCTAATAGATGTGTTAACACTGTATGCAAGATACTCAATAACATCATCCGTCATAAGGGCACTACCATCATTTTCTATTTTCCTCTTTATAATTTTAATTCTCGTTTGAACATCGGGCATTTGCAATTCAGCATTCAACCCCCACTTCAAACGAGATAAAACCCTATGTTCAAATCCAGACATATCAACAGGTGCCTTATCTGAGGTAATTATCAATTGTTTGCCTGCCGAATGCAACCAATTGAATATTTGGAAAAATACTTCCTGAGAGCCCGGCTTACCTTCTAAAAATTGAATATCATCTATAATAAGAACGTCTATCATCATCTGATAAAACTGTAAAAAATCGTTAGTTGTACGATCCTGAATACTCTTAACATACTGACGAAGAAACTGATCAGCACTAATATACAATACTGTTTTTTCAGGATGTAATCTTTTAGTTTCTATTCCTATTGCATGAGCTAAATGAGTTTTACCCAAACCTACAGAAGAATAAATAAGAAAAGGGTTAAATGCTGTTTTCCCAGGATTTTGTGCAACTGCATATCCCGCACTTCTCGCAAATTTATTACAAGAACCTTCTACAAAAGTATCAAATGTATACTCTTCCCTCAATTGTGAGTCTACTTTTATTGGTTTTATCCCAGGAATAATAAAAGGATTAGGGAGCTCTTTCGTATCTGAATTATTAAGTATCACAGGTGCATTCTGAGGAAAATTTTCTATGTTAGCATGGTTCACACTTGTCATCATCATCATATCTGACTCAGTAACCTTGGTCATATATCTAAGCTTGGTATTCGGAGATATGACTCTACGTATGGTTCTTATTAACTCATCAATATAATGGGCCTCTATATATTCATAGTAGTAATTAGAAGGAACACTCAAATACAAAAAATCATCTTCATACTTCGTAGCTACCAAATCAGAAAACCATATACGAAATTCATCCTCTGGTATAATATCTTGCAGTATTGACAAACACTCCTTCCAATTATTTTTCAATTTGTTTGCATCTTTACTTTGCATACCAATATCATTTTTTCAGTTGGCAAAGTTAAAAATTTATTTGCTTTCTTTTTTTTTATTTTTTTCTTTGTAATCCACAAATTTTTCTTATATAGGACCTAATATTGCAATTTATAGTACATAAACTACCGTCACATCAATAAAACTATTAGTTTTTTAATTGATTCTCTACTATTTAGAATTTACAGTTAAATTACCCCAATATAGTTGTGCCCCATATATCAATATTTTTTGTAATAAAAAAATTTTTATTCTTTTTTTTTACTTAACTATTTTTTTTCACATTTTATCTATAAATATCTTATGATCAATTAATTATTATATTATTATACAATATTTTTAATAGTAAAGACCATATTTTTTTCAAAATTTTATTAACAATTTATAAGATCTTCGGTAACCCGACTATGACATCAAAATTTCATTATCGCAAATTTACAATAAATATCCAATGTATCGTATCTAATCAAACAACAATTCAATACATATCTTTATACCTATCTACTGTTTTTTTTCAAAAAAATATTGCTTAGCAAAATGCAAAAAATATTTTGTCAACACAACTACCGAAATATTCCCCTCAGTATACATACTAGCAATCTAAATTTTATTTTTCTCAACATATTCATTCTACATTAAAAAGTCATATAATTTTATATCTAAGATTGATAATAACTCACGGAATATAAAATTATAAAATAGTATTATTCATCTCATATTTCTATTGTATCACCTTTCAGATCTATAAGATAGTTTTATACAATACACACAAAACTACACAATATAGCGAGTATACAAAAAATATATTTCATTTTTAAATGCAATTTTTCCATTTTCAACATACAAACATTATCAATCCAACACTTATCATATGTTATAATATATCATTTCTTAGCTTTGCAATTTTTTCGAACATAAGTATGCCTGTTTCTTCTGTAAAACTAATTTTTGATAAAAAACTATTTGCCTAAAATAATTTAAATCTACTATCTTTCATATCATTCATTTTATAATTATTGAAAGTCTCTTATACTACCCACATAACTCACAATACAAAATAGTTTGATAGTATTATTAATATACTCCCTATCAACATATCTTTTAAAATTATCTAATACAATTTCCAAGTTATATTCATGATTTTGTATCATCACGTTTATTAAATTTGAGTATTATCTTGAAATTAGAAAAGAATAAACTGTCACATCTGACCCAAATTTTCATCAGATATAAAGACAAATCATTGAAATATTCCATATGTTTATAAAAAAATAAACTCTTACATTGTATTCTTACAATATTTTAGTATCAAAGCAATAAAAATCTATAAATTCTTTTGCGAAATAAGAATAAGTTGAATATAACACTACGTTATTACGCAAGATACTAATTTATTTTCTGTTATAACCTTTACTTTAATCTTAGTATAAATATCTGTATCAAATACTATTACCTAATTGCTTTTATCGTTTTGGAATAGTAATAACAGCAGATAAATGATAAATAATATAAAAACTCATTCTAATCTTATCATTTTTTACCTCATAAGTAACTAGTAGTTATTTATACTCTTCCTGTCATTTCTCCTCTCTATTTTCCTATTATACATCAAGATTCAAAAAACACAACAACTACCATTCGTTGATATAGTCCTAATTTGAATTAAACATTTACTCTTCCAAGCATCTTTTCTAAATAATGAGCTTTCACATCCTAGTCATCATCTTATAGTCAATAGTTTTTTTTGTATCTCTTTTATCTCTCCAGGTCTATATTCATATACCGTATCTTGTGAATTGAAGGGTTATAAAAAATGAGATAGCAACCAAACTTTACAAAAAGTATATCAAAAAAAAGTAATTGATAGAAAAATAATCAATTATACCACAAAAATAACTTCTCAATATAAATATCTTTTTTGTTATCTATAAAGTAACAACGTACTATACAATAAAAAAGATCTCACAAAAGCAAGATCTTTTTTATCGACATAAATAACATATTCTCTTATTCTGCTTTAGTCTCTTCTATCGCAGTTTCTTTTACTTTGGGAGTTTCTTCCTCAGCTGTTGCTTTCTTCCTACTCCTACGAGTTGTTTTAGCTTTCTTCGTTGTAGAGTCTTTCAACATATTCTCGTTATAATCAACAAGTTCCATCATTGCCATTTCAGCTCCATCACCTAAACGTCTACCAACTTTAAGTATTCTAGTATATCCACCATTACGATTAGCAATCTTCTGAGAGACTTCTCTAAATAATTCCGTAACAGCTTCTTTATCTCTCAAATAAGAGAAAACTATACGTCTCTGATGAGTGGAATCTTCTTTACTCTTAGTAATCAATGGTTCAACATACTTCCTCAATGCTTTAGCCTTTGCCAAAGTAGTTTCTATCCTCTTCTCTTTTATCAAAGATACCGCCATATTGGACAACATAGCACCTCTATGTGCAGCTGTTCTTGACAAATGATTTACTTTACACCCGTGTCTCATATCTCTATTCCTTTTCTTCTAATTTATACTTTGAAATATCCATACCAAAATCCAAACCTCTTGACTTTACTAAATTCTCCAACTCGGAAAGAGATTTTCTCCCAAAGTTTCTGAACTTTAATAAGTCTGTTTTTGAAATTGAAACAAGTTCTCCTAATGTTTCTATTTCCGCAGATTTCAAACAATTAAATGCTCTAACCGACAACTCCATATCAGCAAGTTTGGATTTTAACAATTGTCTAATATGCAACGTCTCCTCATCAAATTCCTCTGTTTCATTCTTTACATCTGTTTGAATATCCATCTTTTCATCAGAGAACAACATGAAATGTTTTATCAAAATCATCGCTGCCTCTTTTAAAGCATTTTTAGGAGATATAGATCCATCAGTCTCTATTTCAAATAAAAGTTTTTCATAGTCAGTCTTATCTTCTACTCTATAATTTTCATCCACATAGTAATTGACATTCACTATTGGAGTGAATATTGAATCTATAGGGATTGTCCCAATTGGATCATTTTGTTTAACATTTTCTTCCGATGGCACATATCCTCTACCTTTTTCAATCCTCATAGTAATAGACAACGAAGGAAGTTCCTTGTTTTCGTCAGGAGTCATGTGACAGATCTCAATATCTGTATTCAAAACCTGAAAAGCATTAAGATGCTTATTAATATCTCCAGCTTTAAAAACAGTCCTACCTTCTACTTTAAAAGATATTTCTTCACTTTCTTGCTCTTCAATCTGTCGCTTGATACGAAGTCTTTTTAGATTAAGAATAATCTCTGTCATATCCTCCATTACTCCATGTAATGTATCAAACTCGTGATTAACTCCTTCAATACGAATTGAAGTAATAGCAAATCCCTCCAATGAAGATAGAAGTACTCTTCGTAAAGAATTACCTATTGTAATACCATAGCCCCTCTCCAAAGGGCGAAACTCAAATTTACCTCTGTAATCATTAGATTCTATCATTATAACCTTGTCAGGTTGTTGAAAAGCTAATATGGCCATTTTCCCAATTATTTATTTATTTATTTAGAATACAACTCTACGATAGCCTGTTCATTAATATTTTCAGGAATATCAGATCTCTGAGGATAATTATTGAATTTCCCTTCCATTTTAGAACCATCCCAGTCAAGCCATGAATAAGATGTCTTAGATGCAAGTGAGTCTGTTACCACTTCGAGAGATTTAGAACGCTCTCTAACTCCTACGCAATCACCCTCTTTCAATAAATAAGATGGTATATTAACGACATTGCCATTAACAACTATGTGTCTATGAGAAACAAGCTGCCTTGCTTGAGCACGAGAACGAGCTATACCCAAACGATATACTACATTGTCCAACCTTGATTCTATCAATTGTAGCAAAACCTCACCTGTTACTCCTCCTTTTCTAGCAGCCATATCAAATAATCTACGAAACTGTCTTTCTAGTATACCATAAGTATACTTAGCCTTCTGTTTTTCCATCAATTGTATACCATACTCAGACTGTTTCTTCCTTCTACCAACCCCATGTTGTCCCGGAGGATAGCTCTTTTTGTCGTAATACTTATCTGAACCGAATATAGGTTCTCTAAATTTTCTTGCTATTCTTGTTTTTGGTCCTGTATATCTTGCCATTTTTTAATCCCCTTTTATCTTGTTAAACTTATACACGTCTTCTTTTTGGAGGCCTGCAACCATTATGTGGTAATGGAGTTACATCTGTTATTTCCATAACTTCTATTCCGCAAGTATTTATTTCCCTGATTGCTGCTTCGCGCCCCGAACCAGGACCTTTTACAAACACTTTTACTTTTCTTAAACCATAATCATACGCTGCCTTAGCACAGTCTGCCGCTGCCATCTGCGATGCGTACGGTGTGTTCTTTTTAGACCCTTTGAAACCCATCTTTCCTGCTGAAGACCATGAAATAACCTGTCCTGCATTGTTGGTCAAGGAAACAATGCAATTGTTGAAAGATGCAAAGATAAATGCTTTGCCTTGCGGTTCAACCTTTACTACTCTTTTTCTTACTGGTTTTGAATTTTTTGCCATCTTTAATTTTATACAATTTTCGAACTACATCAAAATCTACATAATGCCTCCGTAGTTCATTTGTTAATTTTTCAATTATTTAGTTGCTTTTTTCTTATTTGCAACAGTTTTCTTTTTACCCTTACGTGTTCTTGCGTTATTCTTTGTACTTTGTCCACGTACAGGCAATCCCATACGGTGACGAATACCTCTATAACATCCGATATCCATCAAACGCTTAATGTTCATCTGAACCTCACTCCTAAGATCGCCCTCGACCTTATACTTTTCGCTGATGACATTACGAATAGCATTCTGTTCATCGTCACTCCATTCGCTTACCTTCTTAGTCTCAGGGATACCAGCCTCTGCCAATATCTTTGCAGCAGTGCTACGTCCTACGCCATAAATATATGTCAAACCTATAACACCATGCTTATTCTTCGGTAAGTCTATACCTGCAATTCTCGCCATAAACTATTACTTTAATTTTTATTTTACCATATTATTAATTTTATCTAACAAATCAACCTTGTCTTTGTTTAAACTTAGGATTTTTTTTGTTGATAACGTAAACAACTCCTTTTCGTCTAACAACGATACACTCAGGAGATCTCTTTTTTACAGAAGTTCTAACTTTCATTTCTTTCTATTTATTATTTATGTCTATAAGTAATTCTACCTTTAGTCAAATCATAAGGAGTCATTTCTATTTGAACCTTATCTCCCGGTAAAATCTTTATATAATGCATCCTCATTTTCCCTGAAATAGAAGCAGTGATAATATGCCCATTTTCTAATTCTACCCTGAACATTGCATTACCCAAAGACTCTGTTACAATTCCATCTAGTTGTATAGGTTCTTGCTTTGCCATTCTTTATTGCTTTTATATTACTTCCAAATTGTTATTCTTCTTTATAGCATTCTCTATCTCTTCAAAAGAAGATAAAATAACAGGACCATTCTTAGTGATCGCTACATCGTGTTCAAAATGTGCTGCATTAGAATTATCTACAGTGGTACATGTCCAACCATCACTATGAAAAACGATTTCTTTATTCCCCAACGTAATCATCGGTTCTATTGCAATAGTCATGCCTTCTCGTAATTTAGTCCCAGTACCTTTTCTTCCATAGTTCAGTACAGAAGGTTCTTCATGCATAACACGACCAACACCATGACCACATAACTCTCTTACAACACCATAACCAAAAGACTCACAATAGGATTGTATTGCAAAACCTATGTCACCAAGTCTATGTCCAATCGTACAAACCTCTATACCCCTATATAAAGATTCTTTTGTTACTTTCAACAATTGTGCATCCTCTTGCTTAATACCTTTAACTGCAAAAGTATATGCCGAATCACCAACCCAACCATTAAGAGTACAACCACAATCAATAGAAACGACGTCTCCTTGTTTTATTTGCCGTTTTCCTGGTATACCATGTACCACATTTTCATTAACTGATATACATAGAGAAGCCGGAAAACCACCATATCCTTTGAATGTAGGTATTGCTCCGTGAGACCGTATAAAATCCTCTGCAATAGAATCAAGTGTTTCTGTTGAAACACCCGGTTCTATATGAGTAGAAACCTCTGCAAGAGTTTTGCCTACCAACAAGGCGGCAAATCTCATCTGCTCAATTTCTTCTTTTGTTTTTATACGTATCATTTTAATCCTTTTATATCGCTATAAATATTAAAAATCTCCCCCTCTACCTTTTATTCTTCCCGTTTTAGTCAAACCATCATAATGTCTCATCAATAAACGACTCTCAATCTGTTGCAATGTGTCCAAAACCACACCAACAAGAATCAATAAAGATGTGCCACCATAAAATTGTGCAAATTGAGAATTAACCCCAAACAACCGTACAATAGCTGGCAAAATTGCAACTAATGCAAGAAAAATAGAACCCGGTAAAGTAACTTTTGAAAGAATATTATCAAAAAATTCTTCAGTCTTTTTACCTGGCTTAACTCCAGGGATAAATCCTCCATTACGCTTCATATCATCCGACATTTGTTTAGGATTTATTGCAACGGCAGTATAAAAATAGGTGAATGCAACAACCATTACTGCAAAAATCAAATTATACCACAATCCATCAAAATTAGTCAAAGCAGATTTTAATCCTTGCATAGAAGATGATGTAGAATATCCAAATAAGGTAGCAGGTATAAACATTATAGCCTGAGCAAATATTATGGGCATGACACCTGCTGCATTAACTTTTATAGGTATATACTGTCTTGCTCCCCCATATTGTTTATTGCCAACTATACGTTTTGCATATTGTACAGGTATTCTCCTCGTTCCTTGAACTAACAAAATACACAACATTATTACAACAAGTAAAACTATCAACTCCACAAAAACTATCACAAGTTGTCCTGCCTGATCCTCCATTCGCGAAGCAAACTCTGCAAACAATGCAAAAGGTAAACGAGCTATAATACCAATCATTATCAATAATGAAATACCATTACCTACACCTCTATCTGTGATTCTTTCACCAAGCCACATAACAAATAAAGTACCGCAAGTAAGCAGTATGGAAACTGGTAATACCCAGTTGAAGAAAGTTAAACTATCCCCTCCAAAAATATTGTAAATTTCCGCCCCTCCAACTTGCATTCTTAAATTTGCCAAATAAGCAAAAGATTGGAATATAGTTACAATAACCGTCAACCATCTCGTAATTTGATTAATCTTGTTTCTTCCACTTTCTCCCTCCCTTTGCATCTTTATAAAATAAGGGACAACCATTGTCAGCAACTGCATTATTATGGATGCCGTAATATAAGGCATAATTCCCAATGCAAATATTGAGGCATGAGAGAAAGCTCCTCCGGAGAACATGTTAAGCAAACCAAGAACCCCATCTTTTGTTTGACTTTGTAAAGTTCCCAAATCATTAGGATTAATACCCGGAATCACGACATAAGAACCTATCCTATACACAAGAACCAACCCTAACGTGAATAAAATTCTATCTCTTAAATCCTTGATTGACCAGATATTTTTGATTGTATTTATAAACCGTTTCATTTGTGGTATTAGATTATTGTTACAACTCCGCCTTTTGTTTCTATTGCCTGTTTTGCACTCTTAGAAATTGCATTAACAGTTATATTTAAAGCATCCTTTACTTCACCTCTACCAAGTACTTTTATTTTCTCACTCTTTTTACTCTGCAAAAGCTCCAAAGTCAAATCTTTTGTATTTAATTTCTCAGATATTTTTTGCAATGTATCAAGATTGACTCCTGTATATTCTATACGATTGATATTTTTAAAACCAAATTTAGGAAGTAATCTGTACAAAGGCATCTGACCGCCCTCGAAACCAACCTTACGATGATATCCAGAACGAGACTTAGCTCCCTTATGTCCTCTTGTTGAGGTACCACCATAACCGGAACCTTGCCCTCTTCCTATTCTTTTGCGGCTTTTAGTCGAACCTTTTGCAGGTTTTAAATTGCTTAAATCCATATTAATATTTTTTTTTAATGGTTTAATTAATTCTCTTCAAATTCTTCAAATTTTATCAAATGACTCACCTTTGCGATCATTCCCATTATTTGAGGATTAACATTGTGTTCTACCGTTTGATGCATCTTCCTTAATCCCAATGATCTCAAAGTCATCTTCTCTCGTAGTGGATAGCCTATGCCGCTTTTAACTTGTGTTATTCTAACCTTCTTCATCTTATTCTATATTTTTATCCGTTAAAAACTCTATCCATTTCTATGCCTCTCAATTTAGCAACCGTATATGGATCTTTCATTTTCAATAATGCCGCAATTGTGGCTTTAACCACACTATGCGGATTGGACGATCCTTTAGATTTTGCAAGAATATCTTTGATACCAACACTCTCCAATACAGCACGCATAGCACCGCCTGCTTTAACTCCAGTTCCTTGCGCAGCAGGACGTAACAATACCTTAGCACCACTGTATTTACCTTCCTGCTCATGTGGGATAGTACCTTTTAAAACAGGGACTTTAATCAAATTTTTCTTCGCATCCTCTGAACCTTTCGCTATGGCAGCGGCGACCTCTTTAGCCTTACCTAATCCATAACCAACAATACCATTACCATTACCTACAACCACAACAGCAGAAAAACTAAAAGTTCTTCCTCCTTTTGTGACTTTAGTAACTCTATTAATACTAACCAGTTTATCTATAAACTCTATCTCGCTAGATTTTACTCTTTTTATATTTAAATCTGCCATGATACTCTTAGAATTTTAAACCATTTTCTCTTGCAGCCTCAGCCAAAGATTTTACCCTTCCGTGATACAAGTAACCGTTCCTATCAAAAACGACAGTTGTTATACCTGCCTGTTTTGCCCTTTCTGCAATATTCTTACCTACAAATGATGCGATGTCTGACTTAGTACCTTGTTTATCAAAGCCCTTCTCCATTGAAGAAGCAGCAACTAATGTCTTCCCTTCAACATCGTCAACTATTTGTGCATACATCTCTTTATTGCTTCTAAACACCGTAAGACGAGGTCGTTCTGCAGTACCACTCATTCTCCTACGAATCCTCATCTTGATTTTCAGTCTTCTAATATCTTTCTTCGTTGCCATATTATATATCCTCAGATTAAAGTTATTCTAATTATTATTTAGCTGCAGCTTTCCCTGCCTTCTTTCTAACAACTTCGCCTTGGAAACGAATACCCTTTCCTTTGTAAGGCTCAGGTTTACGTAATGAACGAATTTTGGAAGCAACCTGCCCTAACAATTGCTTATCACAACAAGTCATCTTTATCAGAGGATTCTTTCCTTTTTCCGTTATAGTCTCAAGCTTTATCTCCTCTGGCAATTCAAAGAATATGCTATGAGAATACCCCAAAGCTAATTCCAAAACCTGTCCTTGAGCTTGTGCTTTGTATCCAACACCAATAACCTCTTGTGTTGTATGAAATCCCTCCGAAACACCAACGACCATATTATTTACCAAAGCTCTATACAAGCCATGTAATGATTTCTCTCGCTTTGAATCATTAGCTCGCTGCAAATACAGTACTCCTTCCTCTATATTTAATTTTATGCAAGGATCAACAGCCTGCTCCAATGTTCCCAACTTACCTTTGACAGTAACAACATTACTGTCAGAAATTTTTACTTCCACTCCTTGAGGGAGATTTATTGGTAGTTTTCCTATTCTTGACATAACTATATCTCCTTTCTTAACTAATATAACAAACAACTTCGCCACCTATTCTCAATACTCTCGCTTCCTTATCTGTCATAAGTCCCCTAGATGTTGAAATTATAGCAATACCTAATCCGTTAAAAACACGTGGTAACTTGTCTGCACCAACGTACTTCCTTAGACCGGGAGTACTTACTCTTTTCAACATTGAAATAGCAGACTCTTTTGTCTGAGGATGATATCTCAATGCAATCTTTATTGTTCTAGGAAAAATCTCATCTTCAAACTTATAATTCAAAATATACCCTTTATCAAAAAGTATTTTAGTTATCTCTTTTTTCATCTTTGAAGAAGGTATTTCTACCACTCTATGCCTAGCCAAAGATGCATTTCTAATTCGCGTTAAATAATCCGCGATAGGATCTGTTAACATTTTCTTTTCTTTTTTTAATTTTTACAAAATTTTTACTGGTGGTTTTTGCTACCAAGAAGCTTTTTTTACTCCTGGAATCAAACCTGCCAATGCCATCTCTCTGAAATTAATTCGTGATATACCAAATTGTCTCATATATCCCTTTGGACGACCTGTCAATTTACAACGATTGTGAAGCCTAACGGGAGAGGCGTTTTTCGGCAATTTCTGTAATCCCTCATAATCACATGCCTCTAATAAAGCTTGACGTTTGCTCGCATATTTTGCAACCAGTCTTTCTCTTTTTCTCTCACGAGCTTTTATTGATTCTTTTGCCATATTTCTTAGTTATTTATTTCGTTTCTTCTCTTTTAAAAGGAAATCCGAAGGCTTTCAACAATGCCAAAGCCTCTTTATCCGTATTCGCAGAGGTAACAAAAGTGATATCCATACCATTCATATGATCTACCTTATCAATGTCTATTTCCGGAAAAATAATCTGTTCCTGGATTCCAAACGTATAGTTCCCTTTACCGTCAAACCCTTTATCATTGACTCCTCTAAAATCCCTAATTCTTGGAATAGCAGTTGCTATTAACCTATCTAAAAATTCATACATCTTATTACCTCTAAGTGTAACTCTAACACCGACAGGCATACCTTTCCTTAGTTTGAAATTAGAGATATCTTTTCTTGATGTTGTTGCAACTGCTCTTTGTCCAGAGATAGTACTCATCTCCTCAATACCTTTGTCTATAACTTTCCTATCACTCAAAGCTAACTTCCCTAAACCCTGATTCAATGATATTTTCAAAAGTCTAGGGACCTGCATGACAGTCTTATACTGAAATTCTTTGGTAAGAGCAGATATTATCTCCTCTTTATACTTCTGTCTTAATCTTGGAGTATATTCCATATCTATTTTATCACCTCCCCTGATTTTTTTGAATAACGTACTAATTTATTTGTCTTCTCATCCAAACGTCTTCCAATTCTAGTTGCATTCCCCTTAGAATCCATAACCATCAAGTTGGATATATGAATTGGAGCCTCTTTCTCTATAATACCACCTTGCGTGTTCTTTGGATTAGGTTTTGTGTGCTTTTTTATTTTATTTACACCTTCTACAATAGCTCTATTGTCCGCAGGATAAACAACCAACACCTTACCTATACTACCTTTGGAATTCCCTGCTATAACCTTTACAGTGTCTCCTTTTTTTATGTGCAATTTCATAACTGTATCAATTTTTAACAAATTAAAGTACTTCTGGTGCCAAAGATACAATTTTCATAAATTGTTTTTCACGCAACTCCCTTGCAACAGGTCCAAAAATACGAGTTCCCCTTAATTCGTCAGTGGCTGTTAATAAAACACAAGCATTATCATCAAAACGAATGTAAGAACCATCAGATCTTCTTACCTCTTTCTTTGTTCTTACGACAACCGCTTTTGATACCGCCCCCTTCTTCACATTCCCAGAAGGAAGAGCATCCTTTACAGCAATAACGATCTTATCACCAACGGAAGCATATCTTGCCTTCGTGCCTCCAAGTACTCTGATACAAAGGGCACTTTTCGCTCCGCTATTATCTGCGACTACTAATCGCGTTTCTTGTTGTACCATTTTATTTAGCTTTTTCTATTATTTCAACTAATCTCCAACACTTATTTTTGCTCAATGGTCTTGTCTCCATTATGCGAACAGTATCTCCCATACCTGCCTCAGACTTTTCATCATGTGCCATAAATTTAGTACTTTTCTTTAAAAACTTGCCGTACTTCGGATGTTTTACTTTGCGCTCAACCATGACACTTATAGTTTTGTCCATTTTGTTACTAACGACAATACCAACTTTTTCTTTTCTTAAATTTCTTTCCATTGCTTATACGTATTTCAGTATTATTCAACCTTTGAATTCTCTGAAGATAACTGACGCTTCCTTATCTCCGTGTTGATACGAGCAATGTCTCTTCTTGCCTTTTTCAATACACTTGTATTTTCCAACGGGGATACTGCATGATTAATCTTCATCTTAACCAGTTGTACCTGTTCTACCTCCAATCTTTCCTGCAATTCCTTATCCGATAAATCTTTTAAAACTAACTTATTCTTCATGACAATTATCCTTTTCTTTATTCAACATAATCTCTACGAACAACAAATTTTGTTATAACAGGTAATTTTTGAGCACCTAATCTCATAGCCTCTTTTGCCACAGATACAGGTACACCTTCAGCTTCAAACAAAATTGTCCCTGGTTTTACTCTCGCTACAAAGTACTCAGGAGCACCCTTACCTTTACCCATACGCACTTCATTAGGTTTCTTTGTAATAGGTTTGTCTGGAAAGATTCTTATCCACAATTGACCTTCACGTTTCATATAACGTGTTACGGCCTGACGAGCTGCTTCTATCTGACGTCCTGTAATAAAGGCAGTATTAAGACTCTTGATACCAAAACTCCCAAAAGCAAGTTCGTGTCCCCTGTTAGCCAAACCTTTCATTTTGCCTTTTTGCTGCTTTCTATACTTTGTCTTTTTTGGCTGTAACATTATTCTTCCTCCTACTTATTATTTTTAACATTATTTCTTCTAGGACGCATTGCCATTCCAGAATGCTGCTCTCTTTTATCCTTCATTCCTCCAACTGTAGAAGGAACAATTTCTACCTTATTATAAACTAAACCTCTACAAATCCAAACCTTAACGCCTATACGTCCATAAGTCGTATGAGCCTCCGCCTGTGCATAATCTATATCAGCACGCAAAGTGTGAAGTGGTGTTCTACCTTCTTTGTAATGTTCCGTTCTTGCCATTTCAGCTCCACCTATACGACCAGATATTGTTACCTTAATACCCTCTGCATTTACTCTCATTGTAGATGTTATAGCCATTTTTATGGCTTTACGATAGGATACACGACCCTCTATTTGCCTCGCTATACTTTGAGCTACTAACGTGGCTTCTAATTCAGGACGTTTAACCTCAGATATATTAATCTGAACGTCCTTGTCTGTAACCTTCTTTAATTCTTCTTTCAGTTTATCAACCTCAGACCCTCCTTTACCTATAATCACACCGGGTTTGGCCGTATTTATAGTAACAGTTATACGTTTTAGGGTTCGTTCAATATATATTTTGGCTATATCCGCTTTTACTAAACGAGCGTTCAGATATTTCCTGATTTTATCGTCCTCAACCAATTTGGTGTCAAAATTTCTTCCACCATACCAGTTAGAATCCCAACCCCTGATGATTCCGAGTCTGTTTCCTATTGGATTTGTCTTTTGTCCCATCCTATTTTTAACTTTTCTTTATTAAACAAACTATTTATTTTCGGTAGCATCAACTGGTTTTGTCTCAGTGCTATCTCCTAATCTACTGCCCAACTCAAGTATAATATGATTAGAACGCTTTTTTATTCTATATCCACGTCCTTGAGGAGCTGTACGAAGACGTTTCAACTGTCTACCGCCATTTACACAAATTTGCTTGATATATAAATTGCTTTCTTCTACTGATTTTCCTACGTTTTTAGCCTGCCAATTAGCTATTGCAGACAATAACAACTTTCTCAACTTAGGTGCTGATTCTCTATGGGAATATTGCAATACACCAAAAGCCTTATCAACATCTATACCTCTGATAGCATCAGCCATCAAACGAGTTTTCCTAGGAGAAGTAGGATTATCATTCAATCTAGCAATACATCTACTACTACGTGCCTGTTTGTATGCTTCCGCACATTTATGTTTTCTTGATCCCATCTCTAATACTTTTTATTTCTTAGCTTTATCTTTCTGCCCCGCATGTCCTCTAAAAATACGCGTAGGAGCAAACTCTCCAAGTTTATGACCGACCATATTTTCCGTTACATAAACAGGAATAAATTTATTTCCATTATGAACTGCTATAGTTAGACCGACAAAATCAGGAGAAATCATAGAAGCTCTTGACCAAGTCTTAATAGTCGATTTACTTTTTTTGTTTTGTGCTTCCAAAACTTTCTTTTCCAACTTATAAAAAATATAAGGTCCTTTTTTTAATGAACGGCTCATGTTTTTCTCTGATTTAATTATTTCTTACGTCTTTCAACTATAAACTTATTGGATACCTTCTTAGGAGCTCTTGTTTTATATCCTTTTGCAGGAATGCCTTTACGAGTACGAGGATGTCCTCCTGAGGCACGTCCTTCACCTCCACCCATAGGATGATCTACCGGATTCATAACAACACCCCTAACGCGAGGTCTTCGTCCTAACCAACGAGAACGACCAGCTTTGCCAGAGATCTCTAAATTATGCTCGGTATTTGATACCACACCAACAGTAGCTCTGCAAGCTTGAAGAATCATTCTTGTTTCACCAGAAGGCATCTTAATGATTGCATACTTCCCATCTCTTGTCATTAACTGAGCATAAGTACCTGCACTTCTCACAAGCTTAGCCCCTTCTCCTGGACGAAGTTCTATATTGTGAATCATCGTACCAAAAGGAATTTCACTAAGAAACAATGTGTTGCCTATTTCAGGAGCAACTCCTTTACCTGACATTACTGTCTGACCGACTGTTAATCCGTTGGGAGAAACAATATATCTTTTTTCTCCGTCAGCATAGCAAACCAAGGCTATACGAGCGGAACGATTAGGATCATATTCAATGGTTTTTACAACTGCAGGAATATTATCTTTATCTCTGAAAAAATCTATAACACGGTACAATCTTTTATGACCTCCTCCGATATATCTCATGGTCATCTTGCCCTGATTATTTCTTCCTCCACTTTTGTGAACACCATAAACAAGACTCTTTTCAGGTTTACTTGTGGTTATCTCCTCAAAAGTACTTACTATCTTGTGTCTTTGACCCGGTGTTGTCGGTTTCAATTTTTTTAAAGCCATCTCTCTAATTAAATATTGCTAAAAAAGTCTATTGTTTCACCTTTGGCTAATGTCACCATTGCCTTTTTATAAGCATTAGTTCTCCCTTGTATAAAGCCAGCTTTCGTGTATCTTGATTTTCTCTTACCACTGTAATTGATAGTGTTAATACTATCAACTTTGACACTATACAGGTCCTCAATTGCTTGTTTTATCTCTATCTTATTTGCTCGCCTATCAACGATGAATCCACAACGAGTAGCATCCTTCTCGTTAATTTTTGTCATCTTTTCTGTTATAATCGGCTTTATTATAATATTCATTGCTTTTTTTTTTATGTTTCCCGATTAATTTTATTATGCTTTGGCGTTCATACTATCCAATTCTTTCAATGCAGATTCGCTAAAAATAATAGCGTTGGAGTATAATATCTCATACGTATTCAATGTTTGTACTCCCATAACCCTTACATTCTTTAAGTTCCGAGCTGACAAAGTTACAAAATTTTCTTGATTCGATGGCATTACAAACAAAGATTTTTTATCATTTATCTGTAAAGCATTCAAAACCTGTATCATATTTTTTGTCTTAGGAGTTTCAAACGAGAAATCTTCCACCACTTTTATCTGCTCATCTTTGGCTCTATAACTCAAAGCTGATAGTTTTGCAAGTGATTTTACTTTTTTATTAAGTTTAAATCTATAATCTCTCGGTCTTGGTCCAAAAGCACGACCGCCACCAACCATCACAGGACTATTAATGTCTCCTGCTCTTGCTCCACCAGTACCTTTCTGTTTTTTCAATTTTCTTGTTGAACCAGATACTTCCGAACGCTCTTTTGTCTTATGGGTCCCCTGCCTTTGATCTGCCAAATATTGCTTTACAGCTAACCAAATAACGTGATCATTAGGTTCTGTCTGAAACAACGAATCTTTGACAACTATTGTCTTACCCGTGTCTTCTCCCTTAATGTTATAAATCTTTAGCTCCATCTCTCAAGTTTTAAAATTGAACCCTTTGGACCTGGAACAGATCCTTTAACTAATATCAAATTTTTTTCCTCAAAAATCTTAAGTATTTTAAGATTTTGAATTTTTACTCTATGATTACCCATCTGTCCAGCCATTCTTGTTCCGGGGAACACACGAGAAGGGTATGAAGATGCACCCACTGAACCTGGAGCTCGCAACCTGTCATCCTGACCATGTGTCTGGTCTCCTACACCACCGAATCCATGACGACGAACAACACCTTGGAATCCTTTACCTTTAGAAATTCCAACAACATCAACAAACTCCCCCTCAGAAAATACCGTGCAAGTCAGTATCTCTCCAAAATTCTTCTTAGCTCCTTCCTCAAAACGAGTAAACTCTGCCAAATGTCTTTTCGGAGTTGTAGATGCTTTCGCAAAATGTCCCTTCATTGGCTTACTACATCTACTTTCCTTAACTTCATCAAAGGCAAGTTGAATGGCACTGTAACCATCTTTTTCAGGCGTCTTAATCTGTGTCACCACACAAGGACCAGCTTCTATAACAGTGCATGGTTGTTGCTTACCAGAGGCATCAAAAATACTGGTCATTCCAATTTTTTTTCCTATTAATCCTGACATCTTTGTTTTGTTTTTACTTCCTAGCTTGACCTTTCTTAATATCAATCAGCGGCTAGATAATACCATCATTTTTTTTTGTAATCTCAAACCATTAACTTCTTACAACCTCAGTTTATCAGACTTTTATCTCAACCTCTACTCCCGAAGGTAATTCTAACTTCATAAGAGCATCTATCGTCTGTGCAGAAGTACTGTCAATATCAAGCAAACGCTTGTAAGAACTCAATTCAAATTGTTCTCTTGATTTCTTATTGACAAAAGTTGAACGGTTAACCGTGAAGATTTTTTTGTTCGTTGGCAAAGGTATCGGACCTTGCACATGTGCTCCCGTTACCTTAACAGTCCTAACAATCTTCTCTGCTGACTTATCAACTAAATTGTGGTCGTAAGACTTTAATTTGATTCTGATTTTTTGTTTTTCCTGGCTCACAATTATTAAATTTTATTTGTTAAACCTCTAATATTTTATTAATTATTCTCTTTTAATACTTCTTCTGTAATATCTTTTGGTGCCTGAGCATAATGAGAAAACTCCATAGTAGAATTTGCCCTACCCGATGTTATCGTTCTCAACGCTGTAACATATCCAAACATCTGTCCCAAAGGAACCTTAGCTTTTACGCTCTGTACTCCAATTTTTGCAGTAATGTTTTCCAAGATTGCTCTTCTACGATTCAAATCCCCAGTTACATCTCCCAAATAGGCATCCGGTGTATTTATCTCCACAGACATAATAGGCTCCATAAGTACTGGCTTTGCTTTCTTAGCAGCTTCCTTGAATGCTATCTTAGCACAAAGTTCGAATGACAACGCATCCGAATCTACCGGATGATAAGAACCATCTTTCAATACAACTCTCATACTCTCCATTGGGAATCCAGCCATAACTCCGTTACGCATAGCATCTTTGAATCCCTTTTCAACAGCAGGAATAAACTCCTTAGGAATGTTACCGCCTTTGACCTCATTAACAAATTGCAAGCCTTTGAAATTATCCTCAGCAGGACCAATGGAGAAGATAATATCGGCAAATTTACCTCTACCTCCCGTTTGTTTTTTGTAAACTTCTCTATGTTCAACGTTCGTAGTTATTGCCTCTTTATATGCGACCTGTGGCTTACCCTCATTAACCTCAACATTAAATTCACGTTTAATACGATCAGTTATAATATCTAAGTGCAACTCTCCCATTCCTTTCAATATTGTCTGTCCAGAAATTTCATCTGTTTCAACACATAATGTAGGATCTTCTTCAGCCAGTTTTGTCAAAGCATTATCAAACTTATCCAAATCTGCTTGTTGTTTTGGTTCTATCGCAATAGAAATAACAGGGTCCGGGAATGAGATAGACTCAAGTACAATAGGATGACTCTCATCGCACAAAGTATGTCCCGTTTTAATATCCTTAAATCCGACCGCCGCTGCAATATCGCCAGCCTCTATCTTATCTATCGGGTTCTGACGATTAGCATGCATCTGCATTATTCTAGATATCCTCTCTTTCTTTCCGGTATTTGCATTATGAACATAGGAACCAGCTTCCAGAGATCCGCTATATACACGAAAGAAACACAATCTACCTACATAAGGGTCAGTAGCTATTTTGAATGCTAATGCACTGAACGGTTCTTTTACGCTAACAGGTCTTACCACTGTCTCATCCGTCTTCGGATTGATTCCCTCTATCTCAGGAACATCAATAGGAGAAGGAAGATAAGCACAAACAGCATCTATAAGATTTTGAATACCTTTATTTTTAAAAGCAGATCCACACAAAACAGGGCATATCCTCATTTCGCAAGTAGCCTTGCGAACATATCTCATAACTTCCTCTTCCGTTATGGAATCCTCATCTTCCATATATCTTTCAAGCAGTTCATCATCCTCCTCTGCGACACCCTCAATAAGCCTTTTTCTATACTCCGCAGCTATTTCCTTCAAATCATCAGGCATGGATACCTCATAGCAAGTAGTACCTCTGGACTCTTCATCGTAAATAAAGGCTTTATTTCTGACTAAGTCAATAACACCTTTAAACATATCTTCCTGTCCAATAGGTATTTCCAAGGGAACAGGATTAGCCCCCAACTTCTCTTTTATCTCTTTGAGTACTTCAAAAAAGTCTGCACCTGCTCTATCCATCTTGTTTACGAAACATACGCGAGGTACATTATATTTATCGGCTTGTCTCCAAACAGTTTCACTCTGAGGCTCAACACCTCCCACAGCACAGAACAATGCTATAGCACCATCCAAGATACGTAAAGAACGCTCAACCTCTGCCGTAAAATCAACATGTCCAGGCGTGTCTATAATGTTTATCTTGTGTTCTTTATCTTTATATTTCCAGAACACAGTTGTTGCCGCAGAAGTAATCGTTATTCCCCTCTCCTGCTCTTGAGCCATCCAGTCCATCGTTGCTGTACCGTCATGCGTTTCGCCCAACTTATGATTCTTCCCTGTGTAGAACAATATACGCTCGGTAGTTGTAGTTTTACCGGCGTCTATATGTGCCATTATACCTATGTTCCTTATTAATCGTAAATCTGCCATCTATCTTATATCTCCCCTAAAATACTATACTCTAAAATGTGAGAATGCCTTGTTCGCCTCAGCCATTCTATGGATATCTTCTTTTCGCTTGAAGGCTGCTCCTTCCTCTTTTGATGCAGCAATTATCTCAGAAGCCAAACAGGCAGCCATGGATTTTTCGTTTCTTTTCCTTGCAAAACCGATTAAATTCTTCATTCCGATAGATTGCTTTCTGTCAGGACGAATTTCAGTAGGAATTTGAAATGTAGCCCCACCTATTCTACGAGAACGTACTTCAACGTTAGGTGTTACATTGGACAGACCTTTTTTCCAAATTTCCAAACCATCCTCTTTTGTCCTGTCATTTACTATTTCTATTGCATCATAAAATATCTTGTATGCTACGCCTTTCTTCCCTCTTAGCATGATGTTGTTTACAAATTTTGTAACCATAACATCATTATACTTCGGATCCGGAAGAATTATTCTCTTTCTTGGTCTAGCTTTTCTCATCTTGTTTCAACGCCTTTTATAAATTCTACAAAACTATTTCTTTGCATCTTTCGGTTTTTTTGCACCGTACTTGGAACGTCTCTGCGTTCTACCATCCACACCTGCCGTATCCAACGCTCCCCTGATTATGTGATAACGTACACCTGGCAAATCTTTTACTCTACCGCCACGAATCATCACTATGGAGTGTTCTTGCAAATTATGACCTTCCCCCGGTATATAGGCATTCACCTCCTTACCGTTAGTCAATTTTACTCTGGCAACTTTTCTCATTGCAGAATTAGGCTTCTTCGGTGTTGTCGTATAAACTCTAGTACATACACCCCTTCTCTGCGGACAAGCATCCATTGCAGGTGCCTTGCTCTGATATTCTATTTTCTGACGTCCTTTACGAACTAACTGCTGAATTGTTGGCATATCAAAAAACTTTTCTTTTTCCTTTTTTTTACTTATCTTAATACTCGTTTTTCAAAAAACCTTTTCGGCGGGAAATAAATCGGGCTGCAAAGGTATTACTCCAATTTTGAGAATTCTTCCCGGCAAATACGTTTGAGATGACACTCAGTCACTCCAAACAATTAGTATTTACCACTAAATACCTCATTATCGGACTGAAAATAAACTCGTCATTTCTATTGTAGCCAACAATTTACTCTGATAAAATCCTCGTAAGTACGCAACCCTCACAAATTAAGCAATTTAACTTTGTTTTTTCATACCCCGTAGAGGACGCTTTTATTTTCAAGTTGCAAAATTACAACAATTTATAATACCCACCAAATATTTTTTAAAAAAAATACTTATTCATTCAAATTTCTACTTTTTTGATAATAGTAAAAATACAATTTACATTATTTTTTTTTGAAATTTAAAAAACCTTCTTCGCAAAACAATTTGCCTTCTTCGCATCTCAATAACCTATCTTCGCATCTCAATCAGCTGTATTCACTCTTCAATAAAAAAGCTTCGCAAAATAATTCTCCATATTATAAGTTTGAAATCCCATATGAAAAAGTTGTTTTATAATCATTCAACAAAGCAATTTCAATAGTAGGTTAATGAAAATTGGAACATACGATATTTAGGGCAAGGTGATCAAAGAAGGGCAAAAAAGTAGTAAAAAATACCTCATTTTTACCCAAATTTTGCCCCAATTCCAGTTAAATTTAAAGGTGTCACCCCTCGCTAAGCTATACAGTATAAGGGCTGGACACCTGGGTCACCTTTTCTTGAAAACTTTTATTTTTTTTAAAAAAAAATTAATTTTTATTAAAATAGGTGGTATAGGTGTCCCTATAATTAAGCAATTGGTTAATTATCAATACCTTTAAAGATGTAACACCTTTTACCATCTACCTTCTTCTTTTCAAATTCATTTTCTTTTTTAGATAAAATATATCCGATTTTTGTTGATATACTTTTTGAAAAATTATTTAAACGCAGTTCGTAGGCAATGTGATTGAATATATCCAAAACCGTATAGCTCTGGTCTTTGAGTATCTTGTCGGAGTGTATGAATTTGTCTATTGCCAATTCCAACGGGTCTTGTTCAAAATACTTTTTACGCTCGTTGGATGCCAAGTTATCAAACAAAAAATTAGTATTTAACTATGTTTTCTTGCTATTACCACACAATACTCAAAAAAAATTAAATTCTGAATTTCAAATGTTTATATATTTTATATACATTTTTTTTTGTTTTTTCTTGGAACTTTGAAAAAAATTTTATTACTTTGCATTTCTGAAACAAAATAACACAATTATTTAAAAACTAAATTAACATAAATGTATAATTAATACTTTTAAAAAAATGAAAAAATCTTTTTTATTTGTCCTTATAGCCGTCTTCTTGGCTATTAGCGGCTGGACACAAGAAATTATCGTGGTTGGTGAAGGAAGCACAACTACGAGCGAACTTCCGTTGAATCCTCTTTACAATAATTCCATTTCTCAGTCACTGTACTTACAGGAGGAGATAGGTACTACTGGAACCATAACTTCATTAGCTTATCACTGTAGTAAAGCTAGAACCAGAAAAGTTGAGGTATATATGGCAAC
Source organism: Bacteroidales bacterium (assembly GCA_052170555.1). Classification (GTDB taxonomy): domain Bacteria; phylum Bacteroidota; class Bacteroidia; order Bacteroidales; family P3; genus Scybalousia_A. The sequence continues at coordinate 6,006 of JBQNAI010000013.1, read as the reverse complement.
GTCATCCATGACCTCATTGTCTCCTTCTACATCATTAGACTATTCGGAAATGACATTGGTTTATTCCGATTCTGTGTCTTTTGTAGAAAATGATTGGACAACCATCTCTCTAACTACACCGTTTGACTACGCTGGTGACAACCTGATCATCGCCATTAAATCCGAAAATACCGACTATGTAAGCGGTTCTGTGTATTGGAAATGCGATACAGTATCTAATAGATCTATTAGCAGATACGTGGATGCATATGTTCCTGATTTCTCCGAGTGCTACTTGCGGAAATACCTACCTCAAATAAAGTTAGGCATAACATCCTCCATAATTACCTGTGCCAAAATATCAGGAAATGTAACCGTTTCCAGCATTACAACTGATGGTGCAACCATCTCTTGGGTAGATACTGCAGAGAATTCTTCTTATCAATTGCAATACAAAACCGATAAACAGTCTTGGGATGATATCTCAGACACGATAGATGTTACAAATACTTATTATGATTTAACTTCTCTGATGCATTCTCAAAAATATGCTGTACGAGTTCGTCGTTGGTGTAGCGATAGTGATTTCTCCTTATGGAAAAGTGCTACTTTTATAACTGAATGTGGGATTGCAAATGTAACCGATGATAATAGTTATTTCGAAGATTTTTCTGTTTCGTATACCATTGATTGTTGGACCTTTGAAAATGCTGGAGGAACCAACTGGCAGATGTTAAACGGTCGTTTATATCATTCTCCAGCATCCGGTAGCTCTGCCGATGCAATAACACCTGTTATTGACTTAACTGGTGTTACAACTCCTTGGTTAAAATTCTCACACAAACAAAGCGGATACGGAGAAAACAGTCACAACAACCTTTCCATTTATTATCGTGTAAACGAGAGTTCCGACTGGACATTTATAACAACTTACGACACCCGTATAGAAAATTTCAGAATGGATTCTGTAGCTTTACCTGAACCTTCTGCAACTTACCAAATAAGTTTCCGTTGGTCCAATCCTAATTCAGAAGCGTATGGTTCGCACATAGACAGCGTATTGGTTTATAACGAACAAAATCCTCCTTTATGTCTACCGGCTTCAAATGTGATCATAGATAGTGTTACTAAAAATTCCGCAGTAATATCTTGGACCCAAACGGATGATGCAAATACTTGGAAGGTATATTACAAAAAAGCGACATCTGAGACATATTCTTCTTCAGAGGAGTTGTATGATACTTCCTATGTTTTGTCGCTAGAACCCGGTAATGTTTATAAAGTGTATGTCCAAACGATATGTAGTACAGATGAGGCACTTAACCCGAAAACCGAGCCAAAGAGTCTAACGACAGAATGCGACATTCTTACTTCTGCATCTTTACCTTATTTTACAAGTTTTGAAGAATTCGAAGTCGGCATGGGAAAAACTCCGATATGTTGGACAAAATTATCAACAGGGTATCAAAGTTCTTACTATCCTTATGTATATGAATACACTACAGCTAATTCCGGAAAAAATACTTTAACTTTCTGCTATGACAATTCATCAATAGCTCTGCCGGGATATTCGGGAAACATCAACGAACTGCAATTGGATTTTTATGCAAGACCGGTATATAATTCGTATTCTTATGGCACAATGGAAGTAGGTATCATGACAAATTTGAATGACGACAGTACATACACAAAAATTCAAACTTTCCAAGCAATGTCTTGGACTGATACCAAATACAAAAATCTTACTGTTAATTTTGATCAATATCAAACAACAGACAGTATAGACACCTACTATGTTGTTATAAAGCATAAAGAACCATCTGCTTACGGTGGTTATAGTTGGTTCATAGATGACCTGTCTTTAGGACTTGTTCCTAACTGTGACAAAGTAATGCAGGCTAATGCAATACCAGATGTGAATCAGGCAACTATAACTGTAGTAGGAAATGATACTAACTCTTATGAAATCTATTACCGAAAGAAAGGGGAAGATAATTGGAGTACACCGATAGCTTTTAATGATTCGACTGTTACAATAACAGGTTTAACTTCTGCATCAAATTACGAATACAGAATAAAAACCATTTGCGGCGAAAATAGTCCAATCTCTGCGATATTTACATTCCAGACAAAGTGTGATGTTACCTCTGTAACAAATGAAAATGCATGGACTGAGACATTATCTACAAATGATGCACTTCAGTGTTGGGAATTAGAAAATGTTGGAAATGAGAATTGGTATATAGCTACAAGTTATGGTAGCTTATGTCATAGCCTTAGTTATGGAACAACTGCTGATGCAATAAGTCCTATACTTGACTTAACTAATGTCACTACTCCTTATATCAAGTTTTCTCATAAACAACCTTTGGTAAGCGGGAAAAATAATCATCTGACTATTTTATACAGAACTTCACTTGATAATCCTTGGAAAGTACTTGCAGAATATACTAACCCTGTCCCTACGCAACAAACAGATTCTGTTGCTTTACCTGAACCTTCTGCAACTTACCAATTAAATTTCCGTTGGTCCAATCCTTTCTCTGCTGATAGTTATATTCCAGGTATTTATATTTACAACGTAACGGTTTATAACGAACAAAACCCTCCTGCATGTCCTCCTTTGGCTGCTCTTACTATCCCCAATATAACAAGTTCGGATGCGAATATAGAATGGACAAATATACCTAATGTAAGTGATTATACAGTCTATTACAAGAAAAATAGCGATGATGAGTATCAATCATTCAATACGAATGCCAATTCCATAGCATTCTCAGACAAAAATATAAATCTTGAAAAAAACACTACTTACGAGGTCTATGTTTCCTACACCTGTTCAACAACAAACGACATAGTTATAAGTGCTAACAAATCATTTACGACAAACAACACTTCTGTTAATGGAGATAACTACGTCCAAACTTTTGAAGGTGAAGATGAAATAACCGATTTTGTATTTATCGGGACTTCTACGGAAAATAAATGGAACATCGGTTCTGCGACAAGTTCAAAAGGAAGTATGTCCATGTACGTTTCTAATGATAACGGACAAACAAATAACTACACAAAAGGTGTGCAACAAAAATCTTATGCTGTTCTTTCCGTAGACTTCAATGATAAAGCAGAGTATTCATTGAATTTTGATTATAAGTTAGCCGGCGAAGCTAGTAGTAGTGGCAACACAATGTATGATTATCTTGTTGTTTATATTGCTCCTCAAAATATTCAACTTCCTACAACGTCTGATAATTCTCTTTTGCAGGGTGCTACAGTTTTGCTACCTAAAACTTGGGGTAAAGAAACTTGGACCAATGCTAATATAATATTGCCAAATGTACAAAACACTACACAGAAAATCATATTTGAATGGAGAAACGATTTTAGCGGTGGATCAGATCCAGCTGCAGCAATAGACAATATAAAAATATTGGGTTCCAATTGTGCCTCTCCGTCAAATGTTGTTGTAAGTAACGTAACAAATTCTTCCGTAGATGTCGCCTGGACTCAACAGGATGAAACTTCTTCTTGGACCGTACAATACAAAAAGCAAGGACAAGACAGTTTATGGATGGATAAAACAGTCTCAGGTGAAGCATCTACAACAATAGATGATCTTGAAGATAATACTAACTATGAATTGAGAGTACTTGCAGTATGTGATGATGAATCCCCTTCTTCTACTTCTACCTATTTCAAAACATCTTGTAGTGCTATGACTATTACTAATGATACCATAATAGACGAAACCTTTGCTGAATTTCCTGATTGTTGGAATGTGCTTTATTCTTACACCAACGAAATCAACAATAGTGGTTATTTAGCATTAGGGACTAACATGTCAACGAACAATGCCACTTCCATACTTACATTACCTATGGTTACTAATGATTTGCATAATTTGAGACTCATTATATCAAGTAGTACAAATGCAAATCCTAATGAATATGGTAGTTATTATCCGGATGAAACACTGGAAATAGGTATCATGACAGTGAATGACGATACTTCTTCATTTGTTTCGTTGAAGACAATTGCTCACGATGATGTTACCGGAGGTAGCTGGGTAAATATTACTACTGATTTCGATAATTTGACGGATAGCATAACTACTGGACAGATAACTTTGAGATTCAGAGTAAACAATGATGCTGGAAACAATTTAACCTACCTATCCAATTATTGGTTTATTGACAATATTAAGTTAGTATTGAAACCTGATTGCTTCGCTCCTACTAAAATAGTGTGCAAACCTACGGGTAAAAATACAATTGACGTTAGTTGGGGAGAATATACAGGAAGCAATAATGTGATTGCTTATTACAAAGCAGCAGACACAGACCAATGGAGTTCCAAAACGGCTTCGACTAACGACACTTCTCTAACGCTGAACAATTTATCTACAGGAACAAAATATGAAATATATCTTACAACAGAGTGTCCGAACGGTACTGCTGAAGAAAGTGATCATTTCTTTGTAACAACATGGTGTAATGAAATATCTGTTACGGATAATCCTTATGTTCTTGAATTTGCTTCTTATCAAACGGGAGATATCCCTAATTGTTGGACACAACTTTATGGGCATAGCTATTCTAGTGGCACCACTCCTTGCATATTAATTGATGAAGATGACGGAAGCGGTAGCATCTTGTTTAGATCTCCTACTGTAGGCGAGACTCAATATTTAGTACTTCCTAAATTCGTAGAGAATATCAATACTCTAAGGGTACAGATCAATTATTCATCAAATAAATCTCCTGTTTTCAATGTAGGTTATATGACTTCTCTTTATGACACATCTACTTTTGTTATTGTGAAGACTATAAATGTAGCTAATGCAGAGGGAATAGACTATAAGATAGACTTCAATGCTATAACGGACACAAATGGCTACTTTGCTTTAAGCTACACTTCTACTAATAGTTATGCATATTCAGTAATTAACAGTCTTTTAGTTCGTACCATCCCAGGATGTCTTGCTCCTACAAAAGTTACTGCTACTGTTAACAACAACGGTAGTATTGACGTTAGTTGGCAAGATAATTCCTCTGCTACATCCTGGAAAGTATATTATGAGAAGACAGAAGGAAACGATACTGTTTGGCAATCATTAAGCACTACACAAAAGTCTGTAACAATAACAACCGGAATAGAATCCTCTACAAAATACAGTATTTACGTGATTGCTGATGCAGGTTGTACTGATGCTGAACAATCAGATATAGTAGTAGTTTCTACCTCTTGTCCTACAATTATAGTAAACGATTCATCCGCTTGGGAGGAAACATTCTCTGACGCCAGTGCATTACAGTGTTGGACAAAATCAAATAACTGGAATTTATCGGGAGATAAGTTATATCATCCATACTCAGATGACGATGATGGTAAAGCAATAACTCCTATATTCAATTTGTCTGCCGTTTCTTCTCCTATGCTTGCCTTTACTTATACACTGGATGATTATCAGTATAGTGGTATTGTTAACACTTTGACGGTATCTTACCGTGCTACTACAACAGATGAATGGACTCCATTAAAATATTATTCTGGCAATCCTGTTTCTGATGAAGTAGACACTATTGTTCTTCCAAATAAATCAGCAAATTATCAGTTAAATTTCCAATGGTCTGATTATAATATAGATGCTGATGGAATCTATATTGATAATATAAAAATATTCAATGACCCTAATGGAACAATAACTCCTGATCCATGTGGGGCTCCTACCAATTTGGTAGTTACTGCGAAAACTCAAACTACAGCAACTATCACTTGGAATGGCAATGCTACATCTTATGAGATCCAGTTAGGTGATAACGCTGCAGAAACTGTTGCTACAACGACTAAGACCTTTACTAATTTGACTGCTAACACTTCTTATGTTGCCAAGGTGCGTGCAAAATGTGATAGTAATCAATTTTCAGAATGGGTAACAGTAAACTTCACAACGGATACTAACTCTTCTACATCTTGTGAGCAACCTACAAATCTGACAGTCTCAGGTGTTACGCAGACTACTGCAAC
>JBQNAI010000012.1:0-55874 GCA_052170555.1 Bacteroidales bacterium | reverse complement strand
ATCATTCTTTTTTCATAATATTTTTGGATTTTATCGCAATATATGCATATTTTTTACCCACATCTAACCATGCCAATAAAAAAACAAAAATAATAAAATACATACCTCTGATATCCATTGAGATAACTTGTAGAATTTTTGCATTACCAGTTATTCAAAAAAGCAATTCAAAAAAAATAATATTTACGTTAAAAAATATGTTCAAAACAAAAAATATAGCATTAACGACATATTAAGTTACACTGTCATAAACATTAATGAGACAGGAACAAAATACAATACTTCACATTATCACCTAAAAATAACTTTTTTCTAAAAGTTTATATATAACACTCTTATCACCAATAACCCACACTATATCCTTTTCTCTAAATTGCAAATGCGAAGATGGATTAATAATAGGGGCATCATCCCTCTCAATAGCAATAACCATACATTTGTCTTTCATAAGTGAAGAGTCCATAAGAGAATTGCCTATCCATTCACTGTCTTTATCTATTTGAAACGTCAAACAATGAATTGTAGAGTTTTCCTTATTTCTCTGTAAAATATCAAATTGGTTTAGAGTCATAATCTTAGAATAATCAAGATTAACGCTTTCATCATCCATATCCAAACGCCTAAGAGAATTAAGAGTACCTAACATCCACAAAATATCTCCACTTTGTAAAGAAAAATCTCCATCGGGGAAGTCAAAATCTCTTCCTTCTCGTTCTACAGATATAATTATGACATTGTACTCTTTTCTGAAATTAAGTTTCTTCAAACTCTTACCTGCTAATTTACCTCCATCTCCCACGCTATATTCGGCAAAATATACATTTGAATCTATCCAATGCAAATTATTTAACTCATTCAGTTTGTTTTTAGATTTCTTGTGTTCTTCTACAATCTGACGAGCATTAAAATTTTTAACAAATCTTGACTCTACTTTCCAATTATAACGTAAAAGTCTTTTACTATTGAATATCAAAGCAAAAAATATAAGAGTTACTATAAGTATGACAAATGCCGGAACATGTAAGTACTCACTAAATAAAATGAATACAAATATAAAAGCTATAACATACCTTACAATAACTAAAAATGATAATATAAATCTATCACCTTGCCTAAATGAAGTCATCGTTGTATTCCCGTCCTGATTTCTTTGAGATCCCGTCCATAAAATTATAAACAAATATGCTTGTTTTCCCATATTATGAATCATACCTCTAAGAAATGGAGCCATGATTATCAATGTTGCAAATACGAATAATAGACTTAACATAGTGGGATGAACACTCTTTTTTACAATGGGTAGTAATAAATTAAAACTTATCAATAATATTGCTACACATATTATGATATATAAAAATAATCTAATGAAATATGAATTTAAATATTTACTCCAAACAGAATTCTCCCTTTCATCCTCCCCGCTAAGATTTTTCATCATATTAGAACTACCATTTTTACCATCATATAATCTTTTATGTCTTCCATAAGGAAAAATCTTTTGGATAAGATTATACGCTGGCTCTCCCAAACGAATACTATACGGGGTAATGAAGGTTGTTAAAACACTAACTGCAATAGCTACCGGATAAACATCAGGAGAAATTAATTTCAATGCGATACCCGTTTGTGCAACAATGAAAGAAAATTCTCCCATTTGAGACATTGAAAATCCTGCACGCATACTTGTTTCAAGACTTTCTCCTGCTAATTTTATACCTATTATATAAAATAGAGTCTTCCCTAAAATAGGTATCAGCGAAATAATAACTATTGTAGTTATATTCGTTGCTAATACATGAGGATCTACCATCATACCTACAGACACAAAAAATATCATTCCAAAAAAATCTTTTAACGGTGCGACAACCTTTGAAATTCGTTCCTGATCCAGTGTTTCTGCCAATATGCTCCCCATTACAAACGCCCCTAAAGCGGAAGAAAAACCAACCTTAACAGATAGCATCACCATTGCAAAACATAATCCTACCGCAATAAGTAAAAGTATCTCATCATTAATATGTCGCTTATTTTTTTTCAAAAAAGTTGGTATCAAAAATATACCTATCACTATCCAAATAACAATAAAGAAAATAAGCCTAACAAGAACCATCATTAACTCACTACCTGAAAATTGTGTAGAGACAGCGAAAGTAGATAATACGACCATCACTAATATTGCAAACAAGTCATCAAAAATTAGAATACCAAAAACTATTTGAGCGAACTTTTCTTTGCTATACCCCATATCAGTAAGAGATTTTACTATCATAGCAGTAGATGACATAACTAACATAGCACCCAAAAGAATCGCATCTGCAGGTTTCCAGCCTATAAATCTACCTACCAGAAAGCCCGTCAAACCCAATGCAATTATAACAAACCCTATGGCTTTACCACCAACTTTACCAATAACAAACAGTTTTTTGAAACTGAACTCCAACCCCATACCAAATAGCAAAAAGATCACACCTATGTCTGCCCAAACAGATATATTGTCAAGATTAACTGTTTGAAAAAAGGCAAAATTCGGTCCAGCAATAAACCCTGCCACTATATAACCCAATACAACCGGCTGTTTAAGGTACTTGCATATTAAAGAAAATAACGAACCTAAAATAAGGATAACCGCTAAGTCTGTTATTAATGATGGTAATTGATTCATAATTTGTTAATATACTACTATAAGTTGGTAAAATTAGTAAATTTTCTTGATAACACATGCTACAAATCTACTAAATCTAAGAATAAAACATCTAAATTTTCACAAATTTTGTAAAAATTAAATCAGTAATATTATTTTTTGACTTAATCTAACTTTTTTCTACTTACCAAATTGTTACATTATTTTTTTTGTAATTCAAAAATACTTCCATAAAATATAATTTGAAATGTTCTTTTTTTATGGAAATATAGCACATATTCCCTTAAGTGCCAAAATTTTTTAAGCACAAGGATTTCAATATAAAATTTTAATATATTTTTGCGGTTAGAAATAAGTCTTACTTGGAAATTGCTCTTCTCCGGTAAGCATGTAAATATTAGAGGAGCAGAAATAAAAAAAAGATTTAGTATGAAGAAAGTTAAAGTTTTATTAGTAGTTGCTTTAGCCATGGCAACAACGAGCGTAATGTCGCAAAGCGGTATTTGGCTTGAGGGCAATATTCTGTTCAATAACACTAAACAAAAAGATATTGCAACAACAAATATGTTTGGTTTAGAAATAGGCGGAAATTACAATTTGGATCGTCATTTGTCTATCGGTTTAAATATCGGTGATGAATTTTGGAAAATAGATCGTAAAGGTTTGGTTAAGAATATTGATAAAGCAAATCTATTTATGATAACTCCACATGCTACCTATTCAACAAAATTATTCAAAAGCTTGTATTGGACACCAAGATTCAATGTAACATATGGATTTGGGACACGAACAAATGAAGCAGGTGCGGTAAAAACAGATCAAGATTTGCAATTGATTGAGTTCAAATTACAACCTCTTGCTTTTGAGTACAAATTAAATAGTAAATGTGCATTGGGTATGACATTGAGTTTTGCAGATATGTATTTCAATTTCGAACAAATAGGCAGTAGAGAAACAACTACTGTACGTTTCCCTTTAAGCAAATACAACAACCACTTGGTTTCTGCTACTCCATCTGATGATATTGTTCTTGGGAATATAGGCATTAATTTTTCTTTCCGCTATTACCTATAACACATAACATTAGTTAAATTATAGACAGAACCGGTATTCTTCTGAAGAAGAATACCGGTTCTGTCTATTCTATTAGTATCAAATATTTTTGTTATTAAAATGGCTATGAAATAAGTTTTGTGATATATAATTGCATACCATGAAACAATTGCTAACAATAAAAAAACGAACGGTAAACACTAACTGATTTATTTAACCATTCGTCCAACTTTCTCATTGATGCGGAAAGTATAGGATTCGAACCTATGGTGCAGTTGCCCGCACACTTGATTTCCAATCAAGCCCAATCGACCACTCTGGCAACTTTCCGTAAAGCTTTATAATATATAAAAAAACTCCCTACTCCTTGTTTTCAACAAAAAAGACAAGGACCATTCATCTTGTCACAAATTATGAATCACCAATAAAACTAAATTCCAAACATAATATTGCGGAAAATATAGGATTCGAACCTATGGAACAGCAAGCCGTTCACTTGATTTCGAGTCAAGCCCAATCGACCACTCTGGCAATTTTCCTCCCATAAAATCGCGAAAAGAACTATTCAAGTAGCGCATAAGGGATTCGAACCCTTGATTTTGAGAATGAGAATCTCACGTCCTAGGCCAACTAGACGAATGCGCCACATTTACGGTTTGCAAAATTACAACAAATTTTACGTTTGACAAAATATTTTATGTTTTTTTTGTTCTAATTCTTCTATTTATTCCCAATGCTATTATGCTAATATACGTAAATAGTATCTGTAAGATTCTTAAAACATAATTCATTATATTTTACCGAGAGTATATTCAAAAAAATCAGAATTATTAAACTGTCAATTTTGTTTTTATCACCCCATTAGAATATATCATTAGAATAAATTATATAATGAAATAAACATTGTGCGAAAACAATTTACTAATCTGCAAAAATAATTTATTAATCTCACACTTTAATTTATTCTAATCACACTATTAAAAGTTTACCTTTGGAATTTTGAGCATAATATAAACATCTAAGAATATAAAATATATATCCGATAAAAATTACTTGTACATATTCCGTTTATGTCTTACAAAAAAATATCTACTTATACTAATCATTAGATTCAAGTATAATTAAATCAATATCTGTTGATGGTTCTAAAAATATTACTATTAAATAAAATAAATTATATTATTTTATTACTTCAATGATACCTGTGAAATCTAAATCCTTTTTCTTACTCTTCGCTGTAAAACGATAAAAATAAGTCCCACTTGGAGTATTTGTTTCGTTAGGATTCCAAAAATCATCCTGTCTTAGAAATTTATTTTTAGTGAATATCAACTTACCATAACGATTATAGATTGTCAATTTAATTTCATCAAAAAATGTCTGTTGCAATATTCCTCCTATTTCAAACAAATCATTAATGCCATCATTGTTTGGTGTTATGACAGTAGGGAATTTAAGTTCTACAACATCTAAATCCAAAACATATACACTGTCACACCCTTCTTGTGTTGTCATTGCAACAGTATATACACCTTTATCTGTTTCTGAAAAAACACTGTCAGTATATGTTTGTCCCTTGTATATCTGTGCAGAAATAGTATCATGAAAAGATTTACCTAACGTGAAATTCAACACTTTAATGCTATCACAACCATATTCTGTTTTTAAATCTTGTATATACACTCCCGAAGTATCTGCAATAAAACCTTCAAGATAATAACCTTCATCACAATTTTTAGCTATTATTGTGTCATAGTAAGAATCAAAAACTTTTAAATATAACACTGTTATACTATCACAACCATATCTACTAACACTTTTGTTTATATAAATTCCTGTTTCTTGTCCACCGAATCCGTATTTACTAAGCACTTGTCCTTTACATATAGTATCATATACTGTATCATTGTATGTAGGGAATATCTCTACATTATGATATGCTGTTCCCTTACACTTTCCATTATAATAAAAACTCACACAATAGGAAGTATCTTTCATAGTCGGCACCACGGTTATTGTTTGTCCCCAAGCACTTGGTTTCCACAAGTATAAAACGTCAGCTATGTTACATTCCGAATTTAAAATCAAAGTATCACCCAAACAAATAGATTTTTTACCAATAATTTTTCCGTGTAATATTTGATCTATATATAAATTAATATCAACAGTATCTCTACATTGTGAATTAGTCATCGTTACCACCATTTTGATATGCACCATACCATTTTGGGAATAAATATATGAAAATTTTTCTCCGCAATACACTTTCCCATTATCCAAAATCCAAAATACGGAATCTATAGATTGTCCAACTATTGCCCCATAAGATTTGTCATAAGCAAGAGATGAAGTACTCGTAAAATTAATCTTACTTAAACAAGTGTCTATTACGTAAGAGTAGTGTGCTTTCGGTTTAACATTTATCGCATTCGTCTCTAATAAAATATTACATTCTTTATTATTTAAAAAAGATAACAAACAATAATACTTGCTATTATCGGCAGGAACTACTACTTCTGATTGTTCCGATATGGTATCGGTAGAGTTTTCTTTGAACCATCTATAAGAAAACCCCTCGGGAGCTATCAATGTTACAAAGCTATCCTGCAAACAACTATTAATAATTTTCAACTTTTTATTAGAGCAAATCAAATTATAGTAAGCATAACAAAAATGCTCTCCATCATTACAGTCAGAAGTAGTAAGACGTACTTTAATTTGTTTGTTATGATAGGGTGCTATGTCAATACCAATCGTAGTATAATCTTTCCAAATTATATTAGGCATTTCGTTAACGGTATTCCAACCCGTATCTCCCTCTGTATAAAAATTAGCATATCCACATTTATTATCTATCAAATTATCATACTGATCAAGAATTTCAAAAAAGAAACGCGGCTGCTCATCATTATTGTGATTCGCATTTTCCGTAACGATAGCATATTTGAGTAGCAACATATCATACTGATTAGTATCTACCAAATACGTGTAAGCTGCACTCTCTGCACATCGTCCCTTTTGGTGATTACCTAGTTTAATAGAAGCCTTTTCTCCAATAGGAACAATATTCATAGAAGTCAAATTGTCCTTGGCTCCCGTATCTTTGCAAACCCAGTATAACGAATCATCCATATAAGAACCATATTGCAAATAAGGATTATCATATGAACCGTGAGTAAAAGTTAAAGCAGAAGACTGTAAATTCGTAAAATCTAAACAATCATCATATTTAGTACGAATATTTGTTGTTACACCACACGAAATCCTATTGTTAGGACAAATGGTTGAAACCTTAAACATATACTTAGTGTAATTTTCCAAATTTTTAATAGTTACACTGTTGGTATCTTTAATTATCGCTCCATAAACTTTGTTACCTTTAGAATCAAAACAACGAACAACAAAAGATTTTGATTTAGGATTTACCATATCCCATTTTATAGTTACAGAGTTAGCTGTAACATCAGATTGATATATATTCTGAACATCTGCACAGGGATAAATAACTGTTGTATCTATCACGTAAAAGGTACATAATCCGTCTTTATTATTCAAAGTATCACCTACAACTTGTATAATGAAGCGTTCACTGCAACTAAGGGGAATCTCGTATCTTGGTTCGGTCAATTGATTCATTTGACCTGCATATTTCACATACCAAATGATATCATCTTTATCTTCTTCCCAGGATAATAACAAGATGTCTGCCGTACTATCTATTTTAACGTAGACTGTATCCGGCAAAATAACTGTACAGGGACAGGCAATGTCTACAGTAATAGCTGCTTTTTTACACCAAATAGGTTCTGAATTATCTTTACCAGAGGCAACCATAACTTCAAAGTTCCCACATGTATCTCCATAATAATATTCCCAATAATTAGTATCAAGTGTTACTATATCATCTGACAAAAAATTTGTCTTAATATACCATTTCGTATTTTGATCTATCTGAGTCCAATTAACTATAATCTTTTTTCCTATTGTGTCAAAACTAATTTGCTCTGTAGTAATATCCGTACAAGGATTATCTTTCATACCTAAGGTACCACAAGCCGTCATTGTCCCACAAGTGCCGTAAATATCGTATGCAAAGTGATCTCCATAGTCTTCCAGACCTTCAATTTCCAAAAAATTGTTTGCCGTATAAACCGTAAGTACCTTAGATAAATCTCCTAAACAATTGTTTGCCGAGCCTTCTTGGCAATCAAGTACATAATCTACCGTCCAATTCATATCGCTATACGGAGAATCCCAAGAAAGTTTCACCTTGGTTTTGCCAAGACTTTCACTTTTTATATTACTCGGTTCTAGGCAAGAACAGGCGATCAATATTATATCAAAACCTTCCTTAGGTGTATCATCCGTAGCATTGAATCTTATCGTAACCTTATTAGTTGTAGAATATATACGTTTTTGTGATACTCCACTAACTGTTTCTAAGATATTGGTACTATTTTTATCTCCATCCAATATTTCTAATTTGGAGTTAGAGGCATCAGCACTAATATTAACATTCCAAATAATACGAAAACGTGCATTTACATCAGAACTAGTTATCGTATATGTAGAATTTGTTACATGCTGACTATACGGCAAATCTTTACCTCCATCATCAAATACATGACAATAATCGGATGTAGCACTCTGATGCGAGGATGTCGTCATAATAAACTCATCCTGCGCAACAAGACTAATACTGAACACAACAAAAACAAATAATATTTTTATTCTAATCCACAACATCATTTTTATATTCTCATGTTATTTGCATTCTATATATAATATTGTTATATATTTTTCCCTTAAAATCTTCTTCAAATATTCAATGTTACCAATCCTTACCATACTCCTTTGTAATAGGAGAAACTTTGATAGTGTCCGAAAGCATATCCGATGGACTATCGCTTGCGGTACAATTACCAGTATATTCCAACGTAGATGGTTTTGAAAAAACTCCTTTATAAAACCCAAGATGATTGTTTTGTTCGCACTGATTCATGAAATAACCAAAAATAGGTAAAGCCATTGTTGCTCCTTGTCCCCAAGTCATAGAATTGAAGTGAATACTCCTATATTCACCTCCGACCCATATGGCAGTAGCCAATTTAGGATTCAATCCTATAAACCAGCCATCAGAATTATTATCTGTTGTTCCAGTTTTCCCGGCTAAAATAGATTTTACACCATATTTGTATCGTAGTCTAGACCCGGTACCTCCATCAACAACTCCTTTCATTAGGTCCACAACCAAATAAGCTGTTCTTTCATCCAATGCAATATTAGATTTAGATGCGAAAGTCTCCAAGACCATACCTTTATTATCTGTGATTTTGGTTATGAATATGGGGTCTTTGTGGATACCTTGATTAACAAATGTAGCCATAGCACAAGCCATCTCCCATACCGTAAGATCTGGTGTTCCCAAGCATATACTTGGAACAGCTTGTATGGGATTAGTTATACCCATTGCTCTAACTAAATTGATAACACTCTGAGGTGTAGTATAATCTTTCATTAAAGCTGCCGATATGTAATTAACCGAGTTCGCCAGTGCCCACTTCAAATTAACCATTTCACCTTCACGGGCATGATTCGAATTTTTAGGTGTCCAATCATCAAAATCAGGAAAACTAACAGGTGAATTCTCTATCTGAAAACAGGGTTCAAGATCAGAATCCCTCATGGCAGCTGCATAAACAAAAGGTTTGAATGTAGAACCTATCTGTCTGCGACCCAATTGTGCATTATCAAATTTGAAATATTTGTAATTTATACCCCCAACATAAACTTTAACATGTCCCGTCTGAGGTTCTACACTAACCATCCCGGTATTAAGAAAATATTTGTAGTATCTAATAGAATCCATGGGTGTCATAACCGTGTCTATTGCCCCATCCCAAGAGAATATCGTCATATCAGTAGGAGTATTGAATTCTTGATTAATCTGTTTTTCTGTCGTACCATTCTCTCTCATCTTCCTATATCGCTCAGAAGACAACATTGCTTGCTCATAATACTTCTCAATATTTTCTTTTGATATACCTGTAAAAGGAGCATTTGCCCTACCCTTACACTGTGCAAAAAATACTTTCTGCAATTCAGAAAAATGTTTCTTAACTGCTATCTCAGCATTTTTTTGCATATCATAATTAATCGTGGTATAAATCTTGAGTCCATCTCTATACACATCATAAGGCGAACCGTCCGGTTTATAATGAGTTTTACACCATTTGTTCATAAATTGTCTTACTTTTTCTCTTAAATACGTAGCAGTACCCTCGTCTTGAGTCTGCGGATTATAATAAGTTTTCAATTCGGTTGCGACTGCTTTATTGTATGTCAACTCATCTATAAAATCATATTTATGCATTTGTGCTAAAACAGTATTTCTCCTTTCTGTACTCCGTTCTTTGTGTCTAACTGGATTATAAGTTGTAGGAGCCTTCAAGAGACCTATCAAAACGGCGGATTCTTCTACTGTCAAATCCTTAGGTATTTTACCAAAAAATGTATGAGATGCAGTTTTTATACCAAAAGAGTTTGAGCCAAAATCAACTGTATTCAAATACATAGATATTATTTCTTGTTTAGAGTATCTGCGTTCTAATTTTACAGCAACAACCCACTCCTTCAACTTATAATACGGCGTAGAAAATCTATTTTTATTTTCTCTCGGAAATAGATTTTTTGCCAACTGTTGTGTTATAGTACTACCCCCACCTGATGAATGACGTCTTCCAATTATTGTTTTAAATAAAACCCGAAACAAACTTCTTGAATCTATCCCACTATGTTTTTCAAAACGAACATCTTCCGTAGCCTTGAGCGAATTAATTAAACTTTCAGGTAAATCTTTGTATTCTACATTAGTACGATTTTGAATTCCAATATAGCCAAGCAATGTTCCATCATCAGACAATACTTCACTGGCCAAATTACTCTTAGGATTTTCCAACTGTTCAAATGAAGGCATAAAACCCAACCATCCAAAAGATAGAAACATAAAAAACAGTACGATAACCCCTACTGAAATGCCGTAAATCATCCACATTTTTTTTACATAGTTTGTAAAATCCGTACGTTTCTTTTGTATTCTCTTTGTTTCAGTATATTGTGCCATAAAAATAAATTTTAATTACAGTGGTTGTCGTTCCACATGAAGTCCAACGCTTTTTATTCCGGTTAAAATGGTATCTTTTGTTGCTTGCTCTATTTTAAATATATACTTACCCTTTTGTGGAAATTTTACATTTCTTGCGAACCAAAACCTATTGTCTTTTATATCTGTCATTCCTTTCCCTTTCCAGGTTCCGTCTATGTCGGACAAAATACACTCAACCGTATCTTTTTTGGTAATACTTCCATCTGGATAAATAGTAGTTACAAAAAAAAATATATTGTTGTATTTGTATTCTGTTGTATTTCTCAAATTTATCGCAAAGCGATGTAAATACACGATATCTCTCTGCGAGATATCCACTTCAAATACTTGCCGGTCCATCATATTCCATCCATCAGGATCCACGGCTCTACTTTTATCAAATGTAACATCGTTATTGCAACTAACCAACAGTAACAACAACGAAACGAAACAACACATTCTCGTTATATTTATCCTCATTCGCATCAACATCTTGCAGTAGCAATTACATATTTATTTTAAAGGATTCTAAATCTTGCACATCTCTTTTTGCCCTATTCATAGCCAATATTTTCTTTACGTTATCAGCAGAAATAGGTATAAATTCTGCCGAATCCTTATAAGAATACCACAATATCCCTTTCAAAACATCAACTTTCCTATATATAGCTTTCCCTTTTAAAGTGTCTATCTCAACACCTATCGGTGGAAAATCTTTTAATGCGTCTTGATATACATCATACTCATAATTAAGACAGCACTTCAACTTGCCACATTGTCCTGCCAATTTCTGCGGATTAGGAAACAATTGTTGAGCCTTGGCCACCGAAGTGCCTACTGATGTAAAATTATTCAACCATGTAGAACAACAAAGTTCTCTACCACACGTCCCTATTCCTCCCAAACGACCTGCTTCTTGCCTTGCTCCGATTTGCTTCATCTCTATTTTTATACGGAATGCTTCAGCCAATTGCTTAATCAACAAACGAAAATCAACTCTATCCTCTGCCGTGTAATAGAATATTGCCTTAGTCCCATCTCCCTGGTACTCTACATCGTTAATTTTCATATCAAGTTTATCTTCCATCACAAACTTTCGTGTAGCAAACAAAGTAGCATCCTCTTTTGCTATACTTTCCAACCATTTTTCAATATCTGTAGCTTTTGCTCGTCTATAAAGTTTTTTAACATTCTCTATGTTGAATCCCTTCTTTTTTTTCATCTGAATCCTACACAACTCACCTGTCAAAGATACAATACCTATATCGTGTCCAGGCGTTCCCTCTACAGCAACAACATCTCCTTCTTCTATTTCCAGCCCTTCCGGATGCTGATAAAAGTCCTTGTGCGAATTTTTGAATCTAACCTCAACATAATCAAAATATCCCTGAGCCGAAGGAGGCTTAACATTCTCCATCCAATTAGTTACGTGAAGTTTCTCACAAGAGTTCAAATCCTGTTTTGAGATAGTTTTATAACTCTGCGGTATTTGTGCAGTTCCATGCATCAGGGTAAGAGATTCCTTATACTTTTTAGGGCACAGATTTAGAGTCGGATCATCTTCAAAATAAGGATGAACATATTGTTCTTGCATAAAAAAAGTCTTATCCTCAACATCATCCACCACACGTTTAGGCTTAGTATAATGAATACCGTTTTCTTCTATCTTTTTCATATTTCCCGTAGAATTACCTATCACTTTTCTGCTTTGTTCTACCGTATTCTCCGTATTTCTAAGCACATCTCCAAGTACTTCACGGGTTTTACTCCCATCCTCTGGAGTTTTTTTACTGTCTTCTATTATATTATTTTCTTTATTATTCATTACACATTATTCCTATCCTTTACTATGGAACCCGAGGAATAGTATTTATCATTAAATACAACCCACCCAGATTTTACTACAGAGCTGCAAAAATACAATTTTTTTTTTATTTCTTTAAGATTTTAGTTCAATTCAATGAAAAATCACATCATTTTTATTTTTTATACATTTCTTACAATTATATATTAAGTATACACGTCCAAACACTTATACTCCAGTGCAACTTGTTTTTCTATAATTATTTTCTACTACTTTCAACATTTTAATAATCAGTTTATTATATTTTTCACTTCAAATATCCCACCAATCTCGCACTTTATTTTTTTTAAGTGTGAGATTAATAAAATAATGTCTCATTTCAATTTTGTATTTTGCCTCTATATCATGCAATCTTTGTTAATTTTATAATCTTCCTTCCAAAACAATAAATACTACACAAAAAACATTAATGGATTTGATTTAGTCGAAATAAGATTTAGAAATTTTTGCCAATTGTTTTGAATAGATACCGAATATTTGGATAAGATTGTTTAAGTGTTTGTGTCAAATCTTTGTCCTTTATCCATACTATCTGCTGTATACCTTCTTCTATCTGAGGTATTAAGTCCTCTTCAACAGAACAATACATATTATACCAGTATGTTTGTTTGATTTCTCTTTTTCCCTTCACAACATAAGAATGAAACGAAGATCCTAAATAATTCCTCACTTGCAACCGCTTCATTCCACACTCCTCCAATACTTCTCGTTCTGCGGTTTGAGAGGTAGTCTCCCCTTCTTCGCAATGTCCTTTGGGTAAATCCCAAAAACCATTGCGAAGCATAAATAAATAATCTCCGTCTTCATTGCGTACAATCCCTCCTGCAGCTTTCACAAAATGAAGTCCATAAGTAACTTTGTCGAATATACTACTAATATCCTCCGATGCAGTCAAGATGAGATAATCCCTTTTTTGATGGTCTTCAAAAAGCTGGGTAAAATCATATGAGTTCAAAATTTCTGAATTACAGTGTATTGTTTGTCTTTTATCAAAATTTTTATTTTCGATAAGATCTTTTGCAATAAAAACCGTGTTGTGTTTGTTAAATATTGCGTAACTTTGCATATCTTTAATAGTTAATAATTATATATTATGAATATAGAAAATCAAATAGAGGCTGCACATCGTCTTTTGAACATTAAGGCCGTAAAACTCTCACCTGAACAACCTTTTACATGGACCTCCGGTCGCAGATCTCCAATTTACTGTGATAATCGTCTAATCCTTTCCTATCCACTTATTAGAACGTTTATTAAAGAACAATTCGTATGTTTGGTAAAAGAAATTTGTGAAGATGTAGAAGTAATTGCTGGTGTTGCAACAGGAGGAATACCACAGGGTGTACTTGTAGCACAAGAGCTTAATAAACCTTTCGTATATGTTCGTCCCGAAGCTAAATCACATGGTATGAAAAATCAAATTGAAGGAACATTATATCCAAACCAAACAGTTGTTGTAATAGAGGATTTGATTTCCACAGGCAAAAGTTCTTTATTTGCCGTTGATACCTTGAGGAATGCAGGAGCGATAGTTAAAGGAATGGCTGCAATATTCACTTATGAACTTGATATTGCAAAGAAAAATTTTGCAGAAAAGCATGTAGAATTAAAAACTATTACTAACTACTCTATCTTAATAGAGACGGCTATAAAAGAAGAGTATGTTTCCAAACAAAATCTTGCCTCATTGAACGAATGGAGGGAGAATCCAGAAAAATGGTCAGATGATAGATTATAATTTTTTGAGATATGAAACAAATCAAGTCCAAAACAATACAACTTGCCCGCGGTGTAGAAGAAGTATTTTATACTTTGAGTGATTTCACTAATATGGGGGCTATCCCGAATGATAAAATAAAAAATTTCAAATGTACATATGATACTTGTTCTTTCAATATAGATGGAATGGCTGACATAGAATTGACAATAAAAGAAAGAAAGCCATTTGATTACATAACAATTGGCAGCAGTAAAGAGGTAATGGGTGGATTTAATTTTCTTGTTAATCTTTTATTTGAGAAAACAGGAGATAGAGAGTGTAAATTGACGGCTGAGGCCAATATAGATGGCAATACCATTATGCTAATGATGGTAAAAAAACAATTGCAAAACGGATTAGATGCCTTAATGGATGGTATCCAAAGAGCAATAAACAACTCAACAATATGAAAAAAATATGCATTCTCGTAATTTCCTTATCTTTTTCCTGTATTTTATTTTCTCAGGAAGAGAATTTGCTCAATTACGATGAATGCAAAGAGGAGGTAAGTAAAAACTTAATAAAAAAGTACATTAAAGCTGTCAACTATTTCAAAGAAAAGAAATATAGACAAACTTCACTGCTACTGCAAGAGATAATAAAAGAGGATGAAGATTTCGCCTCACCATACTTTCTAATGGGAATGATAGGTGTAGTTAAGGACAATACTGCAATGATAATGAAGTATTTCCCTTTAACAAAAGACAAATGTCCTAATTTTTCACATCCTTATCTTCATTATTACTTAGGTATAATAGATTACACGAAAGAACATTATACTGAGGCCTCCCAAAATTTTGAAACATTCATGTCTCTTACAAGCCAAAATAATAATTACGATTCCTTGCAAAAGATTGCTATCAATTATATAAATTGGAGTGATTTTTTGAGCACGACTATGAATAACAAAGTCCCATTTAACCCTCAAAAAATTAATTTTTTAGCAAAGAATAAGAACTATTATGAACCATTTATCACATGGGATAAACAAGAGATATATTTTATAAGAGAGGAGATAAGGAAGGACACTTCCTATGATTCTTTTTCGGCAGAGGTAAGTACCTTTACCAATCGTTATTTACAACGGAGTTTGTTAGATTCTACGGGATTTTATGATAAAGGATTTATTTTGGAAGATCCGTTCAATAATACATTTCCATTGTCGGGAGTTTCTATTACAGCAGATAATAATTACATTTTTTATTCAGTCAAAAGTAATATAAAAGATAATGAATCTTGGGATATATACTATTGCGAACGGTTGAAAGACTACTTTTCCAATGCCAAACCGATAAATATCAATACTAATACTTACGACGAGTTTTCTCCATGCATAAGTGCTGATGGTAACACATTATATTTTGTTAGCAATCGTTCCGGTGGCAAAGGAGGATATGATATTTGGTTGTGTAAACGTACAGGAAAAGACACATGGAGCGAACCAACCAATATGGGTCGCAATGTTAATACCTTTGGGGACGAAACCTATCCTTTTATAGCGGCGGATAATTCTCATCTTTATTTTCTGTCTAATGGCAGACAAACCTTAGGTGGTAGCGATATCTTTGTCTATGATATTCAAAAGGATTCTTCGGCACAGAATATAGGTTATCCCATTAATACGGAGGCTAATGAACGTGCAATGGGTATAAGTTTGGATGGCAAAACGGCATATTCAACATTCAAAAATATAAATAATAAATTTTATGAACTAAATCTTTTCACACTAGACAAAAAATTTCAAGCAGAAGAACGAGTTTTAGTTGATGCGGATATACAAAAAACACTACATGGCGATATTTCTTTATCACTTTTAACTACCGATAATAGCGAAAATATTTCTTATTATGTTGCAGATAACCATCCTAATATCAAATTTGTTATTCGTAAAGATAAAGATTATATATGTTTATTGGATCAGAAGGGTTACATGTTTTATGTAACCAAACTCAATGCTGCATCTAAAAATATTACTATCAAACAAAAAGCTTTGGAAACTGGAAGCTCAATTGAATTGAACTGTATCAATTTTGATACTAACGGTGTTCATTTTGATGATATTTCACAGATCATTTTGGACAGTTTCATCATTTTTTTAAAATCATCAACAAGACTTCGTATCAATATAACTTCAAACGAGAAGATGGCTATCGCTTTAAAAGATTATCTTATAAAAAGTGGTATCCGTCAAGATAGACTTTCTTTTACTATTTCTAAAGATACCAAGATTATATACACTATTCAATAATATCAAAAGAGCAAGTATAGTGAAAATAAGCTTATTTTTTCATATCGTACCATTATTCGTATAGATTGATATGATTTTTACAAATTTGTACTTATAAGATTACTTACTTTGGTAGCGAATTATAGCACAACAGGAATATGAAGATAAAATCAGAGCCGTTAATATTGCTGTCCACATAGCAATAGCAAAATTCTTAATTCGGATTTTTTATACATTTGAGAATATATTTCTAGGTATATTTTAGAATGAAAATCCAATATTTCTAATTTAGATCTCATCTTCCATAATATTAATTAATATTATACAACTCATTATCAAGCACTCAACACTCTGTAAATATCATTCATTATACAATAAAAATCATCCGAATCCATATATGTTCAAACCAAGATATTTACTCACGTCCAGCATAGCCAATATCTTTTACTTAATACAAAAAAACAATTCATACCAGAAAGTGAATACGCAATAAGAATAATAAATGCTCCATTTTGGTGAAAGTTTTATTAATTATTTTTTAGGATAAATCTAATAAAAGAAAATATTGTTCATAAAGATATTTGTATACTTGCAAAAATTGAATATAAAATATATATTTCTTATTAATAAATTACAACTACTCGTCTATTTTGCAATTATATAACGACTAAAAAATACGAATATATTAATATTTTATACATTTTATGCCTAAAATTATTGAATGACAACAGCGAATTAAATGATAATCAAAGAAAGAATGTCAAAAAATAAAAATCTTGTAATACAGGCGTCCCGTATAACTAAGTAATAAAATTATAACAAAAGGAATCTCTTTCCTAAAATTATTGTTGCAATTTTTTCTATCTATATGAAAATAAAAGTAATTTACAATATTCAAAAACAAAGTAACAATAAAAAGATTAATTTTTATTATTAGCATAATATTTATACGCAATATTATCATTTAACCCACAAGAGATATCGTAGCAAAGATAATGTGAGATGTTACAGGCGGTAAATATGCTTAGTTTGACAACTACTTAGAATATACTCAGAAATGTCTTAGAGTTACAATGATTGTCTTGCTCATTCGCTATTTAATCACAAGATACTCTATTACCATGAAAAATTCACTCTTTCTAAGCCTGTACTCTTTCATCAAGTTAATAAAAATTGGATCAACAGAATAATATATATGCACGTAAAATATAAGAAATATCTAGAAAAATTCTTATATAATTATATTTGTATAGTAAATTCGGAGAAATCTAAACAATATATTATCTCTTCCGCTATATATAAATCCTCACTTTTATACCTACAGAACCCACAAGTAGTCTTAGTTTTGTACAATAACAGATCGGATTTTACTATTACAAAGATAGAAAGCACCTCAAATACAAAATTATATCGCAAAATACAAATATCCAAATTTATTAGAACAATATATTACGGAGAAATAGAATATCTTATGTTCTAATTCTAATACCGGAAATAGAATAAATACATCCTGATTTCAAAATACAGATAGATTCTAATCAAAAATTCCATATCCTCAAATAACAGGCATTATAGAATCAAACAATATATAAAACACACTGTTAATAAAAAATACTCTAGACCATCAAGTTACAATTACGAGAATGATAAGATTAAAAAAAATAATAAGTATTAACGGAAAGTAATTTTGTTTTCACCAATACCTTTTTTATAATAATTATAAGATAATCATAGACAGACAATAATACAATCAAATAATACATATTCTACATTAATATTCAGATAAGAAAAGAGATCCATCAATTTAAATTTGAAAAATGAAACACTCAAAAGAATCAACAATAAAATTTGTCATATCTTTGCAAGCAATTATGGCAAATGAACTATTGAAATACTTAACTTCCGACGAACAAAAACAATTAGCGAACTGTAAGCTTTGTCCCCGTCGTTGCGGTACAAACAGGTGGGAGAACCAAATGGGCTTCTGTAATACCAATGTAGATTTAGCTATTGCCCTTATCATTAATCATAAAGGCGAAGAGCCCATACTCAGTAAAAATAAAGGTATCACCAACGTATTTTTCTCTCATTGCAATTGTCAATGCATATTCTGTCAGAATCATAGAATTTCTTCCAACAAATCGACCCCCAAAAATCTATATTCAACAATTAATGATGCAATAGAAAAAATCATCTACACGTTGAAAACATCGGAAAATATACTCGGTTTCGTATCTGCGACCCATCAACTTCCAATAATGAAAGCAATTATCCGTGAATTACACAGACGCAACGTACATCCGAAAATTGTATACAATTGTGGTGGGTATGAGTCTGTAGAAACATTGAGAGATTTAGAAAATATTGTGAATATATACTTGCCAGATTGGAAATACGCTAACAATTCTTTAGGTATGAAATACTCTTGTGCTCCCAATTATCCGCAGATAGCAACAGCATCTATCAAAGAAATGTATAGACAAAAAGGATCCTCTATATT
This sequence comes from Bacteroidales bacterium, assembly GCA_052170555.1. Taxonomy (GTDB): domain Bacteria; phylum Bacteroidota; class Bacteroidia; order Bacteroidales; family P3; genus Scybalousia_A. The sequence goes on along the minus strand of JBQNAI010000012.1, from coordinate 36,686 downwards.
GACAGATAAAAACGAAAATATTGAAAATGGATTGATTATTCGCCATCTGATTTTACCCAATGAGATAGAAAATAGTAAAAAGGTGTTGGATAATATAGCGTGGGAATTGTCACCAAATGTCACCTTATCTCTCATGTCACAGTATAAACCTCCTTTTTTGCAACCTTTTAACAACCTCAATCGCAAAATAAATGAAAAAGAATATAACGAAGTATTGGAATTTGCCCTTGCATTAGGATTTCATAAAATTTATACACAAGATTTATCTTCTCCAGATAATGTTCTGCCCGACTTTGATAACAATACTTTTATTCGTAACCATTGAAACAAACATTCTATTCAATACTATCTACATTTCTCTTTTCTACATAGATTCAATTTGTGTATAACCATTTTTGTTTCGCATCCATTTTTATGAATCTAACAAATCCCAGTCTTTGAGTGAAGTCAGTATCAAGATTAATTAAAAAGGGTTATACTAGCCCTTTACTATATCTTTTTATCAAATTCTTTCAGATTTATTTCTTTTTTTTTGTTTAATTGGAATAAAGTTTTTTACATCAACCTACACGACATTATCATCATCATTATAGACTTTGCACAAAAATCCTGATTAATTGAATCACTATCATTAATATTCGGTTCAAAATTTTGTATTACAACCTCTCATAATTCAATCCACAATATCTAAAAATCAAGAAGCTTGGCATCATTTCTAATGGCTAAGGAGCTCCCAAACAACAGAAGGAACCTATATATATGAAGTATGTCCATACCAAATAGAAAAGTATTGCGTAAAAAAATTTATCTACGACAGAGAAACATTCCAAGATTACATTATAACAGTCTACAATCTAATCAAAAGTATTTTTTGCCCTAAGTCCGAGCCAAATAAAAGACACAAAGAGAACTAAACTTTCTTTTGTGACTCACCAAACATGATAGGTCAATACCATATCAGTGTATTGTTCTAAGTAGTGCTGTTAATACAAACCCATTAGTAATTTACCTGTTTTTCTTAAAGACATCTGTCCCAAGAAATTCTCATCCCAATCTTCAATAAATTCATAAATATTCTTACAGAAATCCAACTCTAATATTTTTGTTGTAGCGAATATATCATTCCACACTACCTCTTGCAGTCAAGAATAAATAACAATAAACAAGTAACTAAAAAAAATTACTCCTTCTATACTCTTACCATATTTTTATTGTTCTATCAAATAAAAAGAACTACACTCGTAGATGTAGTTCTTTTTTAAAATTCTTAAACCATAAAGAAACAGAATTATTTTACAATTCTCGTACCACACATCGAATCTTTCAATTTATTAGCCTCTGTAATGATACACTCCTTCCCTCCGTTTTTAACAAAATAAATTGCTGCTCGTATCTTGGGAGCCATACTTCCTTCCCCAAACTGGCCATTTGCTAATAATTCTTCAGCTTGTTGGACAGTCAAAACGTCCAACGCCTGTTCGTTTTCCTTTTGAAAATTGATATAAACTTTTGAGACATCTGTCAAAATATAAAATTCATCAGCCCCAATAGCTACAGCAGTAACGGCACTAGCTAAATCTTTGTCAATAACAGCTTCCACTCCTTTAATTTGTCCGTCTTGTTCTACGACAGGAATACCTCCACCACCAACAGTGACTACAATATCTCCATTTTGTGCCAACCGTTTAACCAAATCCACATTCTCAATTTTCAAAGGTGTAGGAGACGCCACGACCTTACGCCATCCTCTTGACTTTGCGTCCTCTTTGAATTTGGCTCCAGTATTTTTGGCATATTCTTCTGCATTTTCTTTTGTATAATAAGGTCCTACAGGTTTAGTTGGATTATAAAACCCGCTATCATTTGCATCCACTGTAACCTGAGTTAGCAATGTAACAACGTTACACGTAATATTCATTTGTCTAATTACATTACGCATACACATATCTATCAAATATCCAATAGATCCTTGAGTCTGTGCCACACAGTAATCCAATGGCATATCTTCTACCTGAAATTTTTCCTTACCAGCTTCATTCTGCAAAAGAATATTTCCCACTTGAGGTCCATTTCCGTGTGCAATAACTACATTATGATCTGACAATAATCTACCTATTTGCTCACAAGTTTGCTTTACATTGGATATTTGTTCTTCATATGTACCCTTTTGTTCGCTCCTCAATAAAGCATTTCCTCCCAAAGCTACCAGTGCTAATCTTTTCATCTCCATATATCTCTTTTAAGAAGCTGCAAAGATAAAGAAAACTTTTCTACTGACAATCTTTTACTTAAAATATTTTTGTTCAATTTGCGTTAATCCAATTATCATACCAATGAGAAAATATGAGTTTTGAGTTTTTCATATCTAAACGACTAATCAAGTCAGAAAATACGACATCTGCCAATCGTATACTAAGGATTGCCATAGTTTCAGTGTCTCTATCTGTTGCTGTAATGCTTATATCAATAAGTGTACTAACTGGGTTCAAAAATAGCATTAAAGATAAAATAACGGGATTCGGCTCCCACATTCAAATTATTCCTTTTACATCTTCTTCATTGTATTCTGATACACCCATATATATTAGTGATAGCAATGTAAAATCACTCTCAGACAACCAAAACATAAAATTCATAACTCCAGTATTAAACAAATCTGCCGTAATCATAAAAGAGAGTAGTTTTCATGCTATCATTCTCAAAGGTATAACATCTTCCTATGATACAACTTTCTTCTATGAAGCATTAGTTAAAGGTAATATGCCTCATCTTAATAAAAATTCCAAGCAAGAGGTCATTGTTTCCAAAAGCATTGCAGACAAAATGAATCTTAGCATAAATGACAAAATAAAGATTTATTTTTATATCAATGATTCTTACAGAAGTAAAAATTTTTATGTTTCAGGAATTTACAATACAGGATTAGGTGATTATGATGACAGATTTTTAATCTGCGATGCCAGCATTTTACAGAATTTATTCTCTTTTACTGACACTAGTTTTTCATCTTATGAAGTTGCAATCAAAGATTTTTCTCTTCTGCAATCATCAGCTGAGTATATATACAATAGACTTCCTCACCACTTAACCGTTCAAACAATAACAGATATTGAACCAAATCTTTTTTCGTGGTTAAATCTTCTTGACAGCAACGTAATAATGATCATAATTGTAATGATGTTAGTCATCATCGTTGCTCTATCCAGTGTAATCCTTATAATGATTTTTGAAAGTAAAAAAATGATTGGAACGTTAAAATCTTTCGGAGCCTCAAACAATTCAATAATCACAATATTTCTTTATAAGGCCGGTTATACCACATTAAAAGGTTTATTGTATGGTAATATTTTAGCAATAACTCTTGAACTAATACAGAAATATACACATCTTATCCATTTAAATCCGCAAAGTTATTATATAACAAGTGTTCCCATTAACATTAATCCTTTACACTTCATCCTTATAGACTTAGGAATATTTGTTATTTGTATGTTTTGCATGCTTATTCCTACGAGATCAATAACAAAGATATCCATCGTTAAAAATCTACGTTTTGAATAATTATCTATCTACCTATCTTTTCTCTTACAATGTTTATTCAAACATTGTCTTCTATGAATGAAAACTAACTATTGACATTCTTCCATTCTTGTCAATTGATTCCACCTATCTAACTTCCCATCGTAGAACTTGTATGTTCGCATATAGTTAAAAACTTATTAAACCGTAATCATCTTTCTTTATTTCAATGACAATCTACTTTTTATTAAACTTACTTTTCCGCTAAAAAAATAATATTATATATGACATTAACCGAACGATTTCTTATCTCTCCTATGCCTTGTATTAGTAACAAATTCCAAATCCCCACACTCTTCTATCTATATTGTTTCGTATCATATCTATTACAAAATTATAGTACCATAAACCATTTGATATAACTTTATCAAATACATCTCGTATAGTCTTATCTTCCCCCAATGTATAAATTATGAAATATTATTTGTCAAAGCCAAATAAAGAAATATTCCTATAATTCTAAGTTCTTCAATATCTTTATCTATAGATTTGAGAAACATATCTCTACTCACCAATAATATATTTTTTCGTACTTGCAATCTCACTCTAGATTGTTTAGAACTGTACCATTTCCATACGAAAAAACATTTTTGTACATCATATTTATGAAAATAGTCGTTAAATCCCTTTAGAAACCGCAAGACCATGCTTTCATTAGACTTATTTATAGTTTTATAACAAGGTATACTAACACTAGAAAGTATTTACTACAACACAATAAAAAAAGTACTCCTATATTGTCTGACAAGTATTGAAAAAAGTTAATACATTCCCCAAATATTCCAACATTATGTATCTAAAATCTATCTAACACATTGAAACAATTTATCAAATTATATTTTTATTGTGACTGTTCCCCCACAAAAAAGAAAAGGTGATGCAGAGAATCTTATACAAATACTCTATAATACAACAAATTACCTAACAATCCAGACACCTAGGTCACCTATTTTGGTAAAATTAATTTTTTTTGAAAAAAAATATAAAGTTTCTAGAAATAGGTGTCCCAGGTGTCCCGTCCTTATACAGCCTTACTTACGGAGAGTAACACCTTAAAATTTAATATAAAATATTAACAAATTTTCCTATTAAATGGTGGAGATTTTTACTTTTGATTACCTCCTATTACTTGTGATTCCAATACTTTATCCGATATACAATTCCATGAGCGTCAAAAAATGTAAATTAAAGCTCTTTTTCTATACGATTAAAGTGTGAGGTTAATCAATCAATGTCAGTATTTGATACACCAATCTCACACTTCAATTTATTTACTTGCCATATCACAATCTTTCCCCTTACCAATAAGATATTCATTAAATATTTTAGCAGCAAGTTTTACTTTTTCATTGCAAGGGACCACACCTATAATGTCCTTACATTCCATACTTCCGTACTCTTTGCTGAATTTTGAGCACAATATCTGTGTTTGTTCATAACAGCGTTTCTTTTTCTCCGTATCATTGGAATCTTCGTTACCTTCTTCTAACCCTATAAGCATACACATACCCAAAACAGCTCCACAGGTTAGTCTTTGACTTCCTATACCTCCGCCAAAAGCACAAGATATTCTAGCCATGATTTTTTCATCTATTCCATATAGGTCAGCAAAGGCCATGACCACCGACTGGGCACAATTAAATCTCTTCTTATGGTAGGTCTCTGCCATTTCTATTCTATTCTTGTTTTTCATACTTCCTCGTTATTTCTTTTATTTTCTACTTGTAAAACATTCTACTTATATTTTATTAATTCTATTTCTTAAGCTATTTTTTCATCCTGCAAATTTCTTTTTATTACTATCAATATTTACCAAACTCACTATTTGATAATTCATGACAATAAGTGTGGAAAAACAATTAATTATTCCTTCAAGTACCATACATTAATGATCTACCTTCCTTTTACTAATGATAAACAAACCGAGAAAAGTTAAAAGTCCATTAAGTAACAACAGTTCAAAATCAAATGAATAATTGAACCATTGCTCTGCATTATTATTCAAAACAAAACATGTTATAGGAGCAATAATACAAACAACAGGAACTAATTTATCTCTAACCATTCTCTTGCTTGTCATACCAAAGAAAAACAATCCCAGTAGAGGACCGTATGTTATACTAGCTACTTGATATAAAATATCAATTAAATGTTCATTTTGATTGTGATAGTAATATATTATTATCATAACAAATAGCAAAGCAAAACAGATATGTACAGTATGACGAATACGTGTTTTAGTCCTTTCAGATTTATTATCTTCTCTTTCAAAATTAAGAAAATCAATACAAAAAGAAGTTGTTAAAGACGTCAAAGCACCATCTGCACTAGGGAAAAGGGCAGATATAAGTCCAACTATAAATATGATGGAAGCAATAGGAGGCAAATAATTTATGGCAATATCCGGAAAAAGAGCGTCTCCACTGGATTCTATTCCATTTTGATATTTGTAAATATACAAGGCACTACCTAAAAGTAAGAATAAAAAATTGACAACAAACAAAATAAGAGAAAAAGTTATCATATTTTTTTTTGCACTTTTTATATCCTTACAGCTAAGATTCTTTTGCATCATCTCTTGGTCTAATCCTGTCATTGCAATACATATAAATGCACCACCAAGCAATTGTTTCCACCAACAATTTCTACTCATTGAGTTCGTTTCTATGAATGTGAAATAATCAGAATGGACAATTTTTTTAAACATTCCTCCAAAAGAAAAGCCAAGTTCATAGCTTACCATAATAAAACACATTACTAACGCAACTAACATAAAAGTTGTTTGCAAAGTATCCGTCCATACAATAGTCTTTATACCGCCCTTTATCGTGAATAGCAATATTAAAACAAGAAATAAAACAACAGTTATCTCAAATGGCAATCCCCATGATTTGAATACAGAATTGAATAATACGATAATCACAATAAACATCCTTAAACTTGCACCTAAACACCGAGATAGTATAAAAAAGAAACTTCCTGTTCGGTGAGAATATTTACCGTAACGATTTCCTAAATAAGTATAAATACTCACAAGATTCAATCTGTAATATATCGGCATCAAAACAAAAGAAATAACCAAATATCCTAAAAAATATCCGAAAACCATTAACATGTAAGTAAACATTCTATCGTTTACCCAACCAGGAACACTCATAAATGTTACACCACTCAAAGATGCACCTATCATTCCATAAGCAACAACAAACCAGGGTGATTTCTTATTACCTTGAAAAAATGCTTTACTATCTGCTTTACGTGAAGTAATATAAGTAACTCCAAACAATAGCAATGTATATGTAACAAAAACGATAAAAACTGTCAATTCCATAATAATACAATTTACACAAAATCCTTTTTTTCCAACATTTCTGCAACTATCACCACATCCATCTTTTTCTATGCAAATTTACATCATATTTCATAAATATTATTGTAAAATATATGAAAATCCAACTGTTCGTTCTCAGGCTTTATCCAAATATATCGTCTCGATATTATAAGCACTACTATTATTTAGCATTTTATTTACATTAAATGCAAAAACCGATTATTTTTTTCAAGTAAAATTTATAGAATTTAGTGTAACAAGGAAAATAAAAACATTCCTTTTCCCCATGAGATAATATTTTTTATTAGAAAAACAATATCATATGTCCAAGTAGAACAAAATTTATTTATCCTATTGTATATTAAAAAAAAAGTCGTACTTTTGCAAAGTGAAATCGGGATGTAGCGCAGTTGGTAGCGTACTTCGTTCGGGACGAAGTGGTCGCCTGTTCGAGTCAGGTCATCCCGACTGTTTTTGTAAGCATATTGTTTATATCATAGAAATGAATACTGGAAAATTCAAAATATTGGCTATTTTTCTTATTTTAATAGCTTCTATCTCATGTGGTAAGAATGAAGAACAATTGGATGTTTCCAAACTATCAAATGAAGAGAAGATCAAGTTATATGATGCCAAAATCAAAAAATCTCCTAACAATGATAATTTGTATTATCAAAGAGGTTTGGTATTTTACTCTATGGGTAACACAAAAGAAGCTTTATTCAATGTACAAAGATCAATAGAGCTAAATAAAAAAGAGATAAAATACTATATCTTTGAGGCAGATATATTCTTTTCAAGAGGCGAAATAACTCTTGCTTTTAACTCTCTACAAGAGGCGATAAAAATAAATGACAAATCGGTTGAAGCACATTTGAAGATTGCAGAATTGAATCTTGATTTGAAAGATTACAAACGATGTCTTGAAAGTATAAAACGTGTAATTGACTTAGATAAGATCAATGCTAATGCTTATTTTATGCGAGGATGGGTAATGAAAGAAACAGGTGATACTATCAAAGCGATAAGGGATTACAAAAAGGCAATAGAATTGAAAAGTGATTACGAAGAGCCATTTGAAGAACTAGGTCTTTTATATGCTATAAAAGGTGATGGAATAGCTGTTGACTATCTAAAAAGCACCATCAAAATAAATCCTAAAAATATTCATGCTATGTATGCTTTGGCCTTATTTTATCAAGAACACGATGCACAACAACAGGCATTAGACATGTACGGGCAAATCCTAAAAATCAAACCTGATTATGCTGATGCTATACATAATGTTGGCTGGATTAATTATCAGTACAAAAAGGATTATAACACTGCTCTTGATTGTTTTAGTAAAGCAATTAGAGTCGATAGTAATTTTTATGAAGCATGGTATAACAGAGGTAAAACATACGAAAAATTAGGTAAAACCAAAGAAGCTCAAACTGATTTAAAAAAAGCCAAGATATTGAAACAAGTACAAATTAATTAAGAGAAGATAAAAAAATTAACATTTTTTTGTTTAATTTGATAAAAAAACATTTTTTTTTGTACCTTTGCAGTCATTTATGGAAGATCTTAGAGGAATATTGACAGACGATGCAATAACAGATTACAGTGAGATTTATAAGGATTCTCAAAGTAAGGTTATTTTTTGAATTGTAGACGGTTTCTTTTAATGAGAAGCCGTTTTTTTATATGGTGGATTTTAATGTAAACAAAAATATCAAAACAAATTAAATCATGACAAATCTTAAAGGCAAAAACCTAATTTCCATTACGGACTATTCTAAAGATGATTTCCTAACCGTATTGGATCTGGCTGAAAAGTTTGAAAAGAACCCCAACCAGCCTGTTTTAACAAATAAAGTTGTCGGTTCTTTATTCTTTGAACCTTCGACAAGAACACGTTTAAGTTTTGAGACGGCGGCAAATCGTTTAGGAGCACGTGTCATAGGATTTTCTAATCCGAGTGCCACTTCATTACAAAAAGGAGAAAGCTTGCATGATACTATAAAGATGGTATCATCATACACGGATATCATTGTAATGAGACATTACAAAGACGGTGCCTCTCGTTATGCATCCGAAGTATCACCCGTTCCTTTGATCAATGCCGGAGACGGAGCCAATCAACATCCTACACAATGTATGTTGGACCTATATTCCATTCGCAAAACACAAGGAACGCTATCCAATTTGAAGATAGCAATGGTCGGAGATTTGAAATATGGTCGTACAGTACATTCGTTGGTACAAGCAATGAGTAATTTTAATGCTGAATTTCATTTTGTGTCGCCTCAATCGTTAGTTATGCCTGATCATATGAAAGACTATGCTCGTAAATCTAGATTGAAATATTTTGAATATGACAAATTGGAAGATGTTGTACCATTTGCTGACATTATATATATGACACGTATTCAAAAAGAAAGATTCCCAGACCAATTGGAATATGAAAAAGTGAAGAATGCCTACATTATGACTGCTGCGACATTAAAAGGATGTAAAAACAATATGAAAGTATTACACCCCTTACCACGAGTTAATGAAATTGCAATGGACGTAGATGCTACTCCTTACGCTTATTATTTCCAACAAGCACAAAACGGAATGTATGTGCGTCAAGCATTGATTGCATCTATACTTGGTTATACAGATAAGATTAAATAAACTAAAATATAGGAGATAAAGTCATGACAACTAATAATAAAGAACTTGTAGTTGAAAAAATCGATAATGGTACAGTAATAGATCACATACCAGCCGAAAGAGTTTTCAAGATAGTCAGTATCTTACAATTGGATTCGTATGAAGACGAAATTTTGATAGGTACTAATCTTTGTAGTAAAAAATATGGTAAAAAAGGAATCTTAAAGATTAAAAATAAATATTTTACTCAGGATGAGATAGACAAAATTGCCATTATAGCTCCTACTGCTACAATAATAATTATTAAGAATTACGAGGTTGCAGAAAAGAAAAATCTTGAACTTCCTGGGCGTATCCGCAAAATAGTTAAATGTATTAATCCGAACTGTATAACTAATACAGAGGAAATAGATACTATTTTTAATGTGGTTAATAAAGAACCTATTCGTATACAGTGTCATTACTGCGAAAAAACAATGGAAGAAATACAATTCAGAGATTAAGAATATTTTATTTCCACTTTTTGTTATAATTATTTTTCAAGCAGTATATTATGATCCTTCATCTGAATATCCAGAAATGAGAGATATCGGGATTCTTGCTTGGATAGACTCAGTAGCTCCGAAAGTCCTGAAAATGCAATTCTCGTATACTCTTCGCATTATCAGAAAAAATACATCTGATTGAACTTATGGGGTTGCATCACGCCATGTACAAGCTATATTATACAGAAATACTTGTTGTATATAGTCCAAAGTATAAACTTATCAAATTAGATTAAATATATAAATTAAATAAACGACTTATAAAATGGAAACAGTAAAATTAAACAATGGTGTCACAATGCCAATTCTCGGCTATGGAGAGTCTATCAAGTGTCACCTAAAGAGTGTGAACGTTGCGTTGCGGAGGCTTTGCACGTTGGTTACCGCTCTATAGACACAGCACAAGCTTACTTAAATGAGGAACAAGTTGGCAATGCTATACGCAAGAGTAACATCGTACGTGATGAAATCTTTCTTACCACAAAGGTCTGGATAAGTAACGCCGGCGAAGAGCGTACCACACACTCCATCAAAGAATCGCTGTACAAGTTACAGACCGATTATGTAGACTTATTACTCATACATCAACCTTTCGGCGACTATTACGGAACGTGGCGGGCACTGGAGACAGCCTATAAGACGGGAAAGGCACGTGCCATCGGTGTTAGCAATTTCTATCCCGATCGCTTTATAGATCTTGCCGAACACGTGGAAATCAAACCGATGGTTAATCAAGTGGAGACACACGTATTCAACCAGCAGGTCAAGGCACAGAAAATCATGGAGAAATATGGAACCCGTATTATGTCGTGGGGACCCTTTGCCGAGGGGCGGAACAACTTTTTCGCCAATCCCGTACTAGTCAGAATTGGTGAAAAATACAGCAAGAGCTCGGCACAAGTAGCACTGCGTTATTTAATTCAAAGGGGCGTAATCGTAATCCCCAAATCTGTGCATATTGAACGAATGCGTCAGAACATGGAGGTCTTCGACTTCATACTCGCTGAGGATGATATGAGTGCAATCGCCGTTCTAGACGAAGGTAAAAGCCTTTTTTTCTCACATTGTGATACGGAGTTCGTCAATTTTCTACTGTCTTTTAAAGCAAATTGATTTATGAAAAAGATAATTTTTGCATTCATTATAATACTCACAATATTTAATCATATAATACTTATGGCTCAAAATAAAATAACTCAAACTGCTGGGCGTACAATACTCGGCGAGTTCGCTCCGAAATTCGCGGAGCTTAACGATGATATTCTTTTCGGGCAGAATGTCTGGAACGATTCTACTTTTTCGCTGCATGACCGCAGTATTGTAACTATCTCTATCCTCCTCGGCAAGAGACTTATAGACTCTTCGTTTCGTTCGCATCTAGAAATGGGTAAAAGGCATGGTATCACACGCAAGGAGATTGCAGCCTTGCTAACACAGGCTGCCTTTTATGCAGGATGGTCCAATGCGTGGGCTGGATTCCGCATGGCAAAAGAGGTTTGGACTGATGAGTATGCGACAACGGAGAAAGAGCGTTTCCAACAGGAGATGATTTTTCCCATCGGTGAGCCAAATACGGCATACGCAAAATATTTCATAGGCAATAGTTACATAGCACGTATTTCTAGTGAGCAGATTTCGTTCGCTAATGTGACGTTTGAACCAGGCTGTCGCAACAACTGGCATATCCATAAGAGTACGAAAGGTGGTGGTCAGATGCTTATAGGTGTTGCCGGTCGTGGCTGGTATCAGGAAGAGGGCAAACCTGCACAAAAGATTCTACCTGGCACAGTCATTCATATTCCTGCAGGAGTGAAGCACTGGCATGGTGCGAGTGCCGACAGTTGGTTTGCCCATCTCTCTTTTGAAATACCCGATGAAAACACCTCTAACCAATGGCTTGAACCTGTCACTGACGAAGAATACGATAAACTTCAGAAATAAAACAAATTTTCCAGGTATAAATGCTTATTAACATTGTTGTCAGTCACAGGTATGACAATCGTGACTTTCGCATGAAATAAACAAGATATGAACAGCAAATAACCTAATCATAAAGTCCTCATCTATTATTTCTCTATGACTAGCACAATAGTTCGCACAGTCTAAAGTAGTAGCGAATGCAACAGGCATAGAACGTTTGGATGCTTGAGAGTATGGTGTAGTTTTATTAGCTATCTCATCGTGGTAGTCTTTGCACCGAGAATTTTAAACACGTTTATTTAAAGTACGCCCTGTAGTGCAAGACAGATGCATTCCATTTATCACTTCGGACAGTAGTTCTGTCGTCGGCAATACAACAATGTTGAAACACGTCTATTCAGTGTTAAATAAGGAAAGAGGATAGTTTACTATTGTGCTAATAAATAAGGATTAACATATTGGGATATTAACTGCTAAAATTATAACAACAATGATAACATTATTATAGGTAGCACAGGTTACAAAAAGTGCAACTGATCAGATTAGTATTGCTATTGTTCTTCGGTAGTAAGAAGATTCCCTAACTGATGAAAGTCTCGTTAAGAGAATGCGGTAGTTCAAGGATGGGGCGTGTGATATTGTAAAAAAAAATCAATGACGAACCTGCAATGAAAGAGCAAAAAAACGAAAATTAGCAGATTTAATAGAACAGTTGAAACAATTTGTTGTAGAAAATGAAGTTATAATAATCTCTTCCAAGAAAGCTATACACACCATTACCATGAGTTACGTACTCCATTGGCAGCGACAATAGGTTATGCATTATTAATACAGAAAGAGAATGACTCATATAAAATAGGAATTATCTTTTACGACAAAATAGACAATAAACTTGATAAATTATTAATTTCATATTATCTTTCTTTTATCATCAAACATTGAACAATATAATCTTTACTATCCATGTTTCCTATTATTTCTACTACTCTAATAAAAATTGAGTAAAAAGTGTAGTAAAGTGAAAATTTGTTAGTTGTAGACTATAGTAAATAAAAATTATACTTAATTTGATATAAATTGACGAAAAAATTTATTAAAAATCCGTTTTGATATACTCTTTTTTGACTTTATTACACATTAATGATAATGGCATTATCTAATATTTAACATTTCTATTTTAATTTCTCTTTTTTTACTACTATAATTTGAATAGACGAGTTAAATCACTCTTTTATTCTTCTATCTTTATTTGATTATATTTGCGATACTCTTTCTCTATATTATGAGAAAAAGAGTAATAATAATAGTATACCAAAAAAAACAGAACAATCATTATATCACCAATTGCGAATGCCCGATAGCCCAAAAATAGTGTTGGTGTAATAAGTTGGAAAGCTTTTGCAACAGTATAAAACAACAATCCCCATTTATAACCTCTAAATAATAGATGACAACCATACAATATAAAACAACCTGAAAGAAAACAAATAATATACATCAACCTATTGGCTGACATAAAAAACAAAAGATTTTCTTTATAAAAATATAGACCGTTGGCAATAGACCAGGAAGAAATATAATCAGTTAAATCGTCTTTAAAACATATCACTAAAACATTGAATGACATAAATATAAACCCATAAATTGCTGACAAAATAACCATTAATCTAAACCATATTCCTGTTTTTATAGACTTATCAAAAATTCTAACTAATGTTCGTTTTATTTTTAGATTCATTATTAACTTTTTCTCAAATTACAAAAATTATTTAATTCATAAGATATGACAATAAATGCATATTATTGCCTATCTTATTTCTATTTCATCACCAAACAAATGGGATGGATAACCCTCGCCCGAATGTCCTTTAGGACAATTCCCTATTGTTTTGCCAAAAATTTTGACATAACGAGCCTTTATATTGCAATTCACAGAATAGTTAACCACTTTGGGATTATTTTCTACTTTTTGCTGAATTGTCCCTTTTATTTCTTGCCACTGTTTTCCATCTATAGATACGTAAAATGCAACCTCTTTTGGTAAAAATATCCAACTTCCTTGTTCATCTAAGAAATTGATACTAATACTATTAATATCTGTCAATTGTTCCATATCTACAATGGTTTGAAAATCCTTACCATATGTACCAACCCAAGCATCATAGGATTTTTTACTACCACGAATACCATCAGTCAAAGCATATCCTCCACCAGCATTGTATTGTGGATTAATATCCTGCATTTCATATTTTTTCCCTGTCGCCTTATTGATATGATATTCTACTTTCAGTATAGGAGAATAAATTTTATCATCTTTATATGCTACAGCCTGAATAATAGCATCAGATGTTATTGTAAAAGGACCAGTGTATTTAATACTATTTTCATTAGGTGTTTCACCGTTAATGGTATAAAAGATGGTAGCGTTACGCAATGCAGAAGATAATACCAATTCTATTAAACCATTTTTACTCATACTTTTCATCTGTACAGAATAATGAGATTTGGAATAATTAAATCCTGCATCTTCATACAAATTCAATAAGTTATCTAATCTTTTTACAAAATCTTCGTAATCATTTGTCTCTTTCCTACTCCAACTTCTTTCACTCATTGCAGCCAAACGCGGTAAATCATTATACTCCAACAATTTCGTATTATCGATATACTCCGTCCAAGTGCAAGCTTGCATTCCTATTATATGTTTTGCTTGTTCTAACGTCAAAGTAGTGGAAACTGGTTCGAAAAGATAGGTTTTTTTCAGAGGAGTAAAACCACCAAAAGACATAGGTTCGCTAGAAGCAACACCTTGATAAAAATTGAAATACAAATAAGCACTCGCTGCCATTATAGCATCATTACCTTGTTTTGCTGCCGTGATTCCTCCTTGTTCTCCTTGCCACGACAAAATAGTTGCGGTTGGACGCACACCTTTCTCTAAAATTTCATCCCAACCTATAATCTTCCTACCATACTTTGCAAGATAATCTTCAATTCGTTGAGTAAAATATACTTGTATTTGATTTTCATCCTCAAATCCCATATTTTTCATCAATTTTTGACAAGATTTACATTCTTTCCAACGTACTGTTGGACATTCATCTCCACCTATATGGATATATTCTGAAGGGAACATATCCATCACCTCATCTAAAATATCTTCTAGGAATTTAAATGTCTTTTCTTTTGGACAAAATACATCATTCAATACACCCCATGTTCTGCAAACCTCAATAGGTTGTTCTTTACAAGAATATTCAGGATATGCAGCAAGAGCTGCTTGAGCATGTCCGGGAAGTTCTATTTCAGGTATTATAGTTATATGTCGCTGTTGAGCATATCTAACAATATCTTTTATCTCTTGCTGTGTATAATAACCGCCATAACGGAAAGTATCATAAATATGTTCATCCTTTTCTCTATCGGAATAATGCCCAATAAGTGTTCCGTTACGGTATGCCGCAACTTGTTGTAGTTTCGGATATTTTTTTATCTCTATTCGCCAACCTTGGTCATCTGTCAAATGCCAATGAAAAACATTTAACTTATGTATAGCTAATAAATCAATGTATTTTTTAATGTATTTAGCATCAAAAAAATGTCTGGCACAATCCAAGTGCTTCCCTCTGTAAGAAAATCTTGGCACATCCTCTATATACAACGATGGTATTTGTTTGATATAACCTTTCGTTGCTTTAAAATTATCATTATATTGATTTAGGTAAAAATCCGTGCCAATTAATTGCCACAATGTTTGTAAAGCATAGAAAAAACCCGTTTCTTCATTTGCCTCTATAGTAATTCTACGTTGATTAATATCAATAATATAACCTTCCTTCCCTAAACTACGTAAACCAGTCAAAATAAAAATTATACTTTCATCCATATTCTGAAAACCGACCTCTGATTTGGGTTGCAAAGGAATCCTCTCTGGATAATAATATTGCAAACTTTCAGAAAGTACCTTAGCTGTACTACAGTCTTTCGGTGCAAAAATTTTTGTTTTCTCTGCATCAAATTTGAATACCTGCCCATCCTTTTTCATAACAACTTTATTCGGTTGCGGAATAATTGCGATACTTTGAGCATACACACCATGAGGTGTGCTAAATATAAATATTAGTACAGGAATAAGAAAATTTCGTATTTTCATATCAATATTTGTCTTTATACAGGTCGCAAAGTCTACATATTTAAACAAATTAACAAAACCTATGACATAACTCATCTCTTCTATCAACGATAAAAAAGAATTATATCAATGTCTAACCTATGTTTTATCTACGTTTTAACCACTTATCCACAAGTTAATACTGTTCACTATCATTGGGAAATGTACCATTCTTTACATCTGCCGAATACTGACTTACAGCAGAACGAATCTCATCACCTAATGAGTGATAACGCCTTAAGAAACGTGGTGAAAAATTCTGTGTTATTCCCAACATATCATGAAGTACCAACACCTGACCGTCAACGTACTTGCCAGCACCTATACCTATTACAGGTATCATCAATTCTTCTGAAACACGTTTTGCTAATACTGCTGGTATTTTCTCTAATACCAAAGCAAAGCAGCCAGCATCTTCCAAAGCATGGGCATCTGCCACAATACGTTCCGCTTCGTCCTCAGTCGTTGCACGAACAGCATAAGTGCCAAACTTGTTTATCGACTGAGGGGTTAATCCTAAATGTCCCATTACAGGAATACCGGCGGACAATATACGTGCAATAGACTCCAATATTTCTTTTCCTCCCTCAAGTTTGATTGCTCCTGCTTGTGTTTCTTTCATTATCCGTATAGCACTTTGCAATGCCATTTTTGAATTACCTTGGTATGTTCCAAATGGCATGTCCACTACGACCAAAGCTCTATCTACGGCCCGAACTACACTTTTAGCGTGATAAATCATCTCCTCCAATGTAATGGGTAATGTAGTTTCGTAACCGGCCATAACATTTGCTGCACTATCTCCCACTAATACGACATCTACATTGGAAGTATCAACAAGCTTTGCCATAGAGTAATCATACGCTGTTATCATAGATATTTTTTCTCCTCTATTAACCATATTTCCAAGCGTATGAACTGTCACCTTCTTCACATTATCACCTTTTGCTACAGACATTTTATTTCCTTTGTTGTATGTTATTATTTCAGTATCAAAACTTATCGGCATTACTATCCGACTCATTTTTAAATCAAACGGCAAAAGTACTACAATTTTATAAAATGACAAAATAATATTATTCTTTATAACCTTACACCACTAATTTTCAATCATAATTCTCATCTTTGTTTCATAAATATCGCAAAAAGTTATTTTAATCTCCCACTTTAATTTGGTAATCTCCCACTTTAATAAATTAAAGTGGGAGATTAATTCGTAGTACTAATATGTTAATTAATATTTATAAAATAGCATATCATTATTATAAATAATATTGTAAATTTAATCATATAGATATACTACTTATGTAAAAAAATATATCTGTAATTAGTTAATATAAATATTAAAATCATTTATAAAATAAAATTTAATGTTTTAAATAATCTCTTGTTCTAAGAATAGAATAAATAATAATCAAAAAAAAATACAAAAATATTTTGTCAATGTTTAGAAAAGTTGTACTTTTGCACACGGAAAGTAAGGAATAAGAAGAGGTTGTTCCCTTACGAGTTGGTCCCATAGCTCAACTGAATAGAGTACTTGACTACGGATCAAGCGGTTGAAGGTTTGAATCCTTCTGGGATCACTGTTATAGAGTATTGGCTTGTAATTTTAGGAGAGTTTTTTTAGAAAAATTCTCCTATTTTGTTATCAAAGCAAATCAGTAATAAGAAAAATTAACTGTACGTTAGAACACATTTTCCATACTGCCTACAAATTTTCTATGCACTAAATAGCTAAATGGTACTCTTTCACAATGATGAAAGAGATAGAAAAACAGACAAAAAGAAAAGGGTTGCAAAATGTCTTGTCTAACAGCACAAGAGGAGTAAATCTTACGTTATTTCGTAGCCTCTGGGGGAATCGAACCCTCATTTAAAGTTTAGGAAACTTCCGTTCTATCCGTTGAACTAAGAGGCCGCCTTTTTATTTCAATGTCCTTTTAATCTCTATTTGTTCGTATCCCTCCACAATATCCCCAACTTTTATATCATTGAAATTCTCTATATTCAAACCACAATCTTGTCCGCTTACAACTTCTTTAACCTCATCTTTAAATCGTTTAAGAGAAGCGAGGTTGCCTGCATATACGACAATACCATCTCTAATTATACGAACTTTTGTATTCTTATTAATTTTACCGTCCAAACATATACAACCAGCTATCGTTCCTACCTTAGAAATTTTGAAAGTTTCTCTAATCTCTAAATTAGCAACAACTTTCTCTTTTATCTCAGGTGACAACATTCCCTCTATAGCATCTTGCAATTCATTGATAGCATCATATATTATGGAATATAGACGAATGTCTATGCCCTCTTGTTCAGCTAATTTTCTTGCAGTTACAGATGGACGCACCTGAAAACCAACTATGATTGCATTAGATGCGGTAGCCAACAATACATCACTCTCTGTTATTTGTCCTACGGATTTATGAATAACATTCACCTGAACTTCTGGGGTAGATAGTTTCAACAATGAATCAGCGAGAGCTTCTACTGAACCATCTACATCTGCCTTTATGATAAGGTCTAACTGTTTGAAATCTCCTATAGCAATTCTTCTCCCAATTTCATCCAATGTTATATGTTTTTGAGTTCTTAAGCCCTGCTCTCTTTGTAATTGCAGACGCTTATTAGAAAGTTCTTTCCCCTCTTTCTCATTCGTTACGACATTGAAAGTATCACCCGCCTGAGGGGCACCATTTAATCCCAAAAGTAAGACTGGTGCAGACGGACCAGCCGATTTCATCAATTGATTACGCTCATTGTACATCGCCTTCACTCTTCCAAAAGTTGCACCTGCCAATACAAAATCTCCTTGTCTTATCGTACCATCCTGAACTAATATCTTTGCTATATACCCTCGTCCTTTATCCAAAGCAGACTCAATAACAGTTCCTCTTGCACGCTTAGTAGGATTACCTTTCAAGTCTAACATCTCAGCTTCTAACAGTACTTTTTCCAAAAGAGCATCTACATTGATTCCTTTCTTTGCCGAAATTTCCTGTGATTGTATTTTCCCTCCCCAATCTTCAACAAGTAAATTCATATTTGCCAAATCACCTTTGATTCTTTCCGGGTCCGCTCCAGGTTTATCAATCTTGTTCAAAGCAAATACAATGGGAACACCTGCAGCCTGTGCATGGTTTATCGCTTCTATGGTCTGAGGCATAATTTTATCGTCACAAGCTACCACAATTATGGCGATATCTGTCATTTTAGCACCTCGTGCACGCATAGCTGTGAAAGCTTCGTGTCCAGGTGTATCCAAGAAAGTAATTCTTCTGCCATCAGAAAGAGAAACTTCATAGGCACCAATATGCTGTGTTATACCCCCTGCTTCTCCTGCAATAACATTCGTTTTTCTAATATAATCAAGCAGCGATGTTTTACCATGATCAACATGTCCCATAACTGTAACAATCGGAGAACGAGGTTGCAAATCCTCTTCTCTATCTTCTTCCTCTTCTGTTTGTAAAGCATTTACCACTTCTGCTGATACAAATTCTATTCTATAACCGAACTCATCGGCAATCAATTGAAGAGCTTCTGCATCTAACCTTTGATTGATTGATACAAACATTCCAAGTTGCATACACGAAGAAATAATTTTAGTAACCGGAACATTCATCATCGTTGCTAACTCATTAGCCGTTACAAATTCCGTTACTTTTAGCACATTCTTTTGTTCCTGTGCTTCCAATAATTCCATTTGGTGTTGTTCCGCTACCTCATGTCGTTTTTCCCTACGGTGTTTAGAAGTTTTACTTTTACCAAGAGGAGAAAGTCTCGCCAACGTCTCCTTAATCTGCTTTTCTATCTCGGTATTATCTATCTCTACGTGTTTTTTCTTTTCTTTCCTACGATCTTTCTTCCTTTCTTTCCTTGCATCTGAGTTTGCAGACAAATTTCTCACGTCTTTATTTACGGCAGTCCCCACAGCAGTTTTTATATGCTTGCGTTTCTTTTTACCGTCAGTATCTTTTTTATTGTTTTTAGTATCTTTATTAGCTTCCTTTTTCTTCTCGGTTAATGTAAATTGGGATAAATCAACCTTTTCTCCTGTAAGCTTCGGACCACTCAATTTAACATACGTCGTTTGTATAAAGTTATCCTTTTCTTCTCTTTTTTTTATTGATTCACCTCCCTGTTGTTCTGCCTCTGTCGTTTTTTCTATCTTACGATACTCCTCTTTATGTTCTAATTTAATATTAAGCTTAGTTTTATTCTCCTGTTTTTTTTCAGGCTTAAGGATTTCTATATTCTCGGTATTTCTTTCCTGCCTTCTTTCTTTTATATTCTCTTTCTTCCCCCTTTTCTTATCTTGACCGAGTGACTTATCTTCTTTTTTATCTTTACTTTTCTTATCCGTTTTTCCTCTCTTATCCAAAGAAGATAGGTCTATTTTACCCAAAATATTAATCTGCTGTTCTCCAACTACAATAGATTTAGGTTCATTCTGCTCTTTGAGAGTTTGTTGTGCCGACCTAGTAACAGATTCTTCTAAATCAACAAATTTACCCTTATGTTCCCTTTCTTGATTTGAAGATTTAAAATCTATTGTTGAAGATTTAATAAATACATCTTCTGTTATATTATTTTCACTGCTAACTTCAATATCTACTTCTTTGGGATTTTTTTCAACAACTACCTCTTTTTGCTCACCCTTTTTAGCAATTGAAATTTGGAGATTATCAGCTATATCTTTTTTCTGCTTTTCACTTTGAAATTCTGCCGACAAAAGTCCATACGATTCTTCATCCAGTCTCGTATTTGGACTATTATCTATTTTCTTACCTTTTTTTGTCAGAAATTCTACTATTGTTGCAATGCCCACATTAAACTCTTTTGCAGCTTTTTGTAATCTTATAGACTTATTTACCTCTGGCATTCTCTTTGATCTTTGATTTGTTTAATTGTATAAAGTTTATTCTTATTGGTGTGTTATAAATAGATTTTAGTTTTCAGACAAATTATCTTCTTCTTCGAATTCTGCCTTTAATACTTCTATGATATGATCAACTGTTTCAGTTTCAAGGTCGGTACGAAGTTCTAAATCCTCTTTACTAATAGCCAAAACATCTTTAGCAGTATCACATCCAATACTCTTCAATGCATCAATAATCCATTGATCTATCTCGTCTGCAAAATCTTGCAAATCCACATCGTCTTCATATTTCATATCAGTGTCTCTATACACATCAATTTCATATCCGGTCAATTTACTAGCAAGCTTAATATTGTATCCACCTTTACCGATTGCCAAAGACACCTGATCAGCACTCATAAACACATCTGCTTTTCTTGTTTCTTCGTTTATGTTTACAGAAATAACTTTTGCTGGAGCTAATGCACGAGATATATATAAGTCTGCATTTGGTGTATATGCAATAACGTCTATATTTTCATTCTTTAATTCTCTCACAATTCCGTGAATACGACTTCCTTTCATACCTACACAGGCTCCAACAGGGTCTATCCTATCGTCATAACTCTCAACAGCAATCTTAGCCCTTTCACCTGGTTGACGAACAGTATTTTTTATAGTTATTAATCCATCATAAATCTCAGGCACCTCATGTTCAAATAACCTTTCAAGGAATATAGGAGAAACTCTTGAAATGATGATACTGGGAATATTATTACGCATTTCCACTTTCAACACAACAGCTTTAACAGTATCACCTTTATGGAAGAAATCACTTGGTATCTGTTCTGTTTTCGGTAATATAAGCTCAATACCATCCTCGTCCTTAGCCAAAAGTTCTTTTTTCCAAACTTGATATACCTCTACAATAACTATCTGTCCAATTTTCTCCTTATATTTAGTGTAAACATTAGCTCGTTCATACTCCTGAATTTTCCCAATCAAGTTTTGACGAATTGAAAGTATATCTCTACGACCAAAATCTCTAATATGAATTTCCTCTGCGAACTCATCTCCTGCCTCAAAATCCGGTTCCACTTTAACAGCTTCCGAAAGAGTAATCTCAGCATTAGCATCCGAAAGCTCATCATCTTTAACAATGGTTCTCGAACGCCAAATCTCTAAATCACCTTTATCAGGATTTACAATAATGTCAAAATTCTTATCAGTACCATATTTTTTCGTTAAAAGTCCTCGCAACACATCTTCAAGGATTCGCATCAACGTCTCTGTATCTATACCTTTAAGTTCCTTAAATTCCGAAAACGAATCTATCAAACTAAGTTTTTCCATTAGTTATTCCTATTATTTTTGGATAAATTATTATTCTACTTAAAAACTAATTACAACTCTGGTTTTCTCTATTTCATTCAAGTCTATAACTGTCATTGTTGACTGCTTTTTCTTTGACAAGAAAAGTTTCCCATCTCTTATATCTTCTATCACACCATTCTCCTTATAATTATCTCTCATAACTACTTCAACGCTTTTGCCTATATTTTTCTTATACTGCCTATCCAATGTAAAAAAATCTCCTAATCCGGACGACGTGACTGTCAATTCAAAATCCTCTTTGTCTCTATCCAACTGCTTCTCTATATATTTAGAAATTTCTATACAGTTATCAAGCATCACTCCATTATCTCCATCAATAGTTACAATTATAACGTTATTCCTAGACACTTTCACCTCCACAAGGAACAAATCCCCACCGTCTAAATATTGTTCCAAAATATTTTTTATTATCTTCCCGTCAATCATATCACGACTTTCTATGAAATAAGGGGAACTTAAGTCGTCCCCCTCTCCATTCCGCTTGCAAAATTACAACTTTATTTCAAATTGACCAAGAAAATCGCCGTTTTTTTTATCATACTGATTATTTTCATTACAAAAAACTATATTTGCTTTCGTTACTATCCTTGACCATCATAAACACTACATTTTTTCACCAAACACCTACTTTACATTTTTTATTTATACGCATACACTCACAAATTGTACACACACATTGTCGTCAAACATTTCAGTAATTACATTAATTCAGTATATCATATCACAATATATTACATTCTTTTCTAAAATAATTTATTAATTTCAACGAAGAATCTTGTTTTCAGTCTTAATAAATTATTGCCATTAAACAATTCAAAAAAACAACCGAATACAAAACTACACTATATCCATAATTTACCAATAAGTTTTATCGTATTCATCTTGTTATATCTTGAGTTAACTTTCATCTTTGATCAATTTCAGATACCAAAAAAGTACCCTAGTTGCATCGGATAAATAAAAAAATTCATCCATGTAAAAACTTTTATTTTTTTTCTGACATCTCTTCTTTTTCTTCTTCCAGATCTATGAGTCCGTTTTTTAAAAGAATATTATACCAAGAAAAAAGCTTTCTCATGTCAGACAGATGTACACGGTCCTTATCATAGGCAGGAAGAACTCTATCCATATATTTTCTCAAAGTCCTTTCGTCAGATTTATGATCTATGCATTTCCCTCCATTTTCCAGACGGTAAATAGCCTGAAATACCTCTAATAATGGTTTATCCTCTTCTTCAGTAAAAATACTTATATCTTTAAGCGAAGAAATTCTTTCATTAGAAAACGCAGGTATACGTTTTTTATCTATTAACGATTCAACCAATGCTCCCGATTTTGTCCTTGATATCAACTTATAAAGACCGGGTTTTCCCGTAATTGCTAAAATTACATTAAGATCCATACTTTTTAATTTTTTATTTCTTTCTTTTTTAAATTTTCATATTTATTGTCTTTTCTCTTCACATCTTTTTATCTACATCCTCCTCGTTTATTATCCAGCTACCTATACCTACATATCTTTCTGACTATACATTTAATTACATTAAACAAAAGATTCTAATAATACATTATTTATCACTCTGTAATAATTAAGAATTCTCGCAATTCTATTTTTTCATTCCGTCTTATTTTGGCACGTTTTCTCAACTCCACTTCACCATTCCTTTTTACCTCTCCTTCTGTTACCATTATCTGAGCTAAACCTCCAGATTCAACAATATTAGTAGCTTTCAGTAGTTGAATCAACTGTATAAAGTCATCCTGTTTTCGTATTTTAAACCGTATTTCCTTCATCCTGTGAATCCATCTAAATTAAACTTGCCAAAATCAATATTTTTATAACTGCTATCTCCATAAGACAATACGACATCTGCACCGCCTAGCAAAAAAGCAATATAGATGTCGTAATCTTCCTGAATTTATTCTTTATATTCTTTATACTTGGGATATTTAATAAATATGGGAATAGTTTTAATATTTTCCTCTTTGTTTTCGTATGAATAAGTATTTATTATGGCGAATTTTCCTGCAAGTTCTTTACCACCATAATAAATATCTTCATACAAAATAAGTTTTACCACTCCCCCATCTTTGTTACTGACCAACGTAAAACCCTTGCTAAAAGTCTGAAATATTTCAACGGACGTAAATTTTGTCTCAAACTTTTCATTGTGCGTTATATACGGTAAAACCTCACAAAATGAAAACATAGGCAAAACTATGGACAGTATTGCAAATATCCATTTCATTTTCTATTTATTAGAATTAAGTTATACACAATTACTACTTAGTAACTCTTTCTAACCATTTGACCATGAAAAGCATAACAATCATGGAAACAAAACAT
This sequence comes from Bacteroidales bacterium, assembly GCA_052170555.1. GTDB lineage: Bacteria > Bacteroidota > Bacteroidia > Bacteroidales > P3 > Scybalousia_A. The sequence continues at coordinate 11,885 of JBQNAI010000012.1, read as the reverse complement.
ACTGCCATAAATACAATCCAAGCATTCCAAATAGGATATTTATTGTAAAGCCATGGACCTATCCATAAAAATCCATTCCCTACCGCAGTAGCACCAAGCCATAAACCTTGACACAAACCAAGTAAATTTTTAGGTGCAACTTTTGAAATAAAGCTCAATCCAAGAGGAGATATAAACAACTCTGCTACTGTCATAAAGAAGTAATAAATGATTAGAACTCCAAATCCAGCCTTCATTACCTCTGCTTTTTCCACAGCCATAGCTTTAAAGATAGTTGCAGATGGATAACCATTAATATAACAGAATATAGTCATAAACAAATACGCACAACCTGCTATTCCCATTCCGATTGCAATCTTTTTAGGGGTGGAAATCTCCTTGCCCTCACGTGCAAACATAGAAAATAGCCCCATTATAGGGAACGTAAGAATAATAACGAAGAATGGGTTAACAGCTTGCCATACCTCAGGAGGGAACAGCGATGTATTAACGAAATCTCTTGCGAATAACGACATCGAAGTTCCGTTTTGATGGAAAGAGAACCAAAAGAAAACAGCAATAACTAAAACCGCAAACATTGCATATAAACGTTGCTTAAGTTCTTTTGCCATAGCTCTCTTTTCTTCTACCGTATAAGTAACATTTGTTGAAGATTCCTTTTTCGCTGGCGTAGGGAAAATTCTCTTATTAGAAAAGAAAATCACCAAAGATATCACCATAGCCGTGACAGATGCAATAAAAGAATAATGAACTCCAGTATTGAAGATATTAAGGTAATTTTGGCAAAACTCCACAGTAGCTCCACCTGTTCCGTGCACCTCAGCAATCAATTTATTCAACTTCGTAAGAAACTCAGGTGCCAAAGAAACACCAGTAGCAGTAGCATCTATAAATTGATGACACAAAGCAGGAAGGTCTGCATTGTATACTAAACCATTGTGGTTAAGCCACCAACTGCGAAGTAAAGGAGCTATAAAAGGAGCTATAACTCCGCCGACATTGATAAACATATAAAATATCTGAAATCCACTGTCTCTTCTGCTTTTTGCAATTCTCAATGCCTCCTCACCCTTCTTTGCTTCCTCTATTTCATAATTATCGTACATTTGTCCTACAATTGCTTGAAGGTTTCCTTTAAACAGACCATTCCCGAAGGCAATCAAAAATAGTGCTATGCACGTAACGGTTAGCAACCACCCCATCGTTCCTGGATTTGCCATAATGGGAATGGATAGAATCACATATCCAATAGCCATGACAAGTAAGCCTGCCTGTATTGTACCTTTGTAATTCTGACTTCGGTCAGCTATAATACCTCCTACAAGACTCAGGATATATATCCCCATATAAAATATAGAATATATTAATGTTGCTTCCTCCTCTGGCAATCCAAATTTAGAACAAAGGAATAATACCAAAACAGCATTCATAATATAGTAGCCAAAACGTTCTCCCATATTACTAAGGGCTGCTGCTAAAAGCCCTTTTGGATGATTTGTAAACATAGATTTTAATTTTATTTATTTATACTTTTATTTAAAATCAGTCTAATGTGAAATAATTTTTCAAGTTTGCAAAGATATAATTTTTTTTTTAGACGATTAGAATTTATTGTGTATTTTTGCAAAAAATATCGCCAATTTTATGAAAAATTTCAATAGTTTTATGGAGATTAACAATCTAAAAAAACAAGAATATTACCACATTCTAACACCATATTTACTCGACAACAATTTTTTTACACAAAGAAATGAATTTGCACATAAAGGAACCTTTGGGCATGGATTATTGATAGCAGGGTCTTTAGGAAAAGGAGGGGCAAGTATTCTTGCAGGCAGGGCTTCCTTACGTTTGGGATTGGGTCTTTTAACCATTCATATTCCTACATCTCTCAATAGTATTTTGCAAATCTCAGTTCCTGAAGCTATGCTATCGCTTGACGATGACAACGAGGTATTTTCCTCTGATATTGACACTCACAAATTCTCTGCTATTGCCATCGGTTGTGGCTTAGACACAAAACAAAAAAGTAAAGAAGCAGTAATTAGATTATTAAGCAATAATACCTTACCATTAATCATTGACGCAGATGGATTAAATATAATTGCAAAAATAAAAAACTTCCAGTCCCTATTACATAGAAACACTATACTGACTCCGCACGAAAAAGAGTTTGAAAGGCTTTTCGGAACATTTTCATCTTATGAAAAAAAACTTGAATTTATGCGACACTTTTCAATACAAACAGGTATAACTATCATATTGAAAGGAGGAATAACCGCTATAAGTGTCAATACAGGTGATATTTTCTTCAATACGATAGGTAATGCTGGTATGGCAACAGCTGGTAGCGGAGATGTATTGACCGGAATTCTATTAGGAATACTAACACAAGGATATCCAACAGCTCAAACGGCAAAAATCGGAGTTTTCTTACATGCCTTGGCAGGAGATATTGCCAAAGAAAAAATAGGAGAAACAAGCTTAATAGCCTCGGATATTATAGAAAATATATCACTTGCTATCGAACGTTACAAATCCAAATAATCACTATTGTAAGTATAACATTTCATTTGTTGATACATAAAAAGGCGAAATTAAAGTCCCACTTTGTAAAATTAAAGTCAGACTTTAATTTTACAAAGTGGGACTTTAATTTCGCCAAACAGCATTTTATCCATATGGAAATAGTATCCTAATAAAAATTATCGTAAATTTGCAACATCAAATAAGAAAATGTATGTACGAATTTTTAAGCGGTAAATTTGAAGAAATAAATCCATCTTTTATTGTTATAAATTGCAGTGGTATTGGTTATATTGTAGAAATTTCTCTAACTTCCTATTCTATTTTAAAGGATAAAGGAGAGGGTAAAGTTTATATTCATTTCGTTGTACGCGAAGATGCACAAATTTTGTATGGATTTGCCACTCTTGAAGAAAGAGAACTATTTCGTCAATTAATAACTGTAAGTGGCATAGGAGTAAATATGGCTCGTATGATGCTATCTTCACTAAGCGTTGATGAGCTTGTAAAAGCAATTGTCAGTGAAGATAGTACTGCTATCAGTAAAATAAAAGGTATCGGTACAAAAACATCTCAAAGGATTATAGTTGACTTGCATGATAAATTAAAAAAGTGGGAATTCTCTGAACAAACACCTTTAATTTGTGGCAATCCAAACAATAAAAATCGTACAGAGGCGTTATTAGCTTTGCAAACATTAGGATTTAATAAAGTTATTATTGAAAAAACTCTAGACAAATTATTAAAGGATGACGAAAATATGAGCGTGGAAGGACTTGTCAAAGAAGCTTTACGCCGTATGTAAATTGAGTTTTTATGACAAGAAAGTTTTTTGTTAGCATAATCCTATTGTTTGGGACATTTATTCTGTACAATGTCCAATGTTCTTCAGCTACTACTTCATATACTCCGTTCTTTTCCGTTTTTTATGAAATTCCTACTTTTGCCAACCCTGATTCTTTACACTTTCCTGTAAAAGACTCTACAGAATCTCCACTCTATTTGAAAACCCCTTCTAATATTACTGAAACAGTAGAATATGATACAGAAAAAAACGAATACAGAGTAGTAAAAAAAATAGGTGATGTAGTATTAGAGTCTCGTGCTTTGACTTTTGAGGAGTATCAACAATACGATATGGATAACATGATTAACTCCTACTGGAAAACAAAGACAAAAACAGTTGCTTCATCCTCTAGTTCATCCAAATCGGACGGATCCCTAAGTTCTTTGATTCCCGCCATGAGAATCAATAGTGAATGGTTTGAGACAATATTTGGCGGACAGGATATTGTAATTACCCCATCGGGATCATTAGATTTAAAATTTGCCATCGTTAATAATCGCAATGAAAATATGGCATTGAACGAAAATAAAAGGAGTACCACGTCTTTTGATTTCAATGAAGATTTTCAATTGAACGTTCAAGCACAGATAGGAACAGCTATTAATTTCAATCTCAACTATAATACCGGGGCAACATTTGATTTTGAAAAAGAACTATTCAAATTGAAATATGAAGGCAAAGAAGATGATATCATTCAACTGTTGGAAGCAGGTAACATATCTTTTTCTCTACCTACAACATTAATTACTGGCGTTCAGAATTTATTTGGAGTACGAAGTAAGCTCAAATTCGGAAATCTATTATTGGATGCTGTATTTTCACAACAAAAAAGTGAAAGCAATACCATAACAATACAAAATGGAGCTCAAAGTCAAGAATTCAACTTCAAAGCTGATGAATACGAAGATAACAAACATTTCTTCCTTGCACAATATTTCTACGATAATTACAATGAGTCAATGAAAAGTTTTCCTATATTAAATAGCAATATAATAATCAAAAAGGTAGAAGTATGGAGAACTAATGTTGGTAGTGCTGTTAATAATAATAGAAATATCGTTGCCCTTGCCGATTTAGGGGAGAGCAAACCTTTTGGAACAATTCCTTTCATTACAAAAACCAATGCTAATGAACTTCCTGATAATTATCTATCTAATAGTTTATTAGATGTAATAGACAAACAATCCATAAGAAGTATTAACAATGTTAGTTCATATCTGCAAGGAATGGGCTTTGTTTCTGGTCAAAATTTTGAAAAGGTAGAAAGTGCAAGGCGACTAAATCCATCAGAATACTCAGTCAATGAAAGATTAGGTTTCATATCTTTGACACAAGGGCTTAGTAACGATCAGGTTTTGGGTGTTGCTTTCCAATATCAAATAATTGGAGATACGACCGTATATCAGGTTGGAGAGTTTAGCGACGATGGTATAACAGATCCTAATACCTTGGTCGTAAAATTGCTCAAGTCTTCCTCAATCAATACGAAAAATCCCATGTGGAAGCTAATGATGAAAAATATTTATTGGATTGGTTCATCACAGATAGCACAGGAAGATTTTAGGTTAAATATTCTTTATTTAAGCGAGCAAACGGGGGTTCAGACCGGTTACTTCACAGAAGGAAATTATAGTGGCATACCATTATTGCAAGTATTTGGACTGGACAGAATGGACAATAGACAGAACATGTACCCTGACGGTGTATTTGATTTTGTAACAGGTTCTGATATAGGTGCAAGCACAATAAACGCATCAAAAGGTTTGATCTATTTCCCCACTGTAGAGCCCTTTGGTAAAGATCTGAGAGCAAAACTTAATGATGACGAGTTAGCAGATAAGTATTGCTTTGATTCTCTCTACACCTTAACTAAGTCACAGGCTATGCAATACACAGAAAAAGACAAATTCTATCTTGAAGGTAGGTATAGATCATCTTCAAATGGTGGAGAAATATCTTTGGGTGCGGTAAATATTCCACAAGGTAGTGTAACTGTTATGGCTGGTGGAATAAAACTTCAAGAAGGTGTAGATTACACGGTTGATTATGCAATGGGGCGAGTACGAATAATCAATTCAGCATATCTTTCTTCGGGAACACCCATTACAGTTTCCACTGAAAGCAATACAACTTTCTCAATGGTTACAAAAACCATGTTAGGTATTAGAGGAACCTACACCGTATCTCCCGAAATCTCAATTGGAGCAACTATTATGAATCTTCGTGAAAGTCCTTTAACTACTAAGGTAAATTATGGCGAAGAACCTATAAATAACACATTGGCGGGTATTGATATTCACTTTACTCGTCCTCTTCCTTTTGTTACTAAAATCCTCAATTGGCTACCTTTCTATGATACTAAGGCTCAAAGCAATCTTGTCTTTGAGGGAGAAATTGCAACTTTCTTACCCGGCAATTCTTCGGCAATAGGTCGTTCCGGTATTGCTTACATAGATGATTTTGAAACATCCAAACGTTCCTATGATTTAAAAAGTGTATACTCATGGTATCTGGCATCTACTCCACAAGATTTCAATTCTCCAAATTCGCTTTTTCCTGAAACTTTCAAAAACTCAGGTTTAGCATATGGATTCAACAGAGCAAAATTAGCATGGTACTCCATAGATGACAATTTCTATACAGGTTCAGCTCCATCCAATATAAATAAAAATGATATTTCTCAACCATATTCACGTTTAGTGCACCAAAGTGAGATATATCCGAACAAGGATATAATAGAGGGCACAACGACCGACTTACGCACACTAGATATTGCATTCTATCCTGAAGAGAGAGGTCCGTATAATTATGATACTACTTCTGTTTGGAGTAAAGGATTAAACGAAAATGGAAATCTCAAAGATCCTAAAAGTCGTTGGGGTGGTATAATGAGAAAAATAGATGCAACAGACTTTGATGCTGCTAATATTGAATATATCGAGTTTTGGCTAATGGATCCTTTTATTGGCAATGACCAAAGTGAAGGAGGTAAGTTATATTTTAATTTAGGAGATATCAGTGAAGACATACTTAGAGATGGCAGAAAGTCCTATGAAAATGGACTTCCATCCTCTAATGAGGTTATCAATGTAGATACTACCATATGGGGGCGTGTCCCCAGGCTACAAGCAGTTGTTAACGCTTTTAGTAACGAAGACAATTCAAGGCAATATCAAGATATTGGGTACGATGGTTTGAATTCATTAGATGAACAAATTTTCTTCTCCAAATATCTTAACAAAGTTCAGTCACAACTGAATAGTGAAGGATTCGACAAAGTATTTAATGATCCATCTGCAGACGATTATTCTTATTTTCGTTCTTCCGATTACGATAAAAATAATGTCAAAGTAACAGATAGGTATAAAAAATACAATAATCCGGAAGGGAATTCGGCTGTTACAAAAAATGGAGAATCAACTCAAAGTTCATCTTTGCCTAATGTTGAAGATATTAATCAAGATAATACTCTCAGTGAAGCCGAAAATTATTACGAATATGAAATTGAACTAAGACCAGAGAGAATGAATATCGGCGAAAACTATATTACAGATATTCAAACTGCACGCAATATCACTCTTGCCAATGGGCAATCTACAGATTGTAAATGGTACCAATTTAAAATTCCTGTTCGTGAACCGAGTAGGAAGGTCGGTACTATTAACGGTTATCAGTCTATTCGTTTTATGAGAACTTTCCTACGTGACTTTGCTGATCCTGTAATCCTTCGCTTTGGTACCCTTGAGCTTGTCAGTGCAGAATGGCGGAAATATAGCGATAATTTACTTACTTTGGGAACTTATAATCCTTCAACTCATAATGAAAACACTACTTTCACTGTCGGGACTGTTAACATTGAGGAAAATGGAAGACGTTCTCCCATTCCTTATACACTTCCTCCTGGCATCGAAAGGGAATTGATGTATTCCACCACTTCTGCTACTCAACAAAACGAGCAAGCTATGAGTCTTAAAATTACTAATCTGGGAGACGGAGATGCAAGGGCTGTTTACAAGACCATGGACTACGATATGCGACAATACAAAAGATTAAAATTATTCGTTCATGGAGAACAGGCGAATGAATCTGATTCTTACAAAGACGGAGAGGTATCGGTATTTATTAGATTAGGAGCAGACTTTGTTTCTAATTATTATGAATACGAAATTCCTATAAAATTCACACCATGGCTCACATCTGCATTAGACAGGGAGATGATTTGGCCAGCAGATAATGAAATAGAAATAAATTTAGATTCTATTGTCAAAGTTAAGGAACGTAGAAATTTTCTTATCCGTTCAGGTAGCAAAGATTATTCTAATACTTCTCTCTATACCGAGTATACCGGCAATCGTAAAATAACGGTTTTAGGAAATCCTAATATTGCAGAGGTCAAGGTCTTTATGATCGGCGTTCGTAATCCCAAAAAACAATCTGTTCAAGACGAAGATGATATGTCAGAAAAAAGTGTTGAGGTCTGGGTTAACGAACTTCGCTTAACTGATTTCAATAAAAAAGCCGGATGGGCAGCAAGAGGGTCTATGCGTACCAACATAGCAGATTTGGGAGATTTAGCCTTGAGCGGTTCTTATCGTAGTGCCGGTTTTGGAACGATTGAGCAAAAAATATCAACTATTTCTCAAGATAACGTAGGTGCCTTTGATATAGCTACGAATTTAGAACTAGGAAAATTTTTTTCGAATAACTTAGGTTTACGAATTCCTTTCCATTTTGATTATTCCAAAACAGTAAGTAATCCTCGCTATAATCCTTTAGATCCTGACGTTTTATTGAAGAACGATCTATTGTCATATCGCTCAGAAAAAGAAAGAGATTCCATAAGACATATGGTACAAGATTATACTTCAATAACTAACTTTTCTATTATGAATCTACGAAAAGAAAGAATAGGAGTAGCATCTTTAAATCAACATTTTTATGACATAGAAAACTTTACACTATCTTATTCTCATTCCAAAATATACCGAAGGACAATAGATATTGAATATAACCAACAATTACAAAATAGATTAATACTAAACTATCAATACGAATCTCAAACAAAAGGATGGAAACCTTTTAGTAAAATAAAATTGTTCAATGGTAAACAATGGGCTATTCTAAAAGATTTCACCATAAATTACATCCCCAAAAGCTTATCTTTCAGAAGCGATATGCTAAGGGATTTTCAGGAAACGTTAAACAGAAGTAAGAGTGTAGGATTGGTAATAATAGAGCCATATTTTTATAAAAATTTCTACTGGAATAGAGAATATAGCTTCAAATACGACATAACCAACTCCATTAGGTTAGAATACAACTCAACTATGAATTCCCTTATAGAGGAGCCACGAGGAAGAATAGATACCAAGGCGAAGAAGGATACCGTTTATCACAGCATTCTTGCTTTAGGCAAAGCCATGCAATTTACTCAAAGTATTCGTCTGAATTATACCGTACCCATAAATAAAATACCTGCACTCAATTGGGTTAGATTGAACAGCTCCTATGTAACACAGTATACTTTCCAAGGTTCTACGGATGCGACAGAGTCTTTGGGTAACAATATTGAAAATTCTATGAGAGTCAATATAACGGGTAGCCTCGCTTTCAATACTTTATTCAATAAAGTTTCTTTTATAAAAAAAGCCTACGAAACAAGAGGTAATAATAATACCAATCAACGGGCTCTTCGCTACAATAACAATAGCGATAAAAATAAATTAAACAAAACAACAAAAGATAGTATTGATAGCTTACGATATAAAGACTATCTCAAAGAAATTCTTTATTTTTCTGTGCGTCTTCTCACCTCAGTTAAAAATGCTTCCATCACTTATTCAGTAAATGACGGAACTTATATTCCAGGCTTTATGCCACGTACAAGATTTTTAGGCATGTCAACAGATGACAGGTGGGCTCCTGGTTGGGGTTTTATTTTAGGTTCGCAACATAATATCATGAGTAAGGCTATCAATAATGGATGGTTAAGTAAGGACACTTTATTTAACAATGCTTTTGTACAAAAAGAAAATGAAATTATTAGCGGTCAAATTAAAATAGAGCCTGCCAGAAATTTTAATATAGACTTATCGTTCAAAAAATCGACAAGTGAGCAATATTCTTCTTACTACAAATTCAATTCGGATATAGAAGATGTTGTCGGACCTTTGTCTGCGTATCGTAATGGAACATTTTCCATTAGTGTGATTGCTTTGGGGACAATGTTTAGCAAGACAGATGACAAGAACGTTAGCAAAGTCTTTAAACAATTTATGAAAAATCGTCACAACATTGCACATCGTTTGTCCGATAAGAATAAAGAATATAATAAGGAGTATCTTGGACAAGATGTTTGGGACACTATCTCCAATCAATATTGGCCGGATGGCTATAACTCCTCATCTCAACAGGTTCTTATTCCGTCTTTTCTTGCCGCTTATCTAAATAAAGATATTTCTTCTCAAAGTTTATCTCCATTCATTAAAATGCCAATGCCAAATTGGAGAATAACCTGGACGGGACTGGGTAAACTTGATTGGGTAAAGCAATGGGCAAATTCTATTACTCTATCTTCTAACTACAATTGCAATTACAATATCACATCTTTTTATACCAACACCTCAATTCCTGATGTTAGCGAATACGATTATGGGACAGAATGGGTGAGAAATTCTCTAAATAGTAATTTTATCCCAAAACATACAATAGATCAAATATCTATTACCGAACAGTTATCTCCTCTTTTAAAAATTGACGTAAACCTTAAAAATTCTTTTCAGTTAAATTTTGAAATTCGTAAAGAAAGAAATCTCAATCTTTCATTCTCTAATAACCAATTAACTGAGGTTAATCGTAATGGAATTGTCATCGGTGGAGGATATAGATTCAAAGACGTAAGAGTACAAGTGCGTACAGGGAGTGGCAACTCCCGTGAATTCAAAAGTGACATTCTACTAAAAGCAGATTTATCTATAACAAGTAATAAGACAATCCTTAGGAAGATTGACCAAGAAGTCAATTTAATATCAGCAGGTAGCAAAATAACTACATTAAATCTTTCTGGGGAGTATTCACTAACTGAGAAAATTATATTAAAAGCTTTTTTTGATATAATTATCAATACTCCATATATCTCATCCTCTTACCCCAATTCCACAACAGAAGGAGGTTTCTCTATAAAAATAGTTCTGTAATAGCAATAAAACACTACCTATACACGTTTAAGAAAAATCATAACATTGCTTTTAATATTCCTTAGAGCACTGAACCTCATAAATACATCTGGTGTTTTATTATTGTCCAAATTCGTTTATTGTAATGTATGTTAATCATATTTAAACTGCGATGATACTCCAAGTGATTTTGCAAGAAAACTTTTCTTATGTAGGGATCAAAAAATAATCTTATTTTTTGATAACCCTCAAATTAATCTTATTTCTGTTCACTGTGATTCATTTTCTTTAATTCTATATTTTAAATCTCATCTTTGTATCTATTGCAAAACATATGCTGTAATGTACCTCGGATTAGCTTTTACAAGTTGTCCTTGTTATAAATAAAATGGATGCAAATGGTATATAATCAATAGAAATTGTCCATGCAGTTTTACTATCTCTATAGAGATTTAATTGTCTATTAACCAAAGAAAGTTTTTCTCTTGTAAGTAAATTAACATCTAATAATTGTGATTTCGGTTTTCCTGCAACACAACAAATAGCATTCTTCCTCTCTTCTATACCCGTTGTTTTCAACAAGGAATTATACGAAATAACCACAGTCCCTTCTACAGTTAAATAGGTAAGAACTCTAAATACTATAATTTCTCCAATATCCAACCGGCTAACTATCACTCTGTTTTCACAAACTATTTATATAGGTGTTACGGCTTTTATCATAGAAGGTTTTTCTTCTTGTACCAATATCATTAAACTAAATAACAACATATCACTTACTCAATAAAAAATAATTTTTACCATAATTATTTAATAGTTTTTAATATGTTTTTAACAGTTATTTCATTTGTAACCCGTTACACATAAAAAAAGAGTAAGGTCTTATCATTGTATTTTAATTAAGACCCATAAACAAACCCAGATATCCTTTTTTTAATAAAAAAACTTATGCCTAAAAAATACAACTATTTGATATATGCACATATCCCTTTTAATACTTAGTCTATAAATTATTTCCTTCAAACAAAAATCAGATTATAAAATCCTTTTTGAATACAAAATAATTGTTATTGTCAAATTTAAAAGTACCATTACCGTTTTGCAGAAATATAGATTTTTTACTATATACAAATATCTTAGGTAATAATTTTGTGTTATCTCACCAATATTTATTTTTTGATAAACCGTTTTAACTGTATAGTATATCAAAGCAAATGTAATTAAAATATAAAATACTATCTCAACACATGGCAAAGATATTCTGTATTAGGAACAAATTAAAGTGTGATATTGGTAAATTAAAGTGGGACTTTAAAATTTTAAAGTCCCACTTTAAT
>JBQNAI010000011.1:0-59476 GCA_052170555.1 Bacteroidales bacterium | reverse complement strand
AAATTGGGAATTGAAAGGTTTTTAATTGAAAAATTAATGTTGGAAGCTCAGAATTAAGGGTTGAAAACCGAAAATAAACATTCTAAAATTAGAAGACATTGCCTTGAAATTGGGAATTGAAAGGTTTTTAATTGAAAAATTAATGTTGGAAGCTCAGAATTAAGGGTTGAAAACCGAAAATAAACATTCTAAAATTAGAAGACATTGCCTTGAAATTGAAAGAAAATAGAAAAAGACTTATAGCGTTGGTACTATAAGTCTTTTTGAATTATGGCAGTTATAATAATGGGTTCAAAGGTTATTCGTCGGCGTTCCTGCCATGGCAGTTCTTGTATTTTTTGCCACTACCACAAGGACACGGGTCGTTGCGTCCTACTTTTTTATCTACATGTACTGGCTGTCGTTTTTGTTGCTGTTCGGAATTGGTCGCAAACTGTTGACGTTGCTGACCAACATCCTCACGTGAGGTACGAATACCGCGTTGGTCTGTTTGGATGTCATCACTCTGACGCATAGATTGTTGAGGTAGAGGCAAGGAGGCACGACAAAGAAATGAGGTGATATCTCTATTGATTTCTATCAGCATCTGCTCAAACAAATTGAACGACTCTATCTTGTAAATTACCAACGGATCTTTCTGCTCATAAGAAGCATTTTGTACGTTCTGACGCAAGTCGTCCAAGTTCCTCAGGTGTTCTTTCCAAGCATTATCTATGATTTGCAGGGTTATGCTCTTCTCAACACTCAATGCAATCTCTTTGCCGGCAGATTCGTAAGACTTTTTGATAGGTGCAATAGTGTTAAGCGTACGGATACCGTCAGTAATAGGAAAAGCAACGTTCTCGTATCGTGTGGCATTGCTCTCAACCAAGCTCTTAACGAAAGGAAAAGCCAAAAACGCAATCTTATCCATACGTTCCTTATAATAATCGTAAACAGTAGTGAATACACTCTCTTTGATTTCGCTACGTTTACTATGATTGAAATCCTCCTCTTGCATCGGAAACTCAAAACCACAAATCCTCATAAATTGTATCTTCAAATCTTCGTAAGACTCAATGTTATCAACTAACACAGAAACGCAATCAAACATCATATTAGAAATATCAATGGCAAGTTTGTCTCCATAAAGAGCATTGTGTCGTTTAGTATAGATAACTGTTCGTTGATTGTTCATTACATCATCGTATTCCAACAATCGCTTACGAATACCAAAGTTGTTTTCCTCCACTTTCTTTTGAGCTCTTTCAATAGACCTGGTCATCATAGAGTGTTGAATAACTTCACCCTCTTTGATGCCCAAACGGTCCATCATTTTGACCATTCTTTCCGAGCCGAACAAACGCATAAGTTTATCTTCCAAGGAAACAAAAAACTGTGAGGAACCGGGGTCTCCTTGACGACCGGCACGACCTCGTAACTGCCTGTCTACACGACGAGATTCGTGGCGTTCTGTACCGATGATAGCCAACCCGCCAGCTTCCTTAACGCCTTCTCCCAATTTGATATCCGTACCACGACCGGCCATATTGGTTGCAATGGTAACTGCTCCAGCTTTGCCCGCCAAAGCAACAATCTCTGCTTCCTTTTGGTGCAACTTGGCATTCAAAACTTGATGAGTAATTCTCCTGAGTTTAAGCATCTTGCTTAGTAATTCGGAAGTTTCAACATCTACAGTACCGATAAGTACCGGACGATTTTGGTTTTTTAAATTCTCTACCTCTTGAATGACGGCAGCAAACTTCTCTCGCTTTGTTTTGTATATCAAATCTTCATTGTCCAAACGAATAACTGGCCTATTGGTAGGTATGGTTACTACATCAAGTTTGTAGATATTCCAAAATTCCCCTGCCTCCGTCTCGGCAGTACCTGTCATTCCCGCAAGCTTTTTGTACATACGGAAATAGTTTTGTAATGTTATAGTAGCATAGGTTTGAGTTGCAGCTTGAACTTTTACCTTTTCCTTAGCTTCTATTGCTTGATGCAATCCATCCGAATAGCGTCTGCCCTCCATAATACGCCCCGTCTGTTCGTCCACAATTTTGACTTCATTATTGATAACAACGTATTCAACATTGTTCTCAAATAGTGTATATGCTTTCAACAGTTGATTGATAGTATGAACTCTATCGCTTTGTACGGCAAAGTTCTGCATAATCTCATCTTTTTTCTGAGCTTTCTGGTCATTTGGTAGTTGTTCCTTTTCAAGATCTGCTAATAACGAACCAACATCCGGCAACAAATAAAACTTAGGATCCTCACCCAGTTTGGACAAAAAGTCCATTCCTTTTTCCGTCAACTCTATTGTATTTTGTTGTTCTTGAATAACAAAATACAATTCATCGTCAACGATATGCATCTCACGACTTTGGTCCTGCATATAAAAATTCTCGGTTTTTAGCATCAACGATTTCATGCCCGGTTCGGATAATAATTTTATCAATGCTTTATTCTTAGGTAATCCGTGGTGTGCTCTCAACAACAATTTACCACCTTCCGCCTCTTGTTTGGCATCTTTTTGTGAATTTTCCAGCAACTTACGTGCATCAGCAATGATTTGCGTCACCTCGGTACGTTGTGCATTATAAAGTTTCTCAATTATAGGACAGAATCTATCAAATTCTTGGTCCTCACCTTTAGGAGTCGGACCGGAAATAATTAAAGGGGTACGTGCATCGTCTATCAAGACAGAGTCAACTTCGTCTACAATAGCGTAATTATGTTCCCTTTGAACTATTTCGTTGACATTGTTACACATATTGTCTCTAAGATAATCAAAGCCGAACTCATTGTTGGTACCGTATGTTATATCACTATTGTAGGCATTGCGTCTGGCTTCACTGTTTGGTTCGTGTTTATCTATACAATCGACACTCAACCCATGAAATTCAAACAAACGTCCCATCCATTCGCTATCACGCTTTGCAAGATAGTCATTAACCGTTACAACATGGACTCCCTTACCAGAAAGTGCATTAAGATAGATGGGAAGTGTTGCTACCAATGTCTTACCCTCACCTGTGGCCATCTCTGCTATCTTTCCTTGATGTAGAATAGCTCCTCCTATCAACTGAACATCGTAATGAATCATGTCCCAATGAATCATACTACCGCCGGCCATCCATTCGTTACCATAATAAGCTTTATCGCCGTCAATACGTATGGCATCCTTCTTTGTGGCTAACATTCTATCAAAGTCATTGGCTGTAACTTCTACCTCAGAATTATCAAAAAAACGTTTGGCAGTCTCTTTTACAACAGCAAATGCCTCAGGTAAAATCTTATTTAAAATATCCTGAGTTGTAGCATAGATCTTTTTGTCAAGTTCTTCTATTCTGCTATAATATTTTTGTTTGTCATCTATTGATATTTCAAAATCAGTATCTAGTTTGTATTTAATCTGATTCTTTTCTTCCTCTTCTCTTTTTACACTTTCGTAGATAAACTGTTTGAATTCAATAGTTTTTGCACGTAATTCATCATTGCTGAGATTTTTGATAGAGTCGTATGCTTTTAGACATTTGTCTAAAATAGGACGTACATCTTTCAAATCTCTTTGCGACTTGTTACCGAAAAGTAACGATAAAAAATTTGCCATTTTGTTTATATGATTTTATTTTTGTTCGTTGTTTATATATTTGTTATTTATATTGATACACCTTTTTCAAAAAACAGAAAATTCTTTTTTGAAGACAGAAAATTCTTTTTCGGAAAGAATTTAGTAGAATTACACTTCGCCATTCTATGAATAGACTTCATTGCTTATATTATTTTACTATCGGATTCTAATTGATTATTTGTATATTTGTCATTATCGGTTAAACTACTGGATGGCATAGACCTCTTTGAATATATATACAATGATGATATCATAGCTGTCATTGCCCAAAAAGGAACTGACAATTTGTCGGTGTCAAGAAAATTATTTAATACTCCATGTATATAATAGGTTATTAAACTTAATGTAATAAATAAGGATAGCCAAGCAATTTCCTTATTTTCGGCTGTTCTGAAAGTTTTTATGCCAATGTAAATAGTATAGCCGAATAACAGTATAACAATAATACCGCCGGGCAATCCTTGTTCACATAATGGCCCAACGTATTCGCTATGAGCATTGCCCAATGTCCCTTCGTTGGTAGAGATAATTGTTCTTTGCGAATAACGTTGGTATGAACCGTATATGAACTGATAGGTCCCTGGACCCCAGCCACTGATAGGTCTTTCCTTGAACATTCTTATTGCACATGACCAGCGATTGATTCGTTCGGTATTAGATGCATCTGTTGAAATATTCGTAATGGAAGACATGTGTTCTTCCAAATTTCCGGAAGAATCTTGCTTGTTTGATTCTAATACTTGGATTATAGTATTGAAGAATAATAATCCTAGTACAAATAACAAAGACCCCGTAATAATAATTGTACGTAGTTTGATTTTTAACCATATTAATAAAAATATTCCAACCGATACCATTACACTTATCCATGTTGCCCTTGCATAAGATAGTATTAATCCCACAAATAAACATATGGAGATAAAAACAAACAGTATTCTATACCATCTACTGGGGCACAACCTCTTTTTTGCAAAAACAAAGTATAGAGTTATGGGAGTAAATAAGCCGATTGCCGCACCATATGCAGTGTGGTCGTTGTAAAATGGAGCAGGTATTTGATTCATTTCATTGAATGCAAAACCTAATGCTGCAAATTTAACAGTACAGAATATTATTATGGCACTGAGAGAAATACCATACAAAGCAATGAACCAACGAATAGTTTTAATGTCTTTAAAGATAGGCACCATCATAAAATAACATGGGATAACAAACCATAAACGAGCAACAAGAAATTTTAGTGATATGACAATATCCCATGAAAATAGAGCAGTAATAAATATCCACCCCAAATTGATAAATATTATTTTTGCAATGGGATTGAATAAAGCTGTCTTATCATAACTTTTATTGAAAAAACACTCCCAAACAAATAAAAACATCACTAGAATCAATATAGGTTCAGTAGGAATTGTGATAGAAAAATGTTCCATTCTAAATATGATGGATAGAGGGGTCAGCAAAGCAACGATAAATACTGAATAATAAAACTTAAGCATCACAAGTAAGATACCAAATGCTATAACAGGTAGATAAGCATAGATATAAAACTCATAATCTACGGCAACCGTTCCTCCAAGTAAAAACAATAGGCATAGAACGGCAGTAAATATTATTTCTTTTTTACTGTACTTAGACTTCTTGTACATCTTCTTTTGGGGAAGATAAATATTTTTCTTTTATAACCAAGACTTCTGCTGCTATAAGTGTGCAGGCAAGGGCTGCAATCAACACGATAAGACTGCGTTTCGGTTTATCTTTTTCCGCAGCTTCTGTGGCATATTGAGCAATAAAGTCGACAGGTATATTACTTTGTGAGTCAAAAACTGCCTTATGATAAGCCTCATCCCAAGCTCTCATCATCTTACTTTTTTGTTCTAAATCAACA
The DNA here is from genome assembly GCA_052170555.1 of Bacteroidales bacterium. Classification (GTDB taxonomy): domain Bacteria; phylum Bacteroidota; class Bacteroidia; order Bacteroidales; family P3; genus Scybalousia_A. The sequence goes on along the minus strand of JBQNAI010000011.1, from coordinate 53,969 downwards.
ATTAATTCTGATATCAAAGCACTCTTAGGACTCATCTGTTTTAATTTGTTTTCCAATCTTTCTACTGCAAGATTGTTGCCTGTTGAAACGTCCTTTGCCATTTGTTGGGCAAAACGGTCGGTTACTAGATGGGGATAGTACAAGCCTGTTTCACTTTGGAGTTTTTGCAATGAATCCGTCAATGTTAATATCTCTTCTCTAACTTGCTTTCTGCTCTTTTCTATAGATAAAACAATACTATCGGCTTTTGCCTTTTTCATTTGAAATCTCAAATCTTGTAATAACTCAATCATATAGTTTGCCATATCACAAGCATACTTCGGATCCTTGTCCCAAACTTGTAGTTTTGCACCTAAGTAGTTTGAACGTTTAACTTTGATATTTTTTTCTAACTTCAAAATCATTCTTTCTTTGTCTAACTTAGTGTTTTTTAGACCGTAGTGTTTTTTTAGGTTGAAATGGTTAGCAGTTTTTTCTATTATTTGCCATGAGGTCAGCATTTCCATAATATACTCACTTTCCTTTTCGGTACCAAACAGAAAGATGTCGCGACTATCTCCCTCATTAATAGTGGCTTTAGATAAAGAGTTGAATTCACTCGGCAATAATAATACTTCCGACTTATAATAGTTTGGTATAAACAGGGAAATAATTGTTGCTAATACCCCGGATGCGACAAAAACTATACATAAGAATTTGAGATGCCGCCTAAAAAAATCAAACGTTCCTTTAAAATTGAATGTATTCATTGTTTTTTAAATTGTTTAACGCTATATATACTCTACCAGTCTTATAATTGAGAGTAAAATGAACGTGCAAAGGTACAAAAAAAATATTATTTGTAATACTCAATGATAATAAACTTTTTTAATGTGTAAAATAAATATAGGTATTTTTAATTTTCAAACAAATTAATTGGATACAATAAATTAATGCTCACTGGCACAATAAACTAATTCTTGATGTTTACCAATCAAAATCATAGTTTTTTGTATATAACGTGCAATTGGGACTGAAAAATCTGGAATAGAAAAATAAATAAGGGTATTATATGATTGTGATTAATCGTTAGGATGGTCTTTGTCATTATAGCACTGAAGTAAAGTCTGACAATAGAAATTTGTTGTATGACTTTATATAAATATTGTCTGACTTCAAAATTGCAGAACTATTGTTTACGAGAAATGGTATTAATATACAAAGCACTACACTTAGTAAAGTATCCTAAAATCACATAAATATACTTGTGAAACAATATTATTGTCCGGTAGAATAAATGATGAGATTGGATAATTGATGAAACATCGCATCCAAATCTTCTTCGTTATTAGCAGGTAGATAGGTGCGATTATAATTGAAGTACATTCCATCCATAGCCCCTATTCTTCCTCGTTCTTCTATACAGTTGTTGTTATCTATACAGTTAATCCATAACTTAGGGTAGAAAGAAGTAATGTCTTTGGATATGGTTACGTTTGATAAATCTATGGTTATAACGGTAAAGTTATCGTCATCTTTTCCCCAATTGTATGATAGATGACCATCTCCTGATATGGTAAAATTATAATAAGTCTTTCCTTTGACGGAAGACTCAATAACTTCTATGCTTTCAGTTAATTCTTGTGCATTCAGTGATAAGGCTGAAATAAAAAAAAATGTTATAAAAATAAAAAATCTGCTCATCGTTACAATATTTGTTGTTCGGCTTGCAAAGGTAAAGAAAATTTTAATACAGCTAAGGCTGAATGGTTGTTTTTTTATGCTCATTTTTAAAAGTAAAGGCATTATCTTGATGGTTATCATCTATTTGAAGATAAAAATAGGACAGTATAATAAAAATGCAATAAAAACACTTTACTTTTAGAATCTAAAATTATCATTAAGACGATGAAAACTGATAGTATTTAGAAAAAAATGTGTAAATTTGTCGGTTGAAATCACAAATAGTCTTATTGTACATTTGCAAAATAGAGAAAAATAAATAAACAATAAATATGAAAAAAGTAACAGTATTTATCGGAATCGTAACGCTACTGTTGGGTGTTGTTACCAAGGCACAGGTAACACTGAAATCGTCATTTGATTTTGAAAATGGATTACCCGATGGATGGACTACCTCATCCACTACCAACGTGACCGTAGAGGATAATAGTGTCGTTGCGATTAATGGTTCAAAGTTTGCAAGAGTTAAACATGGGACAACAGATACTTATCTTCAGTCTTCATTGATAACTGTTAATGCGGGGGAGCAGGTCCGTTTGGAATTTAATCATATTCCTATGACTAAGTCGAGCTGTAGAATACAATTAGTTACGACAGAAGGGACAACAATATCGTTGAGCGGAAATAATGTTTACGATAATAAATATTCGCCTTTAGTTTCTGGACAAGGTAATAGTTTTAAGTATACTCAATATTACACACAAGGTATAGATATTAGTCAAATTAGCAAGATAGACTCTTCCATGTGGAGGCACGAAATTTATTATTTGACGGGCAAACTGAACGGTAAGACTAGTTTTTATGTAAAATTTAATATGAATAAAACTACTGATAATGGATATGGATGGTTGATAGATGATGTTAAATTGTACACAACTACGGAATCTTCTTCTATGGTACCAAGATTTAACAGCATAGTTCAGTGCCCTACAACCTTCAACTATCCTTATTGTAGCGATGCTGAGATAGAATTCATGTTAAGTGCTCAAACATCAGCTCTTTCTAATAATGCAGATGAAATATATGTTGAATATTTTACGCCAGGTGATCAAAACATAAATAAGGTCAATTTAACAAAAAATACTGCTGATAATTATTTTGCTACTATCCCATACATGGGAATAGATTCCGTTGTTTATTGGAGAGCGGTGGTCACAGACGCTTTGGGAAATCAAACCTCATATCCGTTTACTGGCAATTTTCATGCTTTTAAGTATGTAAGACCATATTATGGTAATCAACAGCTAAAAGAAACAGCAACCGGTTCGGAATCTCTTGTCTTTGCGACTAAATCAGCTAAGGTTTCACACCAGATAAGATATTCGGCAAATGAACTGAAGACCGCAGGATATGGAGCGGGTCTTATAGGAGGTTTTTATCTTAATATAAAATCAAGACCAAAAGGAACTGTAACATTATCTAATTTTAAAGTATTTATAGGAAGTCTTTCTCCTAATGATTTGATAGATGCTGGGCTTGGGGTGTCCCAATATGCAAACATAACAAATGTTATTAATCAGGCTTCTTATTTATTGCCAGATAAAGGGTGGCAGTATTTGGCATTTGATGATGATAAGACATTTGTTTGGGATGGAGAATCGGATATAATAATTAAAGTGTGTTTCGATGGCAATCAAACCTTTGATGAGACGAAGGTACAGTCTTATCCTGCGGGTAATAATAATCAATATAAGACACATAGATTAGAGCAACCATCCACAAGTTCTGTTACTGCATGTACAGGTCAATTTAATACGGATGCAACGGGAATGATAGCATTTAAGCCAAATATTAGGTTCAATTTTATAAATAAGTGTTATTTTCACACTAATGCAGGAATAAGACAGGATACTATACTATCACCTGCTTCTGCTGTGTATTGCAATGGCAATTTAAGTAAAGTTGTTACTTGCACTGCTAATACTCCAACAGAGTTGAAAGTTTGGTTGAGAAATGATGGGTTAGATAATTTGACAAAATTGAAGGTGAAATGGATGATAGATGACAACGTTTCCACTATGGATTCTGCCAATTGGATAGGCAATATGAATCCGTTAGATCCAATAACTAAAAAATCCCAAGATTCTACAATTCAGTTCATTCCTACAACCACCTTTAAGGCTCCAGCAGGAGTACATACACTTAAAATCTGGGTAGAGATGCCGGATGCTACAACAATCGATTGGGATTTTTCTAATGATACTTTATTGGTTAAATTATTTGTTAAGGATGGTCCTATGAGTGGTGTTTATGCCTTAGGAGGACAGATTGAAGGAATACCTGCAAGTAGAACTTTTGCTACATTTGAAGAAGCGTTTATAATGTTGAAGAATTCTACAGTAGGAGGTGCTTGTCAGATAAAGATAGCAAATGATGGTAAAGATATAATTTATAAAGGGGATATAAAATTCCCTGCATGTATAGATGGGCTATCTGAGACAAACACAATAACGTTTATGAATGATGATAATGAACATCAAATCGTTTTCATGCCAGATGAAGGTGATACTTCTACTTTGATTAACGTGTCAGACTTGAATTATTTAACTTTTAAGAATTTGGTGTTTTCTATGAATCCTGCTATTAAAAAGAAGTCTAACGAAAATTTTAGCATGGTACGTCTAAACAGTAATTCTAAATATTTAACATTTGATAGTTGTAAATTTATCTCCTATGGAGAAGCAACTAATTACTTTGACAGGATTGCTTCTGTTTTTACCTTTGATCAAGGGAATCTGACATCGGATATACCACTGCACCTTACCATAAATAATTGTTTATTTGAGACTCCTGCAAAAAATATAATTGATGTCAAAGGTACGTCTGTTGGTGCTTCATTAACAGATGTTAATATTCTAAATTCCTATTTTCATATTATATCAGATTCTAAGCAAGGCTTAGTTGAGTCTGTAGTATTGGCAGATATGGTTAAGAAATTTAGAATAGAACAAAATACAATTGAGACATCAATGATACCCACAACGTATTCAAAAATTACGAGTGTATTTTATGCTTTGCAATTTAGTAACTCAAATTCTTTGATTATTTCAAAAAATAAATTTAAGTTAAACTCTATTAGTGCCGTTTCCTTGGCTAACGTAGATAATTCCATAATATCAAACAATTTAATATCATTAAGTAATGTAAGTGATAACACTATTGCTTATAGTCAATATGGTATTAATTTGCAATCAGGCACTAATAACAAAATTGTATATAATAATTTGTACGCTCAAAGTTTGAATTCGTCTATTAAGAAAAATTACGCTTTGTCTTTAGGAACGACTAATTTGACGACTACGAATAATCAGGTGAAAAATAATATAATAGAAAGTGAGGGATATGGCTATGGAGTTGCTTTGCGACCTTCTGACGGTAATAGTTTTATTCTATCCAATAATCTGTATTACAAAAAAGCTACTATACCTAATTTACCTTTCTTTACTATTGATACAGATAATCAAACTGACACAACTACGTGGAAAAATCAAACAAATGAGGTCAATTCTTTCTATAATGAGGATCCTATGTTTATAGCATGGGATAATCTTTATGCTATGAGTATTTTTTTATGCGAAAAAGCAGATTGGATACCAGAAGTAACGGATGACTTCTTTGGAGTAACGAGACCTTTACAAACAGTCAAACGTCCTTGCATAGGTTCAAGAGAATTTGATCCACCTTTGAATAATATACATGTGTTAAAAGTCGGATTGGATAGTGTAAATGAAGTTTCCGATGGAACATATACAGGTTGCGATCTTAAAAACGAAAAAATCTTTATTAACTTTAAAAATATATCTCCTAATACCATTCCTGCGAATACTCTACATTTGAATTATTCTGTCAATGGGATTGAGACGACTGCTGTTGTCTACAAAGAGGCAATAGAACCTAATATAGAAAAACACTTTGTTTTTCCTGCAGAATATAATTTCCAAGCAATAAATGGTAATAAAACTTTTGAAATTAAGGCATTTTCTGTGTTGGATATAGATACGGTTAAAACAAATGATACGACCTCTGCAACTGTTATTTCATATTATAGGTTGCCAGCTTTGACAGAACAAAATGTTAATGTTGAATATGGACATGCAACAACTGTGGATATTACAGCTTTATGCCCTAATGACAGTATTTATTGGTATTATAAGCCTGACGATTTGCAACACTTCTATAAGGGACACTCTTTTACAACTGAAAACCTCTACACAGACTCAACTATTTACTTTGCACGTCGTGATGAAGTCCCTATTTTAAGAATAAGTGAGATACAATATTACAAAGATGCAAATAAAGAAGGTATAACTCCCAATATGCCTAATTATATCTCGGTAAACAATGCTTACGAAATATCAAATTGTGGTAGTCAAGATGTAGCAATGGGAGGATATCAGTTTGTGTATTACACCGGCGAAAAAATAACTAAAGCTTACGCAACTTATACATTCCCTAATGACTATGTTCTTGCTGGGAATTCTTCAGTAGTGTTGGTTGCAACTGCTACGAGTAATATTTCTGTGGAGAACAATGTTGCAATAGCGATAAATGCTGAAAAATTTAAGGTAAAAAATACAACCAAAGGAGGTTTTGCCATTAAAAATTCTGCCAATAAGTATATAGATGCTCTTACCGTTAATGGAGCTATATTTACCCCGGGGATGAATGTGCCAATAGGTGTTTGGAGTGAGAATGGAGATACCGTTAAAGTATCTTCAAATAGTGCTGGTATTATAAGGAATAACGTAAAGAGTACAACAGCTTCTGGTTGGACTATTGCTAAGGAAAGCAATCCAATGAGTATGGGAACATATAATGATAATCTTACGGATCACACGGAGAATCTTTGTTTGGGCTATATGACTCCTTACAAAATAACGATGATAAATGTTCCTAATTACGATCCTGGTATAACAGAAATTGTGCTTAGTAATGCAAATAATAATATTTCGTCTTCTAACAGTACGGCAAGTACTCCTTATACAGATTGTGGATTAGGAGAATATGATATTACAGTAACAATAAGTAATACTGGATTGCAAACTTTAACTGCTATTCCTATCGTTTGCGAAGTATATGAAGGTGATGTATTGAAAAATACATTTAATGCAACATATTCTCAATCTTTAAATAAATTTGAATCAGATAATTTCACCTTTACAAGTAAGATAGATTTAACATCAAATATTAAAGATAGGAATATAATGATTAAAGTGTATACAGCACATGAGCAAGATATTGTCCATAACAACGATACGATCTGTTTGTACATTGTTTCTTTACATACCCCTATTCCACCTGTTGCTCAGTCTGTGACAGTAAATTATTCAGAGCAAGCAACTTTAATTGCACAGAGCGATTATACTCTGATATGGTATAAAACAGCTACCTCTCAAGAAGAATTGGCACGAGGAACAACCTATCAGACACCTGTATTGTACGAAAATGATACATATTACGTAGAAGCATTTAATAACAAACCATTTTCCTCTTCAATAGGTAAAGATTCGGTATTGGTAAATGCAAATAATCCTTCACCTTCACCTTTTAATGCAAAAACAAAAAATGTAAAAGAACAATATTTACTCAAAGCAGATACATTACTGGCTTATGGTTATAATAAGGGCAATATAAATGGATTTTCTACTAAAATATCTGCAATTACAGGAGCTACTTCGTCTGCAAAGATTCCTGAAAAAGTCGTTTATAATAGTTACAATGTAAAGATAGGAAAAATAAATCAAGATGAACTTTCTACATGGGTAGGGAATTTGACAACAGTTTATAGTGATACTTTGCAGATCCCATCATCCTTCAAAGGTTGGAGGGATATCGTTTTCTCAGAACCATATTACTGGGATGGCATATCTGATTTGGTTATAGAAGTTTGTTTTTCTGTAGATACTACCGCTTCAGTTATAACATTTACCAAAGCTACGAGTGGAGTATCTTCATTGAATACAAAAAATACTTCAAATGATGTTTGTGGTTATATGGGGAATGCTATAACTTTTTCAAAAATTCCTTATATGAAATTGAACATGGATTTATTTGGGTGTCGTAGTGAAAGAACACCTGTGAATGTAATAATTCAAAATTTACCCGTTTGTGATATCGGATTAAAAAATATAGTTTCTCCTGCCAACAGCAATATAATTTCAGGGGAACCAATACCAATAGAAGTTGAAATTAAAAATTTTGGTATGGACAGTCTTTCTTCTGCTACTATAAAATGGAAAGTTAATTCAGATGAACAAACGCCATATATTTGGACTGCCGAAACTCCTTTGGCACAAAATCAGACAGCAGTTGTAACTATTGGTAACTATACTTTTGAGCCGGGTTTAGCAACGATAGAGGCTGTTGTGACTTTAGAATGTGATAATACAAAAGACAATGATACCATTGTAGGGGAATATGCTGCTTGTATAGGTACACAATCAATGTTAACATCCTTGACAATTGGAGGTACAAATGGAAAATATGCTAGTATAAAAGATGCAATTGAGGATTTAACTGTTTCTGGTGTTTGTGGTCCAATAGAATTTCTGATTGCTCCGGGAATATACGATGAGAGAATAACGTTAACCAACATTAATGGAGTTTCAGAGGAAAATACTATTACGTTTAGAGGAGATAACACCGTAGGCAATGTGATTGTTAAGTATGATAGTAATGGGGTCGGAAATGAAGAAGAGAATAATCATTTGTTAAAAATAGATGCAATATCCAATATTTACTTCAAAAACATTACATTTAAAGCAAATAATTCGTTCAATAATTTGGCGAAATTAAAGAATGTTTCTAATGTTCATTTCAATAATGTACGGTTTGAATCAATAAATGGAGCAAATTCCAAGACAGTTTTAGTTGATTTGGAGGGAATGAATAACAATGTATTCTTTACATCCTCTGAATTTGTAAATGGGGCTAATGCAATTAAAACGGAGGTACAACAAGGTGGAATAATGTTGTCAAAAATAGAGATAGATTCTTGTCTATTTTTGGATTTTAAAGGTTCTGCCATAGAAATCAATGATTATAATGATGTTAAATTTAGATATAATAAAGTTAGATCTCATGCAAATGATTTTGTGGATGATGCTATTAAGTTTAGAAATATTGGAGGCGTATCATCTATTTCTGCAAATGAGATAATTCTTTCTGATGGAGGAGCAAAAGCAAGAAGTGCTATTGTTATTAGGCATTCTAATACAGATGATGTTAATCCTTTAGAAATACTTAATAACTCTATTGCGGTGATAGGTAGCGGAGCCTCTAAATTAAAGACACATGGTATAGATATTGATTCGTCTAATTTTGTCAATATTTATTATAATACAGTTTATTTGAAAGTATCTACAAATAATAATAATGCCAGATCATTGTTTATAGGTAAGACCAACACAAATATTGTGGTGAGGAATAATAATTTGGACAATGAATGTGGAGGTTATGCGTATTACGTTGAGGGTAGTGGAGCTCAGGTTGTTGTATCTGACAACAATAACTATGTAACAAATGCTAATAAGTTTGCCTATTGGTCAAATAAGGATTGTGCAAATATTACATCGCTACGAACAACTAATACATTTGATATTAACTCTATGTCTGTAAAGAATAAATTCCTTAGTGATACATGTTTGGAATTTTTATCTCCTACAGATATCATTTTCAAGGCAGAGCCTATTGAAGGCTATTCAGTAGATATTTATGGTAACGTTAGACCTGTTATACCTAAGCCTACTATTGGAGCTTACGAATATCAATTTGTACCTATAGATGCAGGAATCGTTAGAATTATATCGCCGGTGACAAATACAACTTACATTGAGGGAGATGATATAGAGGTTAAAGTTGTAGTAGAGAATTTTGGTATTACAAATATTACAAGTTTGCCTTTGGTTGTCAAGTATGGTGGGCATATTTATGCAGGGGATATATTTCAACAATTAAATGAAACATATAATGGAACGATCACTAGTTTAGATTCTGCACAGTATTTGTTTACTACTAAGCTGAAAGCTAAACTTAATACTCCTTATACCGACTCTGCATACGTTCAAGTATTTACCACATTGAATGGAGATACTATTAATTACAATGATACTATGTCTGTCAATATAAAGATTATTCCTGGTAAGGACTTAAATTGTGTTTCTGTAAGGAAACAAAATCCAATGGTTAAATGTGGAGCTAATATGAAAACTCAACAAATAGGTGTGCTTATTAAGAATGTCGGCAATAAGGCAGTAGACCAAGGAGATGTAATAAATATAACCTATGTTGTTAAAGGAGAAACAGGGGGCATTAAGGCAATTAAAACAGAGCAGATAACATTCCCTCTAACTTACACAAATAGTTCTGGGAATTCAGTTACGTTAAATTCATTACAACCAAATGCGGTTATTCAATACTATACATTTAACACGACTGTTAATCTTGAGGCCACAGGGAATAATGATACCACATGGTCTATTTATGCTTACGCCAAATTAGTGGATGATAGCAATCCATTAAATGATACTACGACAATAGAACAGTATCTTGCTTATTTAACTCCACCTGCACCTGTCGCACATGATACATCTGTTTATTATGGAACGAAGGCTCAGGCGAGAGCCTCACATATAGATTCATTGTCGATTCGTTGGTATCACTCTACAACAGACAATAATCCATTTTACAAACACTCTAAATACGAACAATCAACAATACTTAATATTAATAAACCAATTTATTCGGATACGGAATATTATGTTAATGTTGTTAGTAAGAATAGTGGAGCATGTCCGAGTGATTTTGTTAAGGTCAAAGTAAACGTTTTACCAAGATGTGCAGTGGATATCAAGGCATTGTCTGTTGTAGAGCCACCTTCACAACCCAAAAAAGGATATATTTATATGAGTGAAGATACTGTTAAGGTTAAATTGGTGAATTTCGGTACACAAACAGTAACCAATTTTCCTATAACTTGTTCTATTAAGCCGGTTATTCCAACCAATGCTCCTGCGGTATTATTTACCGAGACTTGTGATGCAACTCTTGTGACTGATGATACTGTTACTTACGTTTTCAAAAAATTGTTTGATTTTACGAGTGACACTACTAATTACGAAGTAAAAGTATGGGTGGAACAGGGGCAAGATTGTGTACATGATAACGATACTACGCCGACTATAAAAGTGATGCCTTTGTTCTCAATAAATTCAGATTCAAAGGTTGTAGGGGAAGCAAAGAGTTTGAATATAACCCGTGTTCAATTGGCATCGATGGATAATATCTCCTCATCTGTTGCGAGTAAGTATTCAGACTTTACGAGCACTGTTACACCTCCTGACTTATTTAAAGGTTTGAAAGATTCATTGCTTATAGATATCACGCCATCAAGTGATATGAAAATATTAGAAGATCAAGTGATTACAGGTTGGGTAAAAGCGTGGATAGATTGGGATAGAAATGGTGTATTTGATACCACCTCAGAAACAGTATACTCGGGACAAGCTGCTGTAAATGGGACATGCAGAACAATGATAGATATTCCCGAATATGCAATGAGTGGGTATACTATGATGCGCGTTATAGTTTCTCAGGATGATTCCACTCACAAATTTGGACCTACTCCTGGAAGTACGAAATATGCTCTAATACCTGCGGGAGAAATAGAAGATTATAAGATTCATATTTTACCAATAAAGAATATTAATGCTGAATTAGTAAAATTCGTTACACCACAAAGACAAGATACAACTATAAAAAATAATATAGTTGTGAGGTTGCGTAATGCAGGTAAAACAAAGCTGACACAAGCAAAAATAACATGGATTTATGATGGAGATACGAATGTTTATGATTGGACAGGATCGTTAGAGTCTTCAGAAATTGCAGACGTAGAGTTGGCAAACAAAGATTTGAAAATAGGATATAATAAATTCAAAGCATATGTTACTGTTGCAGAAGAAGAATATTTAGGTAATGATACTATAACATTAGATAATTATATCTACCCTATTTACGACATTCCTTATAATACGGAGTTTGATGAACAAGAGATTATAAACTATGATTTTTATGCTTACGAAGCAGACCCTAAACGTAAAACTAACTTGTGGCAGATAGGAAAACCAAGTGCTGTCGGGAATAATGTTATCAAATCTGCATATTCTAAACCTATATGTTGGAAAACAAATATAGATGGTCAATATACTATGAACAATACAAGTATGTTGTATTCACCTATTTTCAATATAGAGGAAATCAAACCTGATACTCTATCCTTTATGATGCGTAGAGAAATGGGACCTGGAGCGACTATGGTAGTAGAATACCTAAACTATAAAGGTGTATGGAAAACTTTAGGAGTTTATGGAGACGCTTTTGGTAAGAATTGGTATGATAGCGAAGATGGTTTTACTAAGACCAATGTCGCATGGGAGAAATCATCTTATTCTATGAATGGTCTGAGTGGTGATTTAGGGAAAAGATTACAATTTAGATTTGTTTTCACTTCATTGGATGGACATATTGCTGATGGTGTCGCAATAGATAATTTTAAACTTGATAGGGCATTGAGAGATTATGATGCAGGTGTAACAGCGATAGAACTGACACCTGAGGAATTACCTTCTTATGGACAATATTTTTATCCTAAAGTAAAGATTCATAACTATGGTAAGAAAGCAATAACGGCTTTTAAAGTATGTTACCTTGCGGAGGATATGTATATTACGCAGTGTGAGGATGTTGCACAAACAATTCCGGTTGGGGGAGATATTGAATATACATTTACTCATGGAAGATATTTGAATGTTTCTATGCCTGATCCTTTTTCTATAATGGCATATACTCGTTTAAATCCGAATGATTTGTATACTGACAATGACACAACTGTATCTTACTTCGTCATAGGACCATTGTTACATGATGTAGGATTGTTGGAAATAACAGAACCTTTGACCAAGGTAGCATCTAACGATAATGTAGATGTTGCAGTTAAGTTGAAAAATTACGGTGTGGAGCCTATAGAAAACTTGCCGATATATTATACTGCTGGTGGAGGGCAGATAGTTGAAGAGATTATTCATTTCGTACCGACTTTAAACAGTGGAGATGAATATACATATACATTCAAAAAGAAATACTCTACACCATTTGGTACTGTCAATTTAAAGGTTTGGACAGGATTGCAAGAAGATATTTATTCTGATAACGATACCTTATATTTGAAATTACAAGCAAGTAATACATCTGTGGATGTTGAAGCCAAATATATAACCCTGGACGATATTTCTAGTCAAGAGTATGGTTTGCAGTTGGCACTTATGAATCGTTCTTCTAAGCCGGTTAAAAATATCACTGTTGGATACTATCTTAACGGAGACAAGACTACAACTGTTGAGGAAATTTTCAGAACAGGCGGAATATTGGAGGCCTCTACAATAGGTTATCATAAATTCTCTCAGGCGATCAATCGTTCTTTGTATCAAAGTATTTGTGCATATGTAAAATATGAAGGAGATGAAAACAAGGGTAATGATACTACTTGTAATATTTTCTTGGGTTATAGGGATGTTCAGGCGGATACTATTATGATAGAACAAAATGTTAATAAGGAATGTGTTGTTCAATTGCGTGCTCATCATATTGGAACATTAGCCGGTAATGGTAAAATAAAAGCAGCGTATGTTTTAAATGGAGATTATTCTCATCCTGTACGTCAAACCTTTACTATAGAGTCTGATGAGCCGATAGGTAGAACACTATATTTAACATTTAGTCAGAAAATACCTCGTAGTGATGATAGTAAGTACAACATTATAGCCTGGATAGAATATGCTAATGATAATAATCATTCTAATGATACGACTTCTTTAATTAAGATTCAGACATATGTTGGTTTGGAAGAGGAAATAGAGAATGGGGTTATGAATAAGCTTATTGTAGAGCAGAATAGACCTAATCCGTTTACACAACAAACTGTAGTTGAAGTATATCTGCCGAATAGTGGATATGTAATATTGAGTGTTCAGGATAATAATGGACGTGTTGTTTATACTCATCAAGATAATTATTCGTCTGGAGTTCACTATATAACATTACCATTATATCAATTATCAGCTGGAACTTATTATTACACTGTTCGTTATAAGGAAGATAAGATTACTAAAAAGATGATTAAATTGGAATAATTTAGTTTTGTCGTAAAATGTAGCAAGGTTTCAAAAAGATACCTTGCTTTTTTATATTATTAATAGGGGTACTGATAGCAGTGATATAAGTTGATGTCTAGTATAATTAAAGTGTGATATTAATTTGCTAAAGTGTGATGTTAGTAAATTAAAGTGTGATGTTATTTTTGTTATATGAGGAAAAAACATTATCTTTGCAGTCTGTAGTGCAATTAATTGTATAAATAATTATAAAAACATAAAGAACATGAGAAGAAATATTGTAGCTGGTAACTGGAAAATGAACAAATTGTTCCCTGAGGCCGATGATCTTATCAATGCAATAGCAGAAGAATTAAGGAGTTATGACACTGCTGATGTAGATGTTGTGATTTGTCCTCCGTTTCCTTATCTGGAATTAGTCAGTGATGTTAGTGAAGATGGTGATTTTTTTACAGGAGCACAAGATGTATCCAAGTTCGAAAATGGGGCATATACGGGGGAGGTTAGTGCTACAATGTTGAAATCTCTTGGTGTAGATTATTGTATCGTTGGACATAGTGAAAGAAGAAAATATTTTAAAGAATCAAATCAAGATATAGCACGAAAAATAGATAGATTACTCAATGAAGATATTACGCCCATTATGTGTGTTGGAGAGACTTTGAATGAGAGAGAATCTGGGAGATATTTGGAAATTATTCGTACTCAGATAGAGGAAGGAATATTTCATTTATATGCGGAAGATATGCAGAGATGTATCATAGCATATGAGCCGGTTTGGGCGATAGGCACAGGACATACTGCCACGAAAGAAGAAGCACAAGAAGTACATGCCTTCATTAGGCAGTTGATTTGTGATAAATACAAAGATGATGTTGCACAAGAGGTGTCTATCCTTTACGGAGGCAGTTGTAATTCTAAAAATGCAAAAGAACTTTTTGCAATGAAAGATATAGATGGAGGATTGATAGGCGGAGCTTCATTGAAGAGTAAAGATTTTATGGAGATTGCATGCTCATTTTAAATTAATGTACCGTATAAAGAATATTAGATTTTGAAAAAACTTAGGCAACATATCTGATATTTTATATGTGGTATGTAAAATAAATCTAATGAATTACTATCAAGTCAATTTTTTTTTGAGTGATAAGGCAAGGGATTTTGAGGCAGATTTACTTAAAAATGATTTATTACAAATAGGCTTTGATTCTTTTGTAGATATTACATACAACAGTTTTGAGGCATATTGTCCTGAAAAAGATTTTTCGAAAGAAAAGATCCCTAACATAATAAAAAATTCTTTGCTACGAGACAAAGACGTTGTTAGGTACGAAATTATTTTTATTAAGGATAAGAATTGGAATAAGATTTGGGAACAGACATCTCTGAGTGTACAGTTCGGAACATTTTGCCATATAAGAAAGTCTGACCAGTTATATAAACAGGTTAAATATGATATTATTATCAATCCCGAACAGTCTTTTGGGACGGCTAATCATCCTACAACCTATATGATTATTGAATATCTTTCCACGATGTCTATGCAGAGTAAAAATGTTATGGATATGGGTTGTGGTACTGCTGTACTTGGTATTTTGTGTAAGAAGATGGGGGCTGACTATGTGGAGTGTGTGGATATTGATAAATGGGCTTATGAAAATGCAAAAGCAAATGCAAAGGCGAATGCAGTAGATATTGTAGTTAAGTTCGGGGGGCAAGAGCAAATATCCGATAACCATTTGTTTGATATATTCATCGCTAATATAAACTTAAATATTCTTTTGAGTAATATGTCTTTTTATACCCATAATATTAAGACAGATGGTCTTTTGATATTAAGTGGATTCTATGAACAGGACATAAAAGAATTGGAAGATGTAACAAAACAATATGGTTTAACGTTTCTTCATAAGAATATTAGGGAAGATTGGGCATTGTTGGTACTAAAAAAAATCTAAAATATGAAAAAATATATTGCGATCATTATTTGTTCATGTGTGTGTATAAGTGCTTTTTCGCAAAGGTTCAGGAACTTTGATGGAGGAACAGATACTTACATATCTGAATTAGAAGAGTTATATAAGACTGACCCTAATATGTCCAAGGAACAAAAAAGAGATTGGGAAACGATAGTACATATATATGATAGTGTGTGGAATACTTTCAATTCACAACATAAAAGAGATATTGTCACACTCTCACAAATTATGGTCAGAAAGAATATTCGTGCGAGAAATGGGTTTTATGATTTTTTGTTGACACAGATTGCATTTGTTAAGAGTAATCAAAGTGCCGAAAGTTATAACCAGTGGCTTAAAGGAATGCAGGAATATTTGAATAAACATAATATTAAAATTTACAATAGAGCAATAGAAACAACCTATAATCTTTTAGTTAATTATTCCATTCATTATACAAAAACATCTCAATGGACATTTGACAACGGAACTCCTTACGCATTTAGGGTGGATAAACAAAGAGGAGTGTATGCTGATTTTACTGCTCCGATAAATCTATCTTATGGAATTAATAAAAACAAGGGGATTATTCATTCTACTGTTGGACGTCTGTATATTATGGAGGATGTATGGGAGGGTAACGGAGGTATTGTAAATTGGGAGAGAAATGGTTTGAATACTGATAGTGTATTTTGTCAGTTAAAGGATTATAAAGTGTCCTTAAAGACTCCAGAACTTACAGCAGATAGTGTAAGTTTTACTAATAAAGAGTATTTCTCCTACACTTTGTTAGGTGTTTTTACTGATAAGATAACTGAGACGGCGACTAAGAATTCTCGTTATCCCAAATTTACTTCATATAAGAGAGAAGAGTATATTAAAAATATATTTCCTAATATTGATTACATAGGTGGTTTTTCTCAGCAGGGAGGAGGTTTTTTTGGAACTGGTACAAAGAAAGAACCAGCAAGACTTGTATTTTATAAAAATGGACGAATCTTTATGATAGCTAAGGCAATAGAACATCCCTTTTCTAGAGAGGGTATCATAAGTGAAGATTGTCAAGTTAGTTTTTACCTTAATTGGGCAAATAACGAAAAAGACAGTCTTTATCACCCTGGTACAAAGATGAATTACAATAAAAATACTCATATCATATTATGTACCGATACGAAAAGAGGAATTTCCGCTTCACCTTGGATAGATTCCTATCATGCTGTTGAAATTTACACTGAGGCTTTGTATACAGGACTGGACGAACATACCATAGAATTTTCTGCTGTTAGAGGTCCTTCCAATAATGCTTTCGCTACGATAGAAAGTATATCATACTATTCTGACTTTAGGTGGTATAAAATAAAAGGTATTGATGAAGTAAGTCCTCTTTATAGAATAAAACAATATACCGATGAATATGGCAAAAGGGAGGTATCTGTTAAAAACCTTTCCTCTTATACGGGTTTGGATGAAACTCAGTGTCAGCTTCTGTTAATGAATCTTTCTTTGGGAGGTTTTGTAACTTACGAATCTTACCACCAGACTGCTATTATCAAAGATAAACTTTATGACTACATCAAGGCTAATAACAGACGTCAAGACTATGATGTTTTACGTATGCAGTCTATTACTCATGGTGGAGAGCCTAATGCCATACTGAATATTTATGATATGGATTTGCGATTGAATGGTATTGAAACCTTTTCCGTATCAGATTCTCATAATGTTCGTATTACACCCTATGAGGGCAAGATTGTTATGCAAAAAAATAGAAGTTTTACATTTAGTGGAACTGTTGCAGCTGGTAGATTCAAAATGAGTGGATCTGATTGCAGATTTGATTATGAAAAATTTACATTAGATTTACCTAATAGCGATTCTCTTTCTTTTGTTGTTCCTTCTTTTGAAGATACTAATACGCTTGTTAAGATACAAACACCAATTCGTAAATTAGCTTGTAGCTTAGTAATAGACAGAGAGGATAATAAATCAAGTATTAAGAAATTAGATGGTTATCCGATACTGTCTTCACTGAAAAACTCCTATGTATATTATAACAATCCTAAAATTCAAAATGGTGTTTATGATTCTTCTAATTTTTATTATGAGTTAGAACCATTTGTTATTAAAAATTTATTTACCTTCAAGACTTCAGATATTGTTTTGAAGGGAGTATTCCATTCTGCTGATATATTCAAACCTATTAATGAGCCACTTGTTGTTATGAGAGACTACTCTTTGGGCTTTAAGATGTCTATAAGCGACGATGGATTACTTGCTTACGATGGTAAAGTTAAATATTACAATAGTATAGATTTGTCTTCAAATGGATTGTTAGGAACAGGCAGATTTGATTTTGGATATTCCAAGAGTGAAAGCAAAATGTTTACATTTCATCCCGATAGTATGTTTTGTGAGACTACAAAATTTGTTTATGATAATCCACAAGTCAATGTTACAAAGACGCAAGAACATTATTATAAACAGCAAAATTATATGATAGTGGAGCAGAAAGCTGAACCTTTTATGATGTATTCTGACAATAAATCTACTCAGACTGGTTATTTAAGAGTTTATCCTACAGAATTAACAGGAAATGGAGAAAATAGGACGAATGAGATGATAGTCAAGAGTGAAATGATAAAATATGCACCTAATTCTTTTTCTTCAGATAGTGCAGATTTTAGACTTATGGCATTAGATGGGAATAGTGTAGCTTTCCACTCAAATAATGTTAAAGCGAATGTTAATTATATCTCGAAACAAGGTACATTTACTACAAAAAACGGATTGCAGCAGTGTGATCTACCTTATTTACAATATGTTTGTTCGGTTGACAGATTTACATGGGATATGGAAAAGAAACTTCTTACACTCCAAAATTCATTATCTATGACTGATGATGGTATGAGTATTAGAGATTTGACCGAAATTATTGATATAGAGCAACCTGGTGCAACCTTTATTTCCGTTCATCCGTCTCAACATGGTATTAAATTTAATAGCATCAATGCTAAATTAAATCTTAATACAAATGAATTGGTTGCCGATGGAGTTTACATTATTAAATGTGCTGATGCTGCTATTCGTCCGACAGATGCGAAAATTATTTTACATCCAGGAGCTCAAATGGATACAATTGATAAGGCTGATATAGTATTTAATATGGATACTAAGTTACATCGTGTAAGGAAAGCGAGAGTACATATTGCTTCACAGCAGCTTTACTCTGCTAATGGTTATATGTACTATACAGATATGGATAATAAAACTACTGAAATCTTTTTTCATGAGTTTTCTTCTGCGACGGGTTATACTGTTGGTTATTCTCAAATAAGTAAGCAACAACCTTTGAGTCTTAGTGCAGCATTTAATTTCTTTGGACAAGTCATGGTGAGTGCACAAGATAGTTTATTGAGTTTTGATGGAGGAGTATCACTTGCTTTGAATTGCAATAAAGGAAAAGAGAAGGATGGTCCGTGGTTAAGGTTTGTTGCTCGGGTGAATGCAGATAGCATATATATACCAATAGGTGAGGCTCCACAAGATATAAATGGCAAAAGAATTACAACATCTATATTATTTGATGAAAATACTTTAAAACCGAGAGTTGCGTTTTTTACTTCTGATACAGAGGCGGACAATGTATTTATCAAAGGTAAAGGCTTTTTGACTTATGATAATGAAAGTAAAGAATATAGGATTGCATCAAAGGAAAAACTTGTAGACATGCAGAATGTAACAGGGGATTATCTTAATATGTCTTCGAGTTCCTGTAAGGCATGCGGACAAGGTAATATCCAACTTGGCATACCTATTGGTAGCGTAGTCTCTTCGGATAATTATGGTCAAATAAAAGCAAGTGAGGATGGAGAAAGTGCCATGATACGTATGTCGTTAGCTTTAAGATTTCCTTTTGCTAAGCAAGCACTTGATTATATGGCAAAAGGAATATATGAAGATATGAATTTGTCTTTAATAGACTTTGAGAACGCTAAGAAATATCAGGAGTTTTTGCACTATAAATATGGCAAGGAGAAAGGCGAAGAATTATACCAAGATTTGATTAATTATGGGGAATGGGAGAAAATGCCTTCTGCGATGGATTATTCAATATTGTTAACGGATATTACATTGAATTGGGACCCAATTCGTAGATGTTATTTATCTAATGGAGAAAGTGAGGTGGCAATAATAGGGGGCATTCAGGTTAATAAAAAGGTTAGAACTAAAGTACAGATGATAAAATCAGGTATATCTACTGAAATTCGTATATACTTAGAACAAGATGTTGACAATTGGTATTATTTTACTTATAATGGAGCATCAATGGGAGCTATTTCATCAGATGATAATTTCAATGATATTATTAAGAACGCTAAAGATAAGGAGTTTAAAGGTAAAAATGGTAAGATATATACCTATCGTCTTTCTACACCAAGTGAAAAAAGAGATTTTATTCGTAAGATAGAGTTATAGAATTTGTATTGATTGTCAATATAGCTTAATCTATGATACCGGAAATTAGTATATTTTCTTACACCTTTATCTTTATGGTGCACTGTATTGTTTTTGTAGATCTATATAGCATTGTAAGTAAATTGCTGTGTAATTTGTTTCACACAAGTCTAATGGTAGATATCGTCAGACGAATAATATCTGCATAGGAGTAAAACGTATATATCCGACCGATTAACTTAGTTATGTCCTAACGTTTTTCTTACCTTTGAAAACAAACCCTGCTTCTTCCACAGCTTGTCTAATTTGCTCCTCTTTAGGATTGCCTACAACAGTTAATGATTTTGTAGATAAATTTGCATTCGCAGATTGCACACCTTTTAGTTTTATTACAGAATTCTCCACAGCTTTCTTGCAATGGTTACAGTTCATATTGTGAACTTCATAGCAGTGTATGTTCATATTGTTATCATTTTTACTCAATATGGTATTTGTTTTCCTAAATCTACTTAAAAATTTCATAACCAATGCCATTACTATAAAAATTATTAATAAGATAGAACAAATTTTGTTGAATATTGAGTACTTGCTGTGAACTAATGTATTAGAATCTTGATAGGATGTATTTATTTCACAGCAAGGGTCCACGGAAGGCTGGATATGCATTAGAGAAGATGCATTATCAAATGCTGGTAGAATATTTGTTAACAACCCAAAGATAATAGAACCTATTATAATTGTAGATAAATATATTATTGTAAATTTTGAACCTAACG
The DNA here is from genome assembly GCA_052170555.1 of Bacteroidales bacterium. Taxonomy (GTDB): domain Bacteria; phylum Bacteroidota; class Bacteroidia; order Bacteroidales; family P3; genus Scybalousia_A. The sequence continues at coordinate 32,888 of JBQNAI010000011.1, read as the reverse complement.
ACTTTTTAACTACGAGTACTGATGCCATATTTACTGCTGGTCCTGCCATTAACATAACAAGTGCTGCACCGGGCGACAATCCTTTTATTATGAGTGTTGCAGCTATTGGTATGCTTCCTGTGGAGCAGATGTACATAGGAACAGCTATTATTAGGATTACTAACATCTGTAATAGAGGCTGTGAACCGAAATTCAAAAAAAACTCATTCGGAACAGCTACATTGATCAAAGTAGCAATTAATAATCCTATGATAAGTCTAAAACCTATATCTTGAATCATATCAAAATAAGCATACTTCAATACTTTGTATATTTTATTTGATTTAAAACTCCTAGTTTTTGTATTATTATTGATTTCACAATTGTAGTCAGTATATTGATATGGCTCTTTTTTTATATATTTATTAACTAAAAGTCCTCCACATACACCGGTAACCAGGGCTGCTATTGGGCGTATAAGGGCAAATCCTAATCCCATCAAAGAGAATGTTGCTAAGATAGAGTCTATACCCGTCTGGGGTGTAGCAATAAGAAAAGATGCAACTGCACCTTTTGAAGCTTTTTCGTTTTTCAAACCAATGGCTGTAGGTATTACTCCGCAAGAACATAACGGAAGAGGAATTCCTAATAATGCAGACCACACTACACTGAATTTATTATTGTTAGATAAAAATTTAGCATAGAATTTTTTTGGTACAAAGACATGTAAAACTCCTGCTATCAGAAAGCCTAACAATAAATATGGACTCATTTCATTTATGATCATCAAAAATGATGCAAAAAAATCATTTAAATTCATGTTTTATATACTTAGTTTACAGTTGTTTGTAACTTATCAAAATAAAATGGCGTTTCACAAAATTGTTTTCTGAAAACAGTTTGTTAATCTCGCATTTTAATTTTTTATTTTGACACTTTAATTTTGTAATTGCAAAAGTAAAAGAAAAAAGGCTATCAGAGATTATGTTTTTTTGAAAAAATATTATAATTTTTTGTTGTATTATTGGTGTGCTTTGTATCTCTAACTTTTTGTTTTCTTTCATGTATCCGTTTGGTAAAGAATGGTAGTACAACAAGACCCACGATGATGTAAGGGTAATAGGTAAATAATCGCCATAACAGTGCCAATATCCCTTCAAATCCCTCATTTAGGAAACCGTTTAGGAATAGAGGAAAAGCAAACTCTGCAACACCACTAGATCCCGGAGTAGGAGAAACGCAAAGTATAATCCACATTACTAGTTGTCTCACATATATAATAGAATGGTTAATGACATCAGGGTTGAATGCCATTAGGATACAATTAAGTACTAAAAAACGACAAGACCATGAGACTACCGTAGTTGCATATACTTTGATCCAAAATAGTAATGATTTATGTTTGAATTCTTTTGCAGATATGAAGATATCATCTCCCATTTTGTTAAATTTTTTTTGCCAACGATTAAAAATTTTTTTAGTGCCAAGTCTGTATAATAATGATTTGAATTTTTGCGGATAAAAGAAGATAGCTATAAGGATGAAGAGGGTTAAAAGAACTATAAAACTATAACCGATAGTAAAAACTTGGACTTCACTAATTTTCATATCAAATAAAGAAAATTTAAATTTTGTGGCAAAACTCATCTGTATGCCACATACAAATATCATAATTGGAGTTACAATTATATAAAACAACTCATCCAGCAGAGTGGCCACCATAACCATTGCTGTACTCCTACCGGCTCCAAGTCCTTCCAGAGGTAGAATGAATAAAGCTACTGCAGAACCACCGACACTTGTCGGGGTGACGGTAGATGAGAATTCCCATAACATAATGATGTGAAAAGCTTGTTTCCAAGACAATTTGTTATCGGACAACATGCGAATTCTAATCATATAAGTTATCTCTCTACCACATTCAAATAGGACGGCAAGTAAAAGGCACACTATGGTGTAGGTGCTAAACATTTTAGCAAGATCTCCGAATAAAGAAATATTTTTGGAATATTCTCTTGCAATCATATAAAAACCGACACCCAATCCCATCAAAATAGGAATTATGACCTTATTGAATTTAAATATTCCCAAAGGAGCAGAAGACTTTTTTGTCATTGATTTTTAACCATTAAATTTACCGATAACGGTATATGGGCAAGGTAATTCCTCTCTGATATTGTATGCATAAATTTCACGTTCTAAATGACTCAGCACTGTCCAATAGTCTTCACCTTTGCACCATGCACGCACATTAAAGGCAACAGTACCAGGACCTATTGACACCCATACATTAGGGGCAGGATTTGTCAGAGTTTTTTCGTGTTTGTTGGCAATAGCTATTAAATCATTTTCTATTTTTTCAATAACCACTTTTTTATCTGCCGCAACTTGTAATGTAACACTTACTCTTCGTTTTTCTTTTGTAGAATAATTCGTAACATTTCCATTGGATAATGTCCCATTTGGTAGAGTTATTAGTTTGTTATCCCATGTTCTGACAACCGTAGAGAATATCTTTATACTCTCTACAAAGCCCTCTATACCCTGTGTAGAAATATAATCACCCAATTTAAACGGGCGAAAAACCAATATGATAATACCGCCGGCAACATTTTGAATGGTGCCACTCAATGCCATACCTACTGCCAAGCCTATTGCACCTAATACTGCTATGAATGAACTCATCGGGATGCCGATATATCCTATGACAGCTATAATAAGCATAATCTTCATAGTTATGGATACAATGGAAATTATTACAGGACGTAAGGTAGCATCAAGACTTTGTTTTTCAAAGGTTTTACTTAATCGTTTAGTGAGAAGTTTAATGATTTTAAAACCTATATACAAAAGTATAAGTGCTACAACAATCTTTTTTACAGCGTCTAGACCATTTTGAGTAAACCAAGTGATTATGGAATTAATTATATTATACGACTCACTTGATGCGTTCGTTTGTAACAATAACATACACCTTATTTTTCTTAAAAATATTTTTTCAGGTGTGCAAAGTTACAACTTTATCTCAAACAGGCAAAATTTATAAAACTTTTTTGTTTTTATGATATTTATGCGATCATGGAGTTATCTATGTTGCATAGATGGAAAAATATTTGTTGATTTATTGTATTACAAAAGTAAAGATTATTTATAATCATCTGATGTAAAATAGATATGATATGCAAATGATGTTGAGACACTATGAAGAATTCTTGATAGATCGAAAAAAGAATTGTGTTGAAGTGAATTGAAATTCTGTCAGAAACAATTTGGAATAAACAACATATTATGATAAGAAATTGCTTTGGAAGTTATAGAAATATTCTTTTGTAGCTACAGTGTTGGAATGAAGGAAAAGGAAAAAATGCTCAAAAATCAATAATTTAAGGTTATTTTTTGTATCTTTGCAGCTCATTAATAAAATAAGAGATTTTAAGATTATGGCAATACAAAAAATAAAGTGTGCAATAATAGGTTCTGGTCCTGCAGGTTATACGGCTGCTATTTATGCTTCTCGTTCGGGTATTTCTCCAATTGTATTTGAAGGTGTAACACCTGGTGGACAAATTACCATGACAGAACAAATTGACAATTTTCCTGGCTATCCGGATGGAATAAGTGGAGTGGACCTTATGCAAGACGTACGAAAACAGGCAGAAAGGTTTGGTGCAGATATACGTAGTAAGGTTATCAATAGAGTGGATTTTAGCAATCGTCCGTTCATTTTAGAGGATGAAGATGGCGATACCTACGAGGCTGAGAGTGTTATTATTTCGACAGGAGCAACTGCAAGGTGGTTAGGTTTGGAAAGTGAAGCTAAATTTAGGGGACAGGGTATTAGTACATGTGCTACTTGTGATGGTTTTTTTTATCGTAAAAAAGATGTTGCAATAGTAGGAGGGGGAGACACAGCGTGTGCAGAGGCTTTGTATTTATCTACTATTTGTAATAAGATTTATATGATAGTTAGAAGAGATCAGTTAAGAGCAACAGCAATAGTTAGGGATATGTTGCAAAGTAAAGAAAATATAGAAATTTTATGGCAAAACAAACCTGTGGAAATTTTAGGAGATGAGTCAGGAGTAACTGGTGTTAGAATAGAATCTACAATAGATGGAACGATTAGAGATATTAGTGTTATGGGACTATTTGTCGCTATTGGTAATGAGCCTAAAACAGATATATTCAAAGGACAGATTGAACTTAGTCAGACGGGTTATATAATAACCCAACCACATACCTCTCATACTTCTGTTCCAGGAGTTTTTGCTTGCGGAGATGTGCAAGATAGTCGTTATAGACAAGCGATAGTTGCAGCAGGTACAGGAGCAATGGCTGCAATAGATTGTGAACGTTGGCTTTTGGAGCATCCTTTAACAAAATAAAAAATTTTAATGCTAAACAGAATAGCAATAAAATTAATTTTATTTTTCATTTTCATCGGTATTATGGGTGTAAGATCTCAGAATACTGTTGTGGATTGGCACAACAGTATAGATAATTCGGAAACTAAAAAAGATACGTCTTTAAATGGTATTATATATTACCTTAATGACAAGGCAAATCATATGATTGATAATGTTTTCGATGTGCAATATGATGTATTTTTAACTCATTACTACAATAAGGCAGGTATTCCTACAAATAAATATTATTTACGTTTGAATAATGAAGGCTCTGCAGTGAAAAATATTATTTTTCAATTATATGATATTCTGGATTATAAGCGACAACCTAATATTTACGAACCTTACATTTACACTCCCTATAATATCAAGTATTATCAAAATAAGAAAGCTTATACTTCACTTTCTTATTCAAATGCTTTGAATGGTAATCAATTTTTTACAGTAAATTTTGCTAAAAATATTTACAGAGGTTTGAATCTTCAAACTGAATTTTTTGTAAACTATGCCGACGGAGAGTTTGTTAATTCTCAGGTAATGAACCAATTTTTTAATGTAACATTAAATTATATTTCACAAAAAGGAAGATATCGCAATAATGTAGCTTTTATTCATAACCGAGCCTATACTCAAGATAATGGAGGCATAAAAGATGACAGTATATTTATTAATCACGAATATTCTAAACCTGCTTCCTATCCTGTATTGTTAAATAAAGGATGGAATAAATGGAAAACTTCGGAGTATGTTTTTTCCCAAAGCTATAGATTGAGTAAAAGCAGTATAAACAGATTCAAAACATTCAACAAAGGAGCAATTATTCATAGTCTTTCTTTTGGACGTTATGCTCGTCTATATGATGATGAAAATAAAAAGATAACTGATTCTTTAGGTACAAATATTTTTAGAAATAGTTTGTTTTGGACTAATAATATTTTTAAAAAACAATATGCCGGAATTGTATCTATGTCTATAGGTCTGAATTATGATATTATTAATTTCAATGATTCACTAAATAGCATTACGGATCATCTTATTGTACCTGAAACCAAATTAAGTTTTTTATTAGGAGATTTTAATTTTCATGCACACGCGATTAGTGTATTGACAGCTGAAGACTATAAAAAAGATTATCATATAGATATAAAACCTACATATAATTTTTCTTGGAAAGAAAAAAATGGTATAAAGTACTCGTATTGTTCCATGTTTGCAGAGATTAAAATTCAGAATAAGCAACCAGATTATATATTTAAGCATTATTTGACGGAAAACTTAGCATGGGATAACGAGGTTACAAAAACTAAAACAGAAGCTTTGTCTTTGGGTATTAAATGGGCAGAAAATTTCACTATTAGAGCTAATTATATGAATATTAGAGACTATTATTGCTTAAATTCCTCTTTACAAATTATTAAAGGTAGTACTAAATTGTACCAATTACAAATCGTAAATGATTTGTCATTAAAACGTTGGAAATTTAAAGGAGTTTGGACTTTACAAAAGGTTGAAAATAATGATGTATTACATTTACCATTGATTACTATCAAACAAGGATTAGCTTACTCTTTTACGTGGATGAGAGGAAAGTTAAAATCACAAGCAGGAATTGATATGAGTTATTTTTCTTCTTATAAAGCTGATACATATAATACTTTGACTGGTATGTATTGTTATCAAAACACTAACGAGGTAGGTTCCTACGTGTTCACGGACATGTACTTAAATGTTGCTATAGATAGATTGTGTTTGTTTGTTATGATTCAACACCCTTATTCAGGTTTATTGAATTATTCTTATTTTAATTCTCCTTTTTATCCTGCCGAAGGGTTTACATTTCGTTATGGATTAACCTGGAAATTATTAGATTAAGCTTATTACAATGCAACATGTGATTAATAAGCATTAAGTTATTCTCTTTTAAAGATAAAGATATTAAAATTTTACATATACTAATTTGGGACGTATTATTTCTAATTTATTTTACCTTTTCTCTAATTGATACCCCAGCTTGATAATCATATCAAAAAGATTAATCTTAGTATTAGCATTATGATCAATATTTCTATATGCTTGTTCAATAACTTTGCAAATCCCTTCTATATTATTTTCTGTTATGAATTTAGGAAAGTTATTTTTAAATTTATTATCCATCTGTTCCAACGGATGAATAGTAGATTTAACATTGTTATTGTAAATCCAGCACTTTTCTACTATTCTTAAAAAATAATCAAGAAAAGATTTGAGTTGTTCCCTCGTATTCCGACTAAAAACATCTACAAAAGTGACAATATCTTTTGCATTTTTGCGATACATCATTGCAAGTCGGTTAATTTCTATGAAGTTTTCTACCTTATTTGTTTCATCTTTACTGTCTAATTCGGATATTCTATTGTAATTACCCTCACATAGTGCAATTTTTATCAAGATTTGCTCATCATTTAGATTAGGATTATACTCTTTGATAGCATTGTACATAGTATTGTCGTCAAGCGGAGGAACATTTATATGTTGAACACGAGAAAGTATAGTTGGCATGATTTTGTCCTTATGTTCTGTCGTAAGAATAAATACAGTATTAGGATAAGGTTCTTCCAATATCTTTAGTATTTTGTCAGATGCTTCATTGTTCATTCTATCTGCATTCCAAATAATCATAATTTTGAATTTAGACTCATAAGTCTTCATTGTGAGTGCAGAAATTATGTTGTTTGCATCACGAACATTAATGATACCTTGTCTATTCTCACTTCCGATATAATTATACCATCTATTTAACGAGCAATATCCTTCATGTTCTAACACAAACTTTCTAAAATCCGTAATAAACAAAGATGCATCATTGTTTTTATCTACCCTTTTTGTTGCAGTATTAGGGAAAATAAAATGTAAATCGGGATGGATTAACTTTTCATATTTGTTACATGACGAACATATACTACAACTATTTTCTCCTGTTAGTTTTTTTGTGCAAGATATATACTGTGCTGTAGCAAGAGCCAATGTCAAGTTCCCATACCCATCTTTGCCATTAAGAAGAATAGCATGAGGAAAATGATTATTATCCACCAATGAGATTATACGCCTGACTAATATTTTTTGTCCCTTTACTTGTGAAAATAACATATGATTAGTTTGTATAATTCCTATAAACTTTTGTTTTCTTGTACATGTAAAGGGACAAGAAAAACATATTAATATATGATGTTTAGTAATTAAAATCTAAATTAAGTTCAGAAGAATTTTCACGTGCAGATATTGTATTATCAGTTACTGCATTTGTTTCTGAATTATCTTCATTCATTTTCTTATTGTAAGGTTTTTGCAAAGAGACTATCATTGCACCCAACATTTTCGTCATTTCTATAAGAGTTGTTCTAGAAATTTCTTCTTGCTCTTGCGTGAAGAATCCATTTTGATATGCCATTGTGGTAAAAACCACACACTCTCTTACGGCTGATTTTGCATCCTTCAAAAAATTTACAAATTGACTTTTGTTGTATGATGTTCCCTCCGCAATGTTTATGCTTATCTTTGCAGTGGCATCTAATAGCGGCATAAATAATACCCTCTTCGCAAAATCATCCGATTGCTTCGCTTGGACTGTAAGCCAATTGTAGTATTCCAAAGATTTGTTGTAAATTCTCAGATCTTCAAATCTGAAAAAACTTGTAATTTTTTGTTCTTCCATTAGTAAAAAAAATTTATTAGTGATTAACTTATGTTTTATTTTTTTTAAAGTTCGTTACATTTAAATATAGATATAATTAATACAAAAACAAATGTAATACACTTAATTCAAAGTAAACAGTATCTATACTTGAGATTAACGACTCATTCTATTCCTGAAAAATATTTCATGTATTGAACACGATAGAACGTTGAAGCTCTATCGTTTCGGTCTATCGCTAAACGCCCCCTAAAATCGTTCAATTTGTTGTAATTTTTCTCTTGCATCCATTGTTTTAAGAATTCATTCGCTTTGATTAAAAATTCTGATCCTTGATCATATAGCACTGATGCGACTTGTACTGTATTGGCACCTGAAAGTATCAATTTGATAATATCCTCTGCCTTATGAACACCGCAACCGGCAGTAAGAGGGCAATTAATCAGCTTGGAAAGGATTGCCGTCCAGCGAATTGTATGATAAAGTTCGTTGTCGGTAGAGAGGATATTAACCGGACGTGTGGATTCAGTCATTATGTCTATATCGTGTTCTATAAATCGGTTAAAAATAGAAAGATTAGCAATACCCATCCATGAGAGTTTTTGGCAAAATTTAGTAAGAGCAGCTGAATAATAACTAATCTTTAGTGATATAGGGATAGTTATAGCACGTCTGAGTATCTGAATGGTATTTTCATAAACTTGTTCAACTTCCTCTGAAGACATGTTTATATTAGTTGGTAAGATAAACATATTGAGCTCTAATCCATCTGCACCTGCTTGTTGGATATCTGTAGCGAATCTGATCCATTCGTTGGCAGACACGCAATTTATACTCGCAATTATGGGGATATCTACACTTTCTTTTGATTTACGAATAAGATTTAAATACCTTTCTATACTGTCATGTTTGGTATGTTCTGCTATGTATGTATATGCTTCAGCCATCTCTCCGGCATCATGCATAAGCCTTACATTGTTACTTATTTCTTGAGATATCTGCTCTTCAAATAACGATTTTAGTATAACGGCACCAACACCACAATCCTCAAATAGTTTAATGTTGTTAAGGTCTGCAGTCTTCCCACAACTACCTGCTATGACAGGACTATTGATGCTACATCCCATAAATTTAGTACTTATGTCCATGCTCGGTAACATTTATATTTGCGGCACAAAGTTATACAATTATTTTGGGATGAACAAATTTTTGGAGTAATTTTTATGAAAAAGATATTTTTTTTCAAAAAAAACTCAAAAATTATGTCATTTTACTGAAATGATATATCTTTGCACCCTGAAAGTTGTAGAGAATATTAGAAATTAGTACAAAAATCAATCAGCAAAATTTATAAAAAAGATGGATAACAGAGGAGAAATTGCTAAGAATATAGAAAAAGAAGAAAAGAATCTTCAGGTAGGGAATATAATATCAAGAACGGAAGTTTTCATAGATAAAAACAAGAAGATAATCATAGGGATTGTTGTAGCGGTTCTTGTTATTGCTGCAACGATTTTGCTATATAATTCTTGGTATATTCCTTCTCAAGAAAAGAATGCAGAGAATGAAATATTTGCAGCACAACAGTATTTTGCACAAGAGGATTATGCAAAGGCTTTGAATGGAGATGGTAAGCACCAAGGATTAATTGCTATCAGTGAAAATTATTCTTCCACAAAACAGGGGCGACTGGCAAAATATTATGTTGGTATCATATATATGAAACAGGGTAAATTCAATGACGCAATAAAATATTTAGAAGGTTTTAAGCCCGATGATAAATTTATGCCCTCACAAATCAGATCGCTTATAGGTGATTGTTACTGGGAGTTGAATAACTTAGACGAAGCTATCTCAAATTATAAAAAAGCTGCAGAAAAGAATCCTAATAATTTTACTACTCCAGTTATTTTAATGAAACTCGGTGCAGCTTATGAAGTAAAAAAAGATTTTCAAAAAGCTCTTGATTGTTACACTCAATTAAAAAAGGACTACCCTCGTTCACCGGAGTATTCGCAAGTTGAGAAGTATATTGCGAGAATGGAAACTATTTTGAATAAATAGATAGGATTTTTAGATAGATATATGAAAATTGTTTTTTCCTTTCTATATGTTTTGGAGTTGCTCTGTATTGCGGCAACTCTTTTTTAATTATTTATCGTCAATATGATATCTTTGAGGATTAAGAATACTTATGTATTGGTGGAAGTTTTTGTTTAATTCTGCGAGTTATTGATGGATAGATTTTTTTTTTGTAACTTTGCAAGAAATTTTGGCGGAAGGAATTGTAAGAAAATAACAAACAAAATAAATTTTTTTATTAACCAAATTAAACAAAAGTTAAAATAAAATGAGTAGTCTTTTATCGGATAGAATTAACAGGTTATCACCTTCGGCAACATTGACAATGAGCCAGAGAAGTTCAGAATTGAAATCACAAGGTGTTGATATTATTAATATGAGTGTAGGAGAACCAGACTTCAATACTCCTGATCATATCAAAGAAGCGGCGAAGAAGGCTGTTGATGACAATTATACAAGATATTCTCCGGTACCGGGTTATCCTGAGTTGAAACAAGCAATCACCAATAAGTTGAAAAAAGAAAACAGTTTAAACTATACAACAGAACAAATAGTTGTATCTAATGGTGCTAAACAAAGTGTGTGTAATGTTGTTATGGCATTAGTTTCCAAAGGAGATGAGGTAATAATACCTGCCCCTTATTGGGTATCTTATCCTCAGATGGTGTTGATGGCAGATGGTACTCCTGTATTTGTGGAGGCTAAAATAGAACAAGATTTCAAGATAACGCCAAAGCAGTTAGAAGAAACCATAACTGAAAAAACTAAAATGCTTATTTTGTGTTCTCCATCTAATCCAACAGGTGCTGTGTATACGACCGAAGAAATGGAAAGTTTGGCTAATGTTTTGCGTAAATACCCAAATATCTATGTGGTCTGCGATGAAATATATGAACATCTTAATTACACTAATACTCATCATGTCTCCTTGGCTTCTTTTGAGGGGATGAAAGATAAATGTATTATTGTCAATGGTGTAAGTAAAGCTTATGCTATGACCGGTTGGAGAATAGGATTTATTGCTGCTCCAATAGAAATTGCAAAAGCTTGTAACAAATTGCAAGGGCAGTATACCAGCGGTCCATGTTCAGTATCTCAAATGGCAGCTGTGGTCGCATATAACACAAATCAAGATTGTGTGGAGCAGATGCGTAGAGCTTTTGAGAGAAGGAAGAATCTCATAGTTAAGTTAGCCAAAGACATTCCTGGTATTGAGGTTAATGATCCTAAAGGGGCTTTTTATTTATTTCCTAAATGTTCATCTTATTTTGGTAAAACTGATGGTAAACGGAAGATTAATAATTCTACTGACTTTGCTATGTATATTTTAGAGGAAGGACACGTAGCTATTGTTGGAGGAGATGCTTTTGGTTCTCCTGAATATTTTAGAATGTCCTATGCTACCAGCGATGAAAATATTATTGAGGCGTTGAAACGTATAAAATATGCAGTTGCAAAGTTGAGGTAATGTACAAGGTAATAAACACATAAATATTGTTAGTTTTTTATACTTACCAATCTCAAAAAAGGATTTATTAATCTCGCACATTAATGTATTCTTTTTTGAGATTGGTTTTTTCATATACACTATCATTGCAAGATGTTTACCATTTTTAATAAGAAATACTTATTTTGAATAAGGAAAACTGACACAAAATATACAAAAATATTTCAATACTGAAATAATATTATAATACTAAGAGGCAATGTAAGTAATAATGTTGGCTTTGTGTATATTTGATGTATGGTGTAGAATTAGTATTCGAATGAAAAAGGCAAAAGATCATTTACATCGTCTATTTGCAATACAGTGTTGTCCTTTCGGTGGATTAGAATCTTTATTGGGTGTTTTGTCCTTTGTTTTTGCGTCTCTATCATTACCTGTCTACATGCTCCACATGGATAGGCAGTAGCAAGATTCCCCTTTTCGTCTTTTGCACTTATGGCAATTGCAATTACATTGCCCTGTTTAGTTCCGGCGGAGAATAATGCTGTTCTTTCGGCACATAATCCACTTGGATAGGCTATATTTTCCTGATTGCTCCCCAATAGTATTTCTCCGTCGTCTAATTGTACGGCAGCACCAACTTTGAAATTAGAATAAGGTGAATAAGATTTATGCGTAGCAAATGCAGCCTGTTTTATCAATTCTCTATCTTTATCAGATAGTTCAGATAAATTGAAAATCTTATAATTGATCTTAATTTGCTCTTGTTTCATAATATTTTTTGTGAATCTTGACTTGCAAAATTAACTAATTACTTTAGAATTTTATAATTTTGCAGAAGATAAATTTTTAGCACTACTTCGTAAATGTTGAGAGATTTGTTGCCATCGTTTTCTGTTGTTTTATCTCCGATGGATGATATTACGACAAAAGAATATAGAAATATTTGTAAAGGTTTTGGAGCAGATGTATTATTTTCAGAATTTGTATCTTCCGATGCGTTGATTCGTGATGTTGAGATGTCGTATCAAAAGATTTCTTTTACACAGCAGGAACGTCCTGTAGGAGTTCAGATTTTTGGGAATACAAAAGAAAAATTGGTTGAGGCAGCTCAAAGGGTAGAAGAACAGCAACCTGATTTTATTGATATAAATTGGGGATGCCCTATGAAAAAGATTGCTGATAAAGGTTCTGGTAGTGGCATATTAAAGGATATACCGAAGATGCTTTCCATAACAAAAGCAGTTGTGAATAGTGTTCATATCCCCGTTTCTGTTAAAACGCGTATTGCTTATGATGATCATTCTATTGCTATAACAGATTTTGCAGAAGGATTGCAAGATTGTGGTATTCAGTTGTTATCTATTCATGGTCGGACAAAGATGCAAATGTATAATGGTCCTGCTAATTGGACGATGATAGGACAAGTGAAAAACAATCAAAGAATAAAGATTCCGATTTTTGGTAACGGAGATATAGATTCTGCTGAAAAGATGTTAGAATACAAGAATCGTTACGGTGTAGATGGGATATTGATAGGTAGAGCCGCTATTGGTAAGCCTTATATTTTTAAACAATGTCATCAAATTTTGGAAGGAGAACCATTATTTGAGCCGACAGTTAAGCAAAGGGCGATGATATGTAAAGAACATTTTTTATCAATGATACCAAATTATGGAGAATTTCGTGCGATGGTGATTATGAAGAAATTTTATAGTAAATATTTTTCGTCTATTGCTAACTTCAAACCATTTAAGATGCAATTGATGGAGGCTAAATCAAAAAATGAAGTCATAAATATTCTAAATAAAATATCCGATATTGAGTATTTAATATAGGATTTAAATTCCATAGTATAATTGTGTTGTGTAAAAAAAAAAGTGTAACTTTGCAGTGCAATTTTAATAAAAAAAATTTTTACAAAGATGACAAAAAGAGAATTATTGAGCCAAACCATTGAGCATATTGATATTAAAAAGATAGATTCTACGGAACTTATAGAGGCAATGAGTAAAATGTCCTTTGCTTCCAGAGATACCGCAGATGCAGCTAATATCTTTGAAATGATGATGGAGGATAAAGATTGTTCTACCATACTAACTCTAGCAGGCAGTACTTCTGCTGCTGGATGCATGCAAGTTTATGTGGATATGGTACGTAATAATATGATAGATTGTGTTGTATCCACTGGGGCTTCCATAATAGATATGGATTTATTTGAAGCACTAGGGTTTAAACATTATAAAGGTACTCCGTTTATCAGTGATATGGTTTTGAGAGATAATTATGTTGATAGAATATATGATACATTTATAGATGAGGAAGAGCTACAAATCTGTGACAAAACAGTGAAAGAAATTGCTGATACATTGGAAGCACGCCCTTATTCTTCAAGAGAATTTATCTGGGAGATAGGCAAATGGCTTAGTAATGGACATGCAGTCAAGAAAGATTCGCTCATTCAAGCTTGCTATGAGAATGATGTACCTATTTTTTGTCCTGCATTTTCTGATTGTTCAGCAGGATTTGGGTTGGTCATGCATCAAGTAGCCAATCCGGGGAAACACCTTAGTATAGACTCTGTTAAAGATTTTCTTGAATTGACTAATATCAAAATTGCAGCAGGAACAACTGGTTTATTCATGGTTGGTGGTGGTACTCCTAAGAATTTTGCTCAGGATACCGTTGTTTGTGCAGAGGTTTTAGGGCATCAGGTAGATATGCACAAATATGCTGTTCAAATTACAGTTGCTGATGTTAGAGACGGTGCCTGTTCATCTTCCACATTGAAAGAAGCAGGTTCTTGGGGCAAGGTTTCGCCGACTTATGAGCAAATGGTGTATGCTGAGGCAACAACAGTTTTACCTTTAATCGCATCTTATGTGTACCATAGAGGAGAATGGAAAAATCGTAAGAAAAGAGAGTTTGCTAAATTATTTAAATAAAGTAGTATTTTTTTCAATAAAATATCTGCCATGATTATTATTTGAATCAACTCGGCATCTTGTGAAATTAATCTCACACTTCATCTTAGTAAAGTGTGAGATTAATTTTTTCTTGTCGCATAAGAATTCATACATTTTGAATATTAGTTACTTATTATTTGTAGATAATTATTGATATTACCTATTTGTATTACTATTTATTTATTTTCATGCAATAAGGTAAATATTAAAAAATGCCAGAATTAGACCTTATATTTGCGATTGCCATTTTTTATGAATATAAATCAATTCCGAACGGTTAAAAACTTTAAATAAAATTTTATTTTGATATAATAATTTTTATTATAGATGAAAAATTTGTAACTTTGCACCCTTGAAATTTGTGATATTTATATATCAGGGCGATAATAATAAAAAATAAAAAAATATGAAGACTAAATTGATTGTTACTGTCTTGGGTCTTGTGATTGTGTTGATAAGTTGTCAACAAAAAAAAATTAAAGATAAAGATGCCATTGGGAAACCCATAGTAGAAGTACAGAACGGGATGCTTTCTCCCGAAGTTTTATGGGCTTTTGGTAGGATAGGAGATGTTAGCGTGTCTGCTGATGGGAAAAAGATTCTTTATACTGTTACTTATTATGATATAGAAAAGAATAAGGGAAATGCTGAGATCTATATTATGGACATTGATGGAAGTCATGTTCAGCGATTGACTCAGACAAAGAATAGTGAGTTTAATGTTATCTTCAATCCCAAAGGTAATAAGATAGGATTTATCTACGCAGATTCAACGGATATCAATATCTATGAAATGAATTTGGATGGAACTAATAGGGAAAAAATTTCGGACTTTAAAGATGGAGATTTGGAGGGTTTTTCTTATGCTCCAAATGGGAAACATATTATTTATGTACGAGCTATTGCGAAGAAGGATAAGTATGCTTATTTGAAAAAGGGAATTGAAAAAACTACCGGTAGGATTAATGATGATCTAGCTTATAGACATTGGGATGATTGGGTAGATAATATTCCTCAACCATTTGTTGCAGAATTTGATGGTACAAAATTAAATGAGGGTATCAATATTTTGGACGGTACTGAGTTTGAAAGTCCAATGCGTCCGTGGGGTGGCATGGAGCAGATTGCATGGAGTCCGGATAGTAGACGTATTGCCTACACTTGTAGGAAGAAAATAGGCAAGCAATATGCATATTCAACTAATAGTGATATTTATTTGTATGATATTGAGAAAAAAACAACAGAGAATATTTCTGAAGGAATGATGGGATATGATCAGAATCCTGTTTTTTCTCCTGATGGTAAGACTATTGCGTGGGAAAGTATGGAAAGAGATGGATATGAGGCAGATAAGGTACGTTTGTTTGTATATGATTTCTCTACTAAAACTTCTAAATATATGACTAAACAATTTGATCAGAATGCTAATGGGTTGAAATTCTCTTCGGATAGCAAGTATATCTATTTTGTTTCTGACTATCACGCAAAGGATAATATTTACAAACTAAATGTAGCAAACAATGAGATAAAACAAATTACCAACTCTATGTGTGACTATACCTCGGTCATACCTTGTGGTAACAAATTGATAGCTACAAGAATGAGTATGAGTAATCCTATTGAGATATGGTCAGTGGAAGAGAATAATGGTAAACAAGTTAAGATTTCTACTGTGAATGATGATCTTATGGCAAAGATTAGATGGGGGAAAGTGGAAGAACGGTGGTTGAAAGCCAGCGATGGAAAAGATCTTCATACGTGGGTTATTTTCCCTCCCGATTTTGATTCTACTAAAAAATACCCTACGTTACTTTATTGCGAAGGTGGTCCTCAGAGTACAGTATCTCAGTTTTGGTCTTACAGATGGAATTTTCAGATTATGGCTGCTCACGGCTATATTATTGTTGCTCCTAATCGTAGAGGATTACCTGGTTTTGGTCAGCAATGGTTAGAGCAAATTAGTGGTGATTATGGTGGACAATGCATGAAAGATTATTTGACTGCTATTGATGAAATTTCTAAAGAATCTTATGTTGATACAGAACATCGTGGAGCTGTTGGGGCTAGTTTCGGAGGTTATAGTGTTTATTGGCTTGCTGGTCATCATGACAAGCGATTTAAAGCTTTTATAGCTCATAATGGTATGTTTAATTTAGAGCAACAGTATCTTGAGACGGAAGAAATGTGGTTTGTAAATTGGGATCTGGGTGGTCCTTATTGGAGCAAGGATAATAAAGTAAAAAAATCCTATGCTAACTCTCCTCATTTGTTTGTTGATAAATGGGATACGCCGCTTATGGTTATACATTCTGAATTTGATTTCAGAATTGTAGCATCGCAGGGTATGGCCGCATATAACGCTGCTTTGAATCGTGGAATTCCTGCCAGATATTTATATTTTCCGGACGAAACTCATTGGGTTCTTAAGCCACAAAATGGTATTCTATGGCAAAGAAATTTCTTTGATTGGTTGGATAGATGGCTTAAAGTTTCAAAAAAATAGAAGAGAGTAATTTGATTGCAGAATTTTTTTGGGAATAAAATTTATTTTTTCAGAAAAGAATTCGGCAGCATGAAATTTTGATAAATGTGACATTAGTAAAAAATTTAGAGTAATAAAAAAAATATATATAAGATGGAAATAATAGGAAAATTAGTAGAGGTTCTACCTGACCAAAGAGGCGAAAGTGCGAGAGGTCCTTGGATTAGAGGTGGATTTGTTATAGAAACTGATGAACAATACTCTCGTAAGGTTGCTTTTTCTCTATGGGGGGAGGATAAACTTATGGCAATGAAAAACATTGCATTGGGGACTACGCTTAAAATTGTTTTTAGTCTTGAATCCAGGGAGTTTCAAGGGCGTTGGTATACAGACTGTAGATGTAATAATATAGAAACTTTTACCTCTGCGATGCCACAAAATCCATATGTACAACAGATGCAAGCTTACCAACCGCCTATGTCTCAATCTCAAATGCAACCTCAGTCTCAAGTACCGTCTTCTCCAACAACTCAAGATGTACAACAGGAAAGCTCGGTTGCGTACCAACAGCCACCCGTTTCATCTCAACAAATGGGAGGGACTATTGAACAAGCGGAAATGGAACAAGACGGAGATGATCTTCCGTTCTAATGTGTTGAATATTAATATATACGCACACAAAACAAGTAATAGTGTTTTGTGTGTGGTATTTTTTATTTTATTTTTTCAATTACATATAATCCATTCTCAAACTGATACTGTATTTCATAAAACTACTTCACAGAAGAGTTTGTCGGTCAGTAGGTTTTTTGAACATCAAACTTTGAACTCTACATATTATGGGCTAACACTCATATCTCAGAGTATAGTCGCAAAAAAATATAATGTTAATATAAGAGATATGAGGTTGAGGTACCTAGATAAGTTTTCAAATGATTATGATACTTACTTACAGTTTGTTCCCTTGGGATTAACTTTCACTTTGAAAGGGTTAGGATTTAAAAATAGAAGTTCCTGGGGAGAGCTTATAACCTCTACATCGCTCTCCTATGGAGTAGGACATGGATTGGTTGTACTGATGAAAGCGAATCTGAGTGCACTTCGTCCAGACAAAAGAGGGGCTAATTCTTTTCCCTCAGGGCATACTACTGCTGCATTTATCGGAGCCTCTATTCTATCAAAAGAATACAAAGAACAATACCCTTGGGTTAGTATTGGTGGCTATACGATTGCAACAATCACAGGCCTTTCTCGTTTAGCAAACAATAGACACTGGATTTGCGATGTTCTTTTTGGAGCAGGGTTAGGTATTTTGGCAACAGAGTTTTCATATGCCTTGACAGATGTTATTTTTAATAAAAACCATCCTTCTACTGTTGCTCCTTTTGATGATGATATGTATGAACAAACACCTTCTTTCGCAAATGCTTTTCTTTCTTACAACATTAATTTATTTAAGGCTACACAAAAATTAGGGAACAACACTGAATACTCTATTCGCAACGGTATTGGTATTGGTATGGAGGTAGCTTATTTCCCTTGCAAGTTCGTAGGAATAGACATAAGGACAAAGTCTGATGGTTATGTTGTAGATAATAGAGATATTAGCTTATTTGAGGATTCTGTCATGTTTGTTCAATCCCTAGAAATCGGGCCTGCTTTTTCTATTACGTTGTTACAGCATATTAATATGGGGATAAGACTTGGTTTGGGCTTCAATCATATAGATGGAAAGTATTTGCAATCAAATTTTCCATTAGGTAAACAAAATAATTTTCAATATTCCAACGGTATCTATCTCAATTTTTGGGTAGAAAGACATACTTATTTACGTTTCTTTGCTGATACCTACTTTACTTCAATAAAAGTAGAAAATAAAAAAAGAAATTTCACGACCTTATCATTAGGAGCTACTATTGGGTTGCACTTCTAAGGTATTCGCCTGCCTGATTACCTAAATTGAAGAGTAAATCGAGGGAAGAAAGATTAGTTTGGAACATAAATTTCTCCTCGAAACACTGGTAATATGGTTTAATATTTTTCCCGTCTTCCTCTCTGTTTTTAGGCATAAACATATTACGATAATTGTCTATAGTTCTATCTATATATTGTGATGTGAAGAATATATCACATTTGAGTTGTAGAGCTTGTTTGAGGAAATAAAAAACTTTGAGATTTAAATCCATCAAATATTTATATTGTTCTAGTAGCAATGTTTTGACTTTATCTGCATAGTATATGAAAAACGGACTTTTACCGTAACAAGAAAAAATTGTACGCCATGCCTCCATATTCCATTTTTCTGAATAAGAAATCTCAATATCTTTAGTTAGAACTTTTTCTTTATTATTGCTTTTCACTGGAACGATAATATTGAGAATGCCTTGTGAAGACAGTATCGTAGCACGGTTTCTAAAAGTTTGTTTCGGAAAATTCTCAAATACATCTATTGAAATAGCTTCTAATTGCTCAAACAAAATTAATTCTGCAACGCAAGGGAAAAATTGCAAATGAGCAACAGGTAGGTTGTTATTTATTTTCAATTTGTCAAAATCATTCATACTGACAACAACGTAAAAAGTTAAGGATTATTTCACTGCAACAATTTCTATGATATAAACATTTGTTTGTATACTTGCAGGTTACGATTTTTGCGAATAGTTGGAATAAATTTTTAATAATAAGAATCATTTTAGTTAAGATAGATTAAAAATATTTTTTATGTATTTTAGAAATGTATTTTTATTATTTATTCATAAATAATTTATAATTTTTACGGGAATACTTTAAAAAGAATAAAAATTGTATATCCAGTGACTATATACAATTGAAAATATTATTATACTTGCTGAATGTTTATTTGTATGACAAGTTATTAAATAAAAATTTTGTATTACTTTCGCCACTTAAATTCTCAATTTGCGATGAAAAATATACTGAATAAATTTTTACTTTTAACCGTAGTTTGCATTAATTGTATTAGTGTTGTTGCACAGTCACTGAGCGATGTGCAGAAAAAAGATCTTATTAAAGCATTTGACAAACATATTAAAACCATTTCCGCGATTTCTACAGATAATATTGATATGATTGCAGTGTATTCTTATCAAATAGAGAAAGCGTTACAATTTGTGGAAGAAAATCAAAGATACACAATAGAGAATGATATATATGCCAAATATATTGAGCTCAAAACAATAATCAAGCAGAATAAAGAGTTGATAGATTTTCTGACTCCGAGAGTTTCTATGATGTATTATACAAAGGCTATTGGTTTTTTGTCTGATAACAAAAAAAACAACGCATATGACTATTTGCAAAAATCCATTGCAATCAAAGAAGACAATATAATGGCACAGTATGAATTGAGCAAATTGAATTTAGATTCGGGCCAAATCATAAAAACCATGGATAGATTGACTGCTATTATTTCTGGCATGCATCCTACACAAGAAGAAAGGCTACTTTGTCAGAATCTTATGGCTTATGCATATGATAAAAATTTATTAAAAAGTATGGCTTTGACAAAACAAGGTAAATATGCATATGCTTATGACATTCTTTTTGAACTTGATAATTGGTGTAAGAGAGATAATTTAGGTATTTGTAGAGGGAATATAGTTAAAAAGAATTTGGAGATTTGCCAAAAGGGGATTTATGATAATCATATTGATATTACAAAGAAAGCTATCTCCAAAGGAGAATTGATGGTGGCAGGTGATTTTGTGAGAAACACATATGATTACTTTCAACGTAATAGGGAGGCCATTGATGACAATGCTTCGTTTGAACAAGTGGTACATATGGTTGTTGATGGCTATTTACAACAGGCTAAAAGCATGCCAGAGGCACGTAATAATGAAGTACGTATAGACCTTTTGACCAAAGCTAAAGAGCTTTCTGCAATGATAGGAGGACAATATGAGGATCAGGTATTACAACAGATAGTTGTTTTACAAGGAAGCACTACTATTACTGACTCTAAATTAGATTCTATTGAAAATACTGTGGCAAATCAAGGTTATAGTATAGACTATAAAGATTATATTCAAGATACGATTTCTTCGCCGGAGCAAGTAGTGGCACAAATAGAGAAAGATTATCTAACGACTTCTGATAATAAATTACCCAACCAAAGTATAGCTGTAATTTCAACTAAAACTAAGGCAATAGATAGGCAGGTTGACGAGAAGTTCTTTGAAACACGTCAGTTTATGCAAGTAAATAATTATGAAAAAGCGTTAGAAGTGTTAGAAAAAGCCAATCGTTTGGCAAAAATGGAGGGGGATAAGAGAGCTGTATCTGAGATGTATGTTAGAGCTATTAGAGAAATTACTGCTAAACGTATGTCTAAGGCAGAGTATTACATATTTCAAGGTGATATGAAGCGAGCTGATTCACTTGTTGCATTGACAGATGATTTGATTGAGGCATATACGATGAAGGAAGATACTGCTATTATTCGTATTATGAATTCTTATTTGCGTGCTATTGATAATAAAGTCTGTAAAAAGAAGCAAGAGGAGATAGATGTTATGGTTTATGACATCTTGGAGTGTATAAAAAGGAGTGATTTTTATACTGCTGAAATGTATATTAATAGAGCTATTCAGATAAAGGGGAATAGAGAATGTCGTTTGGATAAAAGTAAGATTCGTTCATTGAAACGTCAAATAGAAGAACCTCTTGAATATGTGAAAAACAAAGAGCAAATAGACGGATTGCTATCTCAGGGTGATACTACTAAATATTTTATTGAGTACTCTAAACTTGAATTATTCTACACTAAAAACAAATTAGCAGAGATGAGTGTTAGACACACTTCATTGAGAGATATCCTAACCCAAATAGGAAACGATAGATTAGCTATTAAGACTACGGAGGATCTTATCAAATATAAACAATATGAAGGAGCGATAGAGTCGTTGGGAGCTTTGAAACAAATGGGGTACAAGGCAAGACACACCAAAAAAGCACAGAAACGTATAGGTAAATTGATGGCTTACGATAGTATGAGGCGACAAGAAAAAATAGAACAGGCATATCGTATTACTGACAAGTACAATAACGATAAGTGGTTTAAATATTTTTTGAAAACTTATAAGAAAAACATTATCAAATATCAAAAACTAGAGAAGTAACCAAAATAGTGGATTTTTCTTTATACAATTTACATTTTTATTCGCTTAATTTTTACTGATTTCTACACTATTTCCGCTACCGTATAGGTACTTCCTCCAATGAAAACCATACCTCCGTCTTTTAAGGCATCTTGTTTCGCCTGCTCAAAAGCTTCTTTGACAGACGAATATGAGGAGTAAGTTAAATGGTGTTTTTCAAATCTTGTTTGAAGTAGCTCAACACCCAAACCTCTTGGAATATTTGCTTTGCAAAGGTAGTAAAGAGCATCTTTTGGTAACATATTAATTTCACTATCAATGTCTTTATCATTTACAACTCCTATAACAAAATGAAGTCTTCCCTTTTTTGTGCGTTCAAGTTGTGAGATAACATATTTCAATCCGTCTTCATTGTGTCCTGTATCACATATAGTTAGTGGGTTTGTTGCAATAGTTTGCCAGCGTCCCATTAATGGGAAATTTTGTTGTACATTTTTGATACCATTGGTTATATTGTCTTTAGAAATATTGTATCTACCTGTTTCATTCAATGCCTCAATAGTTTGAATTACTCCTAAAATATTTTTCTTTTGATAGTCGCCGGCAAGACTGCTTACAAGATTTTTGATATATGGGATATTATTCTTGTAAATATCCATTATCAAACAACCATTTTCTATCCTGTCATTGCGAAAGGAGAAATTATTATCAGCGAAATAAATTTTACTACCCATTTCCTTTGCTTTGGCACAAAAAATAGGTATTGTCTCTGTTTGTGATTGCGATATAACTACAGGTATTCCTTGTTTGATTATACCTGCTTTCTGTGTGGCAATCTTTTCTAACGTATTGCCCAAAAACTGTGTATGATCGAAAGAAATATTTGTAATCAGAGCAATTTCTGGTGTGATGACATTTGTAGAATCTAACCTTCCTCCCATACCAACTTCTACAACAGCGATATCGACCCTATCGGCAAAATATTTAAATGCCATTGCAACCATCATTTCAAAGAAGGAGGGACCAATATTTTCAATAATCTTTTTGTTGTTTTTTACAAATTGAATAACATAATTTTTACTTACTTGTTTTCCGTCTACAACAATTCTTTCTGTTAAGTCTCTCAGATGTGGAGATGTGTGTAATCCGATTTTCAAACCGTACTCATACATTATAGAAGACAATAGGTGAGAAGAAGAACCTTTACCATTTGTGCCAGCAACATGAATAGAACGAAATTTATTTTCAGGATGTTTTAATGCTGTCATTAGAGCGATAGTAGAATCCAGATTAGCCTTGTATGCAGAGGCACCTTGTCTATGAAAAACCGGAAGTTGTGAGTATAAAAATTCTATTGTTTGTTTGTAATTCATAAAAACTGTATTTTATGTGATATTCAACAAATCATATCCAATGCTGTGTTAATTTACACTTGAATAAAAAATTTGGATTATTCTTGTAAAATAACGGATATAATCTATTTGTTCCTGCAAAGTTAATAATAATTTTTGTAATCATTAAAAACAATTCTGCAACATTATATAATAATTTTGTTTGAACGGTTCAAAATGTCTTTTTAGACCGTCTGAAACATTATTTTAGACGGTCTAAAATGTTATTTTGGACGGTTTAAACTAAATTATTCTTTGAAATTGATAAATTATTTTTATGTTTTACATATTTTTTATTGCATATTGTATGAATTTTTATTGCTCTATTGCAAATTTTTCTTAACTTTGCAGTCTCATATTCTAAAAGGTGAAAAAGTGTATGGAACAAAGAACGGAATTGTCTGTACTTGGCGAATTTGGTTTGATAGATAGGTTAACTAAGGATAGTAAAATCAATAATAAAAGTACGGTTTTAGGTGTTGGAGATGATTGTGCTGTTTTGGATTATGAAGACAAACAAATTCTTGTTTCTACGGATGCAATGATAGAAGGCATTCATTTTGATATGGTCTATACTCCGTTGAAACACTTGGGATATAAAGCTGTTGTTTGCAATTTTTCGGATATCTATGCTATGAATGGTTTGCCTAAACAGATAACTATCACACTTAGTGTTAGTAATAGGTACAGTGTAGAAGCGTTGGAGGAATTATATGCAGGCATTCGTTTGGCTTGTGAGCGATATGGTGTGGATTTAATCGGAGGTGATACGACATCTTCTGCATCTGGGATGTTTATTTCTGTAACTGTAATAGGTGAAGCAACAAAGGGAAGTATTGTTAAACGCAGTACTGCAAAGGAGAATGATCTTATTTGTGTAACTGGTGATTTGGGAGGAGCTTATGCCGGTCTCCTTGTATTGCAAAGAGAGAAAGTTGAATGGAAAACTAATCCTAATGTACAGCCAGAGCTTAATGATTATGATTATGTACTGGAAAGACAACTCAAACCTGAAGCACAAAAATGGTTGATAGATTTTTTTAGAGACAATGGCGTGGTGCCGACTTCTATGATAGATATTTCTGATGGCTTGGCAAGTGAAATATTGCATATTTGTCGTGATAGTAAAGTGGGATGTGAGATATATATGGATAAGTTGCCAATAGATTATCAGACTTCACGTACTTTGGAAGAATTTAAAATATCTGCTGAAACAGGAGCTCTTAATGGGGGAGAGGACTATGAACTTTTATTCACCATTGCACAAAAGGACTATGATAAAATCAAAGATAATAAGAATATTCACATAATAGGATATATTAAAGAGCAAAATGCCGGTTGTAAATTAATTACTCCACAAAATACGGCAATTGAGATTAAAGCTCAAGGCTGGAATCATTATACAAATCAACAATAATGTCATAATGGAAATAAGAAATTTATTATTGGATATGGGAGGGGTTATCTTGGATGTGGATTATAACAAGATAATAGAAGTATTTGATGAATATGGAATAGATGCTAAAGCAATATACACCCAACAAACACAATTACCTTTGGTAGATGATTTTGAAGTAGGGAAGATTACTCCTGCAGAATTTAGAGATGGCATAAGAGATTTAGTACAAAAAAAATTGACGGACCAACAAATAGATACAGTTTGGAATTCCATGATAGGAGATGTTAGAGAGCAGACAATAAAATTATTAGGTAAATTGAAATTACGTTACAATAAGATATTGTTGTTTTCAAACACGAATGAGATTCATATGAATTTCGTTCGTAAGTTGTTTTATGACAGGATAGGTTTTGACATTTTTAGATTATTATTTGATAAGGCTTATTTTTCTAATGAAGTGCATATTCGCAAACCCCATAAAAAAAGTTTTGAATGGGTATTGAACGACGCAGATATTAAAGCAGATGAAACCTTATTTATAGATGATACACCGAAAAATATAGAGGGAGCAAAGAGTGTTGGATTACATACATTTTTGTTGAAATATCCCCAAACATTGGTAGATTTGCATAAGATAAAGGTAATATAGAAGTGAAAGAAAAGTTATTGTATATCATAAAATATCCTAAAACGAAGTATGTTATCGCACTTGTCTTATTTTTTCTGTTGATGACCTTATCTAGAGAGAAGAATATTTTTTATTACCTCAACATTAAAAAGCAGAAAAAAGAACTTGAGTTGCGTAAAAAATATTATATGGAAGAAATAATTAAAGATAGTTTGAATACAGCTATAATTCAGAAGGATTTGGATGCAGCGGAAAAATTTGGAAGGGAAAAATACCTTATGAAAAAAGAGAATGAAGATATTTTTATTATACGGCATGCAAACGATTCTATGATACAAAATACAATAGAATAGAAAAACTTACGTTAAGAGCATTATGGTCAAGTTAATCGCCATAAAAAATAAATAAAAAACAAATTTAACAATAAGAAAACAAGATGTTACATTTAGATTTAACAAAGTACGGAATACAAGGTACAAAAGAGATTATTTATAGTCCCTCTTATGAGGTTCTTTTTAACGAAGAGACAAGGGAAGATTTAACAGGATATGACAAAGGTCAAGTAACAGAGTTGGGTGCAGTCAATGTAATGACGGGTGTCTATACGGGACGTTCCCCAAAAGATAAATACATAGTTATGGATGCTAATTCTAAGGACAATGTTTGGTGGAATACTCCTGAATATCCCAATGATAATCACCCGATGAGCGAGCAAGTTTGGAAACAAATAAAACAGAAGGCCTTGACTCAACTTTCTAATAAACGATTATTTGTAGTTGACGGTTTTTGTGGGGCTAATAAAGATACTAGAATGAAGATCCGTTTCATTATGGAGGTTGCTTGGCAGGCTCATTTTGTAACTAATATGTTTATCCGTCCACAAAACCAAGCTGAATTTGATCAAGAGCCAGATTTTATTGTATATACGGCATCCAAAGCAAAGGTTGATAATTATGAGGAATTGGGTTTGAGAAGTGAGACAGCGGTAGCCTTCAATGTTACATCTAAAGAGCAAGTTATTTTAAATACTTGGTATGGTGGGGAGATGAAAAAAGGGCTATTTTCTATGATGAATTATTATCTTCCATTGAAAGGTATTGCATCTATGCATTGCTCTGCTAATACTGATATGAATGGTAATAATACGGCTATATTTTTCGGGCTTTCTGGCACAGGAAAAACAACTCTTTCTACCGATCCTAAACGTAAATTGATAGGCGATGACGAGCATGGATGGGATGATAATGGTATATTTAACTTTGAAGGAGGTTGTTATGCAAAAGTTATAAATCTTGACAAGGAGGCAGAACCTGACATCTATGGTGCTATACGCAGAGATGCATTATTAGAGAATGTTACTGTGGATAAATTGGGCAAAATTGATTTTGCTGATAAGAGTGTTACGGAAAATACACGTGTTTCTTATCCAATTTATCATATTAATAATATTGTTCGTCCTATTTCTCATGCTCCTGAAGCTAAAAAGGTAATATTTTTATCTGCTGATGCATTTGGAGTTTTACCTCCTGTAAGTATATTGACTCCGGAACAAACTAAGTATTATTTTTTGAGTGGATTTACGGCTAAGTTGGCAGGAACGGAAATAGGTATCAAAGAACCTGTTCCCACATTCTCTGCATGTTTTGGTCAAGCATTCTTAGAATTGCATCCTACCAAATACGCAGAAGAGCTAGTTAGACATATGCAGAAGAGTGGAGCAAAAGCTTATCTTGTAAATACAGGTTGGAATGGTACAGGCAAACGTATTTCTATCAAAGATACAAGAGGTATCATAGATGCCATACTTGGAGGGTCTATAGATAAGGCTCCAACGAAATTTATTCCTTATTTCAATTTTGCTGTTCCTACAGAATTGGAAGGTGTAGCAACTAACATCTTGGATCCTCGTGATACCTATGCTCAGGTTGAGGAATGGAATGTTAAGGCAAAGGATTTGGCAGATCGTTTTATCAAAAACTTTGCTAAATACACTACTAGTGACGAAGGAAAGAAACTTGTGGAAGCTGGTCCTAAATTGTAATTTATTTTGGCTTTTAATTTTTAAATCATTTTTATAGTTAAAAGTATGTTTTTGTTTTCATAATTAATAATTTTTTTGGTTTGCCTACCCTTCTATAACAAAAGGGTAGGTTTTTTTTATATTATTGAATTTATTGTGAGTATATTTTAAAAGAAATATTAAAAAATATAATGAAATTTTTATTTTTTTTATTTTTTTCTTTGTGTTTCAGAAAATAGTTTTTAACTTTGCAGTCTATAAAGTAGTGTTTGGGATAATGAGATCGTGTAAAAAATCATACAAATTACTGTTAACATTGTTGTTGTTTGTCTTTGGACTGCTATTGTCAAATGGTAGTGGGGGTGACAGATTGTTTTGTTATGATTTTTCTACATGTGGAGGTACGGTACTTTCGTGTATTCACGCAAGTAGTAATACCAATTCTTTCTCTGAATGGGATAGAAATACAAAAACAGACTGCGTTCTTGCAATTAATGAGAGTAGGTTTTCATTTTTTAATGATAATGGTTTGTTTGGTGTAAGTGATGGCGAGTTTTGTACGCATCACTCATCTCAGGCATTGATTTCTTACATACATAATTATTCTTGTAATAGAGTTTTACATCCGCTCTTAGAACAGTTGGGAGTCTTGTTGATATAAGTCTTTATTTGAAAAAAATTCTTTTGTTATCAAATCTTGCAACATTTGTTTTAACGGATTTGGGTTGCAAGTGATAGGTGGGACTTAAAGAATTAGACTTTTTTCAAATAAGATTTGTAAATTCTTTTGATGAATAAGAGGAGTGAAATGCTACAGTGTTTTACTCCTTTTTACTTCTTTTATTATATATACTCTTTATAATTATTGATTCCTACTCAAAAAATAATTATGATTTATATATTGTATTCAGAATTTATAATATATATCTTCAGTTAGACACATCATGTGGTAGTATTTTTATTTTTGAAGGTTGTTTTGGGGAGTTAGTAAGTTTTTCTCAAAAAATGATTTATGATTATGTAGTTATATGAAAGAAAAATTAAAATGTTTTTATTTTTATATTGAGATACGACTATTTTCTTTTTTAAGAATGCATATTATTAATAGATTTGAATTTGAAAATCAATAAATAAAAAAATATCATTCAAAAAAAATACGAAAAAATTTGGAGATCTAATGTAGATAATATACTTTTGCAACCATAATTATTGAAATTATCTTGAATAAATATTTTACAAATTAACAAATTTAAAGGCTATGAAAACACGATTGTCTATTTTACTGATTATCTGTCTAATCAAACCTTTTAACAACATTGCTCAGGATACGTCCTTCAAAACCGGATGTTTAACAATCACAATTTTAAACAATAACCCCTGGATAGAAAATTTTTCTGTTAATACTGCCTTAGATTGTTGGACCCTACAATCGGACGAAGGTGATTGGTATATTTCTGATAGTGCATTGTATCACGACTGGGACGTAGGAACAATAGCAGAAGCTATGACTCCTTTATTGGATTTGACAGCACTTACTACTCCTTATGTTAAATTTGATCATTATCAGCCGACATATAATAATGGGGTACATAATAATCTGACCCTTTTGTATCGTGCTTCAGAGAATGATAAATGGGTAGAATTGAAAACCTACACAAATGAGATTGCATCCTATC
This sequence comes from Bacteroidales bacterium, assembly GCA_052170555.1. Lineage (GTDB taxonomy): Bacteria > Bacteroidota > Bacteroidia > Bacteroidales > P3 > Scybalousia_A. The sequence continues at coordinate 3,622 of JBQNAI010000011.1, read as the reverse complement.
AAACAGATTCCATTGCTTTACCCGGACCTTCTGCAACTTACCAATTAAATTTTCGTTGGTCTAATCCCAATACTGATGCAGATGGAGTTTATATCGATAACATAAAGGTTTATAATGAAACAAATCCTCCTGCGTGTATTGATGCTACTGCCGTTACCTTTTCCTCTATTACATCAAATCAGGCAAAAATCTCATGGGTTCAGTTGGACAGTTCTTCATCCTGGATAGTTAAGTATAGGATCAAAAACGAAACTGCTTCAAACGTGTGGTCGGAAGAAGTTGTTAATACTAATCCTACAATTATACTAAACAATCTTAGTAGTAATGTTACTTATGAAGTTTATATTATTACTATTTGTAGCACTCATGGTAATAATTATCATATGACAAATGTGTATACTTTCAAAACCTTATGTGGAGGAGATGGACTGACACTCCCTTACTATAATGGATTTGAAGAATTAAATCCCCTTGAATGCTATATAAAGGCTAAGAGTGTAGATATTGTTGGTATGAATGGAGGTAATTTCCCTAAGGAATACTCTGGTTATCCAACTACAACTTACAATAATAGTCAAACATCAATAGAATTTAGAGGTACCAATCAAATTTTAGTTCTTCCTGCATTTGCAAATGATGTAGATTTATCCACTGCTCGTATTAAATTGTATGTACAAAAGAATTATCAGGCAGGTACTACTGCTACCATGGAGGTTGGTATAATGATTGACCCTAATGATATTACTACATTTGAAAGTTTAGGTACAGTTACTGCAGGCGTTGGAGATTATGGTATGATAGAAAACATTATTTCATTCGCTAATTTGACTAATGGAGGAAAATATATTGCTATTTATTTTAAAAATCCCACTAATATAGGATCTTATTATGTCGATGAAATAACTGTAGAGTCTATCCCTACTTGTTCAAAGATTGAAGGTAAGTTGACTTGTGTGGATGCCGACAATACATCTGCTACCATCAAGTTTGAAGATGCTCAGGATCAGACTGCATGGATTATTTATTACAAGAAGACAATGGATAGTAATTATACTAACGTTAATATCACAGATAAACAATATACTATAACAAATTTAGAGGCTTCAATGGAGTATCAAGTTTATGTTATTAGGTCTTGTCTTACTGGTAATGAATTAGCGGAAAAATCTAATGTGGTCAAATTTAAAACAACTACAATTCCTTATAGTATGACGAATAATCAAGATAGTTGTACTATGAAATTTGAAGATGTAATGGATAATAAATATTGGAGATTATCATCAGGAAGTGAGAATAAGTGGGTTATAGGTTATGCAACTAATAATGGAGGACAAAAATCATTATATATTTCAGATGATGATGGGACGTCAAACAAATACAACTCAAGCAGTTTGAGTAATTCTTATGCTTCGCTTCTTATTAGATTCTCTGACAAAGCGGAATACACTCTTACATTTGATTATAAGGTAAAAGGAGAAAAAAGTTCATGGGGTTCTTATAGTTACGACTATCTTTCAGTTTATCTTTGTGATGGAAATTATGAATTGCCCACATCTGGGATTCCCGAGGGCATAACTCTTTTGAATCAGATAACGAATGAAACAGACTGGCAGTCATTTAAAACTATCCTAAATGGGGTGCAGAATACTACAAAACAGATTGTCTTTTATTGGAGGAATGATGGTAATGGAGGAGGACAACCTCCCGCAGCTATTGATAATGTTATTTTGTTAGGGTCAGACTGCTTGACAACAAATAATTTGGCAGTGATAGGGATAAGCGAAAGCTCTGCAACAATAACATGGGATACTGTTGTAAATCAAACATACTCCTGGCAGGTTCAATATAGGAAAGAAGGAGACTCTGTTTGGCAAGAATCCTCTATCGTATCAGGACAACCAATAATTACACTAAATAATTTGACGGCATCTTCTACCTATGAATATCGTGTAGTTACTTTGTGTTCAGGTCTATTTAACCCTGTTTCTGATATATCTATTTTCCGCACTTCTTGTAATATAATAGATTTGAGTGCATATGTAGATGGTATTTGGAAACAAAACTTTGAAAATCTTTCATCAACTTCATTGGAAGATTTATGTTTTACACTTACTAAAACTGCTATAGCTGATAATGGAACATTCCCCTATGTTCAAAACTTGGTAGGACAAGGCTCAGCCCATACCGGTTTGGATGATGGATCGTTTGGACCTGGTCATGCATTGGAATGCAAAGGTGGAGATATTATTCTAACTCTGCCGAGATTCAATGTAGATATCAGTTTATTACGTTTCAAATTTTGGTATCGTCAAAATGGTCTCGCTTCTACGAGTGGTTCTTGTCAGATAGGTGTTATGACAAATCCTTTGGATGAGTCTACGTTTCAACCTGTACAAACGCTCACTGTTTATCCCGTTGCTTCAATTATTGATTATTATAATTATTATCTTGCAAGCATTAATTTTGCTGAGACTTCTTTTACAGGACATAATAATTATATTGCAATTAAGTACACCTCGGTTGATACGGACATTTCATGGTATTGGGATGATATAGAGGTGGGTCTTGCTCCTGTTTGTACGGGAATTGATTTGAATAGTGTAATTGCAAATAATATTACCTCACATACAGCTGATATCAATTTTATAGATTCTGATACTTTACACAATAGTTGGAATATTTATACAAAAAAGGCTAATGAAGATTGGGTTTTGGCGGCTACGGTTTCAGATAAGACATACACCCTAACAAATTTGACTGCTGAAACAACATATTCGGTTTATGTCACAACCGTTTGTGAAGGGAATGAGTCTGTTGATAAATCCATGTCTATATCTTTTACAACAGCGGTAGCCTGTCCTTCACCGACTGATTTGAAATCTACATCAATTACAGCAAATGCTGCAACTATATCGTGGAGTAGTGCCCAAGAAGTAACATCTTGGTTACTTTCTTACAAAGAAAATAAGCTCAATTCACAATGGACGGATGTTCCTCTTACGGAGAAAACTTTTAATCTGACGAATTTGCAACCTAATACACAATATATAGTTAAGATTTCCTCCAATTGTAATGAAGATGGCATATCTGTAGAAAAACAAATACTCTTTTCTACTGCATGTGCTTCTATTATAGTTACTGATGATAATGCTTGGGAAGAAAATTTTGAAGATACAAGTGCCTTGGATTGTTGGATAGTTGACGGATGGACGATAGATAGTGCTGGATACTTATTGCTTGACTACTCTCCCTCAAATAAAAATATTATATCTCCGATATTTGACCTTATGGAATTAACTAACCCTAGATTGAAATTGACTCATTCTCAAAAAACTTACATCAATGGAGGGACAGATGCATTAACTATATTGTATCGTACGACAGGGAATGATGACTGGGTAGAACTAATATCCTACACATCGGAACAAAATTTGGTAACGGACACTTTGGTGTTGCCAAATGTTTCTAATACATATCAGTTAATGTTTAGGTATATTGCTAATGAGGGTAATGGAGTAGAGATTTCAGACGTGAAAATATTTAATGACTCCTCCATCGTTGTAAATACTTGTGAGCAACCTACAAATCTGACAGTCTCAGGTGTTACGCAGACTACTGCAAC
>JBQNAI010000010.1:0-61519 GCA_052170555.1 Bacteroidales bacterium | reverse complement strand
AATGTCACACTTTAATAAACCAATGTCACACTTTAATAAACCAATGTCACACTTTGGTATTTTTTTTCGAACTTTAGTAGAGCGACTCTTCATATTTTCATTTTGTATTAATTATTTAAACTTGAACGAATAAGAAATTGTGGGAATAATAGGCATAATACTATATGCCTTTAATTTATTAGGTTTATTAGATGGAAATACAAAGAAAGCATTTTTATGATTGTAGGCATTATATATGTTTAAAGACCATATTCTCTCTCCTCGTTTGGTATTTTTATGATGAGCAAGTGACAAATCCAATCGTTGATATGACGGCATTCTAAAATTGTTTCTTTCTCCATAAACATTAATCAACCAACTATCATTTATCTCAGATGACAAACCTAAATCCCGAATAGGATTATAATAGTTAGCAACTGCAATATTTGTTCTAGACCCTGAATTGATTACAAAAGCAGCAGTAACTTCCCAGTTCTTTGTTAATTCTAAACTCACAACAGCATTGAATTGGTGCCGAACATCAAAACGGTCATAAAACTCATACCCATTATTTATCTCTTTCCCTTTATATAACCTTTTATTCCAAGATAATGTGTAAGCTATCCAGCCACTGAAATGTCCTTTGTTTTTTTGTGCTGTAAATTCTACTCCATACGCCTTACCATCCCCCTGAGCAACCTTTTCCTGCCAATTTTCCGAGTTGTTAAATGAAGAAACTCCATCCTTGTAGTCTATTACATTGTATAACCATTTATAATATCCTTCCACGGAAATATCCAATTCCCCAATAGCTTGCGTAAAAATACCCCCTGATATCTGATGTGTCACAATTGGTTTGATTTTACTTGTAACGGGTACCCACAAATCCGTAGGCAAGGCAAATAACCCATTAGTTAATAGATGTATATTTTGATTCATCATAGCATAACCGATTTTAACCGAAAAATTATCTCTAAAAGAATACCTCGCACTAAATCTTGGTTGTAAAAACTTATAGGATACACCGTTAACACGGTAATAATCAAATCTTAGACCCTCTCTCAAAGAAATATTTTCGGTAAAATTCATGATATCTTCCATGTATAATACAAATTCGTGGGCATTTTCTTGATTATCTACCATATAGGGTGATACTGTATTTTCTCCACTTTCTAAAGATATGGCTTTGGTTATTTCCGGAGTGTAATGATGGTAAATATAATTTATACCAAAATTCAAAGAATTCCATCCGTTTAAATAAAAATTGTAATTATTTTTAAACGTTATGTCCTCAACACCAGAATTGAAATCAAATTTAGTATGGTAATTATCCATATCACCACCTTTATTTTTGCTATCATATTCAGTAGTTACCAAAGATTTATATCTATTATAAGATATGCTAAAATTACTAAATAAAAGCGAAGAAAATTGATGCCCCCAATCCAATGTAGCAATCGTATTTCCCCATATAACTTTTGCTTTACTTTTATCCAACACCATATAATCATCCTCAGAAGAGAATTTGTATTTATCATTTCCTTTGTAAATAGAGAAAGTTAATGTATTTCTCACATTCAATCTATGTTTTATTTTTGCATTTATATCATAAAAATGATAACCGAAGTCAACTTTATCCTTAGTTCCCATGGTTTCGTACTTAATCAAGGGTTTGAGTAATAAATCCAAGTAAGTACGTCTCATAGAAATGGAAAAAGTTGTCTTATCTTTTTTTATAGGTCCTTCAATATTAAGTTTTGCCGAAATCAATCCAATTGAAAAATCACCTTTTATTTTCTCATTATTACCATCTTTCGTTCTAATATCCATAACGGATGATGCTCTTCCGCCAAATTCTGATGGAAATCCTCCTTTATAGAACTCTATATTTTTGATTGCATCAGTGTTAAAAGCAGATATAAATCCCATCAAATGATTTGGATTATATACCTCAATACCATCAATCAAATAAAGATTTTGGTCAGCATTTCCGCCCCTTACATATAATCCCGTAGTCCCTTCTGTTCCTGATTTAACTCCGGGTAGCATCTGTACAGCTTTTAATAAATCAGTCTCTCCAGTCAGTGTTGGCATTTTTGCAATAATTTGAGGATTAATCTCCAACTTTCCGGGTACTTCTTGACGAACAAACCTTTGCTCATAAGTCTTGTCTGTTATTACAACTTCTTCTAAGTCAGTTGACGCTACAAGATATATATTTATTGTCGTATCTTTGTTAAGCAAAAAATGAATACTTTGTTTTTGATAACCAATATAGGAAAATTCCAAAGTTAAATTTCTGTTCTTTGAAGTAAATGAATAGAATCCATATGCATTTGATATAGTTCCTTTTTTATTCAAGGTATCAAACACATTTGCTCCTATAAGTGTTTCTCTTGTTTGACTATCGTAGATATAGCCTGAAACAGACACATTGTCCGTTTGTGAAAACAAAGGGACACATAGTATTAAAACTTGTATATATAAGATGATTTTTTTCATAATTAATTAATATCACACAATATTACTTACATATAGTTTTGTATTTTCAATTTTTTGTTTTGTTATTTTTGTGTAGGCATGTGTTCTTATCACTAGATACATGTTTGTTTTACGAAAAGTTATTCTACAATTGTTCTTTTGGATATAATTTATCCCACCACGAACTATCGTCTTTTAACCACTTATTAAACCATGCGTATATGGTATTATTCCATTTCAAACGTTTTTCAAAATCTACAATACCATGATTTTCATCTTTAATAGTTATAAATTCCACTTCCTTTCCTAATATTTTGAGGGCATTATACATTTGAATACTTTCACCGATAGGAACATTTGTATCTGCTGTCCCATGAAGTAATAATAAAGGTGTTCTTATTTTATCAGCATTGAATAGAGGAGAATGCGTTGTATACAATTCTTTATTATTCCAAGGATATGAATCAGCTGAAGCGACTGCTGAATATGAATAACCCCAAAAACCTTCTCCCCAATATGATGTTATATTTGAAATACCGGCGTGAGAAACGGCTGATGCAAAAATATCAGTTTTAGTTTGCAAATATTGAGTCATGAAACCACCGTAAGAAGCTCCCATACACCCCACTTTTTTGCTATCAATAAATGTTTTCTCTTTACAAATACGTTTAACTCCTTCAATAATCTCTTCTGCTGTCCAGTCTCCCCAAGCATTTACGTGGCGAGAAGCAAACTCTTGTCCCCATCCGACAGTACCAGACGGATTAATAATATACACAATATAGCCTTGCTGTGTATAAAGCCAAGCGGAATATCGCATTTCAAAACTTCTGTCAGTCGGTTCACAACCTCCGTAATAATAAACAATAAGTGGATATTTTTTATTTGTATCAAAATCGTAAGGGTAATAAATTCTACCTGTTATATTTGAATTATGCATTTTGAAAAAATAGTTTTCCATTCTCCCTATCTCTATATGTTTAAATTGCTTTTCTTTTGGAAAATAAACTTCTTTAATACTGGGCTGGGATATATTAGCATAATTTATACAAGCATAAAAAATTCTTTTAGGTTTATTATAATTTTCTCCATAATAAACAATGTCAGTCTCATTCTCACTAATATCAAAACCTCCAACAATATCTACATCCAAATGTAATAACATAAAATTATTTTCTTTTATATTATAGCAATAAACATTTACAGAATCTTTATCTTGACACTTAATATAAAGATTATTCTTTCTCACAATTACATTGTTTATTGAAGGATTAAAATATTTAGCAATAGGTATTACTTTTTTGCTTTCAAGATTCATAAGATATATAGAGTTATTAAAAATATTTGGTATAGTACCCTTTTTTAATGTTGAGCCAATAGAATTAAACGCCTCATTACTTGCAACAAGTACTATATTCTTTCCGTCCATTAAGTACTTAGCAGAGACAACAAAACCATCATTATATACCAATGTATCAATAGTAAAAGAATTTAAATCCAACTGATAAATACTATTAAAAGAGAATGGACGCTTCGTTATGGAGTCTTTTTGAACAGAAAATAAGATCTTGTTGCCGTCAGGGCTTATATCATTTAGATGAGTAGAGCGAAAAGAATAGGTCAAAGGCTGAATATTCCCATTTATATTACATAGAGACAAAGATTTTCTATCTCTCCAACCAGGAATTCTATCATCAGGTAAATACATCCTATGAATGATATCTTTTGTATTATCATTTTTTGTTATAGTTGAAAGAATAAAATCCTTTTGAGAGGGAAGAAATTCTATATCTCCCTGCGGAACATCGGTCATTAATAATTTATGTTCTTTGCTTTCCGGATCTAGTGTGTAAATGTCGTTCTTATCCCTGTAATACAATAAATTATCTTTTGGTAACCAGGAATATGCTATTGTTTTATTATCCTTAAAAACTATAATTCCGTCTCTTGTTCTGCGAACTTCTATTCTGTAAGTTGTCTCTCCTTTAAGATCAGTATTGTAATATTTTATTAGGTAATAATCTCCACTATTTGACATCGAAATATTGTAAGGATTTTCTCCACATAGCATAGTTTTTAGGGTGAGACCAGATAATGATTCTATTATGTTTGAGTCTTCATTTGAAGAATCTCCTACTGTTACTTTAATTTTATAGATTACATCTTTTTTATCACAAAGTAATGATATACCTATCCAATGTAACCCGGGTTCCAGAGTTTTAGTTATAACAATATTAGAAGAGGAATCCATATCTTGTTCACTTGACAGTTTTTCTTTTTCTTCTACACCATCAATAGATAACTTAAACATGGCATTCGTTTGAATATTGATTTTCTCCTCTTTATAAGTATAGTTATTAATGGTAAAATATAATTTCTGTATGGAATACATTTTAACTCCTTTTGATAGAGTTAATATACCATTGGTTGTTTTTCCCTCTTTCAAAGACTCTATATCTTTTGGTTTCAACGGCGATTGAAGAAATGATGAGACTGTAAATTTCTTACCTGTATTAGAGATACTATCAAGTATAAAGGGAGGATTAAAACTATAAATTGATTCCGCTTTGAACGATGTTATAGGTCTTTGTGCATATAAGGAGCAAAATAACCCCGAAACTAATGTTATTGTAATAAAAAAATTTTTCATGTTTTTTTGTATTATTATCTTTTCTATTTAACCTTTTTTTTTATACAAACAAGTATCAGCTATTTCGCATAACACGGTAAATAAACTATTCGTTTGGTTGTAAAAAATTTATCTTCAAAAAAATCATTTATGTTGTATATAGTATATTTGCCTTTAAAATTGGTAAGTTCCTCTATTACATTAGCTCCTTTAAGGCACAGAATACCATTTGTAAGACTATTATTGGAATTTTGGTGTATTTTATTTTTAGTCATTTTTAAAAAATCTGACAAATTAGTTACTGCTCTGGAAACTATAAAATCATATTTTCTCGTATCCTCTTCACATGGTATTTGGTCAGCAAAAATATTTGTCAAACTAAGAGCATCCTTTATGGCGTTCACCACTTTAATCTTTTTTGCAATACGGTCAATCAAATAAAATTTTACTTCGGGCATCAAAATAGCAAGCGGAATACCCGGAAACCCACCACCTGTACCAACATCCAAGACTTGCGTTTGGGATCTGAATCTAATAATTTTAGCAATAGATAACGAATGTAAAATATGATGGAGAAAAATATTATCAATATCTTTGCGAGAAATCACATTAATTTTAGAATTCCAATCTGTATAAAGTGCCGGCAATTTTGCAAATTGTTCCAGTTGTCTATTATCTACGAATGGAAATAATTCTTTTATACAAGAAATTTCTGTTGTTTGCATATTCTATTATTTAGAATCTCTAAAAATTATGAAAAAACTATCATTTACAAGAACATCATTATGATCTTTTTATCCATTTCAATAAATCTTTATATTTTATCTGCTTGCCATACATCAATATACCTCTTCTGTAAATTTTAGCTGATACATAAAGACTCAAAACGACCATAATTATCAATAGACCTATGGAAAGTAAAACCTGCCATGTAGCAACACCAAAAGGTATTCTCACCAACATTATCAAAGGAGAAGTAAAAGGAATAATACCCAACCATTGCGATAAAGACGATGATGGATCATTCATAACCATTGGCAAACAAATGATAGCAAGTATGAGTGGGACCGTTATAGGTAGTGTAAACTGTCCTGCATCGGCATCTTCATCTACCAATGCCCCAACCGCACCAAACAATGTACCGTACAACAAATAACCAAGTAAGAAGTATATAATAAACATACCAATAACCAGAGGAAAATTTATAGCTTGCAATCCCTGAATTGCCTTTTGACCTACAGATACTTCCATATTCAATGTATCAAGTTTATCTGCCATTATAATTCTTTCACTTAGTTCTATTTTCTCCTTGTTATTACCTATAAACATATCTGGTCGTGCTATTTTTAAGCTACCAATCAAAATCACACTTAGTAGTATCCATAAAAATAATTGAGTCAAACCCACCAATGCTACCGCAATAATTTTACCAAACAACAAATGAATACTTTTAACACTGGAAATCAATACTTCCACGATACGAGAATTCTTCTCTTCACTAACACTCCTCATTATCTGCCCGCCAAAAATAAAAATGAAAAAATAAATCATAAATCCTAAAATAGTTCCTAATGTTATTTTCACTGAAGAAAATGACTCTTGCCCTATCCTTATATCTATGATGTAAGAACTTATTTGAGGATTATTAATTAGGGAAATATCTTCTTTTGACATATTGTAATTGACCACCAAAATGGAATTCTTAAATATTTGTTCTGTTTGTTGCTGAACATCCTTCTTTGCTTCTACGCTCGGCTCGTTATCGGCAAAGTAATAAAAAGTTTTGATGGGTGGCTTGTCATTTGATTTAACTATCTCAACTACCATATCAACCTTACCCTCTCTGAGCATAGTTTGGGCCTTTGTAACATCTTTACCATAAGAAAAAATTACTTTTTCATTACTTTTGTATTTTCCATCAAAAAAAGATATTGTATCATTATTAATAATAGTTTTAGGCGTAGAATCTACAATCATAACATTATAGCTATTAGTAGCATTCTCCTTCAAAATTGTCGGCAAGAGCATTAGCAAAACCAATAATATAGGTCCCAAAATAGTTAAAACTACAAATGATTTTTTCTTAACCTTAGATAAGTATTCTCTTGTTATGATTATCAATAACTTATTCATCTCGTATTCTTTATTGTTTGAATAAAAATTTCATTCATACTAGGCAGAATTTCCTTATAAGATATAACATCTTTATATTTTAATATGTTAGACAATAATTCAGCATTCTTACCTTTTTCTATCCTAAGTTTCATCACACACAATCCATCTTCTTCATACTTTTCAAGCAGATCAACACCATCAATTAATATCTTATCTTCATAATCACCCGATATAATTATCTCATATTCATTTTTTTTAAATTGTTGTTTAATATCCTTTACCGCACCTTCCAATACCAAATTAGAAGAATTGATAAGAGCTATTTTATCACAAATTTGTTCCACACTTTCCATATTGTGAGTTGAAAAAATAATAGTTGCACCTTTTTGTCTTAGTTCCAAAATTTCTTGTCTTAGCATATCGGCATTCAATGGATCAAATCCACTAAAGGGTTCGTCAAATATAAGTAATTCCGGAGAGTGCATAACAGTTGTAATAAACTGAACCTTTTGTTGCATTCCCTTGGAAAGTTCTTGAACCTTTTTATTATACCAATCATCTATAGAAAATTTTTTGAACCAGTAATCAAGAGATTGCCGAGCCTTTATACTACTCATACCTTTCAACTGTGCAAGATAAAGAGCCTCCTCTCCTACTTTCATTTTCTTATAAAGTCCTCTTTCTTCTGGAAGATAACCAATCCTTTTTCTATGGTTTTCTGTAAGTTTTTCTCCATCGAATAAAATTTCACCTTTGTCCGGTGCAAAAAATTGGTTAATCATACGAATCAACGTGGTTTTTCCCGCACCATTTGGACCCAATAATCCAAACACATCACCTTTTTGTACTACAAAGCTAACATCATCCAAAGCCATTTTGGTTTCGTATGACTTTGATACATGATTTATCTCTAATATCTCATTCATCTAAGTTGTTTTCTTTTGCATACGAACGTAATTATCATTCCAATATTGTATATGCATTACTCCTTCCCTATTTATGATTACATCCTTTTAAATTAAAGCGTGTAGTTAATAAAATAATATCAAGAAAGAAAAAATTCTTTCTTGATATTGGCAAATCCTTTTCAAAAAAGAATTATGTACCTTGCCTGTTACATCTTCTGTTCCATATGTTATACCAATCCTATTTCCTTATTTTAATCAGCTTTTCTACAATCTGTACAGCGTTTGTAGCAGCCCCTTTGCGTAGATTATCAGCAACGATCCACATGTTAAGTCCATTTTTTACAGATTCATCTCTTCTTATTCTACCAACAAAAACCTCATCTTTGCCCTCTGAATTTATAGGCATAGGGTACTCATTTTTCTGTGGATTGTCACACAGTACTATTCCGGATTGAGAAATAAAAAGTTTGAAAATTTCATTCAATTCAAAGTCTTTATTTAATTCTACATTAACACTTTCACTATGTCCTCCGACTACGGGAACTCTTGCAACGGTGGCACTAATCCTTATAGATTTATCCGATAGAATTTTTTGTGTCTCTTTAACTAATTTCATCTCCTCTGTAGTATAGCCATTATCTAAAAAATCTCCGCCTTGAGGAAGTACATTATGGTAGATAGGGTGTGGATATGCTCTTAAACAGTCAATATCTTGTTCCTCACATTCTAATTGCCTTACAGCCTTTACTCCCGTTCCTGTTACAGATTGGTAGGTAGATACGACAAGTCTTTTAATCCCATATTGTTTATGCAATGGAGCAAGTGCAAGTACCAACTGTATTGTAGAACAGTTTGGATTTGCAATTATACGGTTGCTATTTTTAACTGCATCCATATTTATTTCCGGCACTACCAAAGGAATCGCATCATCCATACGCCAACATGATGAATTATCCACAACAGTTGTACCATTTTCTGCAAACCGAGGTGCATAGATTTGCGACACCGTACTGCCAGCTGAAAATATTGCATAATCTGGTTGTGATTTTATAGCTTCTTCCACCGAAACAACTTTCAATTTTCTACCAACAAAATCTATCTGTTTTCCAACACTTTTTTCAGAAGCAGCAACAATAATCTCATTTGTGGCAAAACCTCTCTCTCCTAAGACTTTTAACATTACGGAACCAACAAGTCCAGTTGCTCCTACGACAGCTATTTTCATACTTTTTTGCTTAATTCAATATTATTATTAAGATATTGTCTGCAAAATTACGCCATTTTTCCAAAATATTAAACATTTACTCTTGCAATCTTCTCAATCTCTTTATCTGCAATGAGATTTTTATAACCAAAAAGATATCTCATTTTATTTACATTGCTTCTTTAAAAGACCAACTTTCTCCCTAGCTAAAATTATTCACAAGAAATAAAATAGTTCTGGCAGAACATAATGATAAGATAACACTTTATGAATTTACATACTAATCATCGGAAGAATTTTCACGAATATACTGTTGATATGCTTGAAATACATTGGCTCGCGACAAGCAACCGACAAACTTTCCTTTCTCTGTAATAATGATACTATAACGGTCCGTCCCCTGAAATTTCTTAACAATTTTCTCCATAGGTTCCCCTATATCTGAGATAAAGTATTCGCTATAGCGAATATAGTCCTTTATTAGTATTCTATCATAATACTCAGGATGGAATAGATATTTTCTCAAATCATCAACAACAATTACTCCTTTAAAATAGCCCTCAGCATCCTCAACAATAAAAAAATTACGATTAGAACATTCTATTGCCCGTATCACATGACGAAGAGTATCTTTGATATTCAATCTATAAAAATTTGTTTCTAAAATCTTGCGTTTATCCATAAAATGTAATGCGGAATAATCCTTATTATGAGTCATCAAATCGCCACATTTAGCCAATGGAGTAGCATAAATAGAATATTTCCTTGATATTTTAACTGTCAAATATGAAATAGTAGTTGAAACAAGTAAAGGTGCTAATAAATTATATCCGCCTGTTATCTCAGCAATTAAAAATATGGATGTTAATGGAGCAAACATTATACCAGCCATCACAGAAGACATACCAACAAGTGCAAAATTAGATTCACAAACAGGTAACAATCCTGTCATATTTATTAGTCTTGCAACAAAAAATCCTACAAATCCACCTATAAATAAAGAAGGTGCAAACACTCCTCCAACCCCTCCGGCAGAACAAGTGATACTTGTAGCAAAAGATTTGAGTAAAATAATAGCCAAAATAATAATTACAACTGCAAAACTATTATTTGAAAGATTATAAAAAAAAGAATTTTCAAATATAGAATGCATATCTCCACTCAAAAGCTTATTTAAAACAGGATATCCTTCACCAAATAACGGTGGAAATACATAAACCAACCCTCCCAACAATAATCCTCCCACCAAAAGTTTGATAACAACATTGAAATTGCGGAAACGACTTTTCACGAAAGAATCTATTTTGAAGAAATATAGACAAACTACTGCTGACACCAGACCTAATAAAATAAATGACGGTATTTTACTTAATTCAAAAGGAGCTGTGAACACAAAAGTGAAAGCAGCATTTTGTCCTAAGTAAAAATAAGATACCATTGCCGCTGTTATAGCTGATATCAACATTGGTAACATTGCAAACATACTCAAATCCAACATCAAAACTTCAAAAGCAAAAAGTATCCCAGCTATTGGAGCTTTAAATACACCAGCCACAGCTCCAGCTGCTCCACAAGCAACAAGAATTTTCGTAAGATGAGCATCTAAATGAAGAAAGTGCGATATGTTAGAGCCTATTGCTGAGCCCGTATATACAATCGGAGCCTCCAACCCTACGCTCCCTCCAAATCCGACCGTGACAGAAGACGTAATAAGCGAGGACCAACAATTATGTGTTGCTATTTTACCATCATTTCTTGACAAAGCATACATCACCTTACTCACTCCATGCGACAAATCCGCTTTAATAAAAAAACGAACTAAAATCACAGTAATAAAAATTCCTATCATAGGATACATTAAATACAAGAAATTAGCACGCTCTGGTGTTCCGAACGACCAAGATGTGATAAGTGTATATGTATATGTAACTAAATTTTTCAACAGTACCGCAGCAAAACCACAAAGTAATCCTATAATCAAAGATGCACCTACAAGAACCTGAGTTTTCTTCAAGTACCGTATTTTCCACAACAAAAAATTCTTATAATATCCTCTCCAAGACTTCATTCTACTTGACTTTAAAATTTCGTAACACAAATAATATATCTATGTCAATGTAACATCTCCAATTCTTGAAATTCCATAATTAGTATCTGAAAAATGAATTGCAAATATACATATATTTTCATAATAGATACACAGTATTAATAATTTTTTTGATACTTTTGCATTCTAATTCTCTAAAATTGATAGCATGCTGTGTAATGACAAATTCATGTATGCTATACGCAATACTACACAAAAGAAACAAAAGAAAATGAAAATTTATTCTTATAATGTAAATGGTATACGTGCGGCGATGAATAAGGGATTTATGGACTGGCTATCCTTATCTTCGGCAGATGTTGTGTGTATCCAAGAAACCAAAGCACAGGTAGATCAAATCCCAATGTTTGAATTCAGAACCTTAGGTTACAATTGCTATGCCACAAGTGCAAAGAAAAAAGGGTATTCTGGTGTTGCAATCCTGACAAAACTAGTTCCAAATAATGTTGTCTACGGTTGTGGAGAAGAAATTTATGATACTGAAGGACGAATGCTAAGATTAGATTTCGATAATTTAAGTGTAGCAAGTATATATCATCCATCAGGTACTTCAGGAGAGGAAAGACAAAAATTTAAAATGAAATGGTTAGACTTTTTTCAAGATTATGCTTTAAAACTTCAAAAAAAAATACCACAATTAGTCCTTTGTGGTGATTACAATATATGTCATAATGAAATAGATATACACGATCCCAAAGGAAATAGAAATCACAGTGGCTTTTTACCAGAAGAAAGAGAGTGGGTCAGTAACTTTTTAAGAAGTGGATTCACTGATTCATTTCGTTACCTATATCCTGAAAAAAAAGATGCTTATTCCTGGTGGAGTTACTTTGCACAATCACGAAGCAAAAACAAAGGTTGGCGCATTGATTACTGTATGGTTAGCAATTTTATCAAAAACCGTATAAAACAAGCAGCAATACATCCCGAAGCGATGCAGTCTGATCACTGTCCTATATCTGTAGAAATCTCTGATATTTAATACTCTGTTATTAAATAAACAGAATATAGATAATTATAATTAAAATAGTAGTAACGATTATAAAAAGAAAGAAAAAATGATACAAACGAGAAAAACAGTATTGTTAGTAAGTGTAGTATTATTGCTATCATCTTGCGTAAGTCAAAAAGAGTACAGCGAAGTGTTGCAGAATACTGAAAAGTATTCCCAGCAATTGAAAGATTGTACCAAAGAAAATACATTATTGATAGAAAACATTGCAAATCTAAAACAAGATTTAACTGCAAAAAATCAAGACATCGAAAATTTAATGAAACACGATAAAAAATCTTCGGATTTAATAAAATCATTGAGTAGTGAAAATAATGATTTAAAACTACAATTAGATGCTATCAATAAAAAAGTTAGTGAGATTTTCAATGACAAGAGTGACCATTTAACAGAATTGAGTGACATTTTATATAAAAGAGAACAAGATATCAATCAAAAAGAACATATCTTAGACAGTTTGCAAAATGAATTTTCAGAAAATCAACGACAAATGAAAGAACTAAAATCCCAATTATATAATAAAGAAACACAATTACGTAAAGTACAAAATACTTTGAAGGATGCGTTGTTAGGTTTTGCAGATAAAGGTCTAAGTATAGAAAATAAAAATGGCAAAGTATATGTTTTACTTGATGAAAAATTGCTTTTTGGTAGTGGATCTTGGGATGTTAACGAAGAAGGTAAGAATGCCCTTAAAGAAATTGCAAGTGTACTGGAAAAGAACTCTGATATAGACATTATGGTAGAAGGTCATACTGACAATGTGCCATTAAAGGGTAAAAATCAAATAAAAGACAATTGGGATTTATCTGTTATGCGGGCAACTTCCATAACAAAAATTCTTTTAGATGGAACTAAAATTAATCCAAATCGTATCATACCATGCGGAAGAAGTGAATATGCACCGCAAGTTAATAATACAAGTGCCGAAAACCGTGCAAAGAATAGAAGAAGTGAAATAATTCTATCTCCCAAAGTCAATGAATTACTTGAAATGCTGAAATAATTTTATCACCATCATCTTTGAAAAATAGATACATTGTAAGTGGCAATGTATCTATTTTTTGTTTAGTAATGTTTATATAAATGAATTATAGACTTACAGGCATCAAGTTTGATTTTTATGGTTTCATATTAATAACAAACACACTTGTACCGATAATATATATACTTAAACAACTAATCTCAGTATTGAAAAGAATATGTATTGTTCACATATGTTAATTTTACTCATTAGTTTTGCAACTTTTTGATCTCATCTCTATAAACAGCTGCTTGCAAAAAATCTAATGTCTTTACTGCTTCATTCATTTTCTTTTCCAACTGTTTGATTAACGATTCCTTACTTTGTTTTTGAGAAATAATTTTTTGAGTTTCCTTTTTTGCTTTATTTTTTTCTATCTTATGCAATACCTCATCTTCTTTTTTATCGCTTTGTGGCAAAATGTAATCTATTTTTCTAATAACCTGACGTGGAGTTATGTTATTTTCTTCATTATATGATATCTGCTTTTCTCTATTGTGAAGATTCATATCTATGGTACGCTGCATGCTATCCGTAATTTTATCGCCATATAGGATAGCCTTAGAATTCACATTACGAGCAGCCCGTCCAATGGTTTGTATCAATGACTTATCATTACGTAAAAACCCTTCTTTATCAGCATCAAGTATTGCAACTAACGCAACTTCTGGTAAATCAAGTCCCTCTCTTAGTAGATTTACACCAACAAGAACATCAAAACAGCCACTTCTAAGATCATTCATTATCTCTACTCTCTCCAATGTATCTATATCAGAATGAATATATTTTGTTCTTATATCTAAACGGTTAAGATATAGAGTTAATTCCTCCGCCATACGTTTTGTAAGTGTAGTTACCAAAACTCTTTCCTTTTTATCTACGACTTTAGATATTTCTTCTAACAAATCATCCACTTGGTTCTTTGCAGGATGGACTTCTATCACTGGATCTAATAATCCTGTGGGTCTAATTAATTGTTCAACCACAACTCCATCAGCTTCATTAATTTCATAAGGGGAAGGAGTTGCAGACATATAAATCGTTTGTGGTTGCAGTTGTTTAAACTCTTCAAACTTTAATGGTCTATTATCAAATGCTGCAGGTAAACGAAAACCATATTGAACTAAATTCTGCTTTCGTGAGCGATCTCCCCCATACATAGCATGTAGTTGTGGCACCGTAACATGACTTTCATCAATAATCATCAAATAATCATCTGGAAAATAATCCAAAAGACAAAAAGGACGGTCTCCTGGTTGACGATTATCAAAATAACGGGAATAGTTCTCAATGCCACTGCAATATCCTAATTCTTGAAGCATTTCCATATCATTATTAACTCGCTCTTCTAAACGCTTGGCTTCCAAAATTTGGCCATTAGTTTTAAACTCATCTACACAAACGAACATATCTTTTTGTATTTCTCGCAATGCATTGGATAAAGTTTCTCTATTAGTTAAGAAATTGCCAGCAGGATAAATAGTTATTTCACTCATCACTTGAATAGTCTTGTTTGTCAGTATATCAAATTTGGATAATTCTTCTATTTTATTATCAAAAAAAACTACACGATAAGCGTAATCTGCATAGGCGGGGTGAATATCCACCGTATCTCCTTTGATACGAAACTTCCCACGACTAAATTCTATCTCATTTCTACTATACAGAGAGTCTACCAACGTAAGTAAGAAAGCGTTCATATCTACCTGCTGTCCTACATTCAAATGTATTGTCCCTGCTGCGAAATCTGTCGGATTTCCTATACCATAAATACAAGAAACACTAGCAATTACAATCACATCTTTTCTTCCTGATAGTAGCGAACTTGCTGCAGAAAGACGCAATTTGTCCAAATCATCATTGATTGCTAAATCTTTTTCAATATAAGTATTAGTTTGAGGTATGTATGCCTCAGGTTGATAATAATCATAGTAAGATACATAATATTCCACTGCATTTTCAGGGAAGAATCGTTTAAATTCTCCGTACAATTGAGCAGCTAAAGTCTTGTTATGACTCACTATGATAGTTGGCTTGCCAACATTTTTGATTACATTTGCAATTGTGAAAGTTTTTCCGCTACCTGTGACTCCCAAAAGAACCTGTGCTTGTATATTATTCTTAATTCCTTGCGTCAGTTGCTCTATTGCTTGCGGTTGGTCACCTGTCGGAAAAAATTCGCTGTGAAGTTTAAATTTCATGATGATGTGATTAAAGTGCAAAGTTAGTACTTTTTCTGTTTTTATATCTATCCTCTTCTTATATATCAGTAATTGGATATAGTACTTTACAATGTTCAATATTATTACTAATAAATAACATCATATCTCATAGTGTTAAAATACTCATGTTCAACAATACAAGACTGTTTTCTGAAAACAAATTACTAAAATCAAGAAAAGAGAAAATTTCTTTTGACATTAGTAAATTAAATGAGATTATGATTCACTAATATTTTATTTTTATTTTTTGGACCATAAATACAAATTGCCAAATTACAATTTATAGGCAATTGAGATTCTCATACCTTGCAATAGGACAACCAAACATATGGTCAACTGAAATAAATAAAGTTATTCAATCTTAATCTGCTTTCCGTAAATATGTTTTCGCGACAACAAAAACATAAGCAAACTTCGTCCGAGAAGATAAAGAATAAATCCCAACCATAAAGCATCTACTGTCTTGCTAAAACAAAAGTACGACAGGAAAAACAAAGCAGTAGAGACGAAGATGGAATTTCTCATAATCTTACTTTGTGTCATTCCTATCAAAATACCATCATACAAAAAGGCAAGAAAACCAGTCAAAGGTATCAGTACAAGCCACAATTTATATTGTTCACTTGCCCGTATTAAATCTTCATGAT
Organism: Bacteroidales bacterium; assembly: GCA_052170555.1. Classification (GTDB taxonomy): domain Bacteria; phylum Bacteroidota; class Bacteroidia; order Bacteroidales; family P3; genus Scybalousia_A. The sequence continues at coordinate 45,191 of JBQNAI010000010.1, read as the reverse complement.
CAGTAATTAGTGAAATAATTTGTTTCCCTGCCACTCCATACAACAAAGAGCACAAAATAGCAAGTCCCATTCCCCACAAAATGACGCGATTTACGATTCGCCTTAATCCAATAATGTCTTTAGCTCCATAATATTTACCGCAAAGACTCTCACATGCATAAGCAAATCCGTCTATGAAATAAGAAAACAGACTAAATAATTGCATTATTAAAGTATTTACAGCAAGCGTTGGATAAGGGTAAGAAGAGGATGCGATAGTAAAATAAGTTGTTACAATGACGATACAAATTGTTCTGAGAAATATATCTCCGTTAACTTTGAAAAATAATTTCATTTTATTTAATTGCAATGCTCTTAAAATAGATATTGAATATAACTTTCTGTATCTGACGAAAAATATAATACTTATCAAAGAGAACCCGACATATTGGGAAATCACCGTAGCAAGTGCTACACCTTCTAATCTCATCCCTAAATAGATAACAAAGAATATATCAAATAATATATTGATCACATTTATGATAATGGCAGTCCACATCGGTGTTTTACTATCCTGCATACCAATAAACCAGCCTTTCAATGCATACATCCCTAAAACGGCAGGTGCCGCCCAAATACGAATAAAAAAATACTCTAATGCAAGATTCATCACATTGTTTTTATTATCTATAAACATGGATGCAAATATTCCGATAGGGCGTTGCAACAACAATATTATAACAGCTATACCAAGGCCTATAACCGATGCTCTTATAAGACTATCTATTTGTTCTGTCCTATCCTTAGCTCCATAAGCTTGTGCAGTGAAACCACTTGTTCCCATACGAAGGAACCCAAATCCCCAGTAAAGAAAATTGAAAATCATACTTCCGACAGCCACTGCACCAATATAGTCGGTTGCTTTACCGGAATAAGAAATATGTCCAATGACGGCAATATCAACCATCCCCAATAAAGGAATGGTTATATTTGTAATTATATTCGGTATGGTTAAACTAAATATTTGTTTATTTAGCCCGTTATTTACAATTTTGTTTTTACTTTTTACCCGCACCTCTAAACAAATTCTTCCAATAATTCAAATGCCAAAGAATATGAATTAATGCAACAATTGTCATCGATATGCCAAAATCAACATGAATTTGCATAAGGTAGAGATAATTCATATTCCAACCATACATTTTTGCAAAAACAACCCATACACCAACCAAACAAGATACCAAACATGTAATACCTAGAACCACATTCCAAAATCTGCGATGGTTAACCTTCTTAATTATCTTTATTTTTATACCTACAAATGTTAGAATATACAATCCTAATGTAGAAATCAACACTTGCCAAAGATGATAAGGGTATTTATTATGAGGTTTTGCCTTTGGCATAATTTTAACAGACTGTTGTACAGCTTCAGGCTGATCTATAACTATTCCCGTTTTTGCACCGTTCTTCCCAATATTCTTCCGCAAAGTATCTATCAAAAAATTACCCTCTGCTGTGTCGTCTTCCTTAACCGCTTTTATAGATTTATCAGTAGTTTTATTGATTTTAGATTTATCTTTCTTTATTTTAACAAATGATTCCGTATCTTTAATTTCTTGTTTTGCAGCCGTTTTCTGTTTGGATAATACTGCATTATCACAAAATCCATCTCCATCTTCATCTACAAAGAGTCCACATTGACCAGTACAATCAACAATTCCTCCAAACGGACAGTTCTCAGGATGTTGTTCCTGTGCACACACTACAAGTGTAAATATTGTTACTACAATAAATGATACAATTTTTTTTACTCTCATTTTTTATCTATGATTATTTAAATTAATAGCACAAAATTAGTTATTTTTTCTCTAATATTAGTGGGAAATAATTTATTTTTGTAGTTTAGGATAATATTAATATAACTACGAATGATTAAAAATATAATACAATCTATTTTCTTCACATTTTTCCCTCGCAAATGTATATTATGTGAAAATATTTTGGAGAAAGACGATGATAAAATTTGTTCTAATTGTAAAAAACTCTATCCCTATCCGAATAATATTGATATCAAAGAATTTTTTGCTCCCATTTCTTTTTATATCAAAGGAATATGTATCCTTGGATATTATCATTGCATAAGCAAGTCCATCAAACAATACAAATTTAATGAAAACATCTATATAGGTAAGCAACTTTCATTACTTTTGTGCGAAAAATTGTCTATGCATCCCTGGATTAATAATATTGACTACATAATTCCCATACCTTTACACCCTATAAAAAAACGTAAAAGAGGATTCAATCAAAGCAAATTCATTTCCGATATTATTGCAAGGCAATTCAACAAAAAAGTTGTCTACAATAATCTTATTCGTTGTGTGTATAATAGCGACCAATACGGAAGTAATCAAGAAAAACGAGTTGAAAATGTACGTGGTATCTTCAAAGTAATAAATCCATCCGAACTTGAAAATAAAAATATACTCATCGTTGATGATGTTATAACGAGTTGCTCCACCGTTAAGGAGTGTTGCAAAGAGATTATCAAAAGTAAAAATGTTAACATATACATTGCTTGTCTTGCTTCTGATAGACATATCATTTGATGTAAAGAATATAAAAAAACTAAATACTTGTTTGTGCATAGGTTCTAACCTATACACAAACAATGCTTCAAATTATGTTAACAAAGCTCTAAGTATGGCAGGTAATATTCTGTTTTCGTATGTCATATTATCGTATAATACCTTATCTATTATAATAAAAAGATATATTTATATATATAAATTCCCTATTTATCAAAATATTATAACTACATAACATTACAAAAAAACTAAAGTGAGACATTGGCAAATTCTTTTTTGAAAAGAATTTACCAATGTCAAGAAAGAATTTTACACGATGATAAGATATGAAAAAATGATGGGGGAACTATATTTTCTACCCCCATTTCATCACCGTCAATTATAACTTTTTATTTTAGATATGTACTAAAGAATTTCTCAATTTTATTAAAAGGGATAATATCTACCTTATCATATAAATCTGTATGAACAGCATTCGGAATTATCATAAGATACTTATTCTCTCCTATCATATTTTTGTAGGCATCTTCCGAGAAATAACGACTATGTGCCTTTTCGCCATGTATAAGTAAGACGGCACTCTCTATTTCTGAGATATAGTGTAAAATAGGCTGGTTCAAAAATGACTGACAACCAATAACATTCCAACCCCCATTGGAGTTAAGTGAACGAGAATGGTATCCACGTTTGGTTTTGTAATAATCGTAATAATCTTTCACAAAGAACGGAGCATCCTTCGGTAAGGGATCTACCACACCTCCTGCTCTAACGTATTTATCCGCCTTAAAGTCTTCTGTTCTTTGCTTTGCCATAGCTTGGCGTTTTTCTTGACGTTTTTCTTTTGAATTTTCAGTATCAAAATATCCGTTAGCATTAACTCTACTCATGTCATACATAGTAGAAGATAAAGTAGCTTTTATACGAGTATCCAAAGCAGCAGCATTAAGAGCCATTCCTCCCCAACCACATATACCGATAATCCCAATTTTTCCTGGATCCACATTATCCGAATTAGATAAGAAATCAACAGATGCAAGAAAATCCTCCGTATTTATATCAGGTGATGCCATATAGCGAGGCTCTCCACCACTTTCTCCCGTAAAAGAGGGATCAAAAGCAATAGTTACAAAACCTCTTTCTGCCATTATCTGAGCATATAATCCAGAGCATTGTTCTTTTACGGCACCAAACGGACCACATACAGCTATCGCTGGCAGTTTCCCTTCTTTTGCTTTCGGTATGTACATATCTGCTGCCAACGTTATACCATAACGATTTTTGAAAGTTACTTTCTTATGATCCACCTTATTACTCTTAGGAAATGTCTTGTCCCACTCTTGCGTCAATTCAAGCGTTTGCATATCTTTGTTTTGATTTTTTTTATTTTGTGTGTCCTTGCTAAAACAGGAAAACAATAATCCTGTAACCAATATTACACTACAAAAAACTTTCTTCATAGTCAAAATCACCTATTACTATTAACAAAATCCTCCAATTGCTTTTTACTTGGAGAATTCAATAACTTTCCGCCTTTAATATTAATGTTAAGATAAGTTTTCTGCAAATCCTCAATACTTTTTGTAATATTACTACCACCTGATGTTGCAAATAATACTACAGTTTTATTACTAAAATCGTAGGATTCAAAAAATGTGTTAATTATCGTAGGAGCAGTATACCACCAAATAGGAAAACCTACATAGATTACAGAATATGTTTCTAAATCACGCAAATTCTTCTCAATAGCGGGACGGTATGACCTGTCCTTCATTTCAACTGATGAACGTGATTGTTTATTCGTCCAATCCAAATCCTCATCTGTATAGATTTCTTTAGGTGTAATTTCATACAAATCTGCATCTCCAACAGCAGCTAACTGTTTTGCTACATTTTTTGTAACTCCCGATGCAGAAAAATAAGCAACTAATGTTTTCATATGAGTATTTTCCTTTTTGTTTTGTTCTTGTCCGCATGCTGTTAGGCAAAATACTCCAACAACTGCTAAGGTTAATAAAATACGTTTCATTTTCAACTATCTGTTTTACATGTTCAATTTCAGTTAAATTGCAAAGTACAGGTCCAAGACGAAAATTTATTTACTATTATTGCATATACATGTACCAAAACTTAATCATCATTAAAAATAAAAAGCCATTTCAATAAATTCTTGTCTTAAAAGAATTTACTGAAATGATATTATATTTTTAATAGATCCATATTAAAATAATTAAATGTAAAAAATACTGAGGACAAATAAAATAAGATTCTAACAATTACAATATCTGCCCTCAAAATATACTATTTGACTGTCTTTTATTTCACTAATAAAATATCTATGTATGGAAAATGTACATACTCATCAAGATATAAACTCCGGCTCCGGCAAGATAACCTAACAAAGCCCAGATGGATATATTCTTCAAGTACCATACAAAATCTATTTTTTCCATACCCATTACTGCTACGCCGGCAGCAGAACCTATAATGAGTAATGAACCTCCCGTACCGGCACAATACGCCAAAAACTCCCAAAAAGCACCATCTACAGCAAAATGTCCTACCTCTGCAATATTATACATACCCATTGCAGCGGCAACTAACGGAACATTATCTACAATAGAAGACAATACTCCTATAATCAAATCTGTCAAATAGAAATTTCCCATCTTGTCTAAGGATTGTGCTAATAATTTTAAATGACCCGCATTAGATAAACAGGAAACAGCCATCAATATTCCTAAGAAAAACAGTACAGAAGGCGTATCTACTCTTGTTATGATGTTACCTATATTCATCCTTTGATAAACCTCAGGGCTGTGTTTATGCATCAATTCCGTTACAATCCATAAAATACCTAAACCGAGTAAGATTCCCATGTACGGAGGTAGATGAGTTATTGTTTTGAATACAGGAGTAAACAAAAGAAACCCAACACCTACTCCCAAGACCACTTTACTTTGAAATTTAGAAACCAAAGAAATGGAATTTCCTACTTGTATCTCTTGTGTTTTTTCTATTTCACCTTTCAACATCATGGAAATACCCACAACCGGAACCACCAAGCATACAATTGATGCTAGCAATGTCTCTTTTATGACGCCCAAAGCAGATATATTTCCTTTGATCCACAACATAATAGTTGTAACATCACCTATCGGACTCCAGGCTCCTCCAGCATTAGCCGCCAGTATAACAACACCACCAAAGAACCATCTGTCTTTTTTTTCTGACACTAATTTTCTTAATAAAGCACACATAACAATAGATGTTGTCAAATTGTCCAAAACTGCCGACATAAAAAAAGTAAGAATTGCAATCACCCAAAGGAGTTTGCGTTTGCTCTTTGTTGTTATACGATCGGTGATAATGGAAAAGCCCCCGTGCTGATCTATCGTCTCTACTATCGTCATAGCTCCTAATAAGAAGAACAAAATTTCTGCTGTGTCGCCAAGAGCTTCAACTAATACTCCATGATTTTCGCCAGCATGGAATCCTCCAATGACAACAAAAAGTGTCCACATCACAACCGCCAACAATAAAGCGGTCGCACTCTTGTTGATTTTGAAAGTATGCTCCATCGCAATAAAGAAGTATCCTATCACAAACACAACAACCATAATTATCATAGAACTTGTCATACTGTTTTGTTGATTTTAATTTATAAATATACTAATCCTTACTTTTATAGAAAGGATTTGCAAAAGTACAAAATAAATTTGAATACCAAATAGCAAACGATATTTTTTTCAAATCGTCATATAGTATATTTTTATACGCTTCTGTCTAATAAATCCAATTCATGAAAACTATTACTTTGGAGTTCGCCTTCCGATACTCCTAGACCAACCAAACGCACAGGCTTTTGTTTGTATGGTATTTGGGTTGCAAGTTGTTTGGCTAATGAAAAAATTTGTTCTTTAGTCACAAGAATTTGTTTTTGTGCAATACTTCTTGTTTGAATTGTAAAATCATGATACTTAATCTTCAAGGTTAAACGTTTACCTCTAAATCCTACTTCATTTATTCTACATACTAAATCCAAAACAACTCCATAGATGGCGACCACTACGGAAGTTGTATCATAAATATCCTTTTCCAATGTATGCTCACAACTAACAGATTTTCTAACCCTCTGATTTTCAACTTTGCGTTCATCAATTCCTCTTGCATAGTCATAAAAAACTTTTCCCATTTTACCAAAATGTCTAGTAAGTTCCAATAAAGGTGCATCTCTTAGTTGTTTACCCGTATATATCCCTAAGGAGTGCATCTTAATGAGCGTCTTAGGTCCGACACCCCATATCTTTTCAATTTTTAAGTTATCAATAAATTTCTGTGATTGCAATGGATGAATTACTTTCAAACCATTCGGTTTATTCCAATCAGAAGCTATTTTTGCCAAAAACTTATTATAAGATACACCTGCCGAAGAAGTTAAAAGAGTTTCCCATAATATCTTATTCTTTAATTCTTTTGCTATATTAATTGCCAATTGTTCTCCTTTTTTATTATGAGTTACATCCATAAATGCCTCATCCAAAGATATAGGCTCTATTATGTCCGTATATTCTTTCATCAATGAACGAATGATTTGAGAAACTTCTTTATATTTTTCAAAATGCGGTTCTACAATTATTAAATCCTTACAAAGTTGCTTGGCTCTACGTATTGACATAGCACTATGTATGCCGAATGCCCTAGCCTCATATGAAGCTGTAGCCACAACCGAGCGCTGCGAGTTGCGACCTACAACCAACGGTTTGCCTCTTAGTGAAGGATTATCGCGTTGTTCAACAGAAGCAAAAAAAGCATCCATATCCAGATGTATAATCTTACGCATATAATTTAACAATTAAAGACAATCAGCAGTAAATATACAATTTCAAACGGCAAAGGTAGTTCTTTTTTTATCAAAATTGAAAAATACAACTGTAAAATATAGGGCATAAAGCATAGAAAAGTAAAGAAGAAAAGATATCAAATTACTCAGATTAGGGTATTGTATAAAATGAATTGTCGCAGTAATTTTGCAAACTATTTTATTACATACAATACATTTTATACAAAAAAAAATAAACATACAAAAATGAAAAGAAATCTATTAATACTCGCTATCCTTATCGGATTGGCATTTACCGGACTCTCACAAGAGAATCTAAACGAAATGTTTAATGGCTCTACATTACCGACAAACTGGACTTTTTACCCCGATGATGGTCTACATACAATAAGTACAATTCAGCGCACAACAGAAAATGGTAATGAAACTATACCCTGCGTAGATTTTCAACAGTATATGGTAATGGATGATAAAGGTGCCTGGATGATCACTCCACAGCTCTATGTCAATAATATGACAGACTCTATTATTTTCTGGTTTCAAATAGAAAATATCAATCTTGTGGAAGAGGATAAGGTAACCGTACTGGTTTCCACTTCAAATAGCGAGTTTGAATCTTTTGATACAACATCTCCTCTTCTAACAATTGCTTACGATAGTCAAGAAAAACTGACACGTTATGCCGTTAATTTGTCTAACTACATAGGTCAAGCTATTTATATCGCTTTTCACATAGATTATGCATATTATGTTCATGGTGAAGATGATTCATATTATTCTATGGGGTCTTATCGTCTTGCTGATGTTCAAGGTCCTGAAATATATTCACCTTCTTGTTTGACTCCAACAGGACTAAACGTGAGCAATATCAAATCCGACGAAGTTACAGTACGTTGGAACACCAATGAAAACACATCTTCCTACACCATACAATTACTTGACGAGACTAAAACTAATTGGAATGAGGCTGATACATACAACAATATAACCGATACAACATATGTTATCTCTGCATTGTCTCCTCATACTAACTACAAGATAAGAATTAATTCTAACTGTGGAATGGAAAGTAGTGATTATTCATTGTATGTAACCTTCTCAACATTGAGTAACAATATAGTAACTGTTCCATATAATCAAACATTTGAACAAGATAGTACAATAACCGATTGGGCTTTCTATTCCACAAACGAAACAAATAAATGGGTCTTCGGTTCCGCTGACGGTTATGGTACGGAGAATGAAAAGCATTCACTATACGTTTCTTCCAATAATGGAATAACCGCAGCAAGTAGTGCGGCATCTACCGCTACATTTGCCGTTTTAAGAGTACAGTTCGGGGAGGATAGTGAATATAAAATCGGCTACAAGTACAAAGTTAAAGGTATAGGACAATCATGGAATGGAGGTATGGATTACTTTAACTCCTATCTTATTGCAGATAGTGTAGATGTTGTGGCAACTACCGATAGCAACAAAGTACAAGAAGGTGCTATTGTTCTACAAGGAAATACATACAACAATCAACAACAAAATATCTATTGGGAATCCTTCTCTAAGATTTTGAATAACGTTTCCAATAAGACAATGAAACTTGTTCTTATGTGGCATAATACTTCAGGTATGCCTTCCACACCAGCATCTTTGATTGATAATATCGTCATTGAATCATATGTTCCTTGTCAAAACGTAGATTCTACCATTGATGCAACTATATGCCAAGGAAAATATTATCATTTTCATGATAAATATTACAATGAAAATAAGACTTACACTATCGTAGTATCTAATGACCAAGGTTGTGATACTACTTTTACACTTAATTTAACTGTATTGAAAAAAAGTGATAGTACCTTCAATATTCAAATTAATCAAGGTGAAACTTATACCATTAATGGCAAAGAATATGCATTGGAAGGGACATACTATGATACCGTAACTACACAAAACGGTTGCGATTCAATACTTAAAATAAATATATCTTATAATCCGTGTTCTTCCACTATAAAAAAGACAATCTATGACACTATTTGCGACAACGAGATTGCTATATTTAACGGCGATACACTAACTCAAAGTGGAACGAGGACGGCAACATTTATTACAGACAAAGGGTGTGATTCCGTTGTTACATTTATTCTAACGGTTTTACCGACTTATAAAATCGAATTGAATGCTACAATTGATAAAGGTAGTTCTTATAACGAAAATGGATTTAATGTGAGTACAGAAGGGACACATACCCTAAATCTTACAACAACTAATGGCTGCGACTCTACAATAACTCTTAAACTCTCATTCAATAATTCCATCAATGATTTAAACGATAACAACAATTTTGTTATATATCCTAACCCTGCTACCGAATACCTAACTTTGAGTATTGAACAATCTAATAATGTCAAAAAAATTCAGATAATAGACTCAAATGGAAAAATAGTTAAAACAATAACATCTGATACTGCCATAAAGCAGACTAATATCAATGTAAAAGATCTTACAAAAGGTGCGTATTATTTATTAATCTTTACTGATCAAACTATCATTCACAAGAAAGTTTTAATCGGGTAGCTCAGATTTTATAAATATTTTCCTATCATACGAAGATACTTCCTTTATGGATTTATCTTCGTTTTATTTAATTGTATTATCGTACACTATCAAACCTACCGTATTTAAATTTATTAAATTAAATACGAAAAAAAAACGAAAATCGTTTGAGTAAAAAAACTCGTAAATAATACTATACTAAAATAAAAGGCTTAATAAAAAAATTAAAGTGGGACTTTAAAAAATTATTTCTTGAAGTTAGTAAATTAAAATGAGACACTAATCTTAAAATACAGCATTCTGCTTTCCTGAGTATTAATTTCTAAAAAAGATAACTAATTTCAAATATTTTGCATAACCATATTATATCAATAATCATATACTCCAGTCCATTTGCGTTTTAATTCAAGACGAATTTTATTCTCTTTATCGTTATCTGACGGTTCATAGAACTTCTTTCCTTGTAGCTCATCAGGTAGAAATTGTTGTTGTACAAAATTATCCACATAGTCATGGGCATATTTATAATTATCACCATACCCCAATTGTTTCATCAGTTTAGTAGGTGCATTCCTTATATGCATAGGTACAGACAAATCACCACTATTTTTCACCTCTGCTATTGCATCATCAATAGCTACATAACTTGCATTAGATTTCTTCGAAGTAGCAAGATAAATTGCTGTTTGAGAAAGAACAATCCTACATTCCGGGTAACCTATCTTATGCACAACATCAAAACATGCATTGGCCAAAAGCAATGCATTTGGATTAGCATTGCCAATGTCTTCACTGGCAAGTACAACCATTCTCCGTGCTATAAATAATGGATCCTCTCCACTATTAATCATTCTTGCCAACCAATAAACTGCACCATTAGGATCACTACCTCTCAAACTTTTTATAAATGCTGAAATAATATCATAATGATTTTCTCCTTTTTTGTCATACATGGACAAGTTTTGTTGAATAATCTTGCCAACCAATTCATTAGTTATTTTTACATGTTGACCATCGAAAGAACTGTCTTTCAAAATTTGGGAACACACTACCTCAAAAGCGTTCAATAATTTACGGGCATCTCCACCTGAAATTCTCATCAATGCCTCTGTTTGTATTATTTCAATCTGACAATTTTGAGTTTTTTGTACATAGTCAGTAGCTTTGTCTATTAAAATCTGCAAATCCTCTTTTTCTAGGTGCTTAAGAACAAACACCTGACACCTACTAAGCAACGGTGATATAACCTCAAAAGATGGATTTTCGGTAGTAGCTCCTATGAGGGTAATAATCCCTCTTTCAACTGCACCTAAAAGAGAATCTTGTTGCGATTTGGAAAATCTATGTATTTCATCTATAAACAATATGCAGTTACCTCCATGCTGTTTTGCATTTTCTACAACTTCGCGTACATCTTTAACACCTGAATTTATAGCACTCAAAGAATAAAAAGGCACCACAAGGGTGTTAGCAATAATGTTTGCTAATGTAGTCTTGCCAACACCCGGAGGTCCCCACAAAATCATTGAAGGAATTGTTCCCTGCTCTATCGCATTCCTTAGTATAGCACCTTTGCTAACCAAATGCCTCTGACCAATATAATCATCAAGAGTTTGAGGTCGCAATATTTCCGCCAACGGTTTCATTGTATTATCTACTATTTTTACTTTGTACTTGGCAGAATTTGTTTGGCTGCTACTTTTGGTAATGCTATCGTATCACAGCCATTAACACAGCCACCCGGACAAGACATCACCTCTATGAAATTACCAGGTGCTTGCCCTTTTTTTGCCCACATCTTCAAATCTCTTATACTCTGTTTGGTTAATCCATCAATTACTACATCATGTATTATGCTCGGATCTTTAGCCGTAGCTTTCACTGACTGCGTTACCCCTGCTATCATTGCAAAACCACGACCATGTCCCAATATTGTCTCATCTAAAACCATTTCCTCGCAACTTGCAACATCTATATTTGCTGCAGAAAACAATGCTTCTAACTCTTCATAAGACAATACATAGTTTACATCCGGATTTGAATGACACTCACTACGTTTTCCGACACAAGGGGAAACAAAAACTAAGACTGCATCTTTTTTAGTTTCTCTTAGCCACTTTGATGTATAACCCATAGGTGTCAAGGCGTCAGAAACGTAAGGCTGTATCTCAGGCATATGCTTTTTATACAACTCTCTCCATGCTGCACAGCAAGAAGTGGTCATAAAACTTGCACCATTTTCCATACGCTCTTCAAATTCACGAGTTTCATTTTCCGTTGTCATATTTGCACCTTTGGCAACCTCCACAACATCCGTGAAACCTAACTTTTTGATTGCTGTCAAAACCTTACCATATGGCTGATTAAACTGACCTCCTAACGAAGGAGCGACCATTGCAATAACTTCTTTCCCTGCTCTCATCGCATTGATAATCTCAAACATGAAGCTTTTTTCCAATATTGCACCAAATGGGCAAGCAACCATACATTTACCACAATATATACACTTATCAGGGTCTATATGCTCAACACCATCCTCTCTTTTACTTATAGCACCGACAGGACAAGCCTCTTCGCAGGGTACAGGTTGAAAGATGATAGCATGATATGGACAAACCTGCATACACAATCCGCAATTTACACATTTTTCAGTATCAATATGTGCTTGAGAATTCTCATGCTTTATCATAGCCCCCTTCTTGCAAGCATAAGTGCACGGATGAGCAATACAAGATCTACAAAGATTTGTTACAATGTACGAACTCTTAACACAAGATGAACATGCCTCATCTACAACTGTCAACATAACCTCTGTTGATTTGTCCATTTGTTTTTTTAGTTGGACATAGTGAGACAGATTATCAAATTCATCTACCTCATCGTCTACATTGAATCCAAGAATAGCCATAGTTTTGTACTTAGCTTCCGCTCTTGCCTTATGAATGCAACAACGCGTGTGTTCTGTTTTCTTTTTATACATGTCAAAAGGAAGACGATCAATATTTTGCTCCACATTACCATCATAAATCATCTTCGCAAGCATTTGCAGTATTGTTCTGCGTATTTCAACTACATTATTAAATGTTGCCATTTTCTATTTGTTCTTTTCTTTTTATTGTTACTAATTATTATTCCATACCCTCATCATGCAACTCTATGTTTTCTATTGCTCGATTTCAGGTTCATTTTCACTTCAAACGAATTTATGTTAAATACACCACTATTTATCTTTATACATACTAAACTCGTTCTAACTGTTTCTCTATTTCTTCTATTACCTTCTCGGGCGTAGCTTTCTCTATAACAACTTCCCCTATCATAACGTAAGGAGGCTTTGTATTATTTTCTTTACAACCCAAACAAGACGAACCTACAAAAGTTACCTTGTCCATTAATGAAGTTGGAATGTAGTTTTTCCACTGTGCCAACTGTTGACCGCCTTGCAAATAGCAATACGTACCAACGCAAACTCTAACTGTTACCATAATTGTTTCTCTTTTTTTGTTTAACATCCATATTATCCTAATCTCATTAGGGATTAGAGTATTTGATGTTCATTATATGAATTCTAACTTTACTGTTTTCAATAATTTTTCCTCTATCAATCGTTTTATTCTTTTCATTACATTACGTCTTATTTCCAATTCTATAGGCAATGATGGGTCTTGATGTGCCACATTTATCTTTGTACCAACCAAAATATCAATAATATCCGCGTCCATCACATATTTAAGAATATTCCAAGCAGGATCATCCTTTGGAAGTTCATTGAATTTGTTTTCTTCCAATAACCTACTCAATGCTCCTAATGTTATAATACCTTCTGTCACTAAGTCTATGCCATCTATATGAGACTGAGGTGGTAGCCCTGAAGCAATCTTATCCAAATCCATATCAACCTCTATCTCTTTGTTTAGTTCACGAGCCACAATCTGCGAAGTAGTTCCTCCACACACAACCTTTTTACCCTCGTAGGAAGAAATAACATCTGCCAAATACTTATCTTTGTCCTCAGTGAACGGTGGACCAGAACAAATCAACAACTTTCGTGGTTCTCTAACGTAAAGACATACACAAGAGGTATCATCTTTAGATTTTAGTCCATCATTGAGTTCAGCTCTTTTGACAATACGGTGTGTAAGTTCTCTTGCAGAAATATTTTCATTAGTTTTTAATAAATCTTCTATAAATCCTATTACACCCTCTTCCCATCCAAATGGCATATTAGGATTACCAATACCACTCTGTACAACTCCATCGGAATAAACAACCAATCTGTCTCCCTTTCGTAATTGAATTCGAGATCGCTTCAGCACTCTTTCATAATTATTTCCTCTAATACATTCATTGATTGTAAAAGTCTGGGGATTCAGATGAGTAATTCTACCACTACGTGCCAACAGTAAAGGGGGATTATCGAACTCCATTATCTCCGTATCGCCATCCTCATCAATATCTATAATAGTAAATGTAGAATATGATATATTGCGTTGCCTATCTACAGGAAGTGTATCCATTATCGTACGAGCAGTACGCATAATAGGTTCTCTTTTTATAGAAAAATTCATTGCCATTGAAGCAGTCATTGTACTTAGCACATTAGCTTTAATTCCGCTCCCCAATCCATCTGATAATACAGCAATACATCTCTCTTGATTAGGGAACTTGTGTAATAACACAGTATCGCCACAAGCAATGTTACCACTCTTGTTCAACTGAAAACTTCCCACTTCTACAAATATATTATCAGACATTCTAATCAATTATTTTAGGTTAGTTATCCTCTTCTTCCTTTTGTTGATGTGATTCTACAATAGAATTAAGCATACTTTCCGTATATGAAGCATTTTCTCCAAGCAAGAAAGCTATCTGTTGAACAACTTTCATATTCTGTTTTATTACCTCCCTAGTTCTAGTAAGTACCACATCCTTTCTTACCTCAGGTGCATGCATATTTTCAAGTATACCACAAACTTGCTGATGGTCTTGAACAGAAAATACACTTAACCGATAATAATTTTCCCCATCCCTAATATCCTGTTCAAGTAAATCCGTACATGTGTTAAGTACAGTAGAAAAATATTTATGAAATGAAAGTTCTTTGGTAATATCCATACCGGTTAAGCCTGGTTTGATTTTATACAATTCTTCCATATCTTTGCCCAATGTGACAGCAAATTTCTCATTAGCTTGAATTATTTTGAGATTATCATCAACAATAACAACCCCTTGTGGCATTTTTTTGAGCAATATATTTGTCTTATCACGAGCAACTCTACGCATATAAGATACACACATGTCGTTTTCCGCCAAGCCATCCAACAATGCCTCTGCAAAAGATTTACAATTATCGTAACCGCAACCACCACAATTAATATAATCCTCATCACTGACTTTATTAACTCTTTTCAATATCTCAACAATATCCTTTTGGGTATATGTTTTTGATTCAAACGTATCAATATTATCAAAAGTGGTTGTTATATCGGTAGCATACAATTCTTCGTATATCTTATTATCTACCTTAGATGTTACACTGTCAAAAATTTGCATCCGTTTCACTGGTGAAGATGCCTCCCTTATTCTTGCAGGACCCATTACACATCCTCCACTACACCCAAGAATTTCTATAAAATATTTTTTATTCTTGTCAAACTTATCTATATCATTCAAAACTGCCATCACATTGTCAACTCCCGATACCGTTAATAATCTATTATTCAATATATTAAACCCTTGATACTGATTATCACATGAGTTTTTCATATCTGAATAACAAAACTCAAAATCCATCATACACTGTAACATACCACCATCTGTCGGATACAAATTACCTCTACCAGCTTTGATAGGAATGAATACATCATTGTCAGTAGGACATTGAAACTCCAAATCAACTCCAAGGATTTCAAACAAATCTTTAAGTTCTATGAATGTAAGAACGAAATCTAATTTATTATTCAACAAATCCAACTCTGTTTTCTTTGCAATACACGGTCCCACAAAACAAATCTTTTCGTTTACATAATGTTGTTTCAAAAATGTAGCATGTGCTTCTACCGGAGAAGCAATGGGTGTTATGTTGTTTGAATATTGTGGATAGTACTTTCTTACAAGTTGGACGGTCGTTGGACAACAAGAAGAAAAGTACACACCATTATCTCTGTTTTCAAACCATTGTTGAGCTTTCCTTGCGACTAATTCTGCTCCCAAAGCTGTTTCGCTGACACCATAAAAACCTGCTTCTTTAAAAGCAGCAATTAAAGTATCCGTTTTTATATCTGAAAACTCACTCAAATAACTCGGAGCTAGAGATACAATAATTTTCTCTCCGTTTTTCAATGAACGAATCACTGCATCAACATCATTTCTTATCTTCTTAGCATTGGAAGGACATATCTCCACGCAAGCACCACACCATATACAACGCTCTGAAACAATATTTGCATAATAATCCTCGAATTTTATTGCCTTAACTGGACAAACTTTTATACACTTATAGCAATCCTGACAATTATTCGTCTCTGTATATATAGGATATGGTATATTCATAATCTCTTGTTAGGTTTTACGAAATTAAAGTCCCACTTTATTTTAATAAAATCAAGAAAGAATTTACTGAAATGACGGTTTATTTCTTTTTATTCCCTCATTAAACTAACCACCCGTCAATCAGTCAGAAAATGTTTTATTCAAAATATCTTCTAACTTGATTCTATTAACCTGTTTGTAAGTTTGACCATTAATAATTATCACAGGGCCTTCGTTACATAATTTGCTGCACAACTGCCCTTTAAAGTTTACCGTTTCTTTAAGTCCCCTTTCCTGCAAATACTCCTGAATAAATTTTAAATTCTGTGCATTGCCTCTTGCAAAACAAGAAGAACCCAAACAAATAGTGATGTCTATTTTTTTATTTTCCATTGTTCAATATGCTTCTTCAGATTCTCTAATATCTATCACATTTAACTGCAATCCTCTTCGCCCCTGCCAAGTATTTTCTTCAATAGTATAACAAATATCTATCTTCCTACCAAAGTGCAATAAATTATAAAATTCAGCAAGAGAAAATCCGATGCAATGAATAGGTGGAATATTCTCATTGATGGGAATAGCAGCAAACTGCAAATGATTTCTTCCAACTTTTCTTACATTGTTAGCATCATAAACTTCGGAAGAATAAAATACGGGCTTGTTACTATCTGTTCCGAACGGTTCAAACTGTTGAAGTATTCTTAATAACTTTTCACTAACATCGCCTAATGATATTGCCATATCTATATCCACCTCAGGAACTACATCTTCTGTTGTCAAATTATTTTCAACCTGCTGTTCAAACAGAGTCTGAAACTCTTCAAAATTATCTTCCTTCAAGGATAACCCCGCAGCAAATTTATGCCCTCCAAAATGAGTTAGAAGATGTCTACATTTCTCTATTGCAGAGTAGATATCAAAATTCTTGACACTACGAGCAGATCCTGTCATTATGCCATTACTTTTCGTGAATATGATTGTCGGCTTGCAATCCTCTTCTGCTATTCTAGATGCAACAATAGCTATAATACCTTGATGCCAATTCTCGTTGCAAAGGACTATACATTTTTTTTCTTTAAGTCCCTTCTCTGCTATTTCTTCCTTAGCTTCTTTGGTAGCTTGCTTATCTTTTTGTTTCCTATCTTCATTACTATCATTAATTTCCTCTGCTATTCTTATAGCTTTCGCCCTATCTTTCGTTTTTAGTAAATCTACCGCTTTTTTTGCCGATTGCATTCTACCGGCTGCATTAATACGCGGTCCTATAAGAAAACTCAAATCCTGAATTGTTAATTCTCTATTGAAGTAATTAGGACCATTATCATTTTCATGGATAATGTTTGCACAGGCAAGAATAGCTTCCAGTCCAACTCGTGGTCTATGATTTATAACTCTCAATCCATGATAAGCAAGTATACGATTCTCCCCCGTGACAGGCACTACATCAGCTGCAATACTGATAGCAACTAGATCTAGATACTGTTTCAACTCGTCAGCAGATCTTTCTCGTTTCTGTTGCAATGCCTGTGCCAACTTAAATCCTATACCACACCCACTAAGTTCATCATAAGGATATTTACAATCGTCAAGTTTGGGATCAAGTATTGCATAAGCCTTTGGAAGTTCCTTACCTGGCAAATGATGATCACATACAATGAAATCTATATTCTTTTCACCAGCATAAGCTATCTCTTCAATGGCTTTAATTCCACAATCCAAACAAATAATCAACTTAACTTCATTCTGAGCTGCGTAATCTACTCCCTTAAAAGATACTCCATAACCTTCCTCATACCTATCCGGAATATAATATTCCAAATTATTATAAAAACTAGACAAATAAGAATATATCAAAGCCACAGCACTTGTCCCATCCACATCATAATCACCATAAACCAAAATCTTCTCTCCTGCATCTGTTGCAATCATAATACGTTCTACTGCCTGCTCCATATCTTCCATCAAAAATGGATCGTGAAGTTTATTTAGATCAGGACGAAAAAACTCTTTAGCTTTCTCGTAACTATCAATGCCTCGCTGAACTAACAAATTGGCAATGATACGATAACATTGCAAATCTTTTACTGTCGGATTATCTTTAGGCATACACAATCCAATAGCAAGTTCCTCTACTTTTTGCTTATCTCCAGAATCTTTACATTTCCATAGTTTATTCATATATATCTTATTTTATTATTCACTAAAATAACAAAGAATTTTTTTAGCTTGACTCACACTCTTAACCTTCTCAATGGTCAGTTGTAATATTTCTCCCTCCTCTTTCAATTGACAATGTTGTGAGTACTTGTTAACAAATGACAAGATATTCTGAAATTTGCTTTTATCAACAAAATTAATTTGCGAAGAAGTGAAATTAATTTGCATTTTACTTCTTTTTAAAACTAATTTCTCAATTCCAAGTCCACTCGCTATCTTACGAATCTTTACTATTTCAAATAAATCTAGTGTTTGAGTAGGTATTTTCCCGAATCTATCAGATAGTTCCTCCATTAAAATAGATAGTTCTTCATCATCTGTAATAGAATCTAATTCTTTGTAAATTTTTAGTCTTTCTGTAATATTTGTAATATAATTATCAGGAATCAAGACTTCTAAATCAGTTTCAATAGTACATTCTTTTGAAGTTTTAATTACCCCGGAAAAACTCTCAATATTATTTTGATTTTCTTTATCAAACAATTCCTTCAATTCATCTTCTTTTAATTCTTGCATTGCCTCCACAAGAATTTTATTATACATATCGTAGCCGACTTCAGATATGAAGCCACTTTGCTCTGCTCCCAATATATTGCCAGCACCTCTGATATCTAAATCTCTCATCGCTATAGCAAAACCACTCCCTATGGAAGAAAATTCCTCTATTGCCACTAAACGTCTATGTGCTTGCTCCGTCATTACTTCTTTATTAGGAATGAGTAAATAACAAAAAGCTTTCTTGTTGCTTCTTCCTACTCTACCCCGTAATTGATGCAAATCACTCAGTCCATAGGTATGTGCATCGTTTATAATTATAGTATTGGCATTGGGAATATCTAACCCATTCTCAACAATAGTCGTAGCGACTAAAACATCATACTCTTCGTTGATAAAATCCAACATAACATTTTCCAATTGTATTCCTTCCATCTTCCCATGCCCTACCCCAACTCTTGCATTTGGTACTAAACATTCTACAAGTGAAGCAATCTCATAAATATTCTGTACCCTGTTATGTACGAAAAACACCTGACCTCCACGGGATAATTCCTTGGTAATAGCATTCCTAATCAAATCCTTGTCAAATGTCGATACCTGGGTCGTAACAGGCTGTCTGTTGGCAGGAGGTGTACTAATAACTGACAAATCTCTTGCTCCCATTAATGAAAATTGTAATGTACGTGGTATAGGTGTTGCTGTCAAAGTCAAAGTATCCACATTAACTTTCATTTGTCGCAATTTTTCCTTCATACTTACACCAAACTTCTGCTCTTCGTCAACAATAAGTAACCCTAAATCCTTAAAATCAATATCCTTTCCAACTATTTTATGCGTTCCTATCAATATGTCTATCTTCCCAGCCTTCAAATCTTCCTGAATTTTGGATTTTTCTTTAATAGTTCTAAACCTATTAAGATAATCTACTTTGCAAGGCATATTTTGTAATCTTTCACTAAAAGTTTTATAGTGTTGAAATGCTAAAATTGTAGTAGGAACCAAAACTGCTACCTGTTTATTATCACAAACCGCTTTGAATGCCGCACGAATAGCAACCTCTGTTTTACCAAATCCCACATCACCACAAACTAATCTATCCATAGGGTAAGGTTTCTCCATGTCTTGCTTGACCGCCTTGGTTGCCTTATATTGATCTATTGTATCTTCAAACAAAAAAGACGCTTCCAATTCATGTTGCAAATAACTATCTTGCGAATATTGAAAACCTTTACTAGCTTTCCTTTGTGCATACAATCTAATCAAATCCTTTGCAATATCTTTTACCTTCTTCTTGGTTTTTTGTTTTAATTGCTGCCAAGCACTTGAACCAAGACGATTCAATTTGGGCTCTATTCCCTCTTTACCTGAGTATCTACTGATTTTATGTAATGAGTGAATGGATATATATAAGACATCATTGTTCTTATATATCAATCTAATTGCCTCCTGTTGCTTACCATTATTATCTATCTTCTCTAAACCAGAAAAAATACCCACACCATAGTCTATATGCGTAACATAGTCTCCAGGTTTTAGTGCCACAAGGTCTTCAATTGTTAATCTTTCATTATCTTCCGCCGAATCCTGAATAGTATATCTATGAAATCTATTAAAAAGTTGATGATCGGTAAAATATATCTCCTTTCGTTCATTATCTATAAAGCCCTGGGATATATTAAATGGCAAATAATCAACCTTAATCATCCTTTCTTTTGCAACATATTGTTCAATTACCCTTTCAATTCGTTGCTTCTGCTTGTCGTCTTTTACAAGAAAATGGTTATTATAGCCATCAAATGTCAATTGTTCCAATTTTTGGGCAAACAAATCCATATTCTTATTGAACAAAGGCTGCTCTTGTGTAGAGTAATCAAAATGTATGTATTCAAAATCAAAATAAGATAATCCTAATTCTACAGTATTGTATTTTTTTATACTACTACATATTTCTTGCTTTGAAGAAAATAAGTCCTTAGGTTGCAATTTTTCTATTGCATTTTCATTCTGAGCATATATTTTTTCAGCCAAGGAGTAATAATCAGCAATCTTTTTCATCGTAATTGCCAATTCCTTAGTCCAAATGACAGTGTCATTACCAAAATATGAAAAAAAATCTTCCGATTTTATTTCATTTGTATTTTCATTGTTTTGTAAATTTGGCACAACAACAAAACTATCTATTTTTGTTATGCTCATCTGCGACACTATATCAAAAGTCCTTATACTTTCTACTGTATCACCTATCATCTCTACACGCAATGGTTTTTGCTGAGAGAAAGAAAAAATATCAATAATACCTCCTCTGATGGCATATTCACCACTCTTCGTGACAAAGTCAACCATTTCAAAATTATATTCTGTTAATATATCTATTAAATTATCAATTGATATATTATCTCCTCTTTTTATTGTAATGGACTTAGATTTTATTAATCTCTTACTCGCAACTTTTTCGCATATAGCCTCTGCATAGGTTACAACCACAAGTTTTTCACCATTATTCAATCTATTAAGCGTCCCTAATCTAAGAATAATATTAGCATTTTCTATTCTATCGGATGAATAAGGCTGTTTACTAGTTGCAGGATAAAAAAGAATAGATTTTTGAGTATAGTCTAATTCTGTTTCCTCAAAAAGAGTCTCTAAATCATTAGAAAGATAAGCAGCTGAATCCTTATCAGGCAATACAATTAAGTGATTGAGTTGTGGCGTTAGATTTTTAATAGCAGCAACTACGAATGCAAAAAAACTACCAGCCAAAGTACTAATATTAACTTTGGAGTTGATTTTGGTAATTTCTTTTACCAAATCTTGCATTTTAATCTCATTAGAGTAGTTCGCTACCACACTTCTCATAGGATTGCAAAGTTACAAATAAAAAACGACAATGTGATAATAAAAACATACTTTTGTACAAACAATTTAGAAAAAATATTACTCCGATAATTTTATTACATTGACAAGTCCAGTATAAATTAAGTAATTTTCCTAAATAGGTATATCAAACAAAACTTAACAAAAAATATTCTTAGTTATTAAATAATAAAGTCTCACATTAAAGAATCTTTTTATGATCCCAGTTTTCAGAATATTAGATCATATCAATTATTATTTGTCATATCGTTACTCCTACCCCAATAAATATATTTTAATTCCTAAATCATAAAACATCAAACAAAAAAAGGATATGGAATAGGTAATCTAAACTACCTATTCCATATCCGTTTTTTTTTAATACCATATAAACAATAATACGTTTATTACAGTATTGTCTATCTTCCTATTTTAGAAATAACCTATTTGACCTAACAAAATTAATAACATATAACCTATTGCCATTCCTATAATTCCCATCAACAAACCTATACGAAGCATTTGCTTTTGTTCTACTAAACCTGTTGAATAGGCAATTGCATTGGGCGGTGTAGAAATAGGCAAACACATTGCACAGGAAGCTGCAACCGCAATTCCGATAAGAATAGTGGCAACTCCACCAATAACTCCGAGACTGTCTCCCATACCTTTTGCAACTAATGCAAGAATAGGAACAAGTAAGGCAGCTGTCGCTGTATTTGAAATAAAATTGGAAAGTAAATAACAAATTATACCTGATATTATCAATATAAGCAGTGGAGAAAAAGAACCAAAAGGTATGCTTTCAATCATAGCCTTGGCTAAACCAGAAGAATTCAGTGCCAAACCCAAAGCAAAACCACCGGCTACCATCCACAATACATCCCAACTTAATCCTTGCAAATCCTTAGCTTTAATTACTCCAGTAATAGCAAATACAACAATAGGAAGCATAGCAACTGCATTAGCATTCACTCCTGTTACACGATCCAATAACCATAAAGCAACTGTGAGAATAAAAGTAACAGCAACTACTACCGTTCTCCAATCTTTTTTCACATCACCTTCTATACGCAAATCAATAGTTTTTGCTTTAAAAGGGAACATTCTTTTTAAAAAGAACCATCCTATGAAAAGTAATAAAACAGCATAGGGAAGCATCACTAACATCCATTGACCAAAACCTATTCCCATATTAAGTCCTTCAGGATCATTTAAGTATTTTAGTGCAATCATATTCGGGGGTGTACCTATCGGTGACCCCATTCCTCCAATGTTTGCAGCAACAGGGATAGCTAATGTGAGTGCGACACGCCCTTTCCCATCCGATGGTAATGCTTTGAATACAGGTGCTAAAAAGGTTAACATCATTGCCGCAGTCGCCGTATTAGATACAAACATTGAAAAAATACCTGTCACCAATAAAAATCCCAATAGTACAATATCACTCTTCTTACCAAAAGGTTTTAATAAAGAACGTGCAAACACCACATCCAAACCTGTTTTACTTGCCGCTTCTGCTAAAATAAATCCTCCTAAAAATAGAATTACTATCGGGTCTGCAAATGTTGCTAAAAGTGACTTGTATGAAAGCAAATCCTCTGTCTCAAAACCAGAAGTCATAAATGCAATCGCACTATCTGATGCCGAAAATAACAAAATACCTATCACGGCTACGGACGTAGCCCAAGCTGGTATACACTCTGTTATCCAACACAGGATAGCAAATGCAAATACTGCTATAATTCTCCTGTGAATAACCGTCAAGCCATCTATACCAAATGAGCCCAAGGGCAAATTCCATATGACTAATGTTATCAAACAGGAAACGGCAAAAGAAATAAATTTCTTAGTTTTTAATCCTGCAATAAAAGTTGTTTTTTGTGTTGACATATTTTTTTATTTTTTTACTTTATATTATTAATATTCTCTATTAATCTTTCTGTTTCTTAACATAACATCACAATAAACAATAATCCCCCATATCATTCAGAAATGAAGGTGCAAAGGTAAGACTTTTTTGCGTCCTGACAATATATTTAAAAGAATATTTTTTGTTCAAATAACACAAAAAAGTGTGCTATTCGTTTTATTAAACACAATAACACACCTAAATACGTCCGTAAGGATAAATATAATTATTTTTTTATACCTATTAATTCAAAACTATTCTCTACAAACTAATCAATATCAATATTTGAGCGGCAAAAATACGCAAGAACATACTTAAAGGATATACTGTAGCATATGCAGTTGCTGGTTGGTCTGTCTCTGTTGAGTTGTTAGCAAAAGCAAGTGCAGGTGGGTCCGTATGTGATCCTGCTATCATTCCCACTATTGTATAGTAAGGAAATTTAAACAACCATCTACTGATTACAGTCGTAATAATAATAGGTACAAATGTGATAATAAATCCATAAACAACCCACATATATCCACCGTCCACAATAGTAGACACGAAATTATCTCCACAAGTCAAACCAACAGCTGCCAAAAATAGTGCAATACCTATCTCTCGTATCATCATATTGGCAGAGGAAGTAACAAAGGTTACAACTTTATACATAGGACCAAATCTTGATAAAAGTATTGCCACAATTAACGGTCCCCCAGCAAGACCTAATTTCACCGGTTGTGGTATACCGGGAAATTTGATCGGGATTAGACCAAATATAACACCTAAAAAAATTCCCAAAAATATAGGAATAAGGTTAGGGACATCCAGTTTCTTTAAAGAGTTGCCTAATTTTTCAGCAACTTTCTTAATATTTTCATCAGAACCTACTACTTTGACACGATCTCCTAATTGTAATTGAAGATCGTCATTGGGAACAAGTTCTACGCCTGCACGTATAATACGAGCAATAGTTATATTATACAGCATTTCTAAGTGTAAAGAATAGAGAGTTCTACCTTGTATTTCTTTATTAGTAACTACTATGCGATGAGCTTCTAATTTACCATTATCAATATCCCATTCCTTGTCATTAAGTTCGCATTCAACCCCTAAAGTACGAATTATCTCTTCTTTATATTCTGGAAGGACTACTACTCTCAATGTATTACCAGTGTTAATCACAGTATCCCTAGTGGCAGGCATAATAATGCCTTTATCATTCTTAATCCTGGTAACAGTAGCAGGTTTATCAAATAATTTAAGAAACTCTCCTATAGTTAATTTGTCCCATTTATCATTTGTAACTCTAATAGCAATACCATTAGGTTTTATTTTGGCTTTATTACGTGCCATTTCCTCTTCTTTCTTTACATTGATTTTTCCAATGTATCTAACAATCATTGGAACAAAGATAATACCTATCACAGCCAGAGGATAGGCTACTGCATAGGCGGAAGATAGGAATGCACCATCCTTACCAGAATCTGCAAGTGTTTGTTGTGCTGCTCCAAGTGATGGTGTATTTGTTACAGCTCCTGTCATAATTCCCGTCATAATCTCCAATGGTGTATCTGTAATAATACCAATGACTATAGTAGTTATACATGCTAAGACTATAACAAGCAATGCCATCAAATTGAGATTTAGCCCTCCTTGTCTTAGAGAAGAAAAGAAATTTGGTCCAACTTGTAAACCGATAGCATAGACAAATAATATCAAACCGAACTCTTTTATAAAACCAAATATCTTAGGGTCCACAAAATATCTATCCGTTATTCCTTGACTAACAAGAAAAGTGTGTCCAAAATGACTCAAAATAATCCCGATAAAAAGTACCCAGGTTATACCTAAACTAATACCTTTTACCTTGAATCGTCCTAAATAGATGCCTAAGGCAATAGTCAATGCTAGCATCAACATTGTTTGACCTATATTTGTCGCTTTGTCGCCAATATTGAGAAAAATTCCACTAAGCCATTCATTCATAATCTTACTGTTGTTTTAGAAAATTATTTTTAATACTACTCTGATAGAAGTCCATAACGAACGGGACAAAGGAATATTGTACGATTTTATATTATTATCACACCTTATTGAATTATTGTTAAAAAAGAAAAAATTAATGTGGGACATTAATTTTTTCTTTTTTAACAATAATTCAACACTTCCTCATATATTAATTTTAAATAAATTACAATTGCAATGATAATTGCACCTAAGATAGAAGAAAATTTTGTATATCTATCCGACATCAAATACTAAAATACACTATTTCTGCATAACTCCGATATCTATACTATTTACTGTTTCCCACCCTTGCATAAGGTTATCTCTACCATATCCTTTAGCAATAATATTCTCCTTATCCATACCATTTTTGACCAATATCCCTATTATTTCCATAGCCTGTTTATCAGAAAGTGAATTTTCATCCATTTTTTGTATAGGTTTGACCGCATGTACTCCAATAGTCAGAACATAAGGAGTGTTTTTAAAATTTTCTGCCAACAATTCTAAATTCTTCTTACCTATATTCGTAATATTTCCGTTTTCATCAAAGGGAGAATGAATGGTTATTAACTCTTGTTTTAATACCATCTGTTCAATACTATATAACAAAGGTATGTCTTGAGATAAAGGTGAGAAATATTTATGTAACTTACAACTCATTACTACATCGTCTTCATATTTTAGAAAAGCAAAAAAACCTTTCTCATTAGGATGGATAACATTCTTCAGTTCCAAAGTCTGTTTATCGTAAATATTAATTTTAACTGATGTAAATGACAAAATATCCTTTGATACTAAGTTACCTTTTACTATATCAAACATTGTATTTCCTTCTAAATATATGGTATTTTCTGCATTAAAATTATCATCCTGGCTAACAGCTACTCCTCTTGGCGTAACCTGAAGTATGTAATCATTATCTTTTGTGTTCAAATCCTCACTCAAAAGTATTGGCTCGCTCCAACAGTCCCAATCGTTCACATCTTCACGCACTGCAATATAAATATCTTTTTTCCCAAAATTAAATCCTCTATCAGAGGAAAAGAATAGAGTTTTCTTATCTGAAGAAAGAATAGGATTAGATTCGTCATAACGAGAATTAATCATGGATGGCAAAACAATAGGTTTACTCCATACTCCATTTTTGAACAATGAAACAAAGATATCTCTATTTGTGGAACCTTCAAAATAGCCATATCCATTAGTATCTACTTTTGCAAAAATTCTAACATCTCTATCCTCCTGAATAGTATTATTTATTTTTTCTGTCAAAACAAAATTCATATCTGTACTCCGTGCATTTTTTAATTGAATATAAGACACGTCATTATTCAATCCAAAATTTAATACCTTACTTTTAGGCTGCACTGAGTTCAAATCCTCAAATGTTTCAAAAATTTTAGCAGCAGTATGAGCATTTAAACTTCTAAATAAAATTTTATTTCTTTTGTAATCCTCTAACGTAAGTTTTGTCTTTTTTCTAAGCCCTTCCAATATTTCTGCTTGAGATTTTGCTGTTATAACATCATTATCATCTGTAAGTTCAGGAAAAGTCTCTATCAACATATTAATAGTATGCAAATCCAAATCTGAAATATATTTCTTAACAAAATGTTTCAACAGTTTTTCGTTAGGTCTCAATTGCTGGATCTTCTGCATTGCAATAAGAGAGTAGTGTTCCATAGCCAAAAGAGAGAGTTTATTGAATACTTCTTCATAATTTTTGTCATCGGTAGTATTATTGTCCAAATAATATAGCATATCAGTAATATTCCCTTCCAAAACATATTGTTCGTATTTGGCTTTTTCTATATTTGTTCTTGCCATACGTAGATAATCTCCCTGAGGAAACTCTTTAATATACTTGACGTATGCATCAATAGTATTTTCTTTCAACGCTTTTGAAAATGATAGGCGATCAATTTCCGTAAATATCTTCGATTTATAAATATCAGACGTTGTATTAGCAGCAAAATATTTCAAAGAATCAATATTACCTTGCTCAACATAGTATTGTAACAAATGTTCATTAAGCCAAAGCCAAGCATCCTCTACCTGAGGAGCATCAGGATAGGATTGCACAAAGTGTTTATACCTATCAATTGTAGGTTCCTCCTGTAAATCATCGTAAGCTAACTGATTACGAATACGTTTTGCTTCATTATTCAATTCAGGAAAGTTAGCAGTTAGAACGATATAAAAATCAAATCTTTCAATACTCTTTGTTTTATATATATTGGCTAAAACAGATTTTGCAAGTGAATATGTCTCTATTTTTTTCTTAGCAAGTTTATTGTATTCTATCAAATAAAAATAAGCAAATAGTGAATCCCTATCCTCATTATACTGATTAATATAATAATGATACATAATATCATAATAATCTGCAACATTAGTATCCTGTTTATATACCTCCTTCAGTAAAGGTTTAATCTCAGAAAACTCTTTTTTATCAATCATTTTCATAAAATCATTCTGCTGAGCTACAACTCTCGTACACAAAATCAAAATAACAAGTATAGAAAAAATAATCCCTTTCATTTTGTATTTATATCTCAAATTGAATTTCCTCACTCCACTTTCCATTAATTAAAAAACTTACTTTATACTTTCCATTATTTAAATGCCTACTCAAAACTTCGTTGTCTATAATTCTCTCTTGCATCACTATATCGTTGTTACGAATAACTTTGATATTTTCAACCTTATTAGTGCCATCTGAAAAGAAAAGAACTCTACCTTTATCTTTCCAAAGATACATACCACTCGGAGTAAACTTAGATTCTTTAACATCCATAGATTTGAGTATATGTATACGAAAATTTTCAGTTGTACCACTATTCAAAAACAACTGAATACTATTATCGTTACACACATCGTAAAAGACCTTTTTCTCTTTATCTTCTATAAATATCTGAACATAGTCAGGCATTATTGATAAATTGTTAAGATTTATCTCTACATCAGATGGATTTCCAATATAAAGTCCTATATCATATACTGCCGGATAGTTAGGAAACACATTAACTGAGTATTCATCATTATCATCCTTCAAATACACATCCGGCATATTCTCATTATTACCAAACATCTTATGACAGTCCAAATCATCAAAACCATATTTACTATTATCATTCATTCCCAATAATACATACTGCCAATTCTTATCCTTAGTTACCGAAAGATTTAAATAGTTATTGTTAATCCATAATTTTTCAGAAATTCTCGGTATATACTGATGAATTCTCTTAAAAGTAATCTCTGTAGGTTGCTCCAAAGCCTCCACAAAGAAAGATTCTAAAGAGGGAATCATTACCTCTTCTTTATTATCTATAATTATGGGATTATACATCTTTGTTTGCCTGTCAAAAAGCATAATTGCATTACCCTGAACCCTCCCCTCAATATCATCATACAACTTTTGAGATGACAAAGGTGCTGTATAAGGATTGCCAACCAAGTTCCAGCGATCTTCCTCCATAGAAACTAATGGTACAGTTACAGCAGAGGAACACAAAAGTCCCTCATACTTAACATCCATACCCCGATGAGTATATACAGCATAACCCCTCGCAGGTTGAAGTGTGAATTTGGGATCCGTAATGTACTCACTCCAATAATCATCCAACTTACTACGTTTTCCCGTGTTGTATTGCATTAGCCACGTTTCATTATCTCGTTGAAGATTCTTCATGGTAAACACTATAGCGTGAGCCTGATTGACAGGAGATGAAATATAATTCCATTGGGATGGCAAAAGATACTGATGAACACTAAACCAAGCATTTTTTCCATAAAATATATCACTGGAAACATAAAATGTTTTACCGGTATTTATAGATAAATTAGCACTATCCGATAATATCAACATACTACATGCTACATCATTATCAACACTTGCCACAACACCTTTATCAATCACAACAAAATCTTCTATATTTGGTAATGCTTTGGGTTGCCAATTATCAATATCTGACCAATATCCCGATCTAATCATAGTTTTTACCTTCGGAGAACCAAAATAATATTCATTTAATCTAATATTTTTCTTAGCTGATAATTCTATTTCCAGATTTGTTGCTGTCATTGGCGACTGCAATGAAACGCAATAATCATTTTTCTTAATTGTATCATACATTGAAAATAACAAACTATCATTTCTATACCATGAATAGCGAATATATATATTCTGAAATTCTTTCTCATCCTGATAGACTCTATATTGATAATCAGTGTTAGAAAAAATAGGTATATTATAGGAATAATTACTTGCTTCTACATTATTGTTGGGTAATAGATTCTCATTATAGTCTATATGTTTAGACGCAATACCTTCTAAAGGTATTGCGACAGGATGACTAAGTTTTGTGGTGTTGATAACAAGTGTAGCATTATGTCTTCCTTCTTTTTTAGGAGCATAATTAACACTGATAGTTTTTGTCAAATGTTCCGTATCAATCACTGAAAGTGAGGTAGAAAAACAATTAGCATCCGTTCCGACTACTCTAATAGTGATACTATCTCTAATACTTTGACCTTCAATAACTATTCTTTCGTTCTCAGAATAAACCTTTGGTAAAGGTATCTTATTAAATTTTATGCAAACGATCTGTTCCTTATTCTCATCTCCTGGGTTATAAACTTTGATAGATGCAGGTACACCCCAAAATTTATCATATTCAGAATAAATATGTAAATCTTTAAAATAAATATTAGGATATCCTTCCTTATTCTTACTATAAGTATCAATAAGCCATGATATCTGAACAAAACTTTTATTGTTACACTCATCAGGTAAAACAATCTCCGCAAAATTTTTCGGATAACGTTTTTTTGTAGTTACGAATTCCACATTATGTCCTCGCTTGTCCTTAACATCTTTCCATTCCTCGTCTTCACTTAAACGATACTGCAATCTAACAAACCATTTAGTGTTTGTTTTTTTTGTAAATGAGTTTTGCCAAGACAAAGTTATCATTTCCTGATTTAAAGTACTCAAATTATAAAGCAATCTACTAGGAGTAGGTGTGTAATGCTTCACATCAATATTTTCAATAATCAAGGGAACCCTCAAATCATACAATTCATACGTTTGGGAATATCCGGTAACATACAATACAACAAAAACAATAAAAAATATCCTATTTTTCAAAAACTCCAACATGCTTTTATCTTATAATTATCTAATTTATAAATAATAGAATTAGTATTTTGCCAACCAAACGCCGTATCCTGCCTTACAAATTTATATCTACTTATCATTTTTGTTTGATTGATATTCGTAGGAGAAAAAATAAAATCTTTACCTTTTTCTTTTATTAACGGCAGAAAATAATTTATTATATCATATCCTAATGCTGCATAAATGTTATCAGGTTCTGTTTTGAAATTATCACGATACATTTTAATAAAGTTAGTAAAGTTAGCATTAGTGTAGTCATTGTAATACAATAAAGAGAAATGAATATCCATATCCTGTAATATCTTATAATCATTCCCAACATAATCTAACCATTCATATGAGGCAAACAATGTAATTGTACTTTTGAACGAACGAAGTGTATTCAAAATATTCAGAGCATATGATTTATTCTCCGCCATATTGGTTTTATTGGTAAGACTTACAATAAAATTATTATCTGTCTTTGAAATATAGCCTCTAAGTTTATTTGCATTTTTTCTATAATTCAAAATAGTCCATTTTTCTGATATTTGTGGTAAATTTTCTTTCCAATAATTTATAATATCCGAATTAACACTGTGGTCATCATACAAAACAATAATCCTATCCTTAGAATGCTTAGATTGGATGTACTTTATAAGCAACACACTCACCGAATAATCATCGGGTTGTATCTTAAAAACATAAGGATTATTCAGTATAGTATTATCAGACGACATCGGATTGATCAAAGGTATGTGATAAGTTTGACAGAATGTACTGACAAACGTAAAACATTGTTTAAAAACTAAAGAAATCACCAAATCCATTTCTTGCATCTGTTTATAAGCAAGTACTTGTCGCATTTTATTTGTATCATTTTCTCCAACATCAAAGACATATAAAGAAATCTTATAACCTTGTCGCTCTAAATTATCCAAAGCAATCCTCACACCCTCGTAAAATGAAATATAAGAAAAACACTTATAATTACGCCCTCGCCTTTCATCAATATTATATTCGTCAAACGATAATTCATTAATATTTTCATAAAAAAGAGGTAACAACACTGCTACTTTAATCTCAGAATTAACGACAAAATGTGAATTGTAAACAGCATCTGTTTTACTGGCAAAAGAAAAAAATGCCATAAATACAAATATTGCCGTCATAAATAGTCTTTTCATATTATCGTATCTCGCTTATAAATAATTTAATACCGAATATATAGTAACAAATTAGCTACTATTCCCATTCTATCGTAGCAGGAGGTTTGCTACTTATATCATAACAAACCCTATTCACCCCTTTAACTCGGTTAATTATCTTATTAGATACTTGTGCTAAAAAATCATAAGGAAGATGATACCAATCAGCAGTCATACCATCAACACTCTCTACCGCACGCAAGGCAACAACTCTTTCGTACGTTCTTTCGTCTCCCATAACTCCCACACTCTGAATAGGAAGTAGAATAGCACCAGCCTGCCATACTTTATCATACAAACCCCATTGCCTTAGAGAACTAATAAATATGTTATCAACTTCTTGAAGTATGGATATTTTCTCCTCTGTAATATCACCAAGAACACGTATTGCTAATCCAGGACCAGGGAATGGGTGTCTATTAAGTAGCTCTTGCTTCAATCCCAATTCTTTACCAATTTTACGCACTTCATCTTTAAATAACAGACGCAAAGGTTCTACCAATTGCAATTTCATGTAATCAGGTAAGCCTCCAACATTGTGATGCGATTTAATGGTTTGAGAAAGTCCTTTGACAGAACTTGATTCTATCACATCGGGGTATATAGTTCCTTGACCTAACCACTTGACATCTTTCAATTTATTAGCTTCCCTATCAAATATATCTATAAAAGTCTTACCTATAATCTTACGTTTTTTTTCAGGGTCTGAAACTCCTTGCAATACATTATAAAAATCATATTTTGCATTAACACCTATCACATTCAATCCTACATTTTTATAAGATTCAAGTACATCTTCAAATTCATTTTTACGAAGAAGACCGTTATCAACAAAGATACAGGTCAGGTTATTGCCAATAGCACGATGCAAAAGCATAGCTGCAACAGATGAATCTACTCCTCCACTCAAGCCAAGTACAACTTTATCATTTTGAAGTTTATTTTGCAATTCTTCAATTGTAGATTTTACAAAATTTTGTGGCGTCCAGGTTCCATCACAATGGCATATATTTATAATAAAATTCCATAATAATTGACTACCGAACTCACTGTGATAAACCTCTGGATGAAATTGTATCGCATAAGTCTGCTCTCCCCTAATTCTATAGCCTGCATTTGCAACATCGTGCGTAGAGCAGATTGTCTCGAAGTCAGAAGGCAATTGCAATATCGTATCTCCATGGGACATCCATACCTGAGAATCTTTTTTTACTCCTTTTAACAATTCACAGTCCTCATTTACAGACTCTAACTTAGCACGACCATATTCTCTTATCATACTTTTTTCAACCTTCCCGCCATATTTATACACCATATACTGGGCACCGTAACATATACCCAATACAGGCAGTTTACCTTTAAAAGATGATAAATCAGTAGCTGGTGCTTGCTTATCTGTTACGGAATAAGGACTACCCGACAAGATTACTCCTTTTATGTCTTCGGTAATCTTAGGAATTTTATCATAAGGGTGTATCTCACAATAAACATTCTGTTCTCTTATTTTTCTAGCTATCAACTGCGTGTATTGACTTCCATGGTCTAATATTAATATTGTCTGCATTATATATTTATTTTTTTTATCACATTTAATCAATTGGTTACGAACTCTTAAATCTCTTCGCAATCTGTCTAAATCAAGTTTCCAAAATTACAATTTTTTTTGCAATTAATAATCATTTTTTACATATTTTTAGTCTATTTGTAGAACTACTACCAATAATGGGGCTAATTAATTCCTTATATGGTAAATTAATATGATAAATTAAAAATTAGAATTCCTATATTAAATTTTTAATGTCACACTTTAATTTATCAATGTCACACTTTAATTTATCAACTAAAAAAAAGAAATTACCAATCCTTCATTTCTAGACACTAATTACAATTACTGCTTTGTACACTATATATCCTGCACTATTATTTACAAAAAATATGTTTGTAATATATTGAATATTTTTAACAAATTCTATATTATTTGCTACAAATCATATAATAGCAAAAAGGATTTTCTCCATTCAAAGAAACCCTCTTTATATAAGAATTAACAATATAGCAGTCTAAACTATTTATTTCTGTGAGCCTGCGGTTCTGTCAACTTGGTAAGTTTTCTTTCCGACAACATACGGCATTCGTATTGTGCATCCTCAAACGTCATTGGGAATGGAGGAGTTTTTTGTGTAAAAGCACTTGCACCATGTAATGAACCAGTAATACCCAATTCTCTTGCAACTTTCAAATAACGAATAGCATCAATCACAACTCCTGCACTATTCGGTGAATCTATAACAGAGAGACGAGCATCAAAGACAACAGGAGAACCTCCAAACCCTTCAAGTTCCAAATGGAAAGTGGCAATCTTATTATCCTTATAAAATGGAATATACTCTGACGGTCCTGCATGCAAAAATGAATCATCTGTCGGTATATTTCTTATGTCGTTCTGGCAACGTATAACATTCTCTTTACTAATTTTCTTGCTCTTCAAACGATTTTGGTTCATCATGTTAAGAAAATCCGTATTACCTCCACAATTCTGCTGAATATGGCACTTAACTTTATGTCCTCTCGCAAAAGCTAACTCTTGGAGCATTTGAGATAAGATACTAGCTCCAAATTGAGATTTCATGTCATCTCCAATTAGCGGTAAACCGGCTTCAATAAACTTTTGTTCCCACTCAGGATCGGAAGCAATAAACACGGGTATACAGTTTAGAAATGCAACCTTAGCATCAATAGCACATTGTGCATAGAATTTAACCCCTTGTTCGCTACCAACAGGCAAATAATCAATCAGAATATCAGCATTTGTCTCTTCCAACACTTTAACAACATCAACAGGTTCATGTTCCGTATCAACAACAAAAGTATTCTCCTTAGGATATTTATCATAATCAGTCATATGTTGCGAAACTCCATCCATAACCGGTGCTTTTTGAACAATAATTTTACTTTTAGGAAATTTGTCGGGTTCAATAATATCTATAGTGCAATTGGGTTTGGCATAAATTGCCTCATCTAAGGTTTTACCGACCTTTCTTGCATCAATATCAAAGGCAGCAACAACTTCTATGTCCTTAGCCGTGTAACCACCGATACTATTGGCCATCATACCCTCAGGAGTACAAGGATCATCAAAATGACTATAATATTCCAATCCTTGAATCAATGCAGAGGCACAATTTCCTATGCCTGCAATTGCAATTTTTATTTTTTCCATTTTGTTAAACTACTTTTATATATTTTGTTACTTTATGTTAATGTCTAATTTACTTATTTCAATTCATCTATATCATATATAACTTTTATTTTTTATTTTATCACTGTATGATATATTAACTCTAATTATTCTGCTTTACACAATATTTTTCAGGATAAAGTATTTGAACGTGTTGTAATTAATAAAATTAAAATACTTCTCACATTAATTATTATATTTTTATTCTTCTATAATAGAAGTCCATTCTTTATTGCACAATATCATTATTTCTCCTTATTCCTTTACTATCTCAATATATTGTTATACAAATTTACTTCACTTAAATCTGCAAAATATCACCTACTTGCAGAATATCAGTAATTATTTCATCAGCAAATGCTGTATTGATCGGACTTCCCAACCATCCTTTTCCTTTTAACCAAATTGTTGAGCAACCTAATTGTTTTGTTGGTATGATATCTTTCTTGTAAGAGTCTCCTATAACTATAGAATCTTCAGGTTTTGTCTGCAATCTTTCCAACGCATACAACCAAAGTCGTTTATCAGGCTTGCTAATACCAACAACAGCACTTTCAACTACGTCATCAAAACACTCCCATAAAGAAAAATCTTTCAAAACTTCATCCAAATTACCATAAAAGTTTGAAACAAGACCGATCTTATACTCTCCATTGAGTTTTTCTAACAAAGGACGAACTCTTTGTGTATGTTCTTTTGCAAATTGATAGCAATAGTTTGCTATTTCTTGCGTATAACGGTACTCTTTTTTTATTAATCCACTATTATATAGGTGATCAAATTGCAAATCAATCTTAATAACCAAAGTATCCAAGAAATTATGCATACTATCTATGGAATGTGTTAATGCAATCTGCCTTTCCCCATAAATATATGCTTCCCTTAATTGCTCATCTACCAAAAAGGGATTATATTTTTGATGTTCTTTCGCAAAGATATGATACCAATGGACACCATTAGTATCAAGCGTTGCTCCATAATCAAATATTACAGCCTTTTCTTTATCTTTCATACCCTAATGTTTTCCAAAACGTTTCACTTTTATCATTACCATCCCTATAACTATCCAAATCAATTCATTAATTCGTGTAATAATACCTACAACTATACCCATAGAACTCACAACACCCACACATCCCAATGCAAATGCCAAAGCTCCCTCTCTAATACCTACCTGCATAGGGAAAACAAAGCCGATATTGGCAATCAATGAAGTTAAAGTTACAATAATCACAGCATCTATTATGTCAATATGTATACCAATTGACCACAAAATTAGTAAAATTTCTACACACGACAAAATACGTGAAAGCGTTTCATAAAACAATGCTTTGT
Organism: Bacteroidales bacterium; assembly: GCA_052170555.1. GTDB lineage: Bacteria > Bacteroidota > Bacteroidia > Bacteroidales > P3 > Scybalousia_A. Next base: position 8,280 of record JBQNAI010000010.1, on the reverse strand, counting down.
AAAATCCATTGCGATGATGATTGTATAAATTCGTAAACTGTTTATCCGTATCTTTCAATATTTTTTTTAAATCCTCTGTCATTTTTTTCTTGATGATTCTACCCAAAATAGGAATAAGACAGATAAACTTAAAGAAACTGACAATCATTCCCTTTTTATACGCTTTTATTATATAGAGTATTGACAACAAACTCACACCTATAAAAGCTAATGAGGAAATAAAAACAATTTGAGGTGTTTTGTATGAATCAAAAAATAACAAAAGCAGAAAACCTATTATCCAAAAAACGAAATGAGATAAAATATGCATCATAGCATAATTCAAAACAGTTGATGTTGCTCGCTTTACCCCCAGGTCTTTTTTCATAGCCATAATACGATAAGGTTCTCCACCAAGGGCCATCACCGGAGTAATGTAGTTAATCGCATAGCCACTAATAGTAAGTCTGAACATACGTAGCCAAGATATCCTTTTTCTTTCCTCTTTAGTTAAATAAGACAACGTTCTCCAGGACATAGTATTTAAAGGGTAAATCAAAAGACGGGAAGCAATAATAAGGAATATCCAAAATCCAACCCTACGTAAATTTTCTACCAAAACTGTCCAACCTAAGTCATAAAGCATCATCAGAATAATGATAATACCCAAACAAAAAAAGAATAAACCTATTTTATTTTTCTTATTCATTTGCATTTATCTTACTTTCTTCACCTAAAATAACATTTCCCAAGTTTCTTTCTTGACATTAGTAAATTCTTTTTTGAAAAGAATTTACTAATGTCTCACTTTAATTTTTTCTGTCGTCATCTTATTTCCATTTCATTTGGCCTATATGTTTCAACTCTTCATAATAATTATTAAACAACTTCTCTTCCTTTGCTATCAAGTAAACTAGTATAACGTTCATAACAATTAAATCAAATACGAAATAAAGCCAAACACATTTTATCAATAGAGACAAAAAAAGAAATAAAATACGAGTATTAAATTGTAAAATATTGGTCAATGGCATATACTTTTTACTTTTTTCTCTTATCTCACTACACAAATCTCTTGGTATATTATCACCATACATTGTAATAAGAGTTGTCCAAAAAGCTTGAAACTTGGGAGATAATGCCTCCTGCGTTTTAGTGTAATTCAAATAAAACCAAAGAGACACCTTAGTGAACGGTTTATTTCTGAACTTCGTATTTTTAAACTCCGATTTAAGTTTAACAGATGTATCATGTTCGCTACCATTTTCGCCATTTGTAAAAAACAAATGTACATTACGATAATAATCCGCCATACCCGCAGCCAATATATGCGACAATCCTGCTCCTACTGCCAAAATCCATATACCTACAATGGGATATCCTTCCAAACAAGTGAGGCGTAAAACCAACGAAAGATAAATAACAAAGAACCAAATATCCCCTGCAAGTCCGTCAAGTATGCGACCAAGTCGCGTTTTCTTATTTGTAAGTCGTGCAAGCTGTCCATCAGCCGAATCAAATGTATTTGCCAGAACGAGAAGAAACATACCAATAAGGTTAAGTTTCAAATCATTGAAATAAAATAAGTATCCACCCACTGCACCTATAAAGATACTTGCTATAGTTATCATATTAGGTGTTACATGTAAAGGGATAGCACACTTAACCCAAAAATAGCCTATAGGACGATTGAAATGAATGTCCCACCATTCTTCGGTATCGTTTGACTTCAAAGAGTTTCTAAAATTTATCTCCACTTTGTTATTTTGACTATCGTCATTCATATTACTTGTCTAAAATTTATATTAATTTACTTTGTATTTTTCGCATAATATTCTCACTATATTTTTTGCTGCCTCGTCTTTACAAGCAGAAAAAGAGGGGAAATCATTTATATCTATGATATAAAATTTGCCTTGTTTATCTACGGCTGCATCTCCTCCATAAACATCCAAACCAAGTACCTTTGCAGCTCTCTGACATGTATTGACAAATTCTTTCCTATCAAATTTAATTCTTTCTTGTGAGTCATTGATAATATTACCAAATTTATCCTTTGTTGGATATGAGTAATAAAACCACTCTGTCTGCAAAACACCATAAAATTTTACTATATCTCCTTCTATATTTTGAGAAATAACAGCCGTATTTATATCTCTTGAAACATAGTTATCCAATACGCGTTGCATCTCTTCGTTGTTAGTAACCTTAACTACATCTATCTTTTCAACTGTTTGAAAATCTCCTCGTTTAATCCAACAATCTAAATATTTTAATTCCGATTCCCAATTTTCAATATTAAAATTTGTAGTCACTATTTCCGTTTTAGGAATGCTTATTTTATTATCTTGTAAAATTCTTATCTGTCTTGCCCTATAACAATTCAAACATGCCTGAGATGAATTGATAACTTTACAACCCTGCTGTTCCCATTTTTTTAATCCTTGTATTACCTGTAAATTTCTCGCCATTGAAATAACTAACGGATAATACTCACTGTTAAAATTTATATACTTTTCATTCTTGCATTCAACCATAAAACCTTCATCAATCAATCTTTTTTTTACGGCATTTATGATTTCTTTGTCCTTATTCTGAGAATTAGGAGAATATTCCTGCAACCTCTCAAGACAAAGTACGATAGTTTTAAAATGAGATAATAAATCCTCCGCCTTCTTTATGTCTTCAAGATGATCAACATCTATAACTTTTGAAAATTTAAAAGATTTAACTTTCAATTTTCCCTCAACGAGAGAACGTTGATAATTTCGCATCCGAGAAATATTAGCTTTAATACAATCGTCTGCCTTATTTATCGCTTTTTTTCTAAGACAATAAATACCCGCAGACACTTGATTGAAATACGGCTGCATTTGTTTAAATTCTTTCTTGTTATCAATTTCATCAAATGAAATAGTCCTTACATCAAATATAGTTGGAACATCATAAAATGCCAATATATTATCATGAATATCTGTTTGAATATACAGAGGTTTCTCATCATCTATATATGTTGTAGTTGCCATCAATGCATCTACATCCTTGTTCGCTTGAAAGTAAGATATATAGTCTGCAAATTCCCTTTCATTAAAAATAGTATCAACGGTAGTTAGACAACACTCTTCAATACCCGTCTGTCTTATGATATTCCAAAAACTATGTAATGAAGAAAGAGTATTTTTTACTATTAAGTTAATATTAACACCCCAATCCTTACCGCTAAGATAAGAATTTAATTCTGAACTTTGTTCGTTTATTATAATAGATATAGTTTTGGCATTATTCTGTTTGAATATTCTTATAAGTCTTTCCACAAGATATTCTCCACCAACCTGAACCAGAGGTTTTGTTTTTTCAAATCCCTCTTGTCTTAACCGACTTCCTTCTCCTGCCGCTATGATCGCATAATTCATTTTATATTTTTGTTACAATTTATTGTAAATACAATTTGCTAAACTTTTTAAAATGTAAATCTCAATCTAAATCTTATTCCCCATCTTGATACATTAGGATTCTCTAAATAAGTAAATCGCCACACATAATCCAATCTAAGCACCTTAAATATGTTATCAATACCGATATTCGCCTCAATATATGGTTTTTCTTCCAAATGATAGGTACGATACTGCCCCTTGCTGTTACGAGCAAAGTCTATCAAATTATTTTTTGCCGAAGGTGTATTCTTTTCCGTCAATCCCCCCCATATAGTTTTCACAGCAAACACTTCCCTTAACTTCAACGACCTCACAAGTGGGATACGGTTGAAGATAAATCCATTAAAATTGTAGTTAAGTATGCTTTGAATATAGTAATCACTGACAAATTCAAAATAATTCATCAAATTGAATGACTCATCTTGGTAGGCCCAATTTTGATTCGCTTGATGGACGAAAGTCAATGGGTAAGATACTTGACCAAAAATCTTACCTCCTTGCACCGAAAGGTCAAGATATCCAAATGAAAGCAAAAACCACCTCTTTTGAATCTCCATTTGAAGCTTGTGAAAGGTGTAATTAGCACCGAAAATATTAGCACCATGAGAATAATTCAATACATAAATTGGTGCATTCGTATTCATAGTCATACGATATTTCTGACTTTGAAAGAATTGTTCGTTTTTAGCATAGCGAATTTCTAAATTGAAGGTAGTGGTTGTTAATGGATTTTCTTTATTATACACAGTATGATAACTGCCTGTTATATCAGTATTAATAGAGTGAAAAGTATGCTTCAAACTTGCTAAAGGAACGATTTGTTTATGTTCAATACGAAGTTTTGTTGAGAATTGAGACATTGTTTCATACCAATACTCAGCATAATATCTTGTATTAAGAGTCATGATATCAATGTCACCACGATTAAACGACAAAAATAAACGATCATAAGTTCCCATACGAAGACTTTGTCCAGGGATATCAGTATTTTTCTCCATGCCAATGGTCAAAAGATTGACAGGAAACTCCCATTGATGATAAAGCTTATCTGCAAAATTGTACATAATTTCAGCATTGTACTTAAGAGTTTTATCTTTTGTACCATAAGCAACAAAACCATTGAGAAAAATATGCTTATCAAACTTAATATTCGTCTTACCTCCTAATCTAAAACGAATTCCCTCTACATTATTCCACGAAAGTGTGTTTTCCAATGGTCCATAATCAAATTTACCAAAATCAATGTAACCCGAAACAAATGCCATTAACGTATTAACCAATACTTTATATGATGTAATGGAATTAAGTTTGGTAGGAATCTCATAAATATTGATTTCATTTGTCGTAAGTGGTACTATACGATTGTCTTCCCACCATGTGTTACCGCGTTTATTGAAACCCTCTACTCGCTGTGTAACGTCGTTGTTATTATAAAATGATTCACCCCTATCAATACCAAATTTATATCCGTTGTAAAACGTCTGCTTTTTACCATGTATCATAACACCAAATACATTTCCCTCCATTAAAACTTTATTTTCCGTCAAGCATAACTGATTATCTATCCTAGTATATTCTTGGTTCAAACTAAGATTTTCTACAAAGTTAACAATACTTTTTTTAGGGAAGTCCAAACAAATTTTTTTTATAGCATATGAACTATCTTTAGTTACCCAAAGTTTTCCACTAAATCCTATATCACGCATATTAGCAGGATTGAATGCAACTACGATGCAGCTATCCCCTTTATACAAAAGAGTGTCTGTTAGAAAGAATTGATAAAACCTTGTAGCGAAAGGAGCAAGAGGAGATATTATATCATTACTCAATATTCTTATATTGTTATCATAAAGATTAACATCACCAAACACATCTTGCAACATAAAATCTATAGTCTGTGTTTCTATAAATTTACTTATTGTAATATCCTTCTGTCCCATCAACATAGTTTTAGTACATGTGGGAGTTTTACGATAGTACTCATCATAAAGTTTTTCCATAAAGTAGACAGGCATATAGTTTTTGTCCGAAAACTCTGAACGCTGCACGTTATCAAATAAAAATCCTAATTTTTTGAATCCTTTTCTGTAACGAAGAGAATCATCTATATTAAGAAGCGAAATTTCTATTTTTTCATGTTTGCAATACTGATAAAAATTTTGAGAAGTTATACTATTATCTCGTTTATGAGCTTGTACATTTTCCATAAACAAGACAGCGGGATTATTTTTCCGCCTATACTTTTCCTTTTTACCCACAATCACAGTCTCGTTCAACATTACAGCCTGAGGTGTCATCTCTATGGTTAAATTTTGCTTGGTATGAGGAGCAATTTTTTTCATTATAGTCTGATAACCTATAAATTGCAATATAATGGTATCAAAATTCTGAGAAGCTTTTAATGAGAATCTCCCTTTTTCATCAGTAATAGTCCCTACGAAAACTGATGACTTCGTATTGGTAGTAATATTCACATAAGGTATTACCTCCCCCGTTTTGCTATCTCGCACAATCCCGTTAACAACGGTACTTTGTGCAAAAATATCTCCCACCAATACTATAAAGAATAGTATAATTACTTCATTGAATGTATTTATTCTCATAAGCAATTACCATAATATTCTTCTATTACAATTAAAAAATCTAAAACATTTTGCAAATTTACATATTTTTCAAATAATAAAATCGTCTATTTTCCCTATTTTTTGTCTGTAATACTAAATCGTAATAATTAATTTCTATCTCAAAAAAAAATTTGTTCTCATTAGTAAATTTAACCAATTACTAACTAATATGGTATGTCAAAATATTTTTACCACACACAGCATCATCTTAACAAGATCATACAACATTTACAGTCTAATTTCACATAATTTTAGTCTTTTTTCAATAAAATTTAACATATTGCCATATGATAAAATTAAAGTCCCACACTAATTTATTAATGTGGGACTTTAATGAATTAGTGTGGGACTTTAATGAATTGTTTCTCTGCATTGGTAAATTGTAATATACAATCAATATATTATTATCAATTACCTCTACACCGTATATATAAATACGGATTTAAATTTTAAAAGTTGATTTGCTAGATTTTTGCATAGATATTTGCACATTGCAAAAAATATACATAACTTTGCAACTCTGAAAAGAAATAGTTAGTATTATGGGAAGATTGTTAGCAATAGATTATGGAGAAAAACGCGTAGGATTAGCAGTTAGTGATTACGGACAAGTTATTGCAACAAAATTAACTACCGTCTCTACGCTGGAGATATTCCCTTTCTTGGAAGATTACATGAAACGGGAAGAAGTAGATTTGATTGTGGTTGGTAATCCAAAACAAATGGACAATACGCCGTCCGAAATAGCAAATACAGTCAAAGTATTCGTAGACAATCTTTCTAATACCTTTACTGATATGGATATATATATGATTGACGAACGCTATACGAGTAAAATGGCTTCTAAAATAATCGCTCAAAGTGGAATGAAGAAGAAAAAAAGACAAGAAAAGGGACTTGTAGATACTATCGCAGCAGTTCTAATCCTGCAGGACTTCATGAAAATGTATCAAGGAGGAATTCAAATGAACCATCTTTAATAAAGACAAAGAAAATCAATAAAAACACAAAACAAACAGTATGATACTTCCAATAGTCGGCTACGGACACACAATATTAAGGAAAAAAACAGAAAACATAGATAGAAACTATCCACACATAAAAGAATTGGTGGCAAATATGTTTGATACTATGTACAATGCAAACGGAGTGGGTCTTGCGGCTCCACAAATAAATTTATCAATAAGTCTGTTAGTAATAGATACTGATGTATTCAAAGAGACATATACCGAAGCAGAGGGATGGAAAATAGCAATGATAAATCCAGAGATAATAGACAAATCAGAGGATACATGGTCATTTGAAGAGGGATGTCTATCTGTTCCGGGTATTCACGAAGAAGTTATTCGTCCCAAAGAAGTTAGAGTAAAGTATTTGGATACAGATTTCGTCTCTCACGAAGAAGTATTGTCTGGTATAAGAGCAAGGGTATTTCAACACGAGTTTGATCACCTGCAAGGAAAAGTCTTTATAGAGAGATTATCAAACATCAAACGAGCTTTCCTTAAACGTAGACTAAAAGAAATAGAACAGAATAAGATTCGTACGGATTATAAAATGATTAAGTAAGATATGAAAACCAATATTGCAAATATCGTTGAAGTCTCATTAATAGGAATATTGAGTCTCATTTGCATATCATGTTCTTCGCAGGAAAACAAATTGCAGCAACGACAAAAAGAAATACAGTCTTATGCAGATAAAATAAATTCCAATCCTACGATGCTCAATAAAGCCGTTTCCGATACTCTTATTGCCCTTTACGGTAGTTATATCAAAGATTACCCAAAGGACACCATGAGTGAGTTTTATCTTTTTCAGATGCATAACATTTATGCAGCAATGCAAAATTGTGATTCTGCACTCTATTGTCTTGACAAGATAATTAAGGACTACCCGACAGGAAAAAAAGTCGGAGCTGCCTATTTTTTCAAAGGTGTAGTGTTAAATGATGTCTGCCTTAATAAACAAGGTAGCATACTTGCGTTTGAAGAATATATAAAACGTTATCCGAACAATCCGCATGTGGCAACAGCAAGACGTATGATCCAACTAGATACAATGCAAGACCCGTTGGAAATTATCAATAAGGAAAATAGTCTACGTGATAAATAAGGGTATTGTTTTAATTGTAATATAGGCTGTTTTGAGTATTAATATTATATGCAAAAATTGAAAAAGATATTTATCAATTGTTAGATCTTATTTCCTGAAATAAAATATGTAAAATTTGCAACGAAGAT
>JBQNAI010000009.1:0-75760 GCA_052170555.1 Bacteroidales bacterium | reverse complement strand
TAAAAATTATCAATATAATGACAATCTGATAATAGTTTGGGATGTAAAAGCAATAATGAAGTATATAAGGTGCCGTTAAATGACAATTAAGGTATGTCGCTTTATGATGATCAATTAATATTGAAATATATTGTTTTTATTATACTTATTGTTTGCTCGTTATCGTTTGCTTCTACTAACAAATGATACAAATTGTATTGTATGTAAAGGAATAGATAGTTATCAATGAGTCATGTTTTCACATATTTACACAATCAGTTACTCTGAATTAGTAATGTGTAATTGGCATTGGTATTCCTTTATTCTAAAGATATAAGAACATTTATCATACTCTGAAATATCTTTTCATATTGCTATTGTGTGACGTTTAATGTATTATAACTTATTTTGTTATAAACACAGATAAAAAAGGCTATAATAAAATAAAGTATTTGTATAAACAATTGATGATATGTATAATTTCTTACTTTATCTCCAAACTTAAATATTATTTCAAGTAGATGTAGTATGTGATACAAATGGGTTTTATTACACGACTTATTAAAAACATACATAGGTTAAAATTGCTTAGAAAATAGACGTACTAGCTTCAAGTAAATATAGCGATAGCAGCGATAATGCTGATTAATTATATTGCAATAGATATTTACTTTTTCATTAAGAAAACACAATAATGTCAAGAAATAGTAAAATAAAATCACACTTTATTTAGATGCTGTCCCACATTATTTTTTCCCTTTACGAAAAGAATTTCATTCAATAAATTTTTGATAGAGAAATCTTCTGTTTGCCATTATCATATTTTGTTATCCTATTTATTTTAAAGTCTTTTGGTAGAGTAGTACAAACAAAATAAATATCAGCAGATTTGTATATTTTTTTTATACTGTTATATAAACTAATTCTATCTATCTTATCCAGTCCTTTTTTATTGTAAATCATTAAAATCTTTTCATCTGAAAGATTTTTATAACAAGCTTTGCAGAAATATTCATCAAAAACAATAATATAGTAATATTCTGATAGATCAACTCGTACGGTATCAGTTTTCTTTGTTTCTAATGTCAATAAATTATTTGTCTGTTGTGCTGAAATCCAACTGGTTGGAATAATACATATCCAGAGTGTAAATAATATTTTCTTCATTTTCGGTTAGTTTAGTATTGTTATTTGTGAAAATTCCATTTGAGAATAAGGACATAACAGTTCCTTTATTTAATGCATTAAAAGAGTCCTCGTTAGACCATAGTGGAAATGATAATAAAATCTTCTTATTTTTAGTATTGACATTTACTTCAATCAAATTACAAATTTCTCTATCTCCCTCCCACGAACATATCAATAAATTATCGTCTTTTATGAAACTTTGCCTTACATAGGTTGTATATTTTAAGATATTAATTTTATCTAAAAAATACATAATATTTTTAGGACGCTTAATGTCAATCAGAGACTGATTTACAAAAACATTTGTATCTAAAATATGCTGTGTTTTCAAATAATCGTTATTGAAAGCAAAATTTATAGAATCAATTAAGTTGAGATTGTAATCGTATAAAAGAACTATTGGTTTTATAGTATTGATTACGGAAATGTATTTATTATTGGAGGCAAACATATTGAAATTATCATAATAATTCAATAGTATGGAATTACCAGTATTTATTATATCTTTGTTAAGAAAGGTATTGCTATTGATATCATATAATGCAAGATCATAATGTTTTTTATTTCTATAATATTGATTGCCTAATACCAATACCCCATTTTTATAACCAATTATATTAGAGAAATCATCGTTCTCATCAAAAGATATTATTTTTGATATTTTAAAATGTTCTTCTTTTTTTGTGTAAATAGCTAATCCACGTCCGAAAGACAAGAATAAAGTATCTTTTGTATAAAATAGGGAATTAGCTCTTATAAGAGGATTATAATGCACAGTGTCAGTATCACGGATATATGCGATTTTTATATTTTCCACACTATCAAGTAATATTGAACTATCTTTGATTTGCATTACGAAGAAGTATGGTAACTCTTCCATGTTTTCCTCAATCAATAATAACTCATTTAAGTTGTTATTGATTTTTGTTACATTGGTCATATCAGTTTCTCTCTCAAATAAATCAAAAGATTTTATTTTTGTTTGAGCGTACATAATATTGCTAAATAATAAGAGTATGCCCGTAAACCAGGCATACTTAATTTTAGGAACTATATTCATTGTATCATGCTATAAGGTATTCCAGATAAATTCATTTCATATTGACCATCCTGGTGTAAAATCCCATTTCCCCAAGAATATAAGATATCTCTATAAACTAACTTGCCTTTTCTTTCTCCGTTAAAAATTTTATCCTTTACTTGGTCAATTGCAGTCATCATTGCATCATGCTGTGGGACTCCTGTAACAATCGTTACTAATACTGTTATTTCAACAGGACATTCCAAATCGCCAGGATCTATACAATAAACAGTTAACTTTTTCCCGTCGATACGTTGTGACATATTTTTGTATCTATATTTTCCATCCTCACATTTTTTCCCATTTCTTATATGAATATTAAATTCAGTAAACTGCTGTTCTTTTTCTGCTTCCACATTAAAAGAGACAGATAATAATATTGTTGATACAACAATAATTACCATTATTTTTGTAGTTTTTTTCATTTTTCATTAATTTTTATGATTAATGCCCAAAAACTGTCACATAATTCATTTTCTCCGTAATTTTTTATTTCTTTTGTTTTTGTTTGACCCTGTGTCGCCGAGTGTATAATGAAAAAAATAAGAAAAGCACTCGGCTGGATTAGTCCAAATCATTTTTCCCAATTAACCAAATATAGTCTGATGAAGACGGTTGAGAGATACCAGATACAGTATTACAAAAGACTTTGTCTTTTCTAAAATCCGAATAAATAGATAGAATTTTATAATAAAGAAATATTATCTCTAAGTTGATTGATATAATAACCTTTTTCGTACTCAACGAAACCATGAAAAGCAATATGTAAAATATTTCTTTCATCAGCCTATTAAATTAGATACGGCAAAGTTATAACCTTTTTTTAATCTACAAAGTATTTTGATAAGGAAATGTTGAAAATCCTTTAATATATTATACAAAACGATAGATTTATATGAGTAGAAAGACAAAATGTCAATCATGATGTGTGATAGATTTTGTGCTAAGAAGTATTTGTTTTTTTAGTCATACTGGTATGGCTATAGAGAATATTTTAGTATTGAATGAATATTACTTATTTTTGATATATAATAGAGTGAAATGAATAATGTTATTTATTTTAATATATGTATAATACTTTTTTATTTGTTTTTCAATATTTTTTAATTATCTCTGTACTGCACTGCTTATATCCTTAGTAAGATTGTTGTTCTGACTGATAAACTAATGTTTGCTCATAGTGAAGCCTGCTCTTCTACTCGTATTCATTCTCTCGTTATGCACCTTGGCGTAAGTTTTGTTAGAGAAAATATTGACTTTGCCTTTGTTGGATGATACTTTGATGTTACGACCTAAGTCTCACGTATTGCCTGTTGGTACGTTTCGTATCAGTCATGAGGAATGTCATTTGGCGTTGTAGCGGTATGCCATTGATGACAGTGTTCGTTGCTATATCTCTTTTCACACATCGCCTTTGAAACCTTGTTTTTGAAGTTTTTTTAAGCGTGTTTGATAGCAGGCTGCCCGGCAATACGTTGTGGCATATTATCAATAAAGTTAGTGGTTCTGTAGGCTACGCTTTTAAATATCTTGCTAATTTTTTTTTATTGTCATAATCATTTTTTGCTTGCCATTAAAATTCTTTTTTGACTTCACAACCTAAAACGATATAATTTTTTTCGTGTATATCTTGATATCAGAATTATACGTTTAAATATTTTGAGATAATCTCTTAATTATAGAATATAAGTAAAATTTATTTTCATTATCTGTACCTTTTTTATACCTACTTAAATGTATGTAATATTTTTCTTTTAGGGTAGGTGTATGTGAAAGTAAAAGGTATAGTCTATCTTTTCTTTAACTCTTTTTTTTTCTTGTTGATGTATTATGCGTTGTATCACTTACTTTTCTGTCTACACATTTAGCTTTATTAACATATTTATCTACTTGTAACAAAATAAGATTTTTTACCCTAAAATTTTCGTTATTTAACATATTTTGGTAATAATACTCTACACCTTGCGAGTTAAATACCACCTCTTTTGTTTCCTTGTTGATTGTACATAGTGTTGATTTGTCTTTCAACTTCTTTTTTACATCTTTGACAGATTGTTTTACAAAAGCTAATTGACAAGTTTTTTCTACTTGTTTTTTCTGAGCTATACTTCCTACTTGGAAGTACACAGCATCTGATAAGAATATCTTTCCTGTAATGACAGGTTTTCCTTTTAGTCTCGGTTGTACTACTGAACCAGTAGGGTATCCTTCAGTTAGACAACTTATAGAGCGTTATCTGTTGAATGTCAATACCGATAGGATTCTATTGCTAAATGTGCACTATAATAAGATATATTTTACCTACAGACACCGAACAGATGGATGATTCAACAGTTCGGAAACAAAGATTGCGATCGGGCTATTTATATATAACAATGAAGACTACACAACTTTGCTTTATTGATCCAAAAGAATTGAAAAAATTATCTTCTCCAAAAACGTTTCTAAAATAAATCAGGATTATGACAGCATTCATTATGTGTAGAAACATATATGTAGATAAACCACATTAGGATATACAAATCTAATAATATGCCGATAATTGTACCAATCATAACCTATAGCATTCCAACGGTAAAGATAGGTAAATGTTTTCAGACAATCAAATATTATTTCAGATAAGGGTAGGGGGCAATACAAAAACAGGAATAATTCAATTAGGTAAAAACATATAATGGTAAAAGATATCCCATATGTATGTTATAGTAAAATAGGAGTATGTATAAGGTATTTACAAAGATATTATCAGCTCAACAACACAATTGAAAGCAAATGGGAAATTTTTCTTATGTAATACTTCCAATCAAGTGTATGCTTTCAGTTTTTTGAAAAAGTATTTGCAAAATTATTGTATCGTTAGAATGATGACAATAATAACGGAGAATATAAATACAATCTATCATTTAGTGCAGTATGATAAGAAAAAAAGATTGTTAGTATAAATTGAGATAAATTAGAATAAAATGTCTTTTTTGTGTTATTAGTAAATGTAAGATTAGTTTTTATTGAAACAACTTGCGTATTACACCTATTTTATATAAGATGTATTATCCAACTTGTTGCATTAAATAGAGATTGTAGTAAATACCTCCAAGCTTATATAATTCCCCATGAGTGCCTTGCTCTTTGATTTGTCCATCCTGCAATACTACTATTTTATCTGCACCAACTATTGTACTTAAACGATGAGCAATAATTATAGTCGTGCGTCCCTTTGCTATGTTATCCAAAGCCTCTTGAACTTTTCTTTCACTTTCTGTATCCAATGCACTTGTCGCTTCATCAAGGATTAATATTGGAGAATCTTTGAGTACAGCCCTTGCGATAGATATTCTTTGTTTTTGACCACCACTTAGCATATTTCCTTTATCGCCTATATTTGTCTCAAATTTTTGAGGTAGTTGTTCTATAAATTCCATCGCATTAGCTGTCTTGGCGGCAGAGATAATCTCCTGCTGTGAGTAGTCGCCACCAAAAGCTATGTTATTGGTTATGGTATCGTTAAAAAGTACTGTTTCTTGTGTTACTACTGCAATATTTTTGCGTATCTCTTCACCTGACATATCATTGACAGAGATATCATCAAATAATATATCACCACAATCGGAGTTTAGTTGGTAAAATTTTTCAATTAAGTCTGTCATTGTTGTTTTGCCACTACCCGATGTCCCGACAATAGCTGTAGTTTTTCCTTTTTCAAAAGTAAAATTGATATTTTTTAATACTTGTTGTTCTCTTGTATAGGCGAAGTTCACATTTTTAAATATTATGCCTTTGTTTAGTTTTGGGAAGTTTTTACTTATTTTAGGTTCTTTAATAATATTTGCACTGCTCGTTATTTCGGTTATCCTATTGAGAGAAGCTGTCCCGCGTTTGAGGTTGTAATATGCAGTGGATGAATCTTTTGCCGGTTTTATAATAAGGATGAATAAAATTAAATATACGATAAACATAGTTGCACTTAATTGAGAGGTATTGATAACTAGAGATGAACCGATAAGCAGTAAAACAGCAATAACGATGGAGGAGAAGACTTCACTTTGAGGAGATGCTAAATCTATTTTACGGTAAACTTTTGTTCGTAAGCGTGCATAATCTTTGTTAAAATCATTGAATCTATTATTCATATAACTTATTGCGGACATGGATTTAATAATCCTTATGCCACCGATAGTTTCTTCTATGTTAGCTACAAGTTGTGCATTAGAATCTTGCATTTGCCTTGCCGAGCGTCTCAACTTACGAGAAAGTATTGATGTTAATAGTGCAACAATAGGGAACAGTAATAGAGCACAGAGTGTCAGGAAGGAATTAATATACAATAGCATTGCAAAATATATTAAAACGGTAATAGCAGAATTTATTATTGTTTGGATGGATTTTAGTATAGTTTCTTCAAACTCCACAATATCGGAAGAGAATCGCGAAAGCAAGTCTCCCTTTTTATATTCGCCAATAAAGGATATATCTTGTGAGGAAAACTTTTCAAATAATAGAGAGCGTATATCACGAACAATTAGATTGCGTGTTTGTCCTATCTGATACTGACTTAGCCAAGTAAAAATATCTTTAAGTAAATAAATAACAAGAATAATTAATGTAAAAAAGACAAGTGCTTTGTGTTTGCCAAAAGTTAAAAAGAAGCCGTAAATATTGTTAAGTAACTTATCTAAATCTGATGAAGAAACTGTTACTTCATCTTTTGTAGAAAAAAGTATTTGTAAGAAATTATTTAAAGAAAGAATAGAACTAACTGAAAATACACTCATTATAATGACAAGTAATAAATACAGCATATAATTGGACTTGTATTTACCTACCGTCTGTTTTATAAATTCTTTTTCTTTTCTTGTCATTTTTTTATATACGATTGTTTTATAAATGAGGTAAGTTAATAAATTGTTTCTTGAAAAGAAAAACTTCTTTTCAAGAAACAATTTATTAACTTCAAGAAACAATTTTTTCTTTTGGCATTTTGAAACATCTATTTTGTTTCTGGATAAATTCCTATGTAATTCTGCGGAGTAATTCGACGCATTCTTTCTTTTACTTCCTCACTGATATTAAGTGTTTCTATAAACTCCTTGATTGAGTTGCGATTTATGTGAGCATTTGTACGAGTTAAAGCTTTTAAGGTTTCGTATGCATTGGGATAATCAATACTTCTCAAAATTGTTTGCAATGCTTCTGCTATCACAGCCCAATTATTTTCTAAATCATTATTAACTTTTTGATCATTAAGTATTAATTTACCAATACCTTTTTTGATGGAACTTAAAGCAATCATGATATGAGCGATGGGAACACCAATATTGCGAGAAACGGTAGAATCAGTAAGATCTCGTTGCATACGAGAAATGGGGAGTTTCATTGAAAGGTGGGTTAGAATAGCATTAGCCATGCCAAGGTTGCCCTCAGCATTTTCAAAATCTATGGGATTAACTTTATGAGGCATTGCAGATGACCCGACTTCTCCCTCTTTGATTTTTTGTTTAAAGTATTCCATTGAAATATATAGCCAAATATCACGACAGAAGTCTATAAGAATAGTATTGATTCTACGAAGATTATCGAAATATGCTGCCATATTATCATAATTTTCTATCTGTGTTGTATATAAAGAACGTTCCAATCCCAAAGATGTTACAAATTTATCTCCAAATTTGAGCCAATCATATTGAGGATAAGCAACATAATGTGCATTATAGTTACCCGTTGCACCACCAAACTTAGCATTGAATGGAATCATTGCGAAATAAGATAGTTGTTGCTCTAAACGATAAGCAAATACTTTGAATTCTTTTCCAAGTAAAGTAGGAGAGGCCGGTTGTCCGTGCGTATGTGCAAGCATCGGAATATTTTTCCATTCAGTAGCCTTTTCGTTAATGATATCAATTATTTCATTTAACTGAGGTAACAATACCTCTTCATTGCAATCCTTGATAGTTAAAGGAACTGAAGTATTGTTTATATCCTGTGAAGTTAAACCGAAGTGAATATATTCCTTATGTGCAGATAGTCCCATCTTATCGAACTGTTCTTTTATAAAATATTCTACAGCTTTAACATCATGGTTGGTAATCTTCTCTATATCTTTTACCCGTTGAGCATCTGATATGGAGAAATTACGATAAATGTTACGAAGTGATTCAAAATTTTTACTTTTGAAGTCTTTTAAAGCCTCAAGTGGAATATTGCAAAGAGCAATAAAGTATTCTATCTCTACCTTTACACGATAATTTATTAGAGCTCTCTCTGAAAAATAATTTTCTAAAACTTCTACCTTATTTCTATATCTTCCATCAATAGGAGATATGGCATTTAAAATTTCCATTCGTATTTTGTTTTTATTTTTTTCGTATTCCGATATATTTTTTGAGATTACGGTTAGTTCAAGCTATCTACCAACACGTTATAAAGGACAATATTTAAAAACGATTGTTCATCAGACGACCAGATTCTATGAGCTTAACAAATGTTTTGTTAGAAAGAACCTCTTTTAGAGCCTCTATATGTGGTTGGTGATGCAAATCTGTCCCCACAATATCTACTTTATCTCTTTTTATCAATTCTTCTGCAAATTTTTGTGTGTCTTTATTGTAAAACCCTATCAAAGAAAGAATATTCAACTGAAAAAGAACTCCTGCGTCGTGTAAATAATCAATTATTGCAGGCTCTTGTGTTAAGTAAAGATACCTTTCAGGATGAGCAAGTATGAGGTTATACCCTTTAGTTTGCAATTTAAATATAATATCCTTGATTCCTGCTAACATATTAATAAAAGAAAACTCAATTAGTAGATATTTACATTTACCAAAATGCTTTAGTGTCCCATTTGTGTAGCATTTGAAAAAACTATCATCCATAGTGTGTTCGGCACCTACCTCCAATTTCATTCCAATGTTATGTTCCTGTAATGTATCTTGTACTTCTTTTAGTTTGCTTTCAAAAGTTGTAGGATCATTATCAAATGAACCATAGCGAACATGAGGAGTTATTATAAGCTTTCTGTATCCTAAATCATACATCTGTTTAATAAGAGATATGGATTCTTCCATACTTTTCGCTCCATCATCTATTCCGGGTATTAAATGCGAATGAATATCAGTACATAAGGAACTAAAATCTTCCAATTTGTAACGTTTAAAAAATAGTCCCATAACTTTATTTTATTTTTTCAATTGCTGTATTGTTTTTGCGGGATTTGGACTTGAAAATACCGAACTTCCAGCTACTAACACATCAGCTCCAGCTTCATAAAGTAAAGATGAATTGTGTGTATTTACTCCTCCGTCCACTTCTATCAATGTTTGTAACCCCTTTTCTTTAATCATCTGCTTCAAAGAACGAATTTTGTTATATGTATTCTCTATAAATTTTTGTCCTCCGAAGCCCGGATTGACGGACATTAACAAAACCATATCACAAAGAGGTAAAATATCTTCCAAAAGAATAACCGGAGTGTGCGGGTTTAAAGCTATAGCACTTTGCATTCCCAATTCTTTTATGATACTTAATGAACGGTGTAAATGTCTACATACTTCATAGTGAACACTCAGAATATTGGCTCCGCAGTTCTTGAAGTCTTCAAAGTATCTATCTGGTTCTTCAATCATAAGATGGACATCAAGAGGTTGTCTTGCATATTTGTGGATATGTTTTATCACGGGTTGTCCAAAAGATATGTTAGGAACAAATTTTCCATCCATAACATCAACATGCACCCAATCGTTCTCGCTTTGATTAAGCATTTCAATTTCTTCTTTTAGCCTCCCGAAATCAGCACTAAGCAAAGAAGCTGCAACCATTCTCATTTTCTTTTCCTTTCTTATAGTTTGTTTTTCCTTTTTTTGTTGTTTTCTTTTGCTTTGTTAGACCTTGACTTATTATCTTGCTTGTATGTTCTATTTTCCCTTTTATTATTTTTATTATTTGTTGTATTTATATTTGCAAAATCGACTAAGATTTCTCTCCCTCTGATTATCCGTCCGTTTAAAGCATCAATTACATCCGTTGCTCCCTCATTTGAGACCTCTATATATGAACAGTCGTTAGATATGTCTATTCTTCCTATTTCTATCCTGCGTGATGGGGTATATTCATTTATCATTCCGATAATTCTTTGAGGGACAATTTTATCTTTATATCCCACGGAAATATATAAAGTAGCAAAATGATCTTTATTAAAATCTCTTTGTCTTGAATTTCTCCCTTTTGTTCTGCTACGTCGAGCCTCTTCTCTTCGTTGTTTTTCTTTTTCTACAACTTCATCTACGTTCAAGTCCGGAGCATCTTTGTAATATTTTAGTAGTTCTGTGAATTCAAGTGATACGAAGTGTTTGATAAGATCTTCGCGTGAGAGCCAAGAAAGTTGTTTCGTTATTTCCGGGATAAAAGCATCTATATCATCACTTGAAGTATCCACATTCTCTACACGGTTAATTAAATGAAACAATTGTTTTTTACAAACCTCGTTTGCCGTAGGAATTTTAGCTTGTTCAAATGACTTCTTGAGTAGACTTTCTAATGATTTAATTTTCTTTTTTTGTTTAAGGTTTATGATGGCAATAGAAATACCTTGCTTATCAGCTCTTCCAGTCCTACCAGAACGATGGACGTATTGTTCTAGTTCATCCGGTAGTTCATAATTTATTACATGGGTCAAACTATTTACGTCTAAACCCCTTGCAGCTACATCCGTGGCAACAAGAAGTTGTATATTACGCAAACGAAATCTACTCATAACGTGATCTCTTTGAGCTTGAGACAAATCCCCGTGCAAACTATCAGCATTATAACCATCCTTAATAAGCATATCTGCTACTTCCTGTGTTTGGACTTTTGTTCTACAAAATACGATAGCATAGATATCCGGATAAAAGTCTGCAATGCGTTTCAATGCTAAGTATCTATCCTTCTGATGTACGAAATAATAGTAATGTTTTACGTTTTCCGAACCTTGATTACGTTCTCCAATTTGTATTCTTGTCGGGTTGACAATATAGGAGGAGGCAATTTCTTCTACTTCCTTAGGCATTGTAGCAGAAAACATATAAGTATTTTTTTCTTGTGGTGTTCGGGTAAAGATATTATCCAAATCTTCTTTGAAGCCCATATTAAGCATCTCATCAGCTTCATCAAGAACAAGACATTGCACTTGTTCAAGTTGAATTTTCTTCCTATCTAACAAATCTATTAATCTACCTGGAGTCGCTACTATAATATGGGCACCTTTTCTCAGTTCTTTAATTTGTAATTCTATGGACGCACCGCCATAGATTGGTACAATTTTTAACCAAGGTGTGTATTTAGCAAATTTTTTACAATCATTAGCAATTTGAATGCACAATTCACGAGTCGGACATACTATTAGAGTTTGTGGCTTAACCTTATCGTTATCTGTTTTTTCAGATTCTTTGGATTTATTACCTTCATTAATTGCGTTTTTACTGTTGTTATCTATGATTTTATTAATAATTGGAAGACCGAACGCAGCAGTTTTTCCAGTTCCTGTTTGTGCTAAGGCAACAAGATTGACTTTTGTGTGCATTATCACTGGAATAGCTTGTTCCTGAATAGGCATACAGTTGATAAATCCTAAGTCTTGTACAGCTTTTATCAAAGGTTGCTGCAACCCTAATTGTTCGAATGTCATTATCTTTTATAGATTCTTATGATTAAGACTGCAAAGATACTAATTTTTTCTCAATTGATTTTATTGTTGTTCCACTTTATTTTACTAAATGGAAAAAAGAATTTATTGATGCCTGACATTAATAAATTCTTTTCCTACAATCCTTTTGACACAAGTGTATCAATTATTATAGCTTAGATAAAAACCTAACTGTTTATAATTTTCCTTAGATGGTAGCGTCGTTGTAATTGGTAAGGTATTGGTATTGAGAATATTTTTTTAATAATTATTATTTGATAGGGCGTTTTCAAAGTATTGCCATAATGATTCGGTAGGACATGGAGCAACAATAGATATAAATTCTTTGCTTATAGGATGAATAAATTCCAATTTGCGAGCATGAAGAGATATGCTGGCAATTTGGTTGCTACGAACAAAACCGTATTTCAAATCTCCTTTGATGGGACACCCAATATTTGCTAATTGCAATCTAATTTGGTGGTGACGACCTGTGGCTAAATGAATTTCTAACAAGTTGTAATAATTGCTTTTTGCAATAACTGTATAAGAAAGTTCGGCATAAAGACCACGATTTACATTCTTTGTGATGTAAGATTTATTATTTTTTTCATTTTTTAGAATGTAGTTTTTTAGAGTCTCGGACTGTTTTGGAGGAGTGTTGCGAGTTATTGCCCAATATATCTTTCTAATTTCATGATTTTTTATCATTTCGTTCAATCTTGTTAATGCCTTGGATGTTTTAGCGAAAATGACAGCACCACTTACGGGTCTATCCAATCTATGTACAACTCCAATGAATACATTGCCGGGCTTATTATATTTCTCTTTCAGATAGATTTTAATTAGTTCGTCCATGCTTTGATCTTTTGTTTTATCAGCGTGAACTATTTGCGAACTCTTTTTGTTTATAATAACCATATGATTATCTTCATACAAGATCTGATTTTCAATACTTGTCATAATATCTTCTTTCATATACTCAGTATTTTTTTGTTTCACAGACTTTTTGATAAATATGGAATGGTCTGCAAAAATACAAAAAAAAACTATGTCATTTATTATTTCCTAGCCTTCATTGTGTTTAGTATGTTTTTTCTTATTGTTTTTTTGGGGTTGAGGTGTTAAATTATCGTCGCAGTAAATAATTCTGCCGTATTGATATTTATTTTTTTCTTTTGTAATATTTTTTTAATTTAATAAATATTATCTTTAAAAAACCTAAATTATTAGTTTAATGATTTATACGTTTCTTTCAGTAATATAATGTTAGATTTCAATTCAAGTAAACATATTTTTGTATATTGGATTTTTGATTCTTTTATATTTTTTATAATAACTGTCAAAATGAATCGTAATATTGAAATCGTTAAATGGCAAATTGAAAAATTAGTGTGTGACAAGGATTTACTAATGTGCAACATTAGTCTAATGAAGTGGGACATTAGAATGAGGAATTAATAAATGGAATAGAACTAATAAAAATTAAATTAGGTGAAAAAATATTTTCAAAATACAAGGTTACAGATATACTCTAATATAACAGAAACTAAGGGGGAAAGACAACCTTTAATTAAGGTACTTTCCCCCTATAATAATATTATTAGAATAATGAAAGAGTTAATTTTTGTACTCCGCAATAATATCTTTGACCTGTTCTACCGTAATCTTACCATAAACCTTATCTCCTACTAAAGCAACAGGTGCAAGTCCACAAGCTCCCACACAACGAAGACAATTGATTGAGAATTTTCCGTCTGTGGTTGTTTCTCCTATGCCGATACCGAGTTGTCGTTTGAATTCGTTGAGAATCTTTTCACTACCACGGACATAACAAGCTGTACCAAGGCAAACGCTTATAGGATGTTCTCCCTTAGGTATCATTGTGAAAAACGAATAGAACGTAACAATACCATAAATATGTGCAACAGAAACATGGACTTGTTCTGCAATCAATTCCTGCACTTCCGCAGGGAGATAACCAAATGTATTTTGTACTTCATGCAAAATATTGATAGCTTCTCCAGCCTCATTATTGTGTGAAGCACAAATATTTTTAATCTTTTGTATCTTATTGTCATCTAATTTTACTTTTGCCATTTTTGTAAATGTATTAAAAGTTAAACAAAATTTACTCCTTAACAAATTCAACCTTACCAGATTTATCAAAATAATGAGTGTGAAGTAGGTGATGTGACTTTTCACCACAAGGTTGTCCTAAATATTCTTTGTAAAGCTGTTGGATATAAGGATTTTCATGAGATTTACGTAAAGGTTTTTCCTCATCTTCGTCGTAGATTGCCTTGAAACGTTTCTCTACCTTGGAAAAATCTCCATGATGATAAGGTTGTCCTGCTCCACCTACGCAACCACCAGGACAAGCCATTACTTCGATAGCATGAAACAGTTCTTTGCCTTCTTTTACTCTGTCAAGAAGCTTTCTGGCATTACCCAGACCATGTGCAATTCCAATATGTATAGGAGTACCGTTGAAATCAATGGTTGTTTCCCTGACACCTTCCATACCTCGTAATTCAGTGAAATTAACATTTGATAAATTCTTACCTGTAAACAGTTCATAGGCTGTACGGGTTGCAGCCTCAATAACGCCACCAGTAGAACCAAAGATGACTCCTGCTCCTGTACTTTCTCCAAGAGGACGGTCAAAATCTTCATTTGGTAGAGTATTGAAATCGATATTGAACTGCTTGATTAATTCAGCCAACTCTCGTGTGGTTAATGAATAATCTACATCAGGATTGCCATCAACCTTGAATTCGTTTCTTTGACATTCAAATTTCTTTGCTACGCATGGCATAATACTTACTACAACCATATCCTCACGTTTGATACCCAATTTTTCAACCCAGTAACTTTTTGCAATGGCACCGAACATCTGCATCGGAGATTTAGCAGTTGATGGTATATCTAACATATCAGGATAATAAGTTTCAAAGAAGTTAACCCAGCCTGGGCAACATGAAGTCATTATAGGTAATTTTACATTTTTATCTCCTTTCATATACTTTTCAATGCGTCCTAACATCTCGGTACCTTCTTCCATTATTGTAAGATCCGCTGCAAAATCTGTATCAAATACATAATCAAAACCTATCCTTCTTAGTGCTGCTACCATTTTTCCGGTAACTCGTGTTCCTGGTGTCAGACCAAATTCCTCACCAATTGCAACTCTGACCGCTGGAGCTGTTTGTACAACGACAGTTTTCTTCGGATCGCATATAGCATTTATGACTTGGCGTGTATTATCTACTTCTGCCAAAGCACCAACGGGACATGCTTGAATGCACTGACCACACATAACGCAAGGACTTTTGGCTAAATCTTGTTCGAAAGCTGTTGCAACTACTGCCATAAAGCCTCTGTTTACAGTAGATAGGGCTCCTACTGTTTGTAATTTATTACAAACAGTTTCGCAACGACGACACATTATACATTTATTGACATCCCTTATAATAGCGGGAGACAAATCTTTTCTGTATGTAGATTGCTCCCCTTTGAATGTAATATCTCTTATTCCAAGTTCTTGTGCTAATGTCTGTAACTCACATTTACCACTTTTTGCACAAGTTAAACATGAAGCAGGATGGTCGGATAGCATTAATTCTACTATTGTTCTTCGTGCATTCACGACTCTTAATGAATGAGTATGTACAACTATGCCTTCCATTACATCAGTTGCACAAGCTGGTGCAAGATTTCTTCTCCCCTCTATTTCAACTACGCAAACGCGACATGCACCCGGACGATTTTCTATATTCTGTCCTTTTAGTTCATAATAACACAATGTCGGTATCTTAACTCCTACGGAAGCAGCAGCTCTCAATATGGATGTTCCTTGAGGAACTTGAACGGATTTGTTATCTATTGTTAAATTTACTATTTGTTCCATTGTACTATCCCTCCTTATTACTTAATACTGATTGCACTAAATTTACATTTTTCTATACAAGTACCACACTTTATGCAAACTTCCTGATTTATAAAGTGTGGAGATTTTCTTTCTCCAGTTATTGCATTGACAGGACAGTTACGAGCACAAGCTGTACAGCCGACACAGATTTCTTGTTCTATCTCATACTTCATCAAAGCCTTACAAACACCGGCACGACATTTATGTTCTCGAACGTGTTCAACGTATTCATCCCAAAAATTATCAATTGTAGAAAGTACTGGATTGGGAGAAGTCTGACCAAGTCCACAAAGAGCTGTATCTTTTATAACCTTTGATAAGTTACGCAAGTTATCTAAATCTTCCATTGTTCCTTTACCCTGTGTTATCTTTTCAAGAATTTCGTAAAGACGTTTGTTACCAATACGACACGGTGTACATTTGCCACAAGACTCCTCCACAGTAAAATCAAGATAAAATTTGGCAATAGAAACCATGCACGAGGTTTCGTCCATCACAACCATACCGCCAGAACCCATCATAGAACCAGCTGCCATCAAAGAGTCATAATCAATAGCAACATCAAGATGTTTCTCTGTTAGGCATCCACCAGACGGACCACCCGTTTGAACCGCCTTAAACTTTTTTCCATTTTTTATTCCTCCTCCAATCTCATATATAATCTCCCTCAGCGTTGTCCCCATAGGAATTTCAATTAGCCCAACATTGTTAATTTGTCCTGCAAGTGCGAAGACTTTTGTCCCCTTGGATTTTTCTGTACCAATAGATGAAAACCAATCAGCACCTTTTAATATGATAATAGGTATATTTGCAAAAGTTTCTACATTATTTACGTTGGTAGGTTTTTCTAAATAACCACTCTGTGCGGGGAATGGCGGTTTGAATGTAGGTTCTCCGCGTTTGCCCTCCATAGAATGAATAAGTGCTGTTTCTTCTCCGCAAACAAATGCCCCAGCACCGTAGCGCAATTCAATATCGAAGTTAAAATTAGAACTAAATATATTTTTACCAAGGAGACCATACTCTCTGGCCTGATTTATTGCAATTTGCAATCTATGAATGGCTAATGGATATTCAGCACGTATGTAAACCAGTCCTTTACTTGCACCTATAGCATAACCACCTATTGCCATAGCTTCGATAATACTGTTGGGATCACCCTCCAATATACTCCTGTCCATGAAAGCTCCCGGATCTCCTTCGTCAGCATTGCAAACAATGTATTTTTGGTCAGCATGATTTTGGGAAGCAATCTCCCATTTGATACCGGTAGGAAATCCTGCTCCGCCTCTACCACGAAGACCTGATTTTTTTATGATATCAATAACTTGTTCGGGAGAGTGCTCTGTCAAACATTTAGCTAATGCCTCATAGCCATCATTGGCAATATATTCTTCAATATTTTCAGGATCAATAAAACCACAGTTGCGAAGGGCGATCCGCAATTGTTTTTTATAGAACCCCATATGTTTTGAGTCTGCTATATGTTCCTTTGTTTCAGGGTCACAATAAAGTAGGCGATTTACTTTTCTACCCTTTATAATATGTTCTTCAATGATTTCTTTTGCGTCCTCAGGTTTTACTTCGGTATAAAAAGTGTTATCAGGCATTATTTTAACGATAGGACCTTTTTCACAAAAACCGAAACAGCCTGTTAGAATAACCTGAACATCGTTTTCCAATCCCTTATCTACAAGATTATCTTTTAAATTTTTCATTATTTGATTACTTAAAGAAGCACTACAACCAGTACCTCCGCAGACAAGGATATGCATTTTGTATTTAATCATATCAAAATCTCCTTAAATACTTTTATTTATGGATTAATAACTATGTTGTTTAACAACTCTAAATTTTTATTGCATTGAGTATTTCGTTGACTTTCTTTTTGTCAACATTCTCAAAAACTAGAACCTTTTGGTTTGATAATGCAACTTCTACAACGACAGGTTGGGCATTGCCTTTTGCAATACTGCCTGTTTGAGTGACAACTACATCTAATCCTTTTAAGTCTGCTTGTTCTAGAATGTAATCAAAAATTTCCTTGGCGCCTGATACGATACCTGAGGTAGCCATAACAACTCTGATTTGCGGTAACCCAATAGCATTACCTTTGATGCGAGTGGTCATTTTATCGTAGGCAACCTTTTTAATTGTCTGTAGGTCAGACAATACTTTAATTCGTGCCATATAAAAAAATGTATTAATTTGTTAATAATTGTGTCCTTTAGTTTAACATTTCATTTGGCTGCAAAATTACTTTTTTTTTTGAATATAACAAAAAAATGCTAATCTTTATTTCCAATCTTAGCATTTTTACCATTTTAATTAAAATGAATATAGTGCCATTTTACGAAAACAAAGTCAAGAAAGAATTTATTAATCTCACACTTTAATTTTACAAAGTGGCACTGTATTTACTTTATGTCTTAAACATTTATTTGGCAAGTCTCCCGTAAATATCAAATTCTGTAGCATCAAGTATTTGAATATTATAAAATTCGCCTATTTTTATAGTAGGATTTTCTGTTACTTTAACAAGAACTTCATTATCTACTTCAGGAGAGTCGTACATTGTGCGTCCAATAAAATAATTTCCTTCTTTGCGATCAATAATCGTCTCAAATATTTTACCAATTTTTTGTTGGTTGAGGTTAAAAGAAATTTCTTGTTGAATACTTGTTAATTCGTCTAATCTACGTTGCTTCTCATTTTCAGTTATGTTGTCATTCAATTTAGCTGCCCTTGTACCTTCTTCCTTGGAATATGTGAATGCTCCCATGCGGTCAAATTGCATCTTACTAATAAACTGTTTTAACTCTTTAAACTCAGATAGTGTTTCACTGGGATAGCCGACAATCAAAGTAGTACGAAAAACAATGTTATTTACTTTATTCCTTATGGTGTTAATCAAAGATATGATTTCATTGGATGTAATGTTGCGATTCATAGATGCTAAAATTCTATCGTTGATATGTTGCAAAGGCATATCTAAATAATGACAAATTTTAGGTTGTTCATTCATTAGATCAAGGATTTCCATAGGAAATTGATTGGGATATGAATATTGTAATCTTATCCAATGTATATTGGTACAGCAAAGGGCTTTCAATAAATCGTAAAGACGTCTTTTGCCATACAAATCCAAGCCGTAATATGATGTATCTTGACCTATAAGTATGATTTCTTTGACTCCTTGTCGGATCAACTCGTTAGTCTCGTCTACAATCTCTTCTATCTTACGTGATATGTGTTTCCCTTTGATTAGAGGTATGGCACAAAAAGAACATTTTCGATCGCAACCCTCTGAAATTTTGATATATGCATAATGTTTGGCATTAGAAAGTTTTCTGGTATAAGTACAATAGTTAGGGATAATACCCATATTGTACGGTTTACAAGAAAGAATTGTTCTTATTATTTCCTCATCTTGCATTATGCCAAAAAGGTAATCTATTTCTTGTAATTCTTCTCGCAAATCCTCTCTATACCTGTGAGCGAGACAACCATAGACAATTATTTTGAAATTTTTGTGAAGTTTTTTTCGTAAATTAACAAATTCTAATATGGTATTAACAGATTCTTCTTTTGCTTTGTCAATGAAACCACAGGTATTGATAATCACAAAATCAAAAGAAGATGTCTTCATGTTGAATTCTACCGAAAATCCCTCCCTAATCAATTTGCCAGCAAGAGATTCGCTATCTACGGTATTCTTAGAACAGCCGAGACTTACAAAATTTATTTTACTTCGTTGCATTAAGATGTATCAGATTTACAGTATAATACTATAATAGTAAGAATAAAAATTTGCAAAATTGTGCCACTATATTAAAAATAGTAGAGATAATGTATTATAACTTTACTTTGATACCTACATTTATGTTTAAACGTGAAAGATTTTCGCTTTTATTCAAATCTATTGAAGTATCGGTCGTTTTCAACTTGTCAATATTTCCCCCGAGATAACCAATCATTCCGTCTATTGAAAAATATTGATTACAATAATAACTCATACCTACAAAAACTCCATATCCCAAAGTAAATTTTTTGTAGGTAGTACTAATGATTTGGTCGGTAATTACTCCCGTTGGACCGGTTGATGAGACTAACGTACGTTGTGCATTTCGGAAGTTAATGAAGCCTGCAGTCGCTTTTGCAAAAAAAGTATAATGTTCCTTGACTACATCAGTGTGAATGCCAAATGATGGACCTACATAGAATACCCAACGATCGTCAGAGGAGGACCCTACACTCTTACTGTTGATATAATAGGAATCAAAGCTGTTGTACATATTGAAAATAGCTCCAAACATCATATTTTTTTGAAAATCATAGTCATAATCGAAACGATAGTCTATACCCTGTCGCATTGAAGAGTTGTGATTGGAGTTGGACTTGTAATTGATTAGTGTAGCATCATGATCGTTAGAAAGAGAGAACCCATAGCCCAAACTTATTGTGAAATGGTGTAGGTTACGTATCTCAAAACATGTATTGCTTGTGTTACAACGAATTTTTATGGTATCGTGGCAAGAATTTGTACGATTGTTTTCCTGTGCATTAAGAACAAAAGTACAAACGATTGTTGCGACTGCAACTAAGATTTTTTTCATTTTCTTACTTTTTTTTAGATATTAGCTACTTAGTTTTGATGATTTTCAAAATCATTGCATTGTTTTTTATTGTTTTCGCTGTCTTGTGTGCTATCAGTATTGTGTAGTAATTATATAGTAATATTGGACAGAGATAAAGTGTTAAGCCTTATAATTTCAGATAAAGTAAGCACTGTAAAGCAATGATATACTACCGATTCAGCTTTGTACCTTCGAATAGCATTTCTACAAATGCCTCTCTGTTAAATATTTGTAAGTCCTCCATCTTCTCTCCGAGCCCAATATACCTAACCGGTATCTGAAACATGTCACTAATACCGATGACCACTCCTCCTTTTGCGGTACCATCAAGTTTGGTAAGGGCCAAGGCAGAAACCTCTGTTGCTTGTGTAAACTGTTTTGCTTGTTCTATTGCATTTTGTCCTGTGGATGCATCTAGGACTAAAAGAACTTCGTTAGGAGCATTAGGAAGTAATTTTTGCATAACTTTCTTAATTTTTGAAAGTTCGTTCATCAATCCTATCTTGTTGTGTAATCGTCCAGCAGTATCTATTATAACAACATCAGCATTCTTGGCTATTGCACTTTTTAACGTATCGAAAGTTACAGATGCAGGATCGGATCCCATATGTTGAGAAACTATATCAACACCTATGCGTTCCGCCCAAATTTTTAGCTGATCAATAGCAGCGGCACGGAAAGTGTCGGCAGCACCCAAAACGACTTTTTTCCCAACTTCTTTAAACTGATAGGCTAGTTTGCCGATAGTGGTCGTTTTTCCAACACCGTTCACGCCAACAACAAGAATTACATAAGGAACATCACCTTTAGGGAAAGAAAAATCCAAGGGCTCATTTTTAACTACATTTGCTCGCATTAGAGAACTTATTTCTTCTTTGAGTAAGCTAGTTAGTTCTTCTATACCTATGTATTTATCTTTTGCAACTCTTTGTTGTATTCGTTCTATTATCTTCAAGGTAGTATCAATTCCAACATCAGACGATATAAGAATTTCTTCCAAATTATCTAAAACATCATCGTCTATTGTGGATTTGCCGATAATTGCCTTGGATATCTTACCAAAAACACTCTCTTTAGTTTTTTGTAATCCTTTGTCCAGAGTCTCTTTGTCTTCTTTCCTTTTAAAAAATGAAAAAATCCCCATAGGAGTCATTAATTTATACCGGATATTCGATAACCTAAATTAGATTTTATATTATACTACACATTGGACATTATATATTGAAATGTCTTTATTCAATATATAATATCCAATATCTAATATTTATTACGAGTAAATAGCTTATTTTTTCTTCGCCAAAACCTCTTTAACCCTATCAGCAGGCATTAACTCTTCGGTGAAGATATAAGCACCTGTTTTCTTAGAACGTACAGTACGGATAACTTTCGCAAAACTTACTCCGTCTTTACTTTTTAATGTTGCAACTACTTTCTTTGCCATTTCTCTATCTCCTTATTATTTAATTTCCTTGTGTACCGTTACTTTCTTCAAATAAGGGTTATATTTTTTTAACTCTAACCTTTCAGGAGTATTTTTCTTAGATTTAGTCGTCACATAACGAGATATACCAGGTACTCCTAATGCTTTCTGCTCTGTACATTCCAATATCACTTGTACTCTAATGTCTTTTTGTTTCTTTGCCATTGTTATAACAATTTTTTTTGAGTTTGCAAAATTACATATTTTTTATTAATTGACAAAATTTTACTATAAAAATCTTATACTGTCTTTTAATTTCTTAGCTCCTCTAATTAGGTAATATTTTCCTCATTTAGTATTATTAATAGTAGGATAATGAAAAATATTTGGGGATAAACTATACGAACTATTAATTATAAAGGATTAGTTTTTTAGAGATAAAAAAAGGAAGTTTCACCAATATAGCCAAATCTCTTCAGGGATAATGAATAATATAGTATAAAAAAAGTCTTTTTGGGGAACGACTGGAATAAAGTGCGTGATTATTTTTTTAATCACGCACTTTATTCCAGTCGTTCCCCAATTGGTGTATTTTAGTATATTGTTTATTTTATATTTTATTTTTGATTGTAAAATTAAATCCCAAAAACGTTGTCACACCACTTGTTTTTGCAAGATTGTATGAAGAAGAGAAACTTGTACCTATATAAAAATTGCTACCTAAACTGATGAGTAGGGAAGGATTGAACCATGTATATTTAAAGGTATTACCAATAGCGATATGTAACGGACCGGTTAAGAATGCATAATTCAAGGTTAAAGAGTTTTCCAAAGAACCGCTGATGACACGCCCATTATATAAGGCTTGCATATGCATCCTAGGATAAAATTCCCAAGAATATCCTACATATATTTTGGTAGGTACAGCGGTAGAGTAACTCTTTATGGATTTGACATTCAAATCGAAAGCACGTTTCAAACTGTCCGCCATATCATCAAAATAACTTGTCAAATTATCTGATATGTTTTCATAGTTGACACCCACACCTGAAAAAGAGATTTTCTGATTAGGATTGTTACTTTTTATTTGTGTCGGATTGGATTTCCAGGTTATTTTACCAATATCAACGATAGAAGCAGAAATCTCCATTTTGTCATTTAGTTTAAATGATGCTCCCATATCAAAGCCTATTCCTTTGTTATTCATAGCATTGCTTATACTATTAGATGTATTATTTTCTTGTTCAAATTCAAAATTAGAGTTTTGGGTCATTATACTGCTGATAGTTTTTAAATGACCGAAAGCAAAAGAAGTATTGATGTCAAAATCACTATACGCAGACACTTCGTTACCGTCAAAATCCAAATGAACTATACTTTTGTTCGTATGAATATTGAATAATCCTGTGTACATTTTAATTCTTCCGCCGACAGTTAATTGCTCATTGATTTCTCGTGCATATCCTATATAAGTACTTATATAAGCAGTGGCGTCCATAATTTGCTTGTCTAAAATATCTGCATTGTGAGACGAGATATTGGTTCCATGAACAAGAAAATCAACTATGTCTTTAGAAAATCCTATCTTAGATTCTATATTCATATTTGATCCTATAGAAAAATAATTTTTCCCTATTTTGAAACCTCCACCAATAATGTCAAACGTGAAACTTAAAGATAAATTATTATTATCTTTAAGTTTATTTAGGAGACCTTCAAAGTCCAATTGCAATGAATCAGAATACGTAGGATGTTTATGAATTAAATCATTGTATGCAAATCCTGAAGTATGCAAATCCAAAGCTAAACGACCTAATAAAGGAGGTGTTACATACATCTTTGTATTAGTCATAAAAGCTGGATTGGAATTTGCTGCTTGTGGTTGTTTTGAGAAATAAAGTGCAATATTATCTTGTGCCTTTGAAGTTTTTACTAATAGTAATAGTGCAATAGTAAAAATAGATACTGCCAATATATTTATAATAGTCTTCATATCTTCATTCTTTTTTTTTTAAAAAAAACATATTATTCATTAAAACGAAATACTTGTATGTGCTTTAATTCCCATAGTTACATCCAAGGAACAAGATTTATTGAATACAACAAATGGCTTTTCACCATTAATTTCAGAGGTATTAAATGTTGCTTTGAATAGAATTTTATCTGCATTTCTCAATTGTTCGTACCGTTGGGTAGATATAAAAACATTTTCGTTTTTATTGGTTCCGGAAATAACTTTTCCGTTATTATCAACCTTTGCAGATTCTATTTCCACAACTTTATCTAACAGAGGAGCAATGAATCCCGATTCGGATTTAGTGTATATCTCCAATTTGAGATTAGCTGGGAAAGTATTTTTAAAAGAAAGTTTTAGTACTGCAGAATCTATGTAATCGCCCACTCCCTTCTCATTTTTTAGGAATGCCAAAGCATCGGTTTCTTTTTCTGAAACGAAATCATTCACTTTTAGTTGAAGAGGAATATCTATCACTGTATGAATATCTAAATATTTTTTGGAAGGATAGACAAAGCCTTTTTGAGAATTAGAATCAAATATAGATTTTAATTCATATAAAATTTGATTGGGCATCTTTGTCATAGCAGTTGGATTTATAGATAAGTGGTGTTGTGTCAGTTTTATCTCTCCCGGATTCAAAGCCTTTCCTATTGATACTTGTTTCCCCTTTTCAAATATACTAGAGATATAGCCTACATGATTCTTTGCTTTCAAATCATCTAAATTCAAGAACAGTTCCAATCCTGTATAGTTAATCACATCCACAAACATATCTACCTGTTTCAATTCCAACATATCGCTTTTGATTGTGGAATCAAAATAGTTTACATTCAATATTCCACTGATAGGTATTGTTGGATTTCCTACGATTCCCCAAGCAATATCTATATCTAAATCTTGACCATTAAGCTGTAAATTAAAAGTATAAGTACCTCCATTTATAGGTTGTCCAGCAGAAAGTAAAGTAACAGAATAAGTAAATGAAATAGTGGAAGTGTTATCTGACTTGGCATTAAATTTCATCTTGTAATGGGACATGTCAATCTTTTTGTTTAGACTCCCTTGTTTGCTTACTTGCAATACTTGATGAAAATGCTCACCTGTTTTTTCGTTTACAATTTGATCTGATTTCAAATCCACTTCTATATCATAAGGTACGTTTGAGTTTCCTGTAAAGACGAGTTCACCTGACGACAATATAACACTGTCAATCATTCTTTCAGTCTCTTCTTTGTCATATTTAGTAAAGGCATTTATAACCAAATCTATGGTTTGATTAGTGACAATAGGAGTATTTTCCGAAAAATTACTTCCTTCAATTGTAGGAATAATTATATTGTCAAAGTTGAAATCCAAAAGTTTGACCGAAACATTTTTATTGAAATAATTGTGTTGCAAATCTTGCCCAGAGACTGAAAAATCTTGTATCATCTTCAAATGAAGAGTGTCATTATTTGCAACAATACTCACACCATTTGTCGTATCTGAGATTTGTCCGAAGAAATCATCAGCACTGAAATTCATTTTCAAAAGATTTGCTTCTACTTCTGGCGATATGGTAGACTGACTTAAATTACCAAGTTTGAAATCGTTTTCATCGACACAAGCACTGCATAACAAAATGATGCTTATTAGTGCAACTAAAAAAATATCTTTTCTCTCTTTCATAAACAATTATTTTTTTGAATTAACATTGTGCAAAGATAGAAAGTTTTTTATTCACTGAAAAATTATTTACTAAAAAATCTATGAAAATTTTACAAATCGTCAGAGATAAGACTCGGGTAGATGATCGTTTGAAAGGATAGGATAAAAGAATGAAAGTACTAAATGTTAAAATAGAAATAACAAATTATGCTATTGGAATTACAAATAAAAAATTAATGAATAAAATGTTTAAACTGTATGTAAAATAAAGTATTTTCTTATTTAATAATAAGAAAATGAATAGATATAATAATGGAATATATGAGGATATTTTGAAGATAAATATATGAAAAAATAATAATTACTAAGAAACTATAGGAATATATTTGAATCATAATGGTATTACTAAATAGAAAAGGAGATTGAGTTTCCTCAATCTCCTTTTCTATTTAGTAATACCAAAATTATCTATTAACCACTAATTTTGCAGTTGAAACTTTTGCTCCGTTAACATTAACAGTGCAGAAATAAGTTCCATTAGCAAGTTTATTAACTTCAATATTCGCTTTATTGTTTACACCAGCATGTCTTAGACCTTCGTTATAAGAAAGAACTTTTCGTCCCATAAGGTCCGTAACGTCTATTGTTACATTACCACTCATTGATAAAGTATAATCTAATACAGAATTGTCTTTTGCTGGATTAGGGAATAGATTTATAGAAGCAGTATTATTTGCTATACTAGATAATCCACTCTGCTGTTTTGCAATCACTAGGCGAATAAACGGAGTATAGTTATATAAGAATGGGAATCCCCAAGGATATTGTTTTCCATCTACTGTGATATTAGGAGACCAAACAATAACGTTTCTGAAACCACTAGTATCTTTTGTGCCGTCTTCTTTGTCTGTTATCACGCGAGAGATACCAGGATAGAAAACGTTTACAAATCTATCATAATTTTGAGCAATAGCGAAGGTTCCATTAATTACTTGTTCGTAGCAAGCATAATAAATAGTATTTTTTTCTAAAGGTGCAGCGTGTGAAGCAAAAGGAAGATATATAGGTTTCAATCCACTCACTCTTCCATACTGGTCAGCATTCTCCATAGTGTTGTAATCTGAAGTTTGAACAGTGTAAGGCTCTGATTCAAGAGGATTATTATTAAGGTCTAGTACTTGTGTTACAAGAGTATTGTTATCTGCTGCAGCAGGATCAAATTTCCATAATGATCCTTTGATTATGGCACCGGCTTTAACTCTTCTATTAGCCTCAACCTTATAGGTAGCAGAGTCAACAGCAGGATAAACATTAATTCCCCATGCATAAACATCGGAAGAGAAGTCTCTTGCATTAAATCCTAAACAAACTTTATAACCTTTTGTATTTACGGCAGCCTCCCCAAGATAAACTTGGCCTTGTTTTTGAATGTAACCGTAATTAAACAAATTGTCATATGAAGATATATTAGCATCTCTTCTCCAATTGTATGAGCCATTCTCATCAGCAGTGGTAACATTGTAATGATAGTCATAAGGAGATGCATCAACGGTGGTCTCTTGTCCTGCTTCCGTTTTGTATGTAACCCTATTTTTTACTCCATATACACCTTCACCTTGGTTAAGTTGTGGTTTTTCGTAAGCATTCAAGTATTCATAATCTCTAAGCACATTAACTTTATCGTTAAGATTGATGTCTGACAATCCTACTGCTTCATAGGCTGCAGTACGTAATGAATCCATAATACCCGTATTCTCAACAACAGAACCACTTGTAAAATCAAAATTGGTAGAATCGCTTCCATCGTAAGAAGCACCCGGTAAAACTTCACCTTTTAGCATAAGGTTTCTTAGAGTAACGTTTGTTAAATCCTTAGAACCGGAATTATTCAGTCTTACATTAACCCAGAAAGGCTCAGGGGTAACTATTTCAGGCAGACCGTGATATCCGCCATAGAATGTACAGTTAAGAACTTCCAATCTATTCTCCGGAGTCTCTGCCCATGCAAGGTCATCTACAATGTATGCGTAACCCTGAGGTTGATATTGGCTTGCAGGAGATACGACACGGATACGAAACCAGGTATTTTCGTCAGGAGTGGTAGATATTAACGGACAGTTAGAGGTATTCGTCGGAAGAGTTATCTTTGCCGTCCCACGGATAAAATCATTAACGTCAACATCAATATTTTTTATGTTAAACTCCATAGAATCTTTTGTTGCAAAATTCTCATCGTGAGACCACTCAATATAATATTTGTCTGAATTGAATTTGTATAAAAATTGAGAAACGTAGATATCAATACCTCTTTTTCCGTAAGTCTTAATAGATTGATTAGCCTTAATCCAGGCATTGAAGATAGTATTGTTTTGAGCATCAACACTCATAATAGATAGAAAATCTATATATGCAAAACCGTCATGTACTGACATGTTAAATAAGTCTGGGTTTTCCAAAACATACCAGTTACCAGGCTGGGACAAACCAAGACCATTTTTAAGTACCCAATTTGATGTCTGTAAGACAGAGTTGGTATCTGATTTTGTCAACCATTTGGTGTATTCACCCTGTCCTGAATGGTTTGGCATAGTTCCTACAGTGAATGTTCCGGGTGCAAAAGACGTCAAAATCGTCGCTCCTTCTACCGTACCTTTCACAGCAGTCTTCTTTGCTTTTGGCATATAAGTATTAGATATTTTCAGGTCTGATACCTTTTGTGCATGTGGTGCATCTGTTATCGTCTTATTCAACTGAGCAAAAACTCCTGTTGATGCAAATAACAACGCAATTGCAAATAATGTTTTTTTCATTTTACTGTGTTGTTTTAATGTTAATATTCTTTTTCAATCCAAATTGCAAATTTACAAAAAAAAATGATACGACCAAAAAATGAAGAAGAAAAATGTTTGAATGATTGAAATTAATATTCTTCAAATTTTAATTTATTTTTTGAAGGTATATGATGTAGATAGATTGAATTAGTTTACGAAATAAACAAAATAGCAATATGATACGTTACATAAAATGATTTTATTCTTATGTCAATAAATTAAAGTCTCACTTCATTTTATTAAAGTGGGACTTTAATTTACTGTTGTCCCACTTTATTATCATAAAATGAAACATTTAACACTTATGTATGTTAAATATTAATACCAATAATGCTATTGAATAAATATTATAAGCATAAAAGTTTGTTTCTATTAACTAATACTCACACGTATAGAGTATTTACTGTAACTACTTGATGGGAGACAATAACCTTTCTAATTTTGCAGTGGAATTTTGCCACGAATAGTTAGCTTTTACAAAAGAATTGCCGGCTTGTGCTATACTCTTTCGCAATGAGCTGTCATTCAACAAAGATAATATGTGAAAAGAAAGAGTTTTGGCATCATCTCCGACTAATATTTCTTTGTTCTCTTCGCTTGAAAGGGCGAAATTAGCAAGAGGAGTAGTGACACAAGGTAGCCCCATTGCCATTGCTTCCAGCAATTTGTTTTGCAGTCCTGTACCTATTTGCATAGGAGCAACGAAAATAAGACTTTGGTTATAATATTTACGCATATCATCTACCCATCCCGTGACAACTACACGATTATCGGCTAAATTTCTTACTTCTTTGGAAGGACTACTGCCCGCAAGACAAACTTTGAGAGTTGGATATTTTGACCAAACTAATGGCATTATCTCATTGATAAGATATTTTGCAGCAACAATATTGGGCTTGTAAGACATATTACCTGAAAATATTATTCCATATTTGCGGTTAGTATTGTTATTGCATTCAAAAAAAATGCTATCAACTCCATTTTCTATAATATTGATTTCTTCCCTATGTTGAGAAACAATACAATCACGATCTTGTTTTGTAATGATGGTTAAGGCGTCAAATAAATCAAACATTAGGTCTTCATATTTGCACAAACGTTTAGCTTCTTGTAATAAAATAAACTTTAAAGGATTAGGAGATATTTTAGCCCGTCTATACATATTCATAGACAGGCAATCCTGATAATCCAAAACTATTCTGGTTGTGTTGAGTTTTGCAGATTGTATAACTGAATTATGTTTATTACTTATCTTTTTTGCGTATTCTGCACTGCGGACAAATTGAAAATATGCAACATTAGGTTTTATTGTTTGAAAATAGTGAACAAATCGTTTTTTTGCATTACACGTGCTAAACAAAGAAACTTGTAGAGGTAGTGAATTAAACAGACATTTTATTAAAGATAAAAAAATACCCAAATAACGAAGTTTTTCCACATGTATATCCTTACAATATTTTTTAACATTAAGATAATCATCATTTTCTATTCGCTTTTTAGTTAAAGCAAATAGATATATATCATTACGTTTTGACAATTCCTTAATTTGATTGAATGCCCTGAGTTTATCTCCTTTGTTTAGAGGATGAGGGAATCGTGGTAGAAAAACAAGAATTTTCATAAAAAGTTAGTTATTTAACAGTTTATTGTATTCATCTATTATCTCCTGTGCAACAGTATTAATGGCATATCTTTCCCTAATAAGTTTTTCTGCATTTTCTCCTAATTGTTTGCAGTAATCTTTGTCTTCTACAAGTTTCTTTATACACTTGGCAAATTCTTCGGGAGTATCAGCAATCAGAATATTAACTCCATTTTCATACATTATACCCTCGGCCGCAATACTTGTGGCAACGATTGCTTTTGACAAACTCATAGCTTCCAAAATCTTGATTCTAATGCCACTACCACTCAAAAGAGGTACTGCCATTATCTGTTTGCCACGCATAAACATCACACTATCGGAAACCTCACCCACAACGTTTACATTTTTCCAACAACCTTTTGTAAAATATGAAGACATGTGTCTGCCAGCTAAGTAAAGATGAACATTCGGCGAGGATTTGAGTATTTCATTCCAGACATCATTTAAAAACCATTTAATCCCCTGTTCGTTAGGAAACCAATTCATGCTGCCGATGTGGAATATAGAGTTTTCTTCTTGCATAACATCCGGTAAATCTTCGGGTATCTCAAATCCGATGGGTACCCCTTTGCAAGGTCTAGTACATCCCATACTCCTAAAATAAGTTGCATCTATTTCAGTTACGGGAAATACAATGTCAAATTCATTGATATGGCTTTGTTCATAGTATTTCATGTTTTGTGCAGTGTTTTTCAAATACCAACGTTTGAAAATATTTTTCTTTTCGTTGCGATAAATTCGTTGCCATATTAAATGTTCTACATTAGGACAATGAAAACTTATTTTAGCATCCGAGAACTGTCTAATAATTGGTATATATGGGACAAGGTTGATGCTCTCTACTTGAACAATATCATAATTATCTTCTTGCAATACACTAATTAGTTTGTTTTTCATCCTGTTAGATACAAATCTTTCTACGATATAACTTCGTGCGATGAAGATATACAGTAATGCATCAAAAATATTAGGTTGTAAATTTACATAAACACCTTCAGGCTTATAAGTGTCAATATAGTTTTGTGGTAATAATTCTTTTTGGAATGGGTTTTTATCCGAATAAAAAGTCAAAACCTTCACTTTGTGTCCTAAGTTAGTAAATCCTTGTCCAATGCTGTACATATCGATGGTCCCACCATCTATTGCAGGATAAGGAGGCTTATAACAAAATTGGAGAATATTCATACTTATTGTTGTTTTCGTTTTATTGTTTTTTGAATTTGAAAAAATGAATTATTTTATTGATAATTTTTTGCCAACTCTCCAAGGATAGAATTTTGCTATCAGAGGTCGCTTTTAGAGTAAGAAACAGTCCTACGGGTAGAAAAATTATAGAAGACATCCACATGGCGATAAGAGGCGACAAGCTACCTCCTTTAGCTATGGATTCACCTATCATACCTATCACGTAATAGATTGCAAATGCTATAATAGATACTACAACAGGCATCCCCAACCCCCCTTTGCGAATAATAGATCCCAGAGGAGCCCCAATAAAAAAAAGAATTATGCAGGCAATGGATAAAGTAAACTTGCGATAAAACTCTATCCAATGTCTATTTAGATACGTGCGATCGTAATTTTCTATTTCCGTATGGTTGATAAAATCTTCTGTCATGGAGCTCATAACGGAT
Organism: Bacteroidales bacterium; assembly: GCA_052170555.1. GTDB lineage: Bacteria > Bacteroidota > Bacteroidia > Bacteroidales > P3 > Scybalousia_A. The sequence goes on along the minus strand of JBQNAI010000009.1, from coordinate 44,098 downwards.
TGCAAATAATTGTCATTAGATTTACGTTTTTCACTAGATAGTTGAGAATAATCTTTGTAAAAATCATGTTTTATATTCGTAATATTGATATTTCTCTTATCTGTGTGTAAGGATAGGGCATTCAACAGGTATTTACGATAATTTTCTTTGCTTTTTTGTTGTTCTGAGTATAGAGAATCTATCCTTGAATATAACTTTTTTACTCCCAAAACTTTGTAAGAGTCGGAATACTTTTCTTTGTCACTTTTTTGCATAGCAAAATCGCTGACATCAAATCTGATTATTTGCTTTTTGAAACTGATACGTGTTAAGGGACGTGTCATGTAAGATTTGCCAGTTACCTCCTCAGAGAAAACCTCTCCATCGTAGAGTTCAAATACCATTGTTAGATTTTTTTCAGCTGAGTACATATATCCGCTATCTGCTTTGATAACCTCCGTATTTCCGTTATCTTTACTGTGATTGTAGATAAGTATGCCGTACATCTTGTTAGTTTTTTTATTTTTTGCATCAATACGAATTACATACGAAGAAATTTGAGTGTAAAATTCATTTGGACGAATATTAATTGCAGGTTTTTTATCTTTAATATCGGAAGCTAACTGTTTTGTTTTTAAATCTGCAGTGGGAATTACCCAACCTGCGAAATAAAATGCGACAACCGAAAAACTCAAAGCTACGATTATTAGTGGGCGAAGTATTCTCCACAGTGATAATCCGGCACTTTTCATCGCTACCAGCTCGTATTTTTCACCGAAATTACCCATTGTCATTATTGATGCTAAAAGAATGCTCAACGGTAATGCCATAGGCACCATAGTAGCACTAGCATAAGCAAATAATTCTAAAAGTGTAGAGAATTCCAACCCTTTTCCGATCAATGTTTCTATCTTTCTCCAAAGAAAAGTCATAATCAGTACAAACATAGATATTGAAAAGGTCAATAGCAATGGACTTAAAAAAGATTTTAGTATTAGTTTATCTATTTTCTTCAAACCAAAGTTTTCTTATTTCGGATGGCAAAGTTACAAATATTATTCGTACTTTTGCAAAAAACGATAAAAATAAACTGGATTTGCAATACACAGGAATAAAGTGGCAAAACAAAAAATTAAAGTGTGAGATTAATTAACTAATGTCTCACTTTGATTCTTTAAAATGGCACTTTATTTTTGAGCATTACAGAAGTGATTAGATAAAGAGGATATGAATATGAATAATTTGGATAAAGAAAATATTGCAAAGTTGAAGAATAAAGGAGATGAGATAAAAGCGTTTAAATTTATAATAGATGAGTTCGCAGATTGTAAGGTTATGAGGTATCAATTGCCACACTGGGACACTCTTTCATTAAGACAAAAACGTTATCTGTATTGTCTGTCAGAGGCTGCATTATGGGGAAGAGATATTTTCTTTGATGAAAATTACAAATACAATCTTTGTATTCGTAAATCACTGGAAACTATACTTGAATCATACAAAGGAGATAGGGAAATTCAAGAATGGAAAAATTTTGAAGAATATGCCAAACGTTTTTTCTTTTCTAATGGCATGCATCATCATTATGGGGAAAAGAAATTTTACCCCGGATGTAGTAAAGAATACTTTGCGAAACTTTTGGAAGGACAAGAAAAAGCTGAGTGGTTGTTAGAACAAATTTATGATACACGCATTGCTCCCGTAAGAAGAGATAGCAACACATACAATGATATTGTGAAAAATAGTTCAGTTAATTTTTATGACAATGTTACTCGTAAAGAGACGGAAGAGTATTACAAGAGTATTGAAGTGGACAATTTGAGACCTATTAGTTTAGGACTTAATACTAAATTGGTAAAAGAAAATGATAAGGTAGTAGAAATAACGGCTAAGGCTACTTCGATGTATGGTAAATATTTAATAAAAATCATTGAGTGGTTGAGTAAATCTTTGGAATTTGCAGAGAATGAAAGTCAAATTGCCTATACAAATAAATTGATAGAGTATTATAAAAATGGAAATCTACAAGCCTGGGATGAATATAGTATATTGTGGGTACAAGATATAGATTCTATCTGTGATTATGTAAATGGATTTGTAGAAACGTACAATGACCCGTTGGGAATGAAAGGAACGTGGGAAGCAATTGTGAATTATAAAGACTTAACGGCTACAAAAAGAACTCAAATCATATGTAATAATGCACAATGGTTTGAAGATAATTCACCTATCAAAATAGAGTATCGCAAAAAGACCGTAAAAGGTGTAAGTGCAAAGGTGATTAATGCTGTTATATTAGCAGGCGATTGTTATCCTGTCTCACCTATCGGCATTAATTTGCCCAATGCTGATTGGATAAGGAAGGAGTATGGGAGTAAGAGCACAACAATTGCAAATCTTTCTGATGCTCATTTTTTTGCATCAATGGAAAAACCAAAAACTGCTCTGAAAGAATTTGCATACTCACAACAGGAGATAGATAGGGTATTGATGTACGGTAGGCTTTCTGATAACTTACATACTGACTTACACGAATGTTTAGGACATGGGTCGGGTCAATTATTGGATTCTACACCTGCTAATGCCCTAAAAGAGTATTCTTCTACGTTGGAGGAGGCAAGAGCAGATTTGTTTGCACTTTATTATCTTATGGACGAAAAAATGATAACTCTAAACTTGATGCCTTCACTTCAGGTCGGCATGACTCAGTATGATTCTTATATTCGTAATGGTCTTTTGGTACAATTGGCACGTATTGAGTTAGGAGATAATATTACTGAGGCACACATGCAAAATAGAAAGTTGATTTGTGAATATGTTTTGCAGAAAGGAAAAGGATGTGTGCAAAGGGAAATAAAAGACGGTAAGACATATTTTGTTGTAAAGGATTATCAAAAACTTAGAAATATGTTTGGGGAATTGCTTTACAAAATTCAAGAAATCAAATCTACTGGAAATTATGAAAATGGTAAATATTTGGTAGAGAAGTACGGAGTAAATATTGATAGGCAATTACATGAAGAAATTTTGGATAGATACGCAAGTTTGGATATTAAACCTTATTCTGGATTTGTTAATCCTTACTTTACTGAAATAAAAAATACCCAAGGGCAGGTGATAGATATAGCAGTTACCTATCCTAGATCATTTATTGAACAACAACTTTATTATGCTAAAAAATATTCTTGTAGCGATAAATAATGGAAAAAATAAATACGTATCAAGTCGGAAGGCGAGGGGAGGACATTGCAGTTGATTTTTTGGAAAATTTAGGATACAAAATATTAACGAGAAATTATATCCATAACAAGAAAGAAGTAGATATTGTGGCCAGGGACAAAAATGAGGTTGTTTTCGTTGAGGTAAAACAGAGGGCAACTGGGCAGTTTGGACAACCTTACAAAGCTGTCAATAGAAAAAAACAGCAAAGTATAATAATGGTAGCAGATAATTACATAAAAAGATATAATATAGACTTGGAGGCTAGATTTGATGTGATTTCCATTGTATTAGGCACTTCTTTGACACCACAAATAGAACATATAAAAAACGCATTTGTACCTCTAATTTGATAAGATAGCCAACATTCTCAATTTTATTATTTTTAAGAAAAGGGATGGACCATATTGTGACGATTAACCAAGCCGATAGGACATTCTTTCATAAAGTAGCGGGAACGAGAATTGAACTCGTGACCTCCGGGTTATGAATCCGACGCTCTAACCAACTGAGCTACCCCGCCATTTGAGGTTGCAAATTTACAACTTTTTTACTTACTACCAAAAAATAACGGTGAAAAAGTATTGATTAAGTATTTAAAGTATTAAATAATAACAAGATATTTCATAGACGAAAAAAAGTATAGAAATATTGTCTTAATTAGGAAAGGATGCGTACGTTTATTTTGTCTAAATAAAAAATAGAATGATAATTTTTTATCATTTAGAAATTTCGTTGTAACTTTGCATCTCACAGTTTATGTAACGGCATATTAATAGGTAAATGAAGTGTTTTTTTTTGTGTGTAGCAATTGTGTTTGTAATGATAGAATGTGTTTATTCACAGGCTGTCTTTGAGGTTGTGCCGACACAAGATACTAATAAGCGTAAGACAGTTGGCCTTGTGTTAAGTGGTGGAGGAGCCAAGGGGCTCGCTCACATTGGAGTTTTGAAAGCATTTGAACAATATGGTATTCCAATAGATTTCATTGCAGGAACGTCTATGGGAGGGATAATTGGAGGGCTTTATGCTTCAGGTTATTCCCCTGATGAGATAGAACAGATATTTTATTCGGAGGAATTGAATGATTGGTTGGCAAGAAAAATAGATGATAAATATCAATATTATTACAAATTGGCAGAAAAAGACAATGCCTTACTGAAAATGGGTTTTGATATCAATAAAAACTTTAAAGCAGACATACCTCTTAGTCTTATCAATCCTGTTCAGATGGATTTTGCTTTCATGCAATTTTTTGCTTCTGCTGATGAACTTTGCAAAGGTAATTATAACGATCTTATGATTCCTTTTTTTTGTGTTGCTTCCGATATTGCTAACCGTAAACCCTCAAATCAGCGTAGTGGTAGTTTATCTAAAAGTATTAGGGCTTCAATGACTTTTCCATTTTTCTTTTCTCCATTAGCAATTAATGGTAATTTAATGTGTGATGGGGGACTTTATAACAATTTCCCCTCAATGGAAATGAATGAATTCTTTTCTCCTGATATTATGTTAGGAGTTAAGGTGGTAGATAACTTTGATACGCCAAACGATGAGGACCTTGTACTGTATATTAAGAACATGGTTACCGTGGATTCAAAATACGAAATGCCAATAGAGCAATCCTTAATAATAGAGCCTAATATGAAATTCGTATCTATTATGGATTTTACGATGAAAGAGCAATGTATTCAAAGAGGATATAATACTGCTGTGGCAAATATTAAGAAGATTAAGTCTTTGGTCAAGGATAGTATATCTATTGAAGAACGTGTTGCAAAGAGAAAGATTTTTAACGAAAAGAAAAAACCTTTGGTTATTGGGAATATTATTGTGCATGGAGTAAGTCGTCCTGTTCAAACGCATATTGGTAGACTTATGTTGATGAATATAGATAAAGATAGTGTTTTGTTAGATGATTTGAAATTTAACTATCTTTCTGTCGCTTCACTTGATAATATTAGGAATATAGAACCTAGTATTTATTATGATAATTTTTTAAAGAGCTATGTTTTGGACTTAAACATTAAAACAAAGAATATATTGCAGACAAAATTAGGGGGAATGCTGTCAACAGAGCCAATAAGCAATCTATTTTTAGGGTTGGAATACAATTTTTTTCATAGATATTCCTATAAGATTAGTCTCAATAGCTATTTAGGACGTTACTATACTGCCACAAATATTTATTATCGTATGGATTTTCCAAACAGAAGTTTGCCTTTTTATTTGGATATGCAACTAAATTACAATCGTTGGAATTATTTTCGCAATCGTAACGGATTGTTTGAATACTCTGCTAAAAATTATTTGATACAAAGGGAAACTAATGCACAGGTGCGGCTCGGAGTCCCGGTAACTAATAGGAGTAAGTTAGTGTTTAGAATGGGTATAGGAGAAACCAATGACAGATATTTTAATGATGATATTATATTGAGTACTGATACTAATGATATTACAAAATTTCGTAATTTCGTTTTTGCAACGACATTAACTCTCAATTCTCTTGATGATAATATTTTTGCTACTGATGGTAAATATATAGAATTCAATATTCAATATGTGAGAGGTAAAGAAAAATTTTATCCAGGAAATAGTTATTTATACGATTTTTTACCATCCTCATCATTTCATTCTTTCCAAAAAAGACATGCGTGGCTGCAAGTGGATTTGGAAACAAAGATATATCATAGTATATCAAAGTATTATTCGTTCGGAATACTGACAAAGACACATTACTCATTTCAAGAACTCTTTTCTACGCAAAAAGCTTCCTTGTTAAATTCGGGTTACTTTGCCCCAACAATAGAAACTTTTACGCAGTTCTATCCTGAATATCGCTCCAATCAGTTTTTTTCAGTAGGTATGGAACAAATACTTAAAATAGGAGGCTCACTTTTAGGAAAAACTTCATTACGATGGGGCATTTATGGATATTTGCCTGTGAGAGAAATTTTAGCAAATGATTATAATCAACCTTATTATGGTGATTTGTTTCATAGGATTTACTTGATAAGTGCATTGAATTTGGGATTTTCAACTCCCATTGGTAATATTGTTTTGTCTGCATCTTATATCCAGAGAGATAATACAAAAATTCAACCTTGGAATATTTCTCTTTCTTTTGGAAAGATGTTGTTCAATAATAAAAATATAGAAAGATGATAGTAGTAAATAATATATCCAAATCATATGAGTCTCTTAAAGTTTTAAAAAATGTTAGTTTTGAGATAGCCAATAGTGAAATTGTATCCATTACCGGGGCATCAGGTGCAGGGAAAACGACATTATTGAATATAATAGGTACATTGGATAAGGCGGATAGTGGAGATATTCTAGTCAATGGTAGAGACATAACCAAATTATCAGATAAGGAATTATCTATTTTTAGAAATAAACAGATAGGGTTCGTGTTTCAATTTCATTATTTATTAAGTGAATTTACTGCGATAGAAAATGTTATCCTGCCGGCGTTACTTTATGGTGGTGACAAACAAATAGCAGAGGATAAGGCAAAAGAATTATTTGATACCCTTTCACTTGCTGGCAAGGAAAATAATTTTCCGAATGAACTTTCGGGAGGAGAGCAACAGAGAGTTGCTATCGCAAGAGCTTTGATTAATTCTCCTGAATTAGTTTTGGCAGATGAGCCGAGTGGTAATTTGGATTCGAAAAATGCTCAACAACTTTTTGATTTGTTTTTTATGCTTAGAGAAAAATATCAACAGACTTTCGTTATTGTAACGCACAGTGATAAGTTTTCTTCCATGTCGGATAGAAAACTTGTCATATCCGATGGGATAGTTGTATAGTAGTATAGAAGCAACACAGGAGGGTAATAAAATAAAATATCATTTGATAGAATTAAAGTCAAGAAAGAATTTAATATTGTCAAGAAAGAAATTAATAAAGTGAGACATTGTTCAAATAAATTAGAGAGATAATGGATAATTTTATTTACGGAATAAGACCGCTTATAGAAGCATTAAGAGAAGATAAGCAAATAGACAAAATACTTTTGCAATCCAATCTACGGAGTGACAATATACGTATTTTAAAAGAGGAAATGAGAAATTGCAGTAAGCATATACCTATACAATATGTGCCATCTGAAAAACTGAATGCTATTTCTAAGGGAGCGAATCATCAAGGAGTTATAGCATATTGTTCATTGATAACATATTCGGACTTAGAGCAAACTGTATCTCATATTTTTGAACAAGGTAATTTTCCTTTTATTATGTTCTTAGACCATTTGACGGATGTAAGGAATGTAGGTGCGATAGTGAGGTCGGCAGAATGTGTGGGTGTTGATTGTATAATTGTACCAAACGAAGGTTCTGCACGTATAAATATGGATGCGGTCAAAACATCTTCAGGTGCTATATTAAGAATCCCTATTTGCAAGTCAATGAATACAAAAACAACGATTAATTTTTTACGACAAAGTGGTATAAAAATTTATTCTGCGAGTGAAAAGGCTGATATCAATTATACAAATGTTGATATGCGAGAGCCATTGTGTATTATTATGGGAGCAGAGGATAAAGGTATTAGTAAGGATATCACAAAAATGTCGGATACTTTGCTCAAAATTCCGGTGAAAGGAAAGATAGAATCTTTGAACGTTAGTGTAGCAGCAGGGATATTGATGTATGAGGTGCTACGTCAAAGAGAGTGTAAATAACAACGAGAATGAGGATAAATTTGAGCGGAATTAATAAGAATAATTTTATAACTAATAAAAATGATATTTACAATGACAAAGCAGACAATAAGGTTCATCTTGTTTATCAGTCTTATATTGATTGTGAATCTAATGGAAGATGGGATAAAAGCACAAACAGAGAAGTTGGTTTTCACTCCACATGTTCGCACTCATTTACAAACGCGTATTGAATATCCAATTAAAACTTATTTTCCTATAAAAGGCAAAAAAATAAGCAATATACAGTTGGATTTACATTTGCAATGTCCTGATGGAGGTTGTTCTGATTGGGATTATTCTATAAATGTAGTTTTGCGTACTAAAAAGAATGGTAACAGTGTGGATTATCAATTAGGTAGAATGATAACTCCTTACAGTGGATGGTATAATAGAGGAGATAATATTACAAAATGGGATCGCATATGGTCTTGGAATATCACTGAGTATTATCCTTTGTTTCTGGATACGGTGGAAATAGTTATGCAATACGAAGGTTATCAAGATGGTTTTTTGGCTACTACAGATTTTATTTTCATGGAGGATAGTGAACATGAGAATGATGATAATGAATTTTTAGGAGTGCAAAGTATTTATTATTCTTATTATGCTTTTGGAAGAGAAGATTCTACAATTGACGAATTGTTAGGGACTAAAAAGGTTATTCTACCCAAAGGAACAAAGAAAGTATTATCGCGATTGCAAATTTCAGGACATGGTGGCGATACTTTGAATGCCGCTGCCGAGTTTTTGAAAAAAAATTTCGTATATGTTGCAAATGAAAATGTCGTTGATGACCGTGCAGTATGGAGAGATGATTGTGGTTGCAACCCTATTCAACCACAAGGGGGGACGTGGATATATAAGCGTTCGGGTTGGTGCCCGGGTACTAAGGTTCAGGAACATTATTACGACCTTACACCATTTATTCATTCAAATGAATTAAACATCAAATTACTTATGGAGTACTATAATAATCAAGGATTGGGTGAGTCGGGGTATCAGATTGCTAATGACTTGTTTTTTATAGGAAATTTGGCTTACCAACATATTGATATTAAGGATTTAGACGGCGATAGTTATGGTTCGGGTAGAGATAAACAAAAAAAAGTACAAGAGATATACTATTTACCGAAAAAATTCAATCTTGTATTTAAGACAAATAATATGACAGATAATAGATATTCTGTATTGGAAGGAAGAGAGTACAAAAGAAAGAGCAATGATACAATGGTAACAGAAATATTGTATGAAAAAAAACTTTATGAACGCTCCCAAGTTATGCCAAATACTAAATATGTTCAGAAATTGTCGGTAAAGGATGGATGTTATATGATAAAAATTGAAGATGACGGTTGTGATGGACTGTCTTGGTGGGCAAATACTGAACAGGGAGAAGGTTATATTTTGATATATAATGAAGATATGACACAGGTATTGGAATCTTTTGAACCGGATTTTGGTTGTGTCATACACTATCCTTTTGTGGCTACTGATAATATTGAATTGGTTAGACATCAATCGGAGAAACTTACGACATTGTTTGATAAGAATAAAAATGAACTGTGCGTTATTTTTTTCAATAAAGGAAATGAAAAAAATATTATGGAGGTTAAAATCATAAATCGGAAAACCAAGACAGAGGTATTCTCAAAGATGTACGATGAACAGAATGTATTTGACCAAGTAATAAATACGGAAGGGTTTGATAAGGGTTTTTATGTTGTCAGAGTCAAGTGTGGAGATTATAAATCAGACAGATACTTTATTAAATGATAAATCGGGAGTATTCGTTTTTTGTGACTTATAATGAATACGTCTTTTTAGAGAGTTAGAGTGCAACATTAAATTTTTAATGTTGCACTTTAATTTCCTTTTGTCACACTTTAATTTTGTTGTGCTATGTATTAAAACAAAAAGGAATTACCTTATCTCAGAAACAACAGCAAAAAACATAATTTCTTCTTCGGTATCATTAATAAGGTTGTGAGAATGCCCTTTGGGACAATACAAAGCTTGTCCACTTTTTAATCTTTGTTCAGAGGTATCGTAGGTTACCAGAGCAGACCCTTTGATCATAAAAATAATCTCGCAATTTGTTTCATGCTTATGATAACCTATTGAAGCACCAGGTTTTAATACAGAAAGCATTATCTTGTTCGATTCATCACTATACATCTTTGTGAATATTTCTTTATCTCCTCCTTTGAAGTTTTCAATCTTTGTAACTTCAATTTTATTAAAATCCAAAATCATACTGTTTATTATTGGTTTGTTGTTGTAATATCATTCTACAAATTTACATAAAAATAAAATATAAGGGCTTTTATTATTCATGAATAAAAACCCTTATATTTTACCTCTAACTCTTATTTTCTTTGATTGTGACTAATCTGGGATTCGAACCCAGGACCCCATCCTTAAAAGGGATGTGCTCTACCTACTGAGCTAATTAGTCATTATTGCGTTTGCAAAGGTACTATCTTTTTGGATATCTGCCAAATTTTTTCGTTTTTTTTTTATATCATTTAAATGATTTTGTTATATATCAATAAAATAAAATTCCATTTCATTATTTATAATACTAGAGAATTATATGAAAATTTGCAGTTTTCCTATTGTTTTTTTTGTCAGTTACTATAATTTTCAACTCGTTCTTTCCTTTTTTTAATTTTTCGTCAATAGTATATGTTAATGTTGAGAGTTTGCCATCAAATTCCATTAAAATCCATTCATTATTCATGTATCCGTCATACGTATTTATGCCAGAAAGGTTATCTGATATGGATACTTTTAGTGTTGTTTGCTTGTCTTTTAGGCTTTTGTTCGATTTGAAATTTAAAGCTTTTATTTTAGGAGCAATAGTATCAACCCAAACTGTAAAATGGCCAAAAGTACTTGTTGTGGTTTCAATAAAACCATTTTTGAAATTTCCACCTATGCTACTTTTTTCCCCTTTGGAATTAATTTTAACGATTAAATATTTATTTTTCAATCTATTTACAATAGTATATGGTTTGATTTTTATATTGAATTTATTTTTTACTGGCTCCAATACTGTGTGCAATCTATGTATATCCGAGTATCTCCCTTTGCTTTTAGAGTGTATAAAATCTATATTTTCGTAAAGACAATTTTTGGGGAAAATAAATATACTTCCATCCTCTGCTCTGAATTTGTTTTCTGATGCATAAGAAAAATGGTATAAACTTTTTTTGTTGTTTTTTCGTTTTGATAAAGTAGAATCAAAAACTCCTTTTACGTAATAAGTGTAAAACAATGTATTGTTGCACAAGTCCGTCAGTTTCCATACAACTTTATAAATACTATCTGTTTGTACTTCCAGAATACCCTTGTTCTTGTACGTATTGTAAGGGAGAGTGCCGTTGTCCATCTGTTTGGAGCAAAGCATACGTTCATTTGTTGCTACATATAATGGGTAGTTTATTATGGCATCAACAAGACCATACTCAGAAAAAGAAAATGTTTCCATGTGATGCGAAAAAATTACCGAGTTGTCAATAAACAATTCTGTTTTCCATACGCCATTACGATTTGAAGAGCCCAATGATGGGTCGTAAGCAAGGATAGAAAAGAATATATCTCCATAACATTTTATCGTATCTCCTTGGTGGAATGTTGTATCTCGTATTAAATCTATTATTTTACTTGTTTGTTGTCCTTCCACAGAAGAATGGTTCATCGGGGTTAATGCAAGTTTTTGTATATATGGCTTTAATGAGTCTTTTATTTGTAAGCCAAATAATAAAGGATTGATTGGTTGTTCTGTTTGACTGTTTCTTATCTCAAAATGAAGATGAGGACCTCCTACCATACCTGATTGACCGCTTAAAGCTATAATTTGACCTTGTTTTATATAAATCTCAGGTTTTGGAAATGTATAATCAAAAACGTAACATTTATTTTTATACTGATAATCTTTTACAAATTTACCTATTTCCCCTTCATAACTTTCCAGGTGCATATAAACAGAGGTGTATCCATTGGGATGCTTAATGTAAAGATTTTTACCTCCTCCGTATGCTTGCACCTTGATGCGAGAAACATATCCATCGGCAGGGGCAATAACGACATATCTGGTTTCTCCATTAGTTCTAAAATCCAAACCTGAATGAAAGTGAGAACCTCTTAATTCTGCAAATGTGCCTGCTAATGTTAAAGGTATTGATAATGGTGAAATGAAATAGTTTTGTGGATAGGTATCATAATAGAACTTTATGTCATTAAGTTGTTTCGTAAAAGATTTTGTCACAGACAAAGTATCATTACCATTATTAGGATATATTTCTGACAGGATATTTATATTATGGTTTTGTTCTGCTTTCGAATTAAACATAATAGAACAAGATGAGATGAATAGAAGCAAAGAAGATGCTCTAATTATATTTTTCTTAGACCATTTATTAGTTTTAAAAAGAATAATATAAATTATTACACCTGTAGCCCAGGCGATAGGTGCACCTAACCATATACCCATTGTATGAAAATTAAGACTTAGCAGGTAAGAAACAGGATAACGAACTATCCACAGTGAAAATAAACTTATTACCATGGTTATTGTTGCTTTGCCCACTCCTCTAAAAAAAGCAGTATACATCATCTGCCAACAGAATATAAACCAAAAAACTCCTGATACCAACAAATATTCATTACCAATACGTATTACTTCTTGATTATCAGTAAACAATCTCATTAATGAAGTATTAAAGAAGCAAAAGACTAACATTGTTACGACGGATATTATACCCATTACTTGTAATGAAGCATAAAACCCTTGTTTAGCTCTTTTTAGGGAATTGGCTCCTATATTTGTTCCCGTAAATGTTGTTAAAGACTGAGATATATTTAGAACAAAAAGTAGTGCTATTGATTCTATACGCATAGCAGCTGAATATGCAGCAGTGGCATTAGTACCAAATTTAACCACCAGCCATAATATCATTATCTGAGTGAGTGATACTATACTCTGTTGTATACCCATTGGTATGCCAATAGATATTATTTGTTTTAGGTGTATCTTCTGCAGTATCGCATTCTTGTAAGAGAAACGGATATACCCTTTTTTATTGTGTAAATAGATGAATAATGTAGCAGATGCTATAAATTGAGAAATCAAGGATGCAACTGCGGATGTTTCTAATCCCCATCGCATAATTCCTAAGAAAATATAGGATAAAATAATATTAAGTATATTAGCAGGAATCAAAAAATAGAGTTGGGTAGTGGAGTCACCAATCCCTCTTAGTATGCTTATAGCTGAATGAAAAAGAACAGAAAAAAACATACCAGCCATATATATTTGGAAATATTTAACAGCAAGATATTTAACATTATTTTCCATATTTAAAATAGAAAAGATATTATCTGCAAATATTATACTAAATAAGCAAATAATTATACCTACTGATATAAAAAAGATGTAAAAAGTACTTATTACGGAAAGTATACTATTATGCTGCTTTGCTCCGTAATAGTGCGATACTACAACACTCCCTCCCGCCCCGATACCTAACAACATTGAAGTGATAAAAAACACAATGGGGTAACAGCTGCCGACAGCAGCTAATGCATTTACTCCAAGATATTTTCCAACAAACGTACTATTAACTAATGTGTATAATTGTTGGAAAATATTGCCGAGAACTAACGGGATACTAAATGAAAAGATACTTTTCCTTATATGTCCTTTAGTAAAATCCAATATTTATTTGATTGTAAAAATATTTCTTTTTAAAATACTTTTTAATTTTTAAAAACCAAAACACATATTTGTGAAGTCTCTTAACCTAATCTTAACTTTTAGCTCTTCTTCTATAAAAGCCATATGACCGCTATCTAAAACCATCACTTCACAATGTTTGGGAAGACATGCTTGTGCGAATAAAGTCTCTAAGTCAATGCGTACATCGTAACGACCTGTAATAAATAGCACTGGACAAGAACTTTCAGACAATACTTTGCACATATCATGACGGCCAATCATTCCTCTTTGTGCTGCAATTACACCTTCTTTGCAGGTATTCATTGCAATACTTTTTAATTCTTCTATTTCAGAGACATATCTTGTACGATTATCCTTTGCAAATAAATTAGGGATGAAATCCACAATGAATTTGATTCTATCTTGATCTATCAATGCACACGCTTTTAAGCGATTTTGTTTGCCTTTTTCTGTATCAGCTAATGCTTGTGAATTCATAAGACAATACCCTTTCAGCATATTTGAATATTTCTCTGCAAAAGCTAAGGTAATCATGCCTCCCATACTGTGACCACACATTACACAGTGACGAACATTCAAACTGTCTAATAGAGATTTTACCATTTCCGCCTGTAATTCCATGGAAGAGACGTCTTCTATGGTTTCACTATCGCCATGCCCAATCAAGTCAATGGTAATTACCCTCATATAATTCATATATTCCAAGACAAAATATTTCCATACCTCCAAAGAATTCATATACCCGTGTAGAAGTACCAACGTAGTCTCGGCTTTGCCCTCGTCTTGATAATTTATTTTTTTACTTTTAAATTCAAATGTGTGATGTAACATAATTATTTATTATTTCAATATCTTATTGTGAGAATTATTAATATCGTTGTTTGTTATTTACCGCATTGTCATAAGATGAACAGAAAAACTAATATTTTATTCCAATATTGGATGTTAAAATGCAATACATTCATTATAAATTTAAATTATTTTATTATTCTGTAATAATTCTCTTTTCTGGGTAGAGCTTTGGAAGGATTTTTTACGGGATATCCTAAACTAATAGCTCCTATGCCTATTACGTTTTTCGGCAGTCCAAAGTGTTCTATTAATTTTTCCCCCTGTTCTGTTTCAAACATCTCTAACTCTCTATTAATCCAACAAGAACCTAATCCAATAGCGTAAGCTGCATTCATCATATTACCCAAAATAAGACTACCATTTTGGATGGTATTAGGATTTTCACTTAAAGGAGGACCAAATACGAGGACAATTGTGGGTGCATCATGGTACGGATTAGTATCCGTACCATAAATCTGTGCATTCATATTGATTAATTCGGATATTATTTGTTCGTTTTGTACAGCAACAATCCATAAATCTTGTTTGTTATGACTTGTTGGAGCATATGTTCCTGCTTCCATAACAGCTATCAATTCCTCGTCTTTAATTTGGATATTTAAATATTTTCTTATACTTCTCCTGTTCTTTAATATATTTAATACTTGATGTTCCATACTTCCCAAATGTAGAAATTAATTTTTGCAAAGGTACAAAAAATATCTGTTATTTTCAATTCGTTACAGAAGATTGACAATAAGAATATCCTTTTGAATTATTGGTTTAGCATAAGGTTTATTTAAAATAGATATTTGTATATATATCAGAATAGATCTATAATTACAATTTAGAAACGCTACAACTCGGTGTCTACGGTTAATACGATTAGAAATAGATAATGAGCAATATATCTTATTACGATATTTTAGTTAATATTAGAATTGTCATTTCAATATTCTAAAACAGCATATGTGAGCGAACCATAGGATGATTAAATTTTTTTATAGAGTGAAACAATGTATGTGATATTTTATTCGAATTGTGTTAATGTAAAATAGAATAGAGTATTACTTTCCTATTGAAAATTATTTTAGGAATTTACGTAGTTGCTTTGACTAAATATGCTATTATTAACAAAAACCAATTATAGTTATATTTTTTGATTTCAATACTTAGTTACTAGACAGAATTATTTGAATAAATAGAAATATATTTATTTTCAACTCTTACATTTATTTATTAGAAAAAAACTATAATTATTTTTCATATTCGTACAAAAGGAGATGTATCTATCATTTAGTTAAGTCGTTTAATCGTATACATAATGAAGATTTTGAATGCAAATGTAATGGTGAAGTATGGTATTTTTATAAAAGATATTTATCTTTATGATGCAATAACAATTCAGGACAAATGTAATTTCTTTATTGTTTTCAATTTTGTAGGGTTGAAAATACCAGTTTTTTCGTTTCCTGTTACGACATATATTAATGAATGTTGTGTGAAATCCAAAACTAATTTATTAAAATGTGACTTTAGAAAAATAAAGTCCCACTTTAATTTCCTAAAACGGCGTTTTATTTTCATATATTGAATATTAATTTTTTAGAAAATAGAATGTGATAGTAAAAAAAATCTTTATCTCTGCAATGCGTTAGTATCTGTAAAGATTATCTCAAAACTTTTCAATTTGCAGTAATTTACTACAAAATCTACCTCATTTTCTGATTTTGTTTTTGATAGCAAAAGAAAGGTTAGGAGAGGGACTATTATTACTATAATTAGAAACTTTTATGTGGTTGTTCGTTGATCAATGAGTGATAAATACTTAAATATTTTTTCTTATGCTTATTGTAACAACACCCCAGTTATTTCAGTAGCCCCCAATGAAGGAAACTGGTATGAAACTAAAAGCCAACAAACAAAA
This sequence comes from Bacteroidales bacterium, assembly GCA_052170555.1. Taxonomy (GTDB): domain Bacteria; phylum Bacteroidota; class Bacteroidia; order Bacteroidales; family P3; genus Scybalousia_A. The sequence continues at coordinate 27,694 of JBQNAI010000009.1, read as the reverse complement.
CACAAAGAAACAAAGAGACCGTATTATATAGACCTCAAAGACTAGGGGAATAACAATATTATAGAAAATTATTGGGGATATAATATTGCTCTTTTGAAGGATAGATAAATGAAAAATTAAGGGAAGATAAGAAAATGGGATATATGTACACAGTACAGATAAAAGAGGGTTTGTAGATGAAATGGTATAAATGGGCATGTTTGTTAATACATCCAAATTAATAGGGTTAATTTTAGCAGTGAGCATAATACAATGGATTCAAACTAATTATTTGTAGAACACATAATGATATTTATGAACATAATCTGAAGTAAAATTGAATATAGTGTTTTTTTTGCTTTTATGCTAATATATTTGCATAGCAAAATGAGTGCTACTTTATTACATTCAGGAGTGAAATATATGTGTATCTATAGAACAGGTGCAAACAGACCTTGATGCATGGATGAACGCTTACAACACCGAAAGGACACACTCGGGGAAGTACTGTTTCGGGAAAACTTTTTATATAAGGAATCAGTGTCGCAAGGAAATACCAACTGCAAAATCAAGAAATAATAAAACCGAATGAGGTTGATAAAACTCCATTCGGTTGTGAGATTGAAGAATGTTGCCTAACTTCACAACAAACATCTGGCACTTTTTTGTCAGATAGTACGACAACTGTCAGAACAAGTCTTGACCATTACATTTGATTATCATCTCAAGTGCAGATCGCATATCAATCTCATCTACTTACGAATGCAAAACTATAATATTGATTAAATGAGCAAAAAAAACAAAGAAAAAAGTGAAATAGATTAAAAAATATAAGATGAGGGTTGATAATTATATAGAAATGTAAAGTTGAATTATCGCATCTCTATAACAGTTATACCTTCACCTCCAAAGCGAATATCTTCCGCATAATAGGATACTATATCCGATTGCTTGCGTAGATACTCTCTAACTAATATTTTCAAAATTCCATTACCTTTGCCGTGAAGTACCCTTAGATATTTTTGACCTAATATCCTTGCTTGATCTAGAAATTTACCTAACTCCACAATAGCCTCGTCGCCTCTATAACCACGAATATCTAATTTTTCATTGAAGTTGGTACGAATATGATTTAAATCAAACGAAGTTTTGATTTGTACATCATTTGTATTTTTTTTGTTTTGACGTTCATTATCACACTGTTGTTTTATATAGAAAGATTTATCAATTTTGCAAATATTCTTTCTTGTAGTTTGCACTCGCATATTTCCAACATCTATTTGCAAGTGATTTTTGTTTATACCGACAACGATACCAATATTTTTTGTTTGAGAGAAGATAATATAATCATTAATTTCGATCGGAGTGGTAACAATTTTGATCTTCTGTTTTTTTTGTTGTGTTTGTTCAGAGAGGATATTGTCATTTTCCTTAAATTGATTCCGTAAATCCGATTCTAGTTGAATATTATCTTGATTTATTGCGTTATCAATATCCTCTAATGATTGCTTTATTTTTTCTTTTTGTTGTTTTACTGTTCCTTTTTCAGCCTTTGAGTTTTTAATCTCTTCAATCGTATGTTCTATTTGCTTGTTAGCGGATAGTAGTATTTCTTTTGCTTGATTGCGTGCAGAATTTAGAATATTGTGTCTGTCTGATTCCAATTTGAGTAGCATTTCTTTATATTTCTTTACTGTTTGATATAATACATCATCGTATTGTTTTGCACTGCGAAGATGTTTCTCTGATTCTAATTTATTTACCTCTATTTGTTGCAAATTTTCCTCAAACTTGATAGATTGTTTTCCTAATTTATTTTTTGCATTATTGATAATCAATTTGGAAAGTCCTGTTTTCATGGCAATTTCAAAAGCAAATGAAGAGCCAGGGGTTCCAATAGTTAATTTGTATAAAGGTTGCATAGCAACAGTATCAAATAGCATTGCTGCATTTGATATGCCTTCATGGTCAAAGGCAAGATGTTTTAAAACAGAGTAATGAGTGGTAATTACACCAAATGATTTAGTACTATTGAGATATTCCAAGATACTTTCGGCAATTGCACCTCCTACGCTAGGATCTGTCCCTGTCCCCAATTCATCAATCAAAAACAATGTATTTTCATCAGAATTATTGCAGATTTCAGATAAGTTTTTTAGATGTGAGGAGTATGTAGAAAGGTCGTCAGACAAACTCTGTTCATCACCTATTGATATAAATATTCTTTCAAATATTCCACTAATAGAAATTTCTTTCATAGGGACCAATATTCCACATTGTAACATATATTGCAAAAGTGCTACTGTCTTTAAACAAATTGATTTGCCTCCTGCATTAGGTCCAGAAATAACGAGAATTCTTTGTTTTGTGTTCAACTCAATTCGCAACGGTACTATCTCTCTCTCTTTTTGTTTCAGTATTTTTTCCAATATCGGATGGCGAGCATCGTACCACGAAATTTGAGGAAGAGGATTTATTTGTGGCATGGAAGAGTTTGTTTCTATGGCATAAAAGGCTTTAGCTTTGATAAAATCTATTTGTACTAATATTTCATAACAATACAGTAGGGATTCTAGACGGGGACGTAAAAAATCGGAGAACTCCAACAATATTCTATGTATTTCTTTTTGTTCTTCAAAGAAAAGCTCTTTTATCTCGAAGTTTAAAGATACTATTTCCTCCGGCTCTATATAGAAAGTTTGTCCTGTTTGTGAGGTATCGTGCAAAATACCTTTTACATTGCGTTTGTATGTCGCCTTAACTGGAATTACAAATGTATCGTTACGAATACTTATCTCATGATCTTCATTTGTCCATCCATTTTTTTTGTTATTGATAATGATTTGATTAATTTGTCTTTCTATTTGACGGCGTTTGATTTCTCTCTTAGAATAGATTTCTCTCAAAATAGGAGAATAAGATAAACGAATATCTCCTTGTTCGTCAATAATTGCATTGCAACTATTGTATATTTCATTATCAAATACAATATCTTTTGTTATGATTTTAATGTCAGGTATTTTTTTCTCATCTTGCTCATCTATAAATTGCAGAATATCTTTTATACATAATAGGCTATCCAAAAGTTTAGGCATATTCTCCAATGCAATACAAGACCCTTCTATCTTTAGTTTGGATAATATTTCCCGCATATCAATATATCCCGAATCGGGAAACCTTTTTATCCCCATAAGTATGGATTTCATCTGATAGGATTGTCGCAGAAGTTTGGATATCTGTTCAAAATTATTACTGAAAGTTATGTTTTCGGCAAGTGTTTTTGCACCCGTTGTCTTGCAATTGTCTTTTATATCGTTTATTACTTTGTGAAATTCTAATGATTTTCGTAAATCCATTTTAATCTATTTCTTTTGTCAATGTTTTTATGAATTTCCACTTATTAAAAAACTCTTTGGCAATAATACGTAGGAATGTATAGATAGGAATAGCAAGAATCATACCCACAATACCACCAATCTCTCCAGCCATAAGTATAATTAAAAATATTTCAAGAGGTTTTGCTTTTACACTTTTTGAATATATTAGTGGTTGTAATAAAAAATCATCAACAAGTTTAACTCCCACAAAAATACATATATAGGTTATAATCATAGATAGAATATTTACATCAGGATGTGAAGCAAATGTTCCTGTCAAAAGAATGATCAGACCAACACCACCCCCAATAATCACACCTATATAAGGCAAGATAACCATAACTCCACAAATACAAGCGATTAATATTGCACTATCAAAGCCGGCTATTGAAAAACCAATACTTAACATTACTATAATCAATATTATTTCACAAAAAACTCCAATAAAATAACGTGTTATCAGATTTTTTGAATTTTTTATTATGTTGTGAACCTCATTCAAATACTTATCTGGTGTAATAGAATCTATAAATTTATTGACAATATGGGAGTCCTTTAAAAAGAAAAACGTAATGAAAGCAATAATCAAAATACCCATACCAATTCTTCCCGCTAAGGACAGTGCCAACTGAGTTATCTGTGGCAATTTGATAGTATTTAGGACTCTCATTATGGATTCGCTAATATATGTTTCGATACTAAGATTGTTTGGTAAAAGATTATATGTAGATATCAGCTCATTTACTTTTTTCAATGGATCGGAATAAGAATTTTTCAATTTAGCTATATCTATAGTTGAAAAATCTTGTGCTTGCGATATAATTAATGGAACAAGTAAATAAATAACTAACGTTATTATTCCCATTTCTACTATCAATGTGATAGTAGAGCAAAGTGATTTATTGCAATTCCAATGACCTATTTTAATTTTACTCAACAAATTCATCATCGGTTGTCCTATGATAGAAAGAATTAGAGCAATAAAAATGCATAATACTAAAAAACGAAAATACCAAAGAGCATATATGACAATTCCTATACCTGACAGGATAAGAATCCACTTAATTACCGAATTGATACTATACTTATCGTCCATAAACCAAAGTTATATTCAGTAGTTTATATTTTTTATTCATTATACATTGTCATTTTTACACCACATTGCTTGCGAAGAAGCAGTTTCGAATAGCGTTACACTGTACAATTCTACACCACTCGGCAACAAAGGATATATTTTATCTTTTATAAACAAAACTAAATTTTCACAAGTCGGTTGGAAATTCACTATCTCTTTTTTAGTATTCAAAGATTGCACTTGTTTTATGAATGGTGAGTTATTTTCTATAATTAGAGCATGGTCAAACAAGTCTAATACTTCTTTCTGGACTATTTTTTTTAGTTTAGAGAAATCCATAACCATACCGTACGAAGATGAAGATTTGTCTTCAGATGGTTCTCCGCAAAGACAAACAAATAATTTGTAACTATGACCGTGAATATTGGCACATAGTCCGTCATAATTGTTTAAACAATGACTCATCTCAAAATGGAATTCTTTCGTTATGCGTATTTTCATGGGTGCAAAATTACGAAGAATTTTCTAATAAAAAGAACAAAATTGCAAGTAAAAGATCTTTCAAAATAAGCTACAATATTTGTAGCATCTATTATTAAAATAGTATGATTAATATTTAACACCATAAATTTAAAGTGAGACTTTACAAATTTAAAGTCTCACTTCTGAATATTGATTTACAATTAAGTAAATACCTTTAATGATTAGATTTTATGTACTATTTGTTATAATAAATTAGCAAGTCTTTCTGCTAGATCACAAACCCTATTGGAATATCCGTTCTCATTATCGTACCAAGAAACTACCTTAACGAATCTTCCATTCATTACCATTGTTAATTGAGAATCAAAAATAGAAGAATGGTTGTTGCCAACGATGTCCATAGACACTAAAGGAGCTTCGCTATATTCCAATATACCTCTCATTTCTCCGTTCGCTGCTTTTTTCATCGCAGCATTGATTTCCTCTTTTGTAGTATCTCTTGCTAATTCTACTGTCAAATCTACAACACTTCCATCGGGCGTTGGTACACGCATTGATATGCCGTCAAGTTTTCCTTTCAATTCTGGAATAACTAAACCAACGGCTTTTGCTGCTCCCGTAGAAGTCGGAATAATATTACAAGCAGCAGCCCTTGCTCGGCGTAAATCTTTATGAGGTAAGTCAAGTATCTTTTGGTCGTTAGTATATGAATGGATGGTATTCATATATCCTTTGACAACTCCAAAATTCTTATGTAAAACCTTAGCAACTGGAGCTAAACAGTTTGTAGTGCACGATGCATTTGATACACATGTAATATCCTTCGTAAGGACTTTGTCATTAACACCTAGAACAACAGTAGCATCTACGTCATCTGCTTTAGCGGCCGGGACAGTTAAGATAACTTTTTTTGCACCTGCTGTCAAGTGTTTTCCCATTAACTCTCTTGTTTTGAACAATCCCGTGGATTCTATCACAATATCTATACCCAATTCCTTCCAAGGTAAATTTGCAGGGTCCTTTTCAGCAAATACTTTTATTTTATTCCCATTCACTATCAAATATTCCCCATCTGAGGATACTTCTGCATCAAATATTCCGTGACAAGAATCATATTTTAGGAGATGTGCAAGTGTCGCAGCATCGGTTAAGTCATTTATTGCAACAACTTCCAAGTTTTTTTTGCGTTGCATGTTTCTGAAAGAGACTCTTCCAATACGCCCGAATCCATTTATTGCTACTTTTACCATAATTGTATATCTTTTTTTTTATGTTTGTAAAATATATGTTATATTTTGCAAAATTAAAGTAATTTATCCTTATGACCAAGAATAATTAGAAGTTTTTTTCTATAGCATTCCATAAAGCATTATAAAGTAAATCGCCTTCCAATTGATAGCCCTTTGTTGTAAGATGAACTTTATCGCGTTGCATTAACGCATTGTTTACAAGATTATTACTACTTCCTTTACCACCAAGAATGTTATACATGTTTAGATATAAACAACCTTCGCTTTTTGCTACATTTTCTATAATTTCTACTGTTTTCTCTTGTCGTGGATTGATCTTTTTCTTATGCCAATGGCACTCCACAGGAGTTATTAGCAAAATAGGTATATTTGTAGTAGAGTTTTTTATTTTCGCAACTAAGGATGATAAATTGCCTTCAAATGTATTTTCTCCACCTTGTTCATATGTATCGTTAGTCCCTAAGGAGATTATAATCATATCAGGATTTATCTTTGCTATATCACTCATTAGCCTTTGAGCATTTAGATATGAATTGGCAGTTGCTCCATTTGTTCCCGAAACATTATATACTACCCCAGCGTCATCATTATCAAAATATAAACCGTAAAGATAAAAAGTTTCAGAATTATTTTTGGTTATCACAATCTTTACGTCTTTTACGTAGTCTGCCAAAACGAATTCGGTGTATCCTTCTTTCCTGTTATATATCTTTTGATATGCTACTTCTAATCCGGAAATAATTATATTGTCACCGTTATTTAAATCCGAGTGATACACTTTCAATCTGTTGAAATCGTATTTTATGGGATTTTTGTTATTAATATTTATATCTATTGTGTTGTTGGTAGATGTTGTATAGGCGGTTGTTCCCCACAATCCTAAATTTGCATTATTTGTTTGCGAAAGAATATTTATAGATTTCCACGAGGAGGAGAATATTATCTTATAAGAATCAGGAGATGCTTTAACAAATGGAGTTATCATCCCCCTTGCTCCCTCCAACCCTGTCATAAAAGATTGAAAATTCTTTCTTACCTGTCCTGTATATAAATCCGCCTGTAGGTGAGAGTCTCCCAAATGTAATATTTTTACTTGCGACTTACCTAAACGAATCATTTGAATAAATTTTTCTACAAATAATTTAAATTGTTTTTGACTTTGTCCATAAAAAATTACAGAATCGGATTTAGTATTTAAAAAAGAATAATGTTCTATGTTGACTGGTTGTGATTCTGCAATAAAGCAGCAATATAAAGTCGAAAATAATAATATGCCGATATGTTTTAATTTCATTAATTTGTCACTATCTCAAAGTTATTTCACGGAATTTTTTTTCCAATGAGCCTCCCTCTGCTAAATGTTCAATAGTGTCGTCTGCGACTAGTTGTCCGTTATTAATGATAACTGCTCTTGAACAAACAGCTTCTACCTCCTGCATAATATGTGTAGATAACAGTATTGTTTTCTCTTTACCTGCTTGTTTAATTATTTGACGTATTTCAACCAATTGGTTAGGATCTAATCCTGTTGTGGGCTCATCTAAGATTAAAATTTTAGGATCATGTATCATTGACTGAGCAAGACCTACTCGTTGGCGATAACCCTTTGATAATGCCCCTATTTTTTTATTTACTTCCTTAGTTAATCCAACCAATTCTATCATTTCTTCCACTCTTTTTTTCTTTGCTTTTCCCTTTATGTTGTGTAATCCGGCTATGAAGCTAAGAAATTCTCTTACATACAAATCTAAATACAATGGATTTTGTTCCGGCAAGTATCCAATACATGAACGAATAAGCATAGGTTCCTCAAAGATATCAAAACCGCATACCTTAACCTCTCCATATGTTGGCGGAATAAAACAAGTTATGATTTTCATCATCGTACTCTTACCAGCACCATTAGGTCCTAGCAGTCCTACAATCTCTCCTTGCGAAATATTTAGACAGATGTTGTCTATAGCTTTTTGAGCTCCATATATTTTGGTTAGATTTTTTATTTCAATTGTCATTTATTTCATCTCTTTTGTCAAAACAGAATGCGAAGTTACAGAATTTTTCTTATTTTTGCCGAAAATTTTGCAAATAAAATGAAAATTGAGGTAAAGCAAGATATCAAATTATTAGATTTTGTGATAAACTTCTTTGAGAAGGTATCCGTGACAAAAGCCAAAAAGATGATTCTTTACAATTGTTTCTCTATGCAGGGAGCAAGTTTAAAAAGTTTTGAATATGTCTTACATAAGGGCGATACTATTGAATATCAAAAGTATAGTGGGGGTGAGCATATCGCAAAAGAAAAAAGAGATATAGCAATTCTTTATGAGGATATGGATATTATGATTGTCAGTAAAAAATCTAATCAAAGTGTTGTGGAGTATAAGGATAAGAAAGAGGATACTCTTTTTAGTATGGCTAAAAGTTATTTGCAAAAAAAATATCATAAAAATGATCTTTTTGTAGTTTTTGCACCCCAAACGGATGAAAGTGGACTTTGCTTGTTTGCTAAAAATAAGTTTGCGTTAAATTGGTTGAATAATCAGATTGGTAGTTTTAAGTTTTCTGTTGCTGCAGTTGTGGAAAATTCACTTAAACATAGAAATGACAAGATACGATTTTTAGTGATTAATAGGGAGGGCATTTATTCCATAGCAAATGAAAAGGACAAGAATGTTGAATGTGTTTTTTTGCAATACAACACTGTTAAAGACTTGAGTTTTGCAGATACAACTTATTACCAAATAAATATTTGCGGTAATGCTACTCAACCTTATTTAAATCGTTTTCTTTTATCGCAGATAGGCAATCCTGTGTATGGAGATAATGCTTTTCATAAGAAAAAACAAGGTAATAAAGTCCTAAGATATTGCATATATTCCATAGAGATGTTACGTCCGAGTACCAATAAACGTCTAAAAATAGAAACGACATTACCCAAAAATTTCACTTCTATTATCTTTCCATTTAACAAAAATGAATAATTCCATACAATAAAAATTACAACATCATGAATGATAATTTGATTAATCTAAAAACAAAGATAGATGAGTTATTACAACAGATAATTATTTGTCTTGAAGATAGCAACAAGGGAGATATCAATGCAGATATGCAAAGTAAAGTGGAGGTGTTATTGAAAAATACTTCGGAAATTTTAAAACAAAATAACCAAATAATTCTTCAAAATAATGAATTGTTGAGAAAATTTCAAGAGTTGTCTGATCATGAAAATAAAGTTATACTCCAAGAAAACGATATCAAAAAAGAATTTGTTGGAGAGGAACAAGATACTTCTGAATTGGTACATTCCTTTTCTGAGCAACAAGATAATATAGATAAACTTTCCGAGCAAATAGTTAGCACAAAAGATAAGGAGCTACTGCCAATAGAAGAAGATGTTGAAAAATCACAACAGGAAAAAGAAAACTTAAATCTTGAGTCAAAACAACAACAAGAAATTGAGCTGGATATTGTTAAAGATAAAGCAATTGTTAATGCAGACTGTCAGAAAGCCAAAACGTCTTCTGTTTTGGAGTTTTTACACCAACGAGTTATAAGAGATCAGACAAAAAGTGATAATTTGTCACCCTCGGATTCTAAAACAAGTGATGAATCGGACGATATAATTCAAGCATCGTCTATAAGGAATATCACAGAACAAATAAAGGGAGAAGTAAAGCAACAATCGGAGAATAAAATACGATCCATAGCAGAACAATTTGAGGATAAGACTAAACGAGATCTGTTATCTGCAATAGGGGTTAGTGAAAAGTTTATGTTTATTAATGATTTGTTTTCCGGTAATATTAAAGAGTATACAACGTTTGTTAACAATTTGAACTTAGCAGGGACTCTAACTAATGCACTAGAGATAATGGAAACGATGCAGACTAAAAAGAAATGGGCAAAGGGCTCATTAGCTTACACCACGTTGGCAGCAATGATAACAAAACGTTTTGAATAACAGATGAATTTTATAGTTTCGGCACCGAGTGGCTCAGGGAAAACCACAATATTAAAGAAGGTATTTGATAAATATCCTACGGATTTTGGCTTTTCTGTGTCTGCAACTACGCGTATGCCACGTGATGGCGAGAAAGACGGTGTGGATTATTATTTTTTAACAATTAAAGAATTTAATGAAAGAATACAAAATGATGATTTTCTTGAATATGAACAGGTTTATGAAGGGCTTTTTTATGGAACTTTGAAAAGCGAGATAGTTAGGATAAATGCTTTGTCTAAGAAGGTTGTTTTTGATGTAGATGTCAAGGGTGGTGTGAATATAAAGAATATTCTGGGTGATGAGGTGTTGAGTATTTTTATTATGCCACCAAATAGGGAGGTATTAGAAAAGAGACTTATCCGTAGAAACACCGAAACGAGAGAGAGTTTGCAGAGACGTTTGCGAAGGGCAGAGATGGAAATTTCTTATTCTAAGTATTTTGACAAGATTATTATCAATGATGATTTGGATAAGGCGGTAGAGGATTTTATAAGCGTTGTTAAACAGTATATATTGTAACAAGATGGATACCTCTTTGACATATTATGTAGAGGTTTCAAATGCTCAGCGTTACCATGAAGGGCAATACATTTGTGGAGACGTATTTTTATCTAAGCGATTGAAGATGCAAAATCGTATATTGAGTATCCTTTCTGATGGTATGGGGCATGGCGTTAAAGCAAACATACTTGCGACGCTTACGGCCCATATGGCACTTAACTTTGCAGAAGAACACCGGGATCCTGTTGCTATTGCTCAGATTATCATGAAAACTTTGCCTATTTGTAGTGAGAGACATACATCCTATGCTACATTTACAATTATAGATATAGTAAATGAAAAGGTCAACATATTAGAATATGACAATCCTACTTGTCTTGTGATGCGTGGAGGTAATATTCATGAGTTGGAATGGCAACATGTACAATTGGAAGATATAGATTATGAAGGTAGAAGTAGAATTTTACGTACTTGTTCATTTGTTCCATGTAAAGAAGACAGAATTTTATATGTTTCCGATGGAGTTACGCAGAGTGGTATGGGAAGCGAAAAATTCCCGTTCGGATGGCAACGAGAGGGGTATATAGAATTTGTTCGTCAATCTATACTGAATAATCGTTATATCCCAGCAGATAAACTCGCCCAACGAGTTGTAGATATGGCTCATACAAATGACAATTTTGATTCTAAAGATGATACTTCTTGTGGAGTAATATATTTTCGTGATGCACGACAATTGATTATTGCAACTGGTCCCCCCATTAATAAAAAATTAGATAGCGATTATGTTGCTAGGGTTATGAATTTTCAAGGTAAAAAAATCCTTTGTGGAGCGACAACTGCTAATATTTTTGCAAGAGAGCTTAATGCAAAAATAAAGGATGATTATCAAGATATATGTAATGACTTGCCTTTTTTTTCATTTATGGAAGGTGTTGATTTGATTACAGAAGGAGTTTTGACACTTTCCCGTGTTGAGGTCATACTTAATGATATTACTTCCGCCAATAGCTTGTCAGATAAGGGAGCAGCAGATAGGATTGTTCAATATTTGTTGGATTCCGATAGAATTAATTTTCTTGTTGGCACGAAAATTAACCAAAATCACCATGATCCATCTATTCCAGTAGTGATTGAAATTCGTAGAACGTTAATTGAACGTATTGCTTTAATATTAGAAAAGAAATTTATGAAAGAAGTTTTTATTGATTACATATAACAATACATTAACATCTTATACTGTTGAATTGTTTGTATATGTAGTTTAGATAGAGGTCAGATGTAAAATATTAACGATAAAAAAAACAAAACAATATGATGAAACCGTTGTATTGAAGTCCCACATCATTTTTTTAATGTGGGACTTCAATTTTTTCTTTTCGCAGATTAATTTTTATTTATCACTTTTGTGATTTGTAGAATTTTATTATATTTGCAAAATATAAGTAAATATATTATTGGGAATAAATAAGATGGAAAATAGAGTCAGAGTTAGATTTGCACCCTCTCCTACCGGACCTTTACATATAGGAGGAGTTAGGACTGCTTTATATAATTATCTCTTTGCTAAGCAACACGGAGGAGATTTCTTATTGAGAATAGAAGATACTGACCAAACTCGTTTTGTAGAGGGGGCGGAAGATTATATTGTAGAAGCGTTCAAATGGTTAGGATTGTCATTTGATGAGGGTATTGGCGTAGGGGGAGATTATGGTCCCTATAGACAGTCTGAGCGTAAGTCTATCTATAAAGACTACGCAATGGATTTGGTTAATAAAGGGAGAGCTTATTACGCTTTTGACACTGCCGAGGAATTGACTGTAAGACGCAATCAGGCAGAGTTAGATAAGAATATATTTCAGTATGATTGCAAGACAAGACTATCATTAAAGAACTCTTTATCTTTGAGTGCAGATGAGGTGCAGATGCTATTAGCTAACGGTACTCCGTACGTTATACGTTTCAAATTTGAGGGGAATGAATTAATAGAGTTTGATGATATGATTAGAGGACATATTAAGATAGATTCTTCATTATTAGATGATAAAGTTCTTTACAAGAGTGACGGTATGCCGACATATCATTTAGCCAACGTAGTAGACGATCATTTAATGTATATTTCTCACGTTATAAGAGGAGAAGAATGGTTGCCAAGTTGTCCATTACACATATCTTTGTATAAAGCGTTTGGCTGGGAAACAGATATGCCTCAGTTTGCTCACCTACCTTTGTTATTAAAACCTGATGGTAAGGGTAAGTTATCTAAACGCGATGGAGATAGGTTAGGTTTTCCGGTTTTCCCTTTGCAATGGACGGATCCTAAATCAAAAGAAATTTCCTCTGGGTATAGAGAAAGCGGATATTTACCACAAGCTGTTATTAATATGCTTGCACTCTTGGGATGGAATGACGGAACTGAGCAAGAAATATTTTCACTTGATGAACTTACAGAGAAGTTCTCTATTGAAAGAATAGCAAAACATGGTGCTAAATTTGATTTGGAAAAGGCTAGATGGTTTAATCATCAGTATTTACAGCAAATGAATATAGACATTTTGACTAAAGATTATTTGGAAGAATTGCACCAAAGAGGCATATTTACCAATTATGACACTGTCAGGCAAGTTGTTTGTCTTATTAAAGAAAGATGTTCTTTTGCCAACGAACTTTGGGAGAATAGCAATTATTTTTTTATAGCTCCCAAGGAATATGAATCCAAAGCTCTAAAGAAGCGTTGGAAAGAGGGGACGTCTCATATTATGAAAATCATATCTGGGCATTTGCAAAAGACTGAGGATATGAATTGGGCACAGAAAGCGGAGGACTTCTTAATGGATTATATCAAGAAGAATGAACTTAATATGGGTCAAATTATGAACAGTTTGCGTTTAGCTGTTGTTGGTGATACTAAGGGGCCCAATATGTTAGATATAATGAGAGTTTTGGGAAAAGAAGAGGTACTTCGACGGCTAAATATTGCCATTGACAAGATTAACTTATAAAAAAGAAACTCCAACAATTGGCTGTGGAAATACAAACGGTAACAATAGTGGGGCAAGGTAATGTTGCCAGTCATTATTACAACATAATGAAAGAGAAAGGCGTGAATGTGAAGATGGTTTCTTCGCGTTTGCCATTTTTAAAAGAAGATTTCAAAAGTCATCTCATCATAATAGCTGTAAAAGATGAGGCTATACAAGAGACTGTTGAGAATATATCTAAACAAATTGGCAGGAAGGTTTTACTGAATAGTATAGTAGTGCATACGAGTGGATATACGTCCACAGATTGTTTGAAAAAAATATCTGCAATTTATGGTTCATTCTATCCTTTGCAGTCTTTAAGAAGGGGAATTGCGATAGATTTTGCTACGGTTTCACTTTGTATTTGGACAAATGATGAAATTGCGATGCAAAAGTTAGAAAATTTGGCAAAAAAACTAACAAATATTTGTTATAAGTTAAATGATAGTCAGAGAAAAACATTGCATCTGGCAGCGGTATTTACGAACAATTTTACTAATCACCTCTATGGTATAGCAAAAAGTATATTAGAGAAAAAGAATATTCCGTTTTCAATACTATATCCTCTTATAGATAGAACGGTTGTGGCAGTTAAACAAAATAATCCTTTTGATATTCAGACAGGACCTGCAATTAGAAAAGAATTAACTGTTATGCAAGAACACAAATTGGAATTGACAGAGATGGAGAGGAAAATATATGAAATAATAAGTGAAAGCATTATGAATAAATCTGATATTGGTTAGTGGCGAAGATAGATTAATTTGGTAAAATCAAAAAACAATGAAAAAAAATATAGTTGTATTGACAGGAGCCGGTATTTCTGCCGAAAGCGGTATAAAGACGTTTAGGGATTCTGACGGGTTGTGGGAAAATTATCGCATAGAAGATATTGCAAACTATGATTCATTTGAGCGAGATAGTGAATTGGTTACAAAATTTTACAATTCAAGGAGACGACAATTGACAACCTGTGAGCCGAATGACGGACATAAGCAACTAACCAGACTTGAAGACAAATTTAATGTAACAATTGTAACTCAGAATGTGGATAATTTACATGAGAAAGCGGGCAGTAGCAAAATTATTCATTTACATGGGGAACTTACGAAAGCATGTAGTGTGGATGATACGACAGAGATTTACTATATAGGGTATCATGATATAACCCCATTGGATGTTGACAAAAACGGGAAGATGCTTCGTCCTTTCATTGTATGGTTTGGAGAGAGCGTCCCTATGTTTGATATTGCAATTGAGCAAGTCCAAAAAGCAGATGTATTGATTGTTATAGGTACATCCTTAGTAGTGTATCCAGCAGCAGGATTAATACACTATGTAACTAAGAATTGCAAAAAATATCTTGTAGATACAAAACGACCAAATGTTGATTTAACTGGAATAACCTTTGTACAAGAAAAAGCGAGTGTGGGAGTAAAAAAAGTGGTAGAAGAAATATTGAATGAATATCAATAGAAAGCAGAAAAAACGTTTCATTTGTATACATAATAAAGTATATACAGGTCAATAATAAATGACTACGAATTTGCAGTATTATAAAAAATATTTATAATTGTTGGTATTATTTATTTAATCTTACGAAATAATTTTGTTTGGACGGTTTAAAATTAAATTTTAGACCGTCCAAAATCAAATTTTAGACGGTCTGAAATTATACTTTGGACGGATTAAACAAAAATATCGTGCGTGGTTATAAAATTATTTTGTAACTTTGCAGAAATATTATCATATCTTACTATAACTATAATAAAGATTGTAAGGGCGTGATACCGAAAGGATACAATTTATCTAAAAAGTCTAGGAACAGGTAAAATAAAAAATGTAAATACTTCATAATTATGGGATTTCCTTTTGTAAAATATAAGCGTAAGGTTCACAATCAAGGTAAAAACGAGGAAAAATATATGGCGAAAGCCTACAATACAGGGATAATAGAGTATGATGAGTTGTGTAAAAGAATGGAAAGACATTGTACTTTATCTAAAGGTGATGTTAATGCTGCGGTTACGGAACTTACTTGG
This sequence comes from Bacteroidales bacterium, assembly GCA_052170555.1. Classification (GTDB taxonomy): domain Bacteria; phylum Bacteroidota; class Bacteroidia; order Bacteroidales; family P3; genus Scybalousia_A. The sequence continues at coordinate 11,958 of JBQNAI010000009.1, read as the reverse complement.
CAAATAGAAACTCTCTTAAAACAAGGTCATTCGGTTAGAGTGGGAGAGTTGGGAATTTTTTATCCTACAATTAATGCTCAAATGGTAGATAAATCAAAGGATGTACATCCAAATACTATTAAAAAACTTGTTTGTAATTTCCTTCCTTCAAAAGAATTAAAGAGTACTTTGAGGGAGACAAAATTTGATTTGATTGACAGAGATGTCTGGTATTCAAAAGGAATTGTGAAGACGGATGAGTAATGTTTATATAGAAACCTACGGTTGTCAAATGAATCAAGCTGACAGTGGAATTGTAGGTAAAGTGCTTCAAGATAATGGTTATCATATAGTCTATTCGCAAGATGATGCTGATGTGATACTGATAAACACTTGTGCAGTAAGAGATAATGCAGAAAAACGTATTCATAATCGTGTTCACGATTTGCGAAGTCTCAGAAAGAAGAATCCTTTGCTAAAAATCGGAATTATCGGTTGTATGGCGGAAAGGTTGAAAGATAGTTTGATAAATGAGGACAAGGTGAATATAGTTTGTGGTCCAGATTCCTACAGAAAAATTCACACATTAATAGCTCAGACAACTGCCATAGATGTTGAACTCTCCAAACAGGAAACTTATGAAGATATTATACCAACACAATTGAATACGGATGGTATATCTGCCTTTATTTCCATAATGAGAGGTTGTGAGAATTTTTGTACTTATTGTGTTGTACCATATACAAGGGGTAGAGAGCGTTCTCGTCCTGTTCAAAGTGTGATAGCAGAAGCTGAAGTACTATTTAAGGATGGATATCGTGATATTACGTTACTCGGGCAGAATGTTAATTCATACATTTATGATGAGAATGGACATGAGGTACGATTTGCAGAACTCCTAACGAGAGTCGCGATGATAAATCCGCAATTAAGAGTTCGTTTTGCAACCTCTCATCCAAAAGATTTGAGCGAAGAATTAGTTGAGACTATTGCTTGTCATTCCAACATTTGTAAATATATACATCTTCCTATACAGTCTGGTAGTAATGCTATGTTAGATAAAATGAATAGGAAATATACAGTGGAAGATTACCTAAAAAAAATAGATTTGATTAGAAATAGGATTCCTGACTGTGCAATTAGTACAGATGTTATTGCTGGTTTTTGTGGTGAAACATTGGATGATCACAATAAAACGCTGGAAATTTTCCGTAAAGTTAGGTACGATTCCGCTTATATGTTTAAATATTCTGATAGACCTGGGACTGTGGCACACAAAAGATTTAAAGATAATATTGAAGAGCGAGAAAAAATACGTAGATTGCAAGAAATCATTGATGTACAGCGAGAGTTGTCTTTTGAAAGTAATAAACAAGATATAGGCAAGACATTTGAAGTGCTTGTTGAGGGAGAAAGTAAGAGAGATAAAACAAAATATTTTGGTAGAACCTCTCAAAATAAAGTTGTTATTTTTGATAAAGAGGATGTCAATACGGGGGATTACGTATTTGTAAAGGTTGGAGATTGTACTTCTGCAACACTTTTCGGTAGAAAAGTTGGTTAATGTTGTGATTGTTAAAAAGAATTGTAATATTTTTGCAAACTCAAAAATAGGATTAAATATGGATAAAATAAATAGAATAGGAGGGATAGTGATTGCGATTATTGTACTTGCGTCATGTACATCGCAGAAGAATTTAGTCTACTTTCAAAATGAAGAGTTGGATGGAAAAATACCCGATGAGCAAGTTTATGCGTACCCACAGGGGCAAGGCAATGTTAAACCCGAATATAAATTACAACCTCACGATATGTTGTATATTCAAATTGCATCATCAATGGATGAAGAGACAAGTGAATTGTTTTCCGGTGCATTAGGATCAAATAATTACTATTCTCAAACCTCAGAAACAGGGATATATCTAAACTCTTATGAGGTAAATGAGCAAGGATTTATAACATTACCTGTCATAGGCAACTTAATGGTTTGGGGACTTACGGTGGATGAAGTCAAAGAACAAGTAAGACTTAAAGCAGAGGAATATTCTAAAGGAGTAGTTGTAATTTGTCGTATGGTAACTTTTAAGATAAATGTTACAGGAGAGGTTAATCATCCCGGTATTTACACCTTTTATCAACCGAGTGTGAATATTTTTGATGCTTTGACTACTGCTGGTGATTTGACTTATGACGGTAATCGTTCAAAAATAAGAGTTGTAAGAAAGAATGCCAACGAGGATGTGGTATATACCTTAGATATTAGAAAGACCTCGGTATTAAACGATCCTCATTTCTATTTACGTCCGGGTGATATAGTGTATGTAGAACCGAATAAGAATACGAAAACATTGACCAATATAAATAGACCACTGACAACGATAACTTCTTCGTTATCATTAATAGCTTCGGTTATAGCTATTATACTTTCAGTGCAAAAACTTTAATAGAATAGATAAACATCATGAACGAAACTGATATAAATGTAAATAATTTAGGGAATCAACGACAAATACCACAGGAAAACCAAATAAATATTGCAGAACTTTGGTTCAAGATGCTTGATAAGTGGTATTATTTTGCTATTGCGGTTGTTTTGGCAATAGTGGTCGCATTACTTTTCAACAGATATTCTATTCCTAAATATGAAGCCAATACCTCTCTAATGATTAAGACCAATGATGGTATTCTTCAAAGTGTTGATATAGGTATGATAATGGGAAGAGGAGGTAATAATCAAGATTTTCAAAATTCAATTGGAGCAATACAATCTTTCACCTTAACTAAGCGTACAATCAAAGCAATGGGATTGTATTGTGACTATTATGAAAATATCAAATTCCGAGATATTGATATTTATACGGATAGTCCGTTTGAGGTTATTCTAGATCCTAATCACCAGACTCAACCTACTGGATTTAAAATCAAAGTTGATTTTGTCTCAGCCGATAATTGTGAGATTTCCTACTCAAATAAAATAGGTCTTGTTGTATATGATTATGTCTTGGACAAATCTCTAGATAGTAGAGTAAGTATTTTAGAGAGAAATAATGTAAAATTGACCTACGGGAAATGGTATTCCAAGGATGGAATGAAGTTTAAAGTGGTATTGAAACAACCGTGGAGTAAGAAGATTGCACATAAGGATTACAGTTTTCGGATAAATAATTTAGATAATTTAGCAACGAAATTTGCTTCCACGAAGATAGATCTAATAAATAAGGAATCTTCTATTGTGACCATTAAGTTCCGTCATCAAAATAGTAAAAAAGCGATAGATTTTGTTAATATGCTTTGTAAAATCTACATAGATCAAACCTTTGAAGAGAAGAATTATTTAAATGTTGCCACGATAAATTTTGTTAATTCGCAAATTTCTTCCATTGGAGACTCTTTGCATAGAGCAGAGGCGAAAAGGGAATCTTTCCAACAGTCAAATAATACGCTCAATTTAGCTAATGATGGTCAATATTTATATACTAAAACAAATGAACTGCAAGTTAAACGTGCAGAGGAGTATACTCGTCAGCAATATTATAAATATTTGTCGGATTATTTAAAAAAATCTGAATTGACGGAGGGTATAGCATCTCCAAATGTTATGGGAGTGATGGATCTGAATTTGAATAATCTTATTGATAGATTAACTTCTGCCATTATAATGTATAAAACTGCTTTGGATAAGCGTACAGACAAGAATCCTAAAACTAAAGAATTGGTTGTTACCATAGAAACATTACGTAAACAAATATCAGAGAGTCTTGCTAACTTGAAAAATGTCTCTGATATCAATATGCGAGAATTACAACGGCAACAAAATGAATTACAAGTGCAGATAGATAGACTTCCTGCTACGGAACGAAATATGATTAGTATAGAACGGCAATTCAAATTCAATGATGAAATATACAATTTTCTGTATAAGAAGCGTTCTGAGGCTGAGATTGCAAAGAATGCTGCCCTTCCTGATCACAAGGTCATAGATAAGGCTTTTATTACTCAAAAAGTTTCTCCTAAAAGTTCGTTGAATTATCTTATTGCACTTATTGTAGGCTTTCTTATTCCGGGATTGTATGTGTTTATTCGTTATGTGACAAAAGATGCGATAGATTCCAAAGACGATTTGGTAAAGATTTCAGATAATCCTATATTTGGTTATATCCCCGAGTTTCCTAAGGAGTATAGTAGGATGATTGTTTTCGATAGACCGCGGAGTCAGATAACTGAGGCTTATAGGACAATCCGTACAAACATCAAATATGCTTTGAATGAGGTAAAGACAGAGGATGGAAATGTTATTTTATTGACTTCTTCTATGCCAGGGGAGGGTAAAAGTGTCAGTTCTTTTAACATAGCTTCGGTGTTATCTATATCGGGAAGTAAAACTTTGATAGTGGAGTATGATTTGCGTAAACCTCGTTTGGCAAAGACACTAAATCTTAATACAACAATTGGTATAAGTTCTTACTTCATTGGTCAGACCTCAATAGATGAATCTATTCAACACACAGATTTTGAAAATTTAGACATATTGGCGGTAGGAATTATTCCTCCCAATCCATCTGAGGTCATAGATTCGCAAAAGAATAAATCATTAATAAAAGATTTGAGGAAGAGATATGATTATGTTGTGTTAGATACACCACCTGTCAATTTGATTGCCGATGCTCAAACCTTAGCAAAGGAAGCTGATGTTTCGTTATATGTTGTTCGCTTAGGAATAACATCCTCAAGTATACTGAAAGCTTCCTTGATAGAGATGGAACAACGTAGTGGGGTAAAAGTTAAATTCATACTTAATGGAATCAAAACTGTCATGCAGAAATATGGATATGGTAAGAAAGGTTATGGTTACGGTGGTTACAGTGGTTACGGCTATGGTTATGGTAGATATGGCTATGGAGCTAAAGGTAGTTATGGTTATGGATACGGATATGGTGATTATTTGAAAGAACACTCTTTTGGGTATTTTGAAGATGAAGCTAAGGGTTTGAAACGGACTAAACTCTCTGCAAAGCACACTTCCAAATACTCATCTACGGATAAGTAAACAATGTTTAGTGTTAAGCATTACAATATTCCTATTTTTATACCGCAAAAGGCTTGTCCTCATCAGTGTATTTACTGCAATCAAAAGTATATAAGTGGGAAACAGGTATCGCCTACACTGAATGAGGTCAAGCGAACAATAGAACAGTATTTGTTTTCAATTGAAAAAGGTAACAATATACAGGTTGCCTTTTTCGGTGGTACTTTTACGGGGCTTGATTTTGAAGAACAGAGAGCTTATCTTGAAACGGTAAGACCTTATATCATATCTGGAAAAGTGCACTCTGTTAGATTATCTACAAGACCTGACTATATTAATTCGCAAATCCTAGAGTTATTGAAACAATATGACGTGAAGGATATTGAGCTCGGAGCCCAGAGTCTTGATGATGACGTTTTAAGTTATTCGGAAAGAGGACATACTAGTGAAGATGTTATTAAAGCATCGCAACTTATCAAATCATTTGGATTCAATCTTGGATTGCAGATGATGATAGGATTGCCGAAAGATACATTGGAAAAAAGTATTCAAACAGCTAAGAATATAATCTCACTTGGTGCAACTTCTACTCGTATTTACCCAACACTGGTAATTGATCGCACGACTCTTGCCACATATTATAAACAAGGAAAGTATCGTCCGTTGACGATAAACGAAGCAGTTTGCTGGACAAAAGAAGTATATAAAGTATTTAAAAATGAAGATATAACGGTATTGCGCGTAGGTCTTCATCCTTCCAAGGAATTTATTAACGGTAAAGGTTATTTGGCTGGTCCGTTTCATGTATCCTTTTTTGAATTGGTATTAACTTCATTATGGAAAGAATGGTTTGAAAAAACCATTCACTCTTTGATTATACCTAAGAGTGATGTTATCAAGATAATAGTCAATCCTAAGGATGTTAATTATGCAATAGGTTACAACTCTTCTAATTTGAAATTTTTAAGAGAACATTTTGCGAATGTTAAATTCTTACAAGACGAATCTATTGCTATTGATACATTTGCAATAGCATAGTATTGGATTTGTAAAGTAGTAATGCGTTTGGAAAAATGTTGAAAATGAATGACAACCTCCCCAAGATATTTTGTGTAGGATAGTATTAAAAAAATTAAAGTGGGACAATAATTTGTTGAAGTGGGACAATAATTTATTGTTTCTTCACATTGATTAAATAAATGGACTATTAATCATTCTAATAATGAATATGCAGGTATGCATTCTATATGGAGCAGCAATAAATTATTATCAATAAATTACATATCAAAAATATTTAGTAACTTTGCAAGTTATGAATGTAGCAGCTTTGGTATCAGGAGGAGTAGATTCCTCTGTAGTTGTTTATAAATTGAAGGAGCAGGGTATAACTCCTACCATATTTTACATTATGATAGGGATGGATGATTCAGAGTGCCCCAAAGAGGAAGACATAGAGATAACTACTTATATAGCAAGAAAATATGGCTGTAAGATGGAAGTAGTCAATTTACAAAAAGAGTACTTTGATACAGTGGTTAAATATATCATAGAGACCGTACATAAAGGACTAACACCTAACCCTGATATCATGTGCAATCGTCTGATAAAATTTGGAGCATTTAATGAAAAATGGGGTAAAGATTTTGATACTATTGCAACTGGTCATTATTGTACGACGACCATGATAGGAGAAAAAAAATTCCTTTCTACTGCTAAAGACATAGTAAAAGATCAGACGGACTTTTTAGGACAAATAACATACGAACAATTAGAAAAGGTCGTTTTTCCTATCGGTCATATGGACAAGAGCGAAGTAAGAAAAATTGCACTGAAAGAAAAGATGCCATCTGCTAAACGTAAAGACTCTCAAGGTATTTGTTTCTTGGGCAAGATCAATTATAACGATTTTATTAGACATTATTTAGGGGAAAAAGAAGGTGTTATTGTAGAGTTGGAAACAGGAAAACAATTAGGCAAACATAAAGGTTTTTGGTTTCATACTATTGGTCAAAGGAAGGGGCTAGGACTTAGTGGAGGTCCGTGGTTTGTTGTAAAAAAGGATATTCCTAACAATATCTTATATGTTTCGCAAGGCTATGATCCTATTACCCAATATGGTATGGAGATGGATTTAGGGAGGATGCATTTTATAACAGAGGATGTTTTTGGTCGGTTTGAAGGAGAGATAGAAATAAGATTTAAGATTAGACATACTCCAGATTTTACAAAGGGCTGGATTAGTCTTCGTGATGATATTTATCATGTCCGTTTTGATGATAAAATACAAGGAGTAGCACAAGGACAATATGGAGTTATCTATGATAGTAATTGTCATTTATGTTATGGTAGTGGAGTGATAATGTAAAAAATATGTTTATTGTAAAGCATGTAAATAAAAATGAATAAAAAAATTTTTATTAATGATATTGTTTCCTGTTTCGAACAAATTGCCCCATCGTATTGGCAGGAAGACTACGATAATGCAGGATTATTAGTGGGAAATCTTGACAATGAGTGTTATGGAATATTAATCTGTTTGGATGTCTTTGCGGATACGGTTAAAGAAGCTATACGAAAAAAATGTAATTTGATTATTTCTCATCATCCTTTTATATTTCGTGGCATAAAAAAGTTACTTTACAACGATGAAACCACAGAGATTATTACACTATTATTGAAAAACGATATTGCTGTTTATTCTTCGCATACCAATATGGACTCTTGTTCAACGGGAGTGAATTATATGTTGGCAAGAGAGCTTGATTTCGAATCCATTATACCACTTGATAATAGTCGTTTTTCTACTGAAAAAAATTATTTCGGAAACGGTGCAGTGGGTATTTTGAAAGAAAAAATCCAAGCAGTAGATTTTCTTTCTTTTGTGAAAGAAAGATTATCTCTCAAGACATTGAAATATATTGGAGACGAATGTAAGATAGTTGAAAAGGTCGGTATTTGTGGTGGTTCTGGTAGCTTTTTGATTGAAAAAGCAATTGAAAAAAACTGTGATATATTTCTTACTGGTGATTTGAAGTATCACGAATTTCTTTCACACATAGGTAAGATAATTATTGCTGATATAGGGCATTTTGAAAGTGAACAATTCATAAAACAGAGAATTTTTGATATTATTTCAAAAAGATTTACTAACTTTGCACCCTTATATATTGCGGAAGAGAAAAACAGAATAAAAATCTTATAAGATATGGCAAAGAAAACGAAAAAAGACGAGCCTAAAACGATTTATCATTCTATAGATGCAGACAAGAGTATTGAGAAGTTGTTATCCTCTCTTTATAGATTGCAAAAAGTTGAGTCCGAAATTGATAAAATTCGTAAGATTAGAGGAGAACTGCCTGAACAGGTGAAACTTTTGGAGGATACTATTGAGGGGTTGAATACCAGGATCGCCAAACAAGCTGAGCAACAGGAACAGTGTAAAGAAAAAATAGCAGAGTACAGACAGGCAATAGAACAACATCAGACCTCTATAGAAAAATTTGAACAACAACTGAATAAGGTTAAGAATATCAGGGAACATGACTCCATTGCAAAGGAAATTGAATTTGAACAGTTAGAAATAGAACTTTGTGAGAAAAAAATTCGTGAGACTGAAAATGAGATAGAAGCTTATGATAAAACAATTGCAGATGCGAAACAAAGGCTTGATAATAAACAGAGTGACCTTGAACATAAGCAGGTGGAATTAGAATCCATTATTAGAGATACTTCAGAACAGGAAGATAAACTTTTGGATATCCAGTTGAAGGAAGAAAATAATCTATTACAAGAGAGTAAGGGGGAAAGATACCTTCATGCTTTCAAACGCATAAGAGGGAATGCTCATAACGGATTAGCTGTGGTTAGGGTGGATAGAGATGCTTGTGGTGGTTGTTTTAATAAGGTTACTCATCAGCGGCAGATGGATATTCAGATGCATAAGAAAATTCTTGTATGTGAATATTGTGGTAGAATACTGGTAGATGAAGCTGTTGCAGAGGAAGTTAATAAAGAAGAGTTATTTAATTAGATGTACATTTATCTCAAAGGTGGTAAAGTTATAAATATTCCGAAAAATATCCTCATTGAAAATGATCGTATTAAGAAAGTTTCCAATGAGGATATTTCGGATTTACCAAATGGGACAAAGATTGTTGATTGTACTGGTTTGATTATATTCCCTGGTGTTGTTGATGTGCACGTTCATTTTAGAGAGCCAGGTAATGAGGATAAGGCAGATATGGAAAGTGAATCCAAGGCGGCACTACGAGGTGGTGTTACGACTGTTTGTGATATGCCCAATAACACTCCATCAATTACGACCACAACACTTTTCTTAGATAAGATAGAGTTGGCAAAGAAAAGAATGAATTGCAATTTCAAATTATTTTTTGGTATTACCAACGATAATATAGATGAAGCAATTCAACTCAATAGTGAATATCTTGCAGGATTGAAACTATTTTTAGGCTCTTCAACAGGGAATATGTTGGTGAATAGTGCGAATGCAATAGATAAATTGTTTAAGAAAACAGATAAAATTATTGTTGCTCACTGCGAAGACGAGAATATGATTTTTGCGAATAAAATAAAATACGAACATTTGTCTTCACTCCCCTGCAATGTTCATTGTTTGATTCGTGATACGGATGTTTGTTTTGCATCATCAAAATTTGCGGTAAATATTGCAAAGAAATATAATACAAACCTTCATATTGCACATCTTACTACAGCAAAAGAAATTTCTTTATTATCAAATGAATGTCTGGATAATAAAAGGATAACGTCAGAAGTTTCACCTAACCATCTTTACTTTTGTGAAAAAGATTACCAGCATTACGGTAATCTTATAAAATGTAATCCTTCCATTAAATCTTTTGAAGATAGACAGGCACTGCGTAATGCTTTAAAAGAAGGTTATATAGATATAGTAGCAACAGATCATGCACCACATCTTTGGGATGAAAAACAAAAAGATTATTTTGCCGCACCGAGTGGCATACCATCTATTCAATTTTCATTATTAATGATGTTAGAAATAGCGAGTCAAGAAGGATGGGATTTGCAGTTAATTGCCGATAAAATGTGTAAGAATCCTGTAAAAAGATTCGGTATTGAAGGTAGAGGAGAAGTTAAAGAAGGATATTTTGCTGACCTTACAATTATCAATCCTAATCGTCCAACAACTGTAACAAAGGATATGATACTATCTAAGTGTAAATGGTCGCCACTTATAAATCATACGTTCAAGAATTCAATAGAGATGACTATTATCAATGGTGAAATGATGGTCTATTATTAGTATTTGATTTTTGTGATACTTAAAAATAAAATAGTATGTAAGTAATGATGTTAAGTTATTTTGTTTTTTACAATTTTGTATTATAATATGATAACGTTTATGGGTATTAAAATTAGAAAAAATTTGAGGTGTGGAAATTTTCTAAGTAAGTTGCGATTATGAGATTAAAATATTTTTAGAAAATCGAACTAAAGTAAATTTTTAAGATTACTGTTGTAGAATTGCTTTTTTGAAAGTAGTAAAATAAAGAGAGATGTCTATAGAATAAATACCAATTGACCATTAGAAGAATTCTGCCTCATAATGGAATGCCAAATCCTTAATTTTCTCCTGTATGTTCAAGAAAGATTCTCAAGTCTTGAGGGATAGTACAAGATGCAAGATATACTTCTTTTCCCCTTACCCCCAAAAGCCTGAATTGAGAGCATTTCATAGCATATGTTTTTGAGAAATTTCTGCTTTTCACTCTCAAATTACCAAGGTGAGTCTGGAGAGTGACATCAAATTGTAGACTATAACAATGAAATTTGAACAAGCTTCCTTTACTAAAAAAAATGTTAGATATAAAATCGTCTATTGAAAGATCCTGCTTTAGCATCTTTGATACGATTTCCTGAATTGGATCTTCCGCGATAGGCGTGATAGACGATTTTAGCAGGGAGTTGCAATTCGGTAACGAAACAACTATAGCGATATTTCCCAAAGCCATTGATGTCTTCAAACAACTCCAATTGGTGCACCATTTTGCCTGTGGCATTTAGCCATTTTTCAATTTCTCGTCTGATCATCACCATACCTCAAGGAAATTTCCTGTTGTCTGCCAGACAGGTTATATCTGCTATTTCTAGACAGCTTGTCAGTTTCCTCCGCTGCTGAGCATGGGACAGGCTATACTTGGTTATATTGTTGAATAGACATGCTACGATGTAATTTTAAAATTTTTCTGGATAGCCAAGTATCTCTTTTGAGTAGAAACCGCTCTCCATTATAACTAGTCCAACTTGCGTATATTTGAGACGGGAAGCGTGTCCTCTAGAAAGGAAATATAGTTATTGTTAGGGAACACATTGCCCACTCGCAACCAATAATTGGTCATCACTCTTACCTCCAATATAAATGCTAAAAGAGAGTGTGATGAGAGTTTCAGTTAAGTTCGTTGGGATTGTATTCTTTACTGTGCCCTACTGGTTTCCATCTCTCACGATTAGCGTAGAATCAAAGTCTAAGGTGTAGTTGTCAAAGATGAGAATGGAGAATGCGACTGAAATAAAGAACAGAAAACACGCTGGTTGATAGCTTATGAAATTTTGTTGAAATATCTTTAGGAAGCTCTATGATCAACCCTTTTTCCCATCCGAGTAGTTGACAAAGCACGTTGTCGTAGCGAACCACATCTAGATGCCCTAAGCAACTTGCTTCACAGTACACACCTGCAAGGAGTCCAAGGATAAGTTGTCGCGTATCATATACACGATTAGACCCTTGCAGGAACAATACACACTGTGACAATTACTTGGGAAATCAACATTTTTCAGCTAGTTTGGGAAATAGTGAGAGACCTCTGAAAGGGGCAATCTTCTTATTGGCAAATTTGATATCATAATTTTTTTTGATTGTTTTTCTTTTTTAGCTTCATATCCTACGACACAGG
>JBQNAI010000008.1:0-89717 GCA_052170555.1 Bacteroidales bacterium | reverse complement strand
CTCTTCTGTTTGTTTAATACTTTTTTACTAGTTTTTTTCTTGCACATATTATATTTGCAATAAAATAGATAAAACACTACATCCCTTACTTCTCGTTATAAGAGGTATAGATGAGTGATAATTATCTATGTTATACTTATTCGCAAAGATATTTCTCTCCAGAATACCAATCTGTCGGATTTGGGTAATTTGTTTTTATTCAAATGATAATATTGCACACTCAAAAATATGTAGCTTTGATTATAAAAACATAACAATATAAAATCTATGACAATAACAATGGCATTAACAATAGTGGGGGCTGTCGGTTCTTTATTATCCACATTGAAAGGAACAAAGGATGTTATCAAACAAAAGAATGAGGAGTTGCTGACAAGTAATTTTCGTCGTTTTCAGTCAGAACATGATGCACTACCCCAAAAGTATCTTGATGCACTGGAAGGCAAAAGTATTTTAACTCAAGCAATGCAATCACTACAATAGGTGAACAAGACCGTAAATAACAATGTGATAAGGACAGGAGCGACAACAGAATAAAGACTTGCATTGCAAGGAGGTTATCAAGATACTTTGAATAAGATTATGTAGAGTTTAATAAGCAAATCTATGGCATATCATCAATATTATGATTCATTTTTACAACAAACAAGGAATAAATACATTGACGGACAGATAGCCATAAATAAACAGAAAGTGGTTTCAGATGTAAATTCAGGAAATAATGAGGCACAGTCTATAGGCAACCTGATTAATGAAAGTATTAAAGTCTTAGGAAACAGTAAGTATTTGCAAGCGGATAACAACTCAGCAAATAATCCAAAAAGCAAAACAAATATATCTATCCCTTTTAGCAACAAAAGGTTTTTACAACACATTATAATTGTTAATTATATTTTCTTAATAAAAAAAAATTCTTCGGATTAGAAAATTTACATCAAACACCATAAAACATAAAAGAAAAAAGAGTTTATATAGATTCATGTAATCTTATCTAACTTTACAAACATTAGCATTGAAAATAAATCATTCCCTACACCTATACCCTGTATCTACAACAGTGCAACTAACCGCAATAATCTCTAAATCAATACTAAATCGCAGATTCCCATCTTATTCCTCTGTCTTATCCATATCAGTAAATGAGACTTACTCTATTCTATTTTATCAAATGTCATAAAGAAAGCTGTCCCCATATTTTCCTTGCTATGAAATGAAATATGAGCATTATAGTTTTCTAACAAAGTTTTTACAATTGTCAATCCTATCCCGTTCCCATTAGTTCTGGTTGTGAATTGCATATTGAAAATCTTGTCCTTATATTCGTCTTTTATACCGCATCCATTGTCTTCTACCGAGACTATATACTTGTTTGTTTGCTCCTTTATCTGAATACGGATCTTACCATCTTGTTTGTTATACAAGGATTGCATAGAATTTTTTATCAAATTATTGAAAATACGAATAAATAACTTCTCCTCACCCATCACAAAACAATTGTCAATAGATTCGTATTTGATATCCACCTCATTAATATTGTTAAACAGATTTATTGCTGTAATAATACACTTGTTCAAATCTACTTTCTCTTTCTCTACTGACGGTTTAGAATATGAATTTAGCTCTTGCGTTATGGTACTTATGTTTTCTATCTGTGAAATCAGGGATGGTACGATCTCATTCCACTTTTCATCAAACATATCTGATTTGTCATTGTACAATCGTTGCAAGTACTGTATGGAAAGTTTCATTGGTGTTAATGGGTTCTTTATATCATGTGCCACTTGTTTGGATAACTCTTTCCAGGAATCCAATCTTTCCTGTTGCTTCAATAAGAGAGCACTCTCTTCTATCTTATCTATCATCAAGTTATAGGACTTAATCAATTCTCCGATCTCATCATCTTTTTCCCATTCTATTTTATCGTTATGAATATTGACATTAATCTTACTCATTCTCTTTTTTACCAACTCTAACGGTTTTGTAATAACACTGCTTAACAATACAAATATGACCACTGCAATATTAAGCCAGAACAAAAAAGTATTGGCAAAATTATTGACCAAACTATTAATATTCTCATTCATAATTTTCTGTTGATTAATAAAAGGAATATTAATAATGTAATAACTGGATATATAAGAAGCTAAAAACTCTCCTTTACATATACTTTCCTTTTCATAAAATGCCGTATTAGGGTTTTGTCTTACCTTTAGCAATGCATTAGGATTGATCTTATTTAGTAAGATACCTTTATTAAAAATATCTTCTTGCGAACATGCTACAAGGGTACCTTCTTTGTCAAAAATATTTATATCAGTTAAAAACGTATTAGATAAATTTATCAAATCCAAATTTGTAATGGTATCTCTCTGTTCAAGTATTTTATCTATCTCCAACGCAATACTCTCTGTCTTTTCTTTTAGTATCTTTTCATTATTCTGTTTATTTAAATCAATTATACTTTTTATACTGAATATTCCCAGCACTATCAAACTTATAAGGAATGATCCCAAAAGGGAAACCAAAATTTTGGATTTTATTCCTAGATTTATTCTCTTGTAGTGCAACAAATAAACTGCCGATCTTTCTATTCCAAACAACAAACACAACAAAAAAAATAGTAATGATATATGCGACAAAATATTATACCCATCCAAATGCTTATAGTAATCACTTGGTACATTTGAATTGTCCAAAAACAAAGAATAGTTCATATTTTTATTCGTTTGTTTCTTTAAACACTCTGCAAATATGCAATAATCCTTCGTCTTGTAAAAATACAAATAAGAAATATTATTATTGGATCTCTCTACAAAGAACACCTTTTGTTTGTTAGTCGTATCGGAAGCCGTACTAATAATAGGTGATGCTTTAAAAATACGATCACTAACATAAGAATATATATTCACAAACGTATTCTTAGGCTGAAGGAGCATAGAGTCAGTATTATCAAAAACTAACACGCTTGTGTGATTATTTTCTCTTAGTATTGATAAATAATATTTATCAATATATTTCTCAGCTTTTTGAAAATCTTTTGATAATATATAACTATTCACCGTAGAGTCTTTGGATACTGCCATCATAAGCAATGTAAAAGTATTTCTATCATAATCCGGATATTTTAATGCTTGCTCTCTTATACTCGTAGTATGATTTGAGTATGTCTCTTTGGTAGGTATCATCTGTAATACACCTCCTCCAACAATCGCTATTAATAATAATAGAATAAATTTTGAATATATTGTAGTAGTTCTAGAATAAGGAGAATAAAATATAGAAGATTGTATTATAAAAAGCAAAAAACCTGTCAACACAATAATAATTAATAATAATATGTTATCGTAATTCACAGTAAATGTGAAAATTCTAAATGATACATTCTCAAACTTCCCACATAGTATAATACAAAAAATAGCATAACAAACAAATAAAATGGCAGAGAGTAAAAGTTTTATTATCAATTTCACATGTTTGTTTATTTTTTCTTTATCTTCAATGTGGAAATGAATACTATTTATGGACGATCCTCCATTATGTGTCAAGCAACCTCTAAAATATTTGAATATCTTACGCAATGGATGATTAGTCTTTAAATAACCTATAAATGAATATCCTCTATTAATGAACAATCGTCCCAAACGAACAAAATTTGACCACCTTATAAGCAATAGTCCTAAAAAAAAGAAATTAAGAACAAACCATAACTTAAATATAAACACATCTTTTTCGCATGCTTTCAAACACTCAGTTGAGGTATCCAGATATCCTACATTTTTATTGTCATATAGTATTGGAAAATCTGTTTTATATGCAACTATATCAATATTTTTATCTAATTTGAATACTGCTGCAAAAGTATTTTGCAAATATAAATTTTCTACATCGTATTTATGTTTTATCAAATAAAGATAGTGTGTTTGAATATTAGTACTCAAACTGTCTGTCCTATCATTAGATAGTTTTGTTTTATGGATAAAAAAACCATTCCTGAGCTCCACAATTATTTTATCTTTCCATTCATGGTTCAATAATGAACATTCTTCTTCCGTGATAGCAATAGTATTATCTGTCCAAGAAACAAGACTATCTCCTATGAAAGAAAATCTTTCTCCTTTTTGCTCTATATCGTTATAAATGTCTGAAAGTGTATCGGAAAATCTTTCTTGAATATTTTTTGCGTGGTAGTTAAAATAAAAATACCACATCGCACAGCCTAAAAAAGATATTAGAAGTAGCCAAAAACATATCACATAATATTTCCTCTTCAATATCTTCATTTTCTGTCGGAATATTGTTCCATATTGCAAATATACAATAATTAATTTAATCTACCAATCCAATCAAATAATGATATTCAAAATCCATTAATTAATTATTTTTCTTTATCTACAAAATATTATTATATTTTAATTAGAGTCATAAAATTAAAGTGCGACATCAGTAAATTGTTGTCACACTTTAATAAATTCTTTTTTGAGATTGATTGCGTATTTACCCCAATAATTGTTTTATTAAGGTTGATACCAATTTATTATCGGCTGCACCTTGAAATTTTTCTTGTGCAAGTTTCATAATCTTACCCATATCTTTCATGGATGTCGCTCCCACTTGCAAAATCATTGTCTTCAACTCTTCCTTTATCTCATCTTCACTTAATTGCTTGGGTAAGAACTCTTCTATCACTCCTTGTTGAAAAGATTCCTCCTCATAAAGATCCATTCTATTTTGTTCTTTATACAATAATGCCGATTCTTTTCTCTGTTTTACTAAGCGTTGCAACACCGATATCTCCTCCTGTGAGGTTACTACGTGCCCCACTTCCTTGGTTTTCAATAAAAGTATCTCACTCTTCACTGCACGTAATGCAGCTAAACGCTGTTGATCCCTTGCCAACATACTTTCTTTGATACTTGCGTTAATTTTTTCTTCTAATGTCATAATTATTTATTATAATTTATACGTTCAAGATTATCTTGTAAAATTTTCTTCATTTTTTTCAAATCGCTATTTTTATCCATATCCCCCAAACCGTAAATATATGACATAGCAGGTAAGAAAAACGAGAATGTATCATACTCTGTTGCGTATGTAAAATAAACACCCACCGCTTTGTAGGAATAAATAAAGTCAGCAATAACTCCTATCAAGTCTCCTAATGGCTTTCTCTTATCGTGATCACGTTTAATTGTCCATTCTACACAAGTAGATTTACCATTATGCGAAGAGATTTGCAATACCCCTTCTGACATTTCAACCATTGCTCTTAGAAGATATAGACCCTGACCCCTATTTTTGCCCCGTTTTGTTGTGATACCTTCCTCCGTGGCAGTTTTCAACAAAGTCTTATTCATACCACAACCATTATCTTGTACAACAAATCTAAAATAATTCTTTTTATCCGATTCTCTTATCGTGATCTCTATATCTGTTGCACCTGCTTCCACACTATTGGTCATTACATCCAACAAATAATGCGACAAACTGTCCATTTTATTTGAATTTATCTTGAATCTCTTTTTTCAAAAATTCTTGTGCTAACTCCATTTGGTTGTATTGTAAAGCCATTTTTTCAAATAACATGCCGGCATATTGTGTTGCTGTCAACATTTCGTCTTGTTTAGACACTAAAGAGTTAAGCGTATTGATTATCTCTTCTTTGGCATTTTTTATATATACCCATGATTGTGATGAGATATAAAGTTGCTGGGATAAATTATGTTCATACTCATCTCTTATATTTTGAATCATCACATCTCTCAATAACTTAGTATTCATATTTGGTTGATAACAACGTAATACCAAATTATCAGGTTTCATCCTCTCCAAAAACAAAATTAAGCGTTCATAAGCTTGCAATTGTATGGGAGTTAATGTTCTCTTTAATTCGCTTTCAGATATTTTTTGTATCTCTAAAAGCGTTTTTTTTTGTTCGTTAGTTATAAATTCTTTTGTTTGACGAAGCATATAATAACTCACAATTACTAATGCTGTTACAAAAATTATTGCAATTAATAAAAGTTCTACTATTCCCATTGTTTTTCTATCTTTTAATAGTTATTATTAACATTTGTTTGCTCTAAGTTTTCCGCAATTATGTACCGCGGTCTGTGTTTTGTTTCTTTATATATCTTACCAATATATTGTCCGATTACACCTATGACAAATAATTGAGCTCCTCCTAATAACCAAATGGATACTAATATACTACTCCATCCGGTTTGAGCATTACCTGTAAACTTAACAATCAAAATCCATACAAACGCCAATAAAGAGAATAAAAATATAATAAGTCCCAATTTGGTTATTAAAGTAATAGGTTTGACACTCAACGAAGTTATTCCATCTATTGCAAAAGCAATCATTTTTTTTAGAGGATATTTACTTTCACCTGCTTTTCTTTCCATTCTTTCATACTCAACTATATCACTTTTATATCCAACCATAGGCACTAGACCCCTTAGAAATAGATTTACTTCTTTAAATTTCTCTAATCCCAACAAAGCTTTTTTACTCATAAGTCTATAATCAGCGTGATTATAAACAATTTCTGCTCCTAACCAATACATAAATCTATAAAACATAAGGGCAGTATTTTTTTTTAAGAAAGTATCTGTTTTTCTTGATGAGCGAATACCGTAAACGACATCATTGCCTTCATTGTATCGTTCAATAAACTTATTTATAACATCCGCGTCGTCCTGCATATCAGCATCCATGCTAATAACTATATCAGCATAATCCTTTGCTACCATTAGACCAGCAAGTAATGCATTTTGATGACCACAATTTCTGGAAAGAGAAATACCTGTAAATAATGTATCGGTATTGTGTAGCTTTTTAATTATTCTCCAGGTATCGTCCTTACTACCATCATTGACAAACATAATTCTGCTTTGTTCACTAATTTTTTTATCCTCTATCAATTGACATATTTTTATTTTTAATACCTTCGAAGTAAGACTCAAAACCTCGCTTTCATTATAACAAGGAATAACTATATATAATATTGCATTATCTCCCATTTGTATTCAATATATAATAAGAATAATTTATTTTTTGTAAAACTTAGTTGATTTATTTGTCCAGTCTAACCGGTATTTTCTACAAAATATCATTAGAATTCTAAGTGTAGAATGTATATATTATGTATCGTAACAAATATGTTCAACAGACTTCAATATATATATTTAGTAGCATGTAACGTATATCTCACTCAACATAAAATTCAATTACTCCTCGTATATTTTTTCACCTCTCTTAGTGTCAATATCTATTTTTTCTACGCTTTTCCAAGTATTTTCCATATTTACACTAATTACTAGACCTTTTTAATCCAACTTTAATACAGCCAAGAATGCACTCTGCGGTACTTCCACTGATCCTACTTGTCTCATTCTTTTTTTACCTTCTTTTTGTTTCTCTAATAGTTTTCGTTTTCTTGTTATATCACCACCATAACATTTAGCTGTTACATCCTTTCTAACTGCCTTGACGGTCTCTCTTGCTATAATTTTACTCCCTATGGCAGCCTGTATCGCAATATCAAATTGTTGTCGTGGTATAAGTTCCTTTAATTTCTCACATATTCTCCTCCCAAAAAGGTAAGCATTATCTGCATAAATCAATGTACTCAATGCATCCACAGAGTCCCCATTAAGTAAAATCTCCAACTTAACAAGTTTACTCAGTTTATAATCCAAAGGATGATAATCAAAAGAAGCGTAACCTTTACTTATAGATTTTAGTTTATCATAGAAATCAAACACAACTTCACTTAATGGTAGTTCAAATATAACCTCAACTCTATCAGTTGTAATATAAGTTTGATTTTTCAATACACCTCTTTTATCTATACACAATTTAAGTATTGGTCCTATGTAATCTGTTTTAGTAATTATTGACGCCAAAATGTACGGTTCTTCTATATGTTCTATATGCGAAGGGTCTGGTAGACCGCTCGGATTATATACTTCTAAGCACTCTCCTTTGGTTGTGTATATTCTGTAATTAACATTAGGTACTGTTGTAATAACATCTATGTTAAACTCTCGCTCTAACCGTTCTTGTATTATTTCCATATGGAGCAAACCCAAAAATCCGCAACGAAAACCAAAACCTAGAGCCAATGAGCTCTCAGGAATAAACGTCAATGAAGCATCATTCAACTGTAATTTTTCAATACTCGAACGCAATTCCTCATAATCGGCGGCATCCTGTGGATAAACACCTGCAAATACCATTGGTTTTACATCTTGAAAACCCTTGACAGCAGCAGAACAAGGAGAATCCAACAATGTTATTGTATCACCTACTTTTACTTCATTACTCGTCTTAATAGAACTGATTATATAGCCTACATCTCCTGCCGATAATTCTTTCTGTGGTGTCAATTCATATTTCAAAATGCCTATTTCGTCCGCCACATAGTCTTTTTGTGTTGCCATAAATTTGACTTTATCGCCTTGTTTAAGCGTCCCATTTATTATTCTAAAATAAGAAATCACTCCTCTATAAGAATTAAATACAGAATCAAAAATTAGAGCTTGCAATGGAGCCTGTGCATCTCCCTTTGGCTGTGGTATTCTCTCCACTATCGCTTTCAATATACCCTCAACTCCTTCACCCGTTTTTCCACTCGCCAAAATTATGTCTTCTCTATCACATCCTATCAAATCCATCACTTGATCTGCGACCTCTTCTACCATAGAATTTTGCAAATCTATTTTATTCAATATAGGTATTATGACAAGATCATTATCCAAAGCCTGATAAAGATTAGAAATTGTTTGTGCCTGTATACCCTGTGTAGAGTCTACAATCAATAATGCTCCTTCACAAGCAGCTATTGAACGAGAAACTTCATAAGAAAAATCCACATGACCCGGTGTGTCAATCAGATTAAGATAATATGTTTGTCCTCTGTCTACATATTCCATCTGAATAGCATGGCTTTTAATAGTAATACCCCTTTCTCTTTCCAAATCCATATTATCAAGTACCTGATTAGCCATCTCTCTTTGAGGAACACTTCTCGTGAATTCTAACAATCTATCTGCCAATGTGCTTTTCCCGTGATCTATATGGGCAATTATACTAAAATTTCTAATTTCTTTCATATTGCAAAATTACAAAAGAATTTTTAATTTTAATATTTGCATTAAACTTTTATTCTTAAAAATACTGCGTACAAACAATATTCTATGTCTGTGCGAGTATTAACAAAAAAAATAACATATAGCTATCTCGCAATAAAACACAATCAAATCTTTAACACATTCTTACACCTTGCATCATCACTAGCATCTATCCGTCTCACAAATATTCTCCTTTGCATCTCAATTTAATAAATTGTTTTGCAACATTAATAAATTGTTCTGCAACATTAATAAATTGTCTTGCAACATTAGGATTCCATCTTCACATCCTCAGAATATATAATTTCTTTTAGCTATAATACTTTTTATTTTACTACGATTGAATATCTTTTTTATTCGTCTCGGATTCAACATATTTATAGAAGTTCTGGAAATTCTCACCCCATTTTTATCATTAATTGTTTTTATTCTAGAAAAACCTTCTCTATATGCCTCAAATATAGAAGCATTTAATTCAAAGCCCAAAATCAACACATAAGCATTAAGATAAATCCATAACAAAAAAATAATAATTGCTCCGATCGAACCATAAAGTGCGTTGTAACGTGAGAAATGTATTATATACCAATTAAAAGCATTTGACATAAGAACAAACATTACAGTAGCTAAAGTAGCTCCTGCTGAGAAAAATCTATATCCTTTGTGATTAGCTGGAGTAACATAATAGATTGTAGCTAATGCTACATAGATCAAAAAAATAATTATCGTCCATTTAACAATTTTAAACACATACAGTTGAAAAAATGTGCTAATAGTGTCGTTAAATATAAGATAAAACATCAATTTTCTGGAAAATATTATAAGGGTAAAGCTTATTATAACTGCAATAAATATTCCCAAAACCATCAAAAGAGCAATAATTCTACGTTTCAGAAACTTAATTTTTTTGTTTGTATGAAAAGATTGATTGAAGGTCAACAGCAATGAATTGAAACCTGAGGAAGCAACCCAAAATGCTGAAATAAAGCCTATAGACATCAAACCTTTATGTTTTTTTGATAACAAATCTGTTATTGTTTCTTGAATAAAACCCTGTGTCGTTTCGGGGAGAAATTTATCAAGTGTCTCCAAAATCATCGGAGTATAGTGTTCTAATCGTAGAAATGGCAAGAAAGTAAATCCAGCCAACAGTAAGGGAAACAATGATAAAAAGATATGATATGATAGTGCTGCTGCACGTTGATTTATAACACCTTGCTTCAATCCCTTTGCAAAAAAAAGTATCACATCAAACAAGGGTACGCCTTGAAATCCGGGTAAAACAAGCATTCTTGATGTATGAAGTATTTGTCTTACGGGACGCCAATAGAGAAAATTCTTACCTTTAAAAATATTTCTCACCTCACATTAATCGCTTATCAAAGAAAAGTCCATAGCAGAAATATGATGTGTTAATGCTCCCACAGAAATAAAATCCACTCCACTTAGAGCATAATCTTTCAAAGTTTCAAAATTTATACCTCCACTAGCCTCTGTCTCATATCTACCATTTATAATTTCTACAGCCTTTCGTAAATCATCCGGACTAAAATTATCCAACATAATCCTATCTATTCCTCCACACTGCAAGACCTCATCCAATTCTTTAAAATCTCTGACCTCTATTTCTATTTTCAATGACAATCCATTCTTACAAATATAATCGTTGGTTTTTTGTATAGCCTTAGTTATTCCACCGGCAAAATCAATATGATTATCTTTTAGCATAATCATATCAAACAATCCAATCCTGTGATTAACTCCACCACCGATTTTTACAGCATATTTCTCCATAAGCCTCAGTCCCGGAGTTGTCTTTCTGGTATCTAATAACTTAGTATGCATACCTACCAACAAATTTGTATACTTAAAAGTGGTAGTTGCCACTCCGCTCATCAGTTGAAGATAATTAAGAGCTGTACGTTCCGCACCTAAAATATTGCGAGCGTTACCTGATATTTTAAGAATCAAATCCCCCTTTTTCACATGCGAACCATCCTGAAAAAAACTCTCAATGAAGATATCTTTTGAAGAGTCCATTATTTCAAAAACCATACAAAAGACGTCTAATCCGCATAATACTCCATTTTCTTTTGCAATCAATTTAACCTTTCGTTGGGCATTTTCATCAATACACGCAATAGAAGAAAAATCTCCCTGACGTATGTCCTCTTCTAATGAATTCAATATATGCTTTTTTAAATATTCTTTATCCATTTACTATTTGGAAATAATAAGTTTAATATTTTTATAAATATTTTTGCCACTTATCGTGATAATATAAACACCATTTGGCAGGTTTTCAAGGTCAATTTGTTTATCCTTCTGGACAAGGACAAAACTTTCATTATATACTTTGTTTCCTTTTGCATCCGACACAACAATATTCATATTTTTTGATACCAATTCATTATTGAATTGCAAAATAATAATACCCGATGTAGGATTAGGCAACAATTTAAGATTCAAATCTGTATTTATTTTATTTAATCCCACTCCGTCTAACACATTTACCTTATCTTCACCTGAGACAGCACTCTTGCAAACACCACTCTTGACAGTAGCTCTATAAACGTACTCTCCGACATCTTCCGGCCTATCCGTAAAATACTCCATATCGGCGGTACTATCAATTTTCACCCAATCATATCCCGGTCTCAAACGTTCCCAAAACATAATCTGTCCAACGTATGCTCTAAGTTGGAACTTGGCATCCTCATTTTTATTAACCTGAGACTGCATAGCAAATACATTTCCTCCCTTAGACATAGGATCTATCGTAATCTTAACAATATCAGAAGTATCTATGGAAACATACGACTTAACTACACGCCTGTAATAAGTAGTTTTAAACAATTGACGAGGTTCGTACCATACATTTGTATTAGTCGTACCTTCGTTGCAACTATCCCACTTAATGGCATCAGTAGATGAAATCCAAAGATACTCATATTCTCCGTTACCTCCCGTAGGCATGGAACCACTTAACGTAGCTGGAACACTACCGGCACAGAGGTGTTGATTTGCAGAAATAACATTGTTAAAAATAGGAATATAGGGTGTAGTTATTTTTAAATTTTGTCCATATTTCGTCCCATATGTATTAGTTGCATAAGCACGAACATAATACGTTGTCAAAGGCTCAAGGTTAGGTATTATGGCATTGAACTGACCTATCCCATTACCAACACTAATTTTATCATTCACGATAGTTGGATTTTTAGTTTTTGAATACACAAAACCTCTCTGAGTAACAGTAGATAATCCTTCATAGGATATTTCCCCTTCTACATAAATTTTATTATAGTCCTGCAAAGATATACTGTCAGTTGACACAAATGGTATTTGAGATACCGCTTTCACTGTTATCGTACTTAGCAAATAATCTCCGTCATTTAAACCAGCTCCCTCAAATGCAATGTAAGACATGGCATTTTGATGTCCCTGCGTAGGAATACTTACAGTTAAAGATATATTCTGCTGATTAGCCGAAGTATTCAATAACTCCCATGTTCCATTTACACCATTTCTGTAATAAACTTTTATACTTTTTACCTCGTCATCTAAAATATTTTTAGTAGCTGTATATATTATCTCCATAGATTCTTTATACGACAAATCCAATATGGGAAGTATTAATTTGCCTTGTCTATCAAAACAAATAGTATCCTCTGAAGATAAATTAGGAGAATAAGGAAAATCTTTTATTCTTGGACATTGGGTAGTAAAACTCTTCTCCGATGAATACGAGATCAATCCTTGGTTACGAGCAAATGCCCTAACATAATATTGTGTTGAGGGTTCAAGCTCTGCTTTCATAAGCTCATAAGCTCCGATCGTGAAATTATTGACGGATATTATAGTATCGTTAATAGTTGGTTGTGGTTGCATAGATAAAACAAAACCTTTATCAGTCAGAGGTGTAAATCCTGTTGAGATAACATTAGCTTTGAATAGCACACTCTCATCAGTAATATCCTCAATCGTAGTAAAAGTTACTTGTGGCCAAGAAGATATTTTTTTATCCGTAACAACAACACTATCCAAATAAACTCCATCCCCAGAATTTAAAAATGCTTCAAATCCAATATACATCGTTTTACTCTTTACCGGCAATTCTATAGAATCCATCTCCCAATTGCTTATTGGATTAGTATATTCTTTCAATAAAATCCAATTGGCATTCAAAGAAATCTTATAATAAACCCTCAAATGATCTGTTTTAGATAACAAAGTTTTTTGTTTATGAGAAAATTTGACCATAGGTTTGTCTAAAACCGTAACATTCATCGGAGGTGTTATAAGTTTTATCAACGGTTGTGGTAATGCAGAGTAATTATCCCAGCCAAAGTTATTTTTAATATAAACATATTTATCTTCACTTACCTTCCAGTTATTACATATATATACGTTATTTTCTTCAGTCCAGCAAGCCTCAATTCCATTTGAAAAGTCGTTTTCATAAGGAAAATCTTCCACACTTGTACAAGGAGTTCTAACTTGCATAATCTCACCGTAGGAAGTAACAGTTGCAGATTTAACGTAAGGACGTAAATAATAAATTTGATTACTTTCTAACCCTGTAATATCTACACTAATATTATTAGTCGATGGTGAATTATCAACTTGTTTAGTTGCATCAATTTCCGTAGGAAGAGACAATTTGGAGTATAAAAATCCCTTCTCTGTAACAACAATTCCATTGCTATTAAAAGATGCCTTTGATACTATCTTGTTATATTGAACATCTGTATTTGCATCATAAATATTGACAAAATTGGTTGTATCTCCAACATGAAATGTTATGTTCTTCGTAGTGGTATTTTCCATAATACGAAAAACGGGTTTATTCAGAGGGTATTGATTGTAAGATTTGGAAGAGGGGTCAGTATTATCCGTAAAAGAATGATTGTTTGTACTCCCTGGAAATGGCTGTTCCTCTCCGTAGGAATAGCCTCCCAACCATGGTTTGTATTCATGCTTACCTCCATTTGCTGTAACAAGTTCAAAACCTAATCTTGTCGTATCACAATTGACACAATTGTTATTCCAACCTTGAACATTTTTATCCACCTTGTAGATAATAAGTCCATGTCCCTCCAAATAATAATCAAATCCTGATTGTTGGCGATTTTCTAACAAAAAATATTCATTAGGAAGTCCGTCATACCGAAGACAAATGCTCTTTGCCGAGCTGCTTAGTTCCTCCAATGTGTAATCTTTATTTAACTGTCCATCCTCAATTGTAACGTAATTCCTAACACTCCTTTCCATAGCATGCCAAGTCGGGGGAAAAGCACCATTCCCATTATAATTACCGCCAGCCATTAAATCCCAAGTACCAGGATTAAATGCATTGCCATGCAATTCATAGTCTGTATCGTAATAATCGGGCTGTCCCAAAACATGAGAAAACTCATGACAAATAGTTCCTATCATGATAGGCTGCTCACCTCCGACATAACCACTCAATTCGGAGGAACAGCCATAGTCTCTTATCTTTACGTTATCCACAGTCATGGAGGGATAGAGTATACTTCTATGGGGCCATATCAAATCAGGATAATTAATATTTGAAGATTGTGCATAACCTGCGTAAAGTACATAAACACAAGAAACGTATTGATTGATATCTCCATTAGTATACTCACTAAAATCCACTTCTTCGTCTGCTTTTTTAACAGCTTCCTTTATGAGCTCCCTAACATGTAAATCTTTAATATTCCCCTCCTGTTTGCCATAATACTCCTGGACGCTATCCGAAACATATGGACCAACAACTGTTGCTGATAAATTAAGTTTACCTGAAGAGGAAGCAACAAAAAAGTCATGTACTGATCCAGGATGACCATTCTTGGAATAACCTATCTGATTGAACAAATCATCTACATCTTGTTTGGAAGTAGAAAAAGGATAATCTTTAAAAGACATTAGAATTACAATCATTTTGTAGTCTTCCACATCACTACCACCAGCTTTTAACTTCGCTATTTTCTTGGAATAATCAACACCAGCATCAATATATTGCTTCATCAACACAACTTGCTCTTTAGAATAAAATAATTTCTTTTGTAAGGATGCAATGAATTGTTCTTCTTCCACTGTTCTATCATTCGGATTATGAGCAATAATATTAGAACATCTTATTCCACCTTGTCCATCTGTAATTGCATATACAAAGTCATGATTTTTAGAAATCATTAACGTGTATCCATCAATAGTCCTATACCAACTACACCTCTCATCACCATAGGGAATGACAGTTAACACTGTTCCATCCGATTGATTGACCTTTGTAGGAGTTGATTCAACTATTGTCGCCATCACCATATTCAAACTAAATATACAAAATACGAGTGCCACTAATATTCTTTTCATAACATATACAACTTTATTATTATCCCAATTAATCAATGTGGATTGCAAATTTAATAATATTAATCCATATGACATAACTTTTCATTCATTTTTTCATTAACAACAATCATTCTTACCCCAATTTTACATCTGTTGTATCACTTTAAAACATGGTTTACAAAAATCAATGAACGATTGAGGAAAAACTATTGTATTTTAACAAAATGAAAGTCTCTCTTCAGGCAATTCTTTCTTGACATTAATAAATTCTTTCTTGATATTAATTTCGAGATAAGACACACTACAATCATAACTTTTGTATTTGTCTTGATTATCTAGTAATATTATAAACATTTTTTTACCAATGTAGCGAAAAAAGTAAATAAATCTTATCCGTTTTCACAAAAAAACAATATTTTTGCAAAATCCGTAAAAAAAATGTGTCTAATCAACAAAGGATTTTAATATAATTTGTATTATGAATGCTAATGTCATTATAAAAAATCTTATACTCGCTGCAGTGAGCATTGCATCAGTATCACTTCTTAACTTGCAAAAAATAACTGCTCAGCCGGCCGCCATAGATGGTACCAATTTAGACTTCATGGAACATACTCCTCCATCTTTTGACGGATGGACTGCAAAAACCGGCACCTATACTACAGGTGGCTATTATTCTTCCAGCAATCCTTTAAATACAACTTGTTTCAACCTGACAACATCTTTTGCAGATCCCTCCACGGCTACATTTACAGGAGGCTATACAGGAGAGACAACCAAAGCATTTGTTATTAATACTGACGTAAATGCAAAAGACGAACACTCATCAAATAAACTTAAAAAGATACCTACGCATTTAGGATTTACACGTTCCGTCCGTTTAGGACCAATTAGCGGTACTAACGGAGGAAATAAGTCAGCAGAATTATCTTATCGTTTGAAGATCAACGACACCAACTCTCTTCTTACATTTTGTTATGCCATGGTATTGATGGCCCCTCACAATGGGGAACATTACGCCAACCCTACTTTTGAGGTAGATGTCGTTGATGCCTTAACGGATGCACTTATTAAACCATGTTGTTTTTTCCAAAACTGCGGAGATTTGTCTTGTTCCCAACTCCCTACCGGTTGGAACTTAGGAGAAGGTAATTGTACTCCCGGTGGCTGGAATTCAGACGTATGGTTGTATTCCGATTGGAACCAAATCACAGTTAATCTGGATGAATTTTTTGGTCAAACGATAAAACTAAGAGTTAGAATTTCAGGTTGTATATATTCGGCACACGGTGGTTATGGTTATTTTGTAGCAAAGGCAAGTAAATCGTCCATTACTCTTGCCGGATGTGCGGGAGACGGTAATGTCGTAACCTATGCTGAAGCCCCATCTGGATTCAATTCTTACGAATGGTTTGAAATTCCAGCAGGTATGACTGATCAATATGATATTGATGGGGTTTATTCTGCTAACAACGTGATTGGTACTGATAGTATCTTAACTATTACTACTACCACTATGAATAATCAAGACGACAAGTCTTTCGCTGTCCGCTTAACCTCACCTAAACAACATGTTACATGGGATAACAGTCCTGCCCCAGCGTGCGTAACTTACATTCCTACGGATGTCCATGATATGCGACCAAAATTCGACAACATGATTGCACACAAATACATCCCTACCAATCCTGAAAATAGCGTTGACGAAATAGGATTTCTCTTTGATGACGTTACAAAACGTAATAATAATTATCCATTAGACTGGCACCTACTTGATTTTGGTGATGGAGATTCTTTGGAGATTGTTAAGAATAATGATGGGAGTTGGTCTATTGATGAACAAACTACTCCGCTCACGGAAAACCATGTGCGGATAGCCTATAAAACTAATATCAATGAACCTGATACAATATTTCATACTTACCAGCACGGTAATTATATTTTCACTCGTTGTGCCCACTCTTATCCTACAGATCCTACAAATGAGCTCGAGTGTACTAAATGCGATACTCTTCACATAACAGTTCCAGTACGTCCATCTCTACTTTTTATAAGTCCAGACACCATTTGTTACAATGACAACGTAACAATAACAGCTACATCGCCAGGAGATGATGCCACTAATTACATTTATCAATGGTGGCACTCGGATGATAATATACAAACAACACCTCCATTTCACGAAGGGACATCTCTGACCATTAACAACCTTAAGGAAGACCTAATCGTACATGTCAAGGTGATAACTGCTGATGGTTTTTATCGTTGGGGCTGGGATACGGTCCGAGTACAAGCATTCCCAGACATACAGATAGGAGGTGATACTATGATATGCGTAGGTGAAATACTGCATCTAACAGCAACTGACGTAAGTGGTGGTACCCTGGGTATGAAATGGACATATCAAAAACCGAATCTACAAACAAGTATACCCAATTCTTCAAATCAAATAAGTTTTGAGGATGCCGTCGTCAGAGATACCACAATTTTTGTAATCGCACAGACAACAAAACACTGCGTTGCATGGAAAAGTGTCCAAATACTCGTTGTCGACCCAAAAGTTGTAGCAAACAAAAAAGAAATATGTGTAGGCGATGAAGTAGTATTAACGGGTAGTGGAGCTTTTGATTTTTCTTGGGAATCTACACCAAAAGACAACTCTCTGCCAGAGGATGTCAAGGGAATAAATCCAATAACAGTTTATCCAACTCAAACAACCGAATATACGATGATAGGATATGGACAAAATGGTTGCCAAGCAAGAGTCAATATAACCGTAAATGTCATTCCAAATCCTGTTATTAATTTGAAATTTTCTCCTAATGAAGTGGATATGGATGAACCGACTGTCATGTTTTTTGATTCTTCTGAATATTCTGCAAAATCCGAATGGATATTTTCTGATGGAGAAAAACTTGAAGGGAAAAATATTACACATAAATTTAATATATCACGGGAGGATAGCGTAAACATCCATCTAATAAGTTCTAATATTTTGGGGTGTTCATCAGAGGCAGATACGACCATACCTGTTGTTTTGTTTGCAATATGGTTCCCTAATGCTTTTACGCCAGATGGAGATGGAATGAATGATTATTTCTTTTTCATGACCAAAAATAATTTAGAGGATATTGTCTTTGAAATATTTGATAGGTGGGGTATGAAGGTATATTCCTACGAAAGTAAATATTATAAATATCAAGGAAAGAGTGATATTAAAACCCTTGGGTGGGACGGTAGATTTAAAAACAAATTCGTTCAAAACGATGTCTATGTTTGGAGGATTTCTTACAGACGCCCAGGAAACTCCCGTGTATACGACCAACAAGGTACGGTAACTACGATCAGATAACTATTGAAACTTATCTATAAAATATTCTAATCAGAATTGATACGACAATGTATAAGATCTTTTTATGATGTCGTATCAATTCTGATCGTTTTTGTTGCTTAAAAAAAATGACATTTTTGATATGAAAAAATTGATTATTATTTTAATATCTATATTTACAATAACTATAAATCTTTATTCACAAAAATTTACATCAATATCTTATTGCAAATGTGATACTATACATCTGATTAAAGATACGTCAAATCTATCCTTAATCATTTATACACCGGTTCATTGTAAACTTGGTTTAACTGCACTTCGTCCTGATAGTAATCAAACAAATATCCTATTCACCGCACCCGCAGCTTTCACTACCAAAAACTATAAAGAAGTCGTGGGTAGATTTGTAGGTATTGATACAATAATTGAAAATCCTACCGAAAACGAGACAGGATTATGTAGTATAAATAATAAAGATGTATATATAGGTCCTATATCTGATTCATCTACATATTATTATAATGCTATACTAGACACAAACACTTTTTATTTTCAGCAAATGCTCCTCATAAATAATTATAAGAAGGTTGAATGTACAATATTTGGTAATCAAAAACCAACATTCAGAAGAGCTTTAGCCTTAAAAAATGGGAATGCCTATGTTGTAGAATCATTAAATCGTATGAATATCAACGATTTTATTGATACCATGGTAGAACAAGGGTATTCCGATGCCATTTATATGGATATGGGGACATGGAGTGAGGGATTTTATACTTCACAAAATAATGAAAAAATTAGTATTGGTAGACTGAAACAAAATACTCGTTATCAAACGAATTGGTTAATTTTTATCAGAGAATAGAAATTTATTAAAAAATTAACCAATATAGTATTTTGATATATAATTTACCCTTAATTTATCCTCTTATTACGGATTATTTGGTTGCAACACCGTAGTGCTTTCCTAATCTTGAGTTCTAATTCCTTCATGTAAAAAAACAATTAATTAGTCTCAAAAAACAATTTAACAAAATAACGATTTTCTAATAAAAAACAGAGACTTACAAAAATCTATCCCATAAGTCCTTGTTTTCAATAGTACTTTACCTTTTATTTCTTCATTTGTTTAACTTTATATCTAAAAAAACTCCATGTAATAGTTTTTTTTACTATCACATGGAGTATAAAAATAAGAATCTCTTTTCTACCAAGCGAACAGAGGACGAGAAGACATCATATCATTTACTTTTTTACATGTATTTGTTATCAATGTTTCATTCTCAACATCGGAAAGAATAGCATCTATCATAGATACAATCTCGGGCATACTATCTTCTTTCAATCCACGAGTAGTAATAGCTGGAGTACCTACACGAATACCAGATGTTTGGAACGGACTACGAGAATCAAACGGTACCATATTTTTATTAATAGTAATATCAGCACGAACCAATGTATTCTCTGCAACCTTACCAGTCAATTCAGGGAATTTAGGTCTAAGATCAATTAACATCAAATGATTATCTGTACCGTTAGATATAACCTTGTAGCCATGTTTAATAAACTCGTCAGCCATAACAGAAGCATTCTTACGTACTTGCTTGATGTATTCGTGATAAGCAGGAGATAAAGCCTCACCAAAAGCCACCGCCTTAGCTGCAATCACGTGTTCCAACGGACCACCTTGAATTCCAGGGAAAACAGCAGAGTCTAACAATGCAGACATCATCTTAACAGCCCCCTTAGGGGTCTTTTTACCCCATGGATTTTCAAAATCTTCCCCCATTAGTATCATACCACCACGAGGACCACGCAAGGTCTTGTGCGTAGTTGTCGTTACAATATGGCAGAATTTAACAGCATTGCTCAATTCTCCAGTTGCTATCAATCCCGCAGGATGAGAAATATCTGCTAATAAAATTGCTCCTATTGCATCTGCAATTTTTCGCATTCTTGCCCAATCCCATTCACGGGAATATGCAGAAGCTCCCCCTATTATCAATCTCGGCTTCTCTCTTTTAGCAACCTCTTCCATCATATCATAATCAACCATACCGGTTTCTTCCTTAACTCC
Organism: Bacteroidales bacterium; assembly: GCA_052170555.1. GTDB lineage: Bacteria > Bacteroidota > Bacteroidia > Bacteroidales > P3 > Scybalousia_A. Next base: position 68,812 of record JBQNAI010000008.1, on the reverse strand, counting down.
GTATGCCACCTGACGATAATATGTCCCCGAAATATTTACAGGAGAACCATGTGAAAGATGTCCTCCATGATTAAGGTCTAATCCCATGAAAGTTTCACCCGGTTGTAAACAAGCGAAGAAAACAGCCAAATTAGCTTGTGCTCCCGAATGTGGTTGAACGTTCGCCCAACAAGCACCAAATAATTGCTTTGCCCTTTCTATCGCTATAGTTTCTGATTGGTCAACTATCTGACACCCTCCGTAGTAACGCTTACCGGGATAACCCTCTGCATACTTATTTGTCATCACCGAACCCATCGCCTCCATAACTTGGTCGGATACAAAGTTCTCCGAGGCAATCAATTCTATACCTTTTGTCTGTCTTGCTCTTTCCTGAGCGACCAAATCAAATATTTGTGTGTCTCTTGTCATTTTATTTTAATTTTTTTTGTGATTTGTGTACAACATTCATACTAATTAGGTTTGCAAAATTAATAATTTTTATTTAAATAAAACACAATAGGAAAGAAAAACAATTAATATCTTCTCTATCGTGTAATTATCTGAAATTAAAGTGCGACATTAAGGAATTAGTGTCAAGAAAGAATTTATTGATTCTTGATATTGATAAATCCTTTCGTCTATAAAAAATAGTACTTCTATTATTAGAATTCATAACATAATTGTCCACCCAAATAATGTTGTAAATTACCATCAACAAGGGCATTACCTAAAGATATTTCTTCGGCATTATTATAACAAGTTAAAGTATAACGCAAATACGCCTTTAACGATTTGGATATCTTGCAAGAAGCAACAACATAAAATTTATGTCCAGTTTTATAGAGCATGGATGAAGAAAAAGACAACGGTAATGAATATTCATAAACATAAAAACGATTATTATAGTCGGAAGTATGGAAATAAGTGTAACGCATATTTGTAGAAATTCTTTGCGATAAAGTTTGCAATTTCGTCTCAAAACAGGCAAAATATCCGTAATTAGCCCTATTTTTATATGTAAATGAGTGTGAATATCCTATTCGCGTTGAAAATGTTAAATATCCAGAGAATTTATATAAATATTTTATTTGCCATTGTGATACTATGTTATTTTTTAATTGTTTAGTATTCTGAATAATCGTATTGTACTGATGGTTATTCATCCGAAAATATATATCAATTATGTGATTATCCCCTGGTTTATAGCATGCCTGTGTTTTCATTTTCCATCCATAAGAAGATTTGTCTGCACGATAGGACATAAATGGGAAATAATAGAAATCTATCCCAACAAAATAAGAAGAATATTCATTAACGTAGCAATTATAATCCACATAAATCCCCCTTTCATTATTGTTATTAGTATGGTATCCGATAGCATTAGCATAATGATTGTGATACCTTTTATCATAATTACGAAAAATAAATGAAAGATTGTGTTTGTACGAAAAATCCACCTGCATTCCCAATAATTCTGCAAAGGCATTGTTTCTACTCCTAACTATCTCTGTAAAAAATATAATATTTTTGTAAATATAAGAAGAATTAAAAGAAAGAATATTATTATCTCTACCCTCAAAGTTGTATTGCTGATATGCTTGTGTCCCTTTAAGAATATCATACTTGTAATAATAAGCAAAAGTAGTCATACCTATATTTATTCCTTTATTATAATATTGTACACTTGTCCCCATAAGAGCAAGGGTATTAGAATCTTTTTTCTCTATCTCGTCCTTGGTTCTATGATAACCGGTTTTCTGAATACTTTTCCCATTAAAATCAAGTCCATCATACGATCCAAATATTATCATCTCCACATTACACCACTGCATTTTTAGGGCTATTCCTCTGTTATAGTCATATTCTGATACTGAACGAAAAGGTGTGATAGTGTTATTAGAATGTTTTCCTCCAAAGCCATTAGTAAAATAATTAAAAGCAAAACTTTGCTTCATTGCAAGCCCCTCTCCAATATTCAAACGAAAATCTCCAATAGTTAATTGTTTCAAATGTTTACTTAAATCTTTAATTGTCAATACTATCGCATAATGATCATAACCGTAAATTTTATTTCTGTAGTACAATGGCTCCCCGTAATCTTTTTCTGCGACAATAGAAAACTCTAACTTATTGTAATATTTCAAACTATAACGAAAAGATGAAGCAAAATTACCTCCTAAATATCCTTTTCCGTCAGTACGTAACATCCCATAGGTATTTTTAAGATTTTGAACATACTGTACTCTAAAATTTTGGTGAGAATATTTAAATACGCTATCTAACCTGAATGATAATTTCCCATTCTTAGGTGCTGTATATAAATAAGGAGATATCCTATCTACCATCAATGAATCAAAACCATTGATAAAACGCAATTCATTAATGGACAATAAATTTCCAGTTCTCAATATGTAATTTTCTAAACAAAATATTTGAAAATTATTTAAGCCAAGAAGCAACATTTCCTCTCTACCTATGTCATTAATATTATATCTATTTATTCTATTATTTTTTCTTTTTTCAACAACTTGCAACAATATTTCTACGTCTTGGTCTTTGGGTTGAACTTCCTCTAAATTTTGTAATATCTCGTCCTCTGATTGAGCGTTTGAAGAGTAACTTTCACACAACAACACAACAACAAACAAAATTCCTAAAACCTTTCTCATTATCAGATATTATTCTCCATATATTGTTTTTGCGAAAGTAGTATAATTTTGCAATTATAAACGTCCACATTTACAACTTTTTTAATTTTTTCTAACCATATAAACATATAGCTATTATGTTCCATGTTCTATTCTCCATTATGCACAATAAAAATGTAGTAGATGCATGCACATCTACTACATCACCGCTACCTCGGTGGAGCTGCAGGGATTCGAACCCTGGTCCAAACAAGAGAAACCGAAGTTTTCTACACGCTTATTCTATCTTTCATTTTCGGTAAAAGGCAGTGAATAGACACACTTTCCTTTAACTTATCTTCTCTAAGTTCATCAGTAATGCGAAGCAAATCACTGACTAAACTTTCTTAATGATGCACTCCTTAAATCCTTGATCGAAAGTTATAAATCATCAGAGGAGCGTCTTGCTCAGTACCTTGTACTGATAAAGAGTAGTCTACTGTACTTCGACTACGCAGCAAGAGCGTAATTATTTTCGCCAATTAACTTTTTTGTAGCCGGATTTTAAGTTATCTGCTACCTATAACTGCGTGCTTACCAAAGCCTCTACCTTGCTGTCAAATCCAACCCAACCCCAAATTAATTCTACAACACTAATCTCTAGTGTGTGCAAAGTTAGTACATTTTCTTATACCTGCAAAATTATTCCCTACAAAATTGATAAAGATAAAATTTTATTCACTCTTTGCAGCATTAATAAGTAAGGTAACAATGAGATATTTTTCATCGTGTTTAAGTTTGTTTCCATATTTTTCATTTGTGTAATATCATAAAACAAATATTTTACGTGAAAAATATTTTTTCTTTTTATTAATCCTAATAAATCAATACATTATAACATAAAATAGGATTTTCTTATCAATTTTTTATAAAAATATTTTGCCAATAAAAAAAATGGTAGTAATTTTGCACCTGCAATTCGGAAGAGTGGCGATGAGTTCTATAAAAAATAGGTCTGGTAGTTCAGCTTGGTTAGAATACATGCCTGTCACGCATGGGGTCGCGAGTTCGAGTCTCGTCCAGACCGCACTTTATTGAGACGTTATGTATAAAGACTTTATTTGTAAATAAAGTCTTTATTTTTTTGTGTACATGTATTTTACACGTAATATTCTCGTACACATTTCTTTTACATAAAAATCTAATTGTAATATAAATAAAACGAATAAAAACTTATAACATTTCCATAATTAGAACCCACTTAATCTTTCAATTATTAATTCATTCCTTAATTTCCCACCTTATCTTTATTCATCTAATCCTTGTATCTATTATCTTCTATTTATTCTTAGTTATTTTAATAAATCTTTTCATATTTATATTTTTTTTGTTATTTGTATTAGTAATAAAAACTATAAATCACAATTCAAGGATAATACATTTATTCTCTGTTTGTTCTGCAAAATTTCTAAAAATAAGTATTAAGTACTCAAAAATAAATATTCAAAAATTTAAGCAAAAAAAAATGAATAACAATAAAATTATAAAAAAATAACTAATATTAAAGAAAATATTTGTAATTTTGTGACCAAGTTTAACACTTTATTACAAAGATTCATACGTAAATATTATAAATATCATGAGTACCAAAAAAGTTATCCTTGTCATGCTTATCACAATGAGTTTTAGTTCTATCGCACAAACAAATTCTTTAACTAAGAAAGCAGACGAGGCTTTTAATTCTCAACAATACATAACAGCTGCTGAATTGTATGACAAAGCATATTCTAAGATTAAAAACAATCGTCAAGAAAAGAATCGTATACTGTGGCAAAAAAGTGAATGTTACAGATTTTTAGACGATAAAGAACGAGCAATCAAAACTTATCAACGCTTAGTAAAAGCAAAATACTATCAAGTTCAACCTAAAATTTACCTTTATATGGCGGACTGCCAGCGATACTTGACAGATTGGGATAATGCAGAATATAACTACAAAGAATACTTAAAATTGGTCCCTGAAGATTTACTTGCAAGGCGTAGATTGGGAAGTATCGATTTTGCAAAGAAATCTATGCTCAACCCTGGTAAGTATGAGATTATTAATCAGAAAGATATTAACACTGAGTGGAATGATTGGAAGCCTACTTGGGATGAAAATGGATGTTCTTCCATCACATTTTCTTCCTCTCGCAACAACGAGCAGAGTAGGGATAAAGATGCTTGGACAGGAGAGTATTTCTCGGACATATATACAGCAAGTAAGCTTAAAAACGGTTTGCTTGGAGAGGTTAGTCTTATGAATATCCCCGGTATCAATACTAATGCAAATGAAGGAGAGTTAATCAAAATAACAAACAATAAAAATACTCATTATTATTTCTCTCGTTGTAACGTAAAAAAGAACTTAACATTGAATTGTGCTATATATTCCTCTCCCATGGAGCCCATGGATACAAAGAAAAACAATAAAGGCACAAATAAAAGAATTAGTAATACAGCCAAAAATGATAAAAGTGGAAATAAAAATACTGAAAAAAGTACTGAAAATTGGATTATGCTGGATTTAGGCGACACTTCTTACAATTATTTTCATCCTGCCGTAAGTGATGATGAACTGACGATATATTTTTCTTCCAATCGTCCCGGAGGACAGGGAGATTATGATATATGGAAGGCTACGCGTAATAATATCAACGAACCTTTTGGTAATATAACTAATTTGGGGGACAAAATCAATACTGAAGGTAAGGAAGAATTTCCTTCTTTGAGGGGTAATAAGCTATACTATTCTTCTGATGGATTGAAAGGTATGGGAGGTTACGATATATTTATGACTGAATTACAAGAAGAAGGCTGGAGCGAACCCATCAATTTAGGTTATCCCATCAACACTCCATCTGATGAGGTAGGTATTATTTTCAATTGCAATAGTGGAGAAAATCTTGCTAGCGAAGAAAGTGGTTATTTTTCGTCTAATAGAGAAGGAGGTCTTGGAGGCTATGATATTTATTCTTTTTACAGAGCACCTTTATCATACACCATAAGCGGAGAGGTAAGAGACGATAAAAGCATGCAGACGATAGCTGGTGCAAAGATAAAACTACTTGGTGATGACAATACTCAAATAGAGGCACGCTCCGATTATGAAGGTAAATATTCTTTTTCCAATAGTCAAGTCAAATATAACGTAAACTACACGTTAAAAGTTTCTCAAATAGACTATATGAATTCTGAAGGGAAAGAATCTACTGTAGGTCTTACAACTTCTAAGGATTTCGTCCACAATTTTCGTTTAACTCCTATCCCCAAAGAACCGATCGTGTTGCCGGAAATACGTTATGATCTCTCTCGTTGGGAATTGTTAGATCAGTATCAAGATTCTTTATCCGATTTACTGGTTATCTTAGTTAATAATCCAACATATGTTGTAGAGTTGGGATCACATACAGATTCTCGTCCTTTTCCTACCTTAACAAATGATACACTTAGCCAACGAAGAGCAGAAAGTGTTGTGGAATTTCTAGTTGCAAGAGGAATAGAATTAGATAGGCTAGTTGCCAAAGGCTATGGAGATAGGGTCCCAAGAACCCTAAAAAGAGAATCTTTCGTAACTATACATAACAAAACGTATCAGTTCCCGAAGGGGATAACTTTAACAGACGAATATATCAATTCGTTGAAAACAAAAGAAGAGAAAGAAGCTGCTCATCAATTAAATAGGAGGACTGAATTTAGAATATTGAGGACAGATTATATACCGCAACATATTAAAGATTCTTTAACAGATGTTGCCCTAAACTCCACAGTTGTAGATATCGTTAGTGGAAACAAGCCATTGCCAACAGTAGAAGTGCCTATTGTTTACACAACCAACCATATTCCTATTACTATGATTGATGGTGACAAAGCTCAAATACACATTATTTTGAATGGTGTGGCAGTTCCTACAATATATGACGAAAAGTACAAAGATGCTGCTGTTCTGGACTGGGATCAAGCGATGAAATTTTTGACCTCTGGCAGGATTACCAAAGATGATTTCAGAGATAGGGAGAAGGCTTTCAATACAAAAGGAGAAATTTTGGAGAACGCCGTATTGATATTTAAGAATGCCGCAATAGGACAATATACTGCCGAAAAATTTGAGGTTATAGTCAAAAGGGGGATGAAATACACTATGATATTAAACAAAAACGGTTTAAAAGATTTCGGTCCTTTCAGATTTAGCCAACAAACAGGTGAAATAATCTTTGATAACTAAATCATAGAAAGTAATCGTGAGGGGAGGGAATGCGAAGCTAACAGATTAGAGTCCCACTTCAGTGAATTAAGGTCTCACTTTAATTCACTGAAGTGGGACTCTAAAAAAGCTTGTTTCATAAAACAAACAAGGAGCTATTAATGTTTCATAATAAATAGACAGTCATTGATTTTATAGATTTATTATTGAGAGTCTGCATAACAATAAAATAATTACGGTCCTCTAAAAATTAAAATCCTATGAAAAAGAGTAAAAGTAGGATGGTTGTCGTCGTAATTGTCTTCGGATTAGTAGCTAACGTAATACTTTCCTTCAACTATAAAGAGGAAACTAATGGAAGAACTCTGCAAAATTTATCTCTATTATATAAGTATCAATAAAGGCAACCCAAACTACAATCTTTATTATTCGTATGGGTATATTGGGATACATCTTTTGGATGCTATAAATAGGCTTATGCGATCATTCAGGGACATTTGATTTTAGCTCAATACAAACTTTTGGGATTCTGATCCGTAAATAATTTTTGCTACGAATAAAGATGGTGAAAATGTTGCTCTCTATGTCTATACTGATGGCGATAGGGATGCTCCTATTCCACATCTTTTTATATTTACTTATGAAATAGGTAATATACTTACAACTCTGACACATGAAGAAGTTGATAGATGTTTTTAGTATAGGGTAAGGAGTGTAACAATTATAATTAATTAATCAAGGATATTGCTATCTACTATATAGCAGTATCCTAATAAAAATATTAATAGACATGAAAAAAAATATTTTTCTTATTAGTCTTTTATTATATTCCATTTCGGTCTTTTCACAAAAAGTAAATATGGATAATTATATAGTAATGATTGTTAAAAAAGATGAACCCATAATTTGGGGTGCGAACTGACACGCAAAAAAAATATATACACAAACTGTTAACGGCACTATGGACACAATTCTTTTAACCGACAAATTAATACATGCCAAAGCTGGTGAGCCCAAATTCACAGCACTGTCAGATATCGTCATAATATATGTGGATTTGATGGACTTTTTGTACAATGTCAATACAAAAATCTGACGGGTATAGATCCAATTCATAATCCTGAAATAAAAGTTCTTTATATAGACGGAAACGATTGGACAACTGAATAAGTTGACAAAATTATGTGTGCTTTACCTGATAGTTCTGGAAGAGGTTATCGTCTGGATATGAACAAGGAAGGAAACAGTATCGGCCTCATTGAACCAATATACTACAACAATGACAAGAATTACCAAGAATCTATACCTGTCAACCCTGTAATGCGATGAATAAGAACTGGAAAGTTGCTAACAGCAAACACCAAAAATTCCCTGTCACCAATGGACAATATCAGTATGCCAAGGTATCCGTCAACTTTGTTACTGCTATAACAAATGTACAAATATATCCCAATCCTACAAAATAAATATTAAATATTTCGTGCAAACGTCCTATTAGAATACTTGTTTTGACGTATATTTCAGGTGGAAACAGCAGTGAGAAAATAGGAAATACCAATCAAATGCAAATACGGACCAACAAATTTGCACGAGGTACTTATTTCCTTACGATTACATACGAGAATATGAGAAAAACAATTAAATATATACTCATTAAATAAGACATTAGTGTAATACATTATCTTATTGAATTACCACACCACTTTACTTTTCAGATATAACCGGTCGTATCAACAATTCGTTAGCACAATCTGTTATTGTAAATATATCAATTGCTCTATAATATCTTTGCTGTAATAATAAATAATAATGATTTGCTAATTACTATAAATCAATGCTGAAAATAAAATTTGCAAATGTATTGTCTATGGTAGTACTATAACCAATTCTAAACCCAATATTCATAGGAATAGTTATTCTGAACAAATGAATTTTAGCTTCTATGTCTGTGCCATACGATTGATAAAACGCCCTGTCATAATACCCAAAATTGTAAAAAGGCTTAGCAGATATACGCTTCAAATATAATAATCCATTAATACCATCATCGGGATATAGTAAAGGAAACGCGTATTGTATTAAGAAGCCCCAATAATACTTAGGGTAAATATTGTACACACCTCTTACAAAACTCACTTCATTTTGAAAATAATAAACATCAGGTGTATTTTTCTGAAAACTACCTGTCAAAATTAAGGAATGGTTACGTGCAATTCCTGGCATAAATATTTGTGATGATAAAGAGAATATATCAGCAAAAGGATTAGTTAAAGTATGTGTATATCTTATAGAACTTATGTGTCCAGTACGAGGATATAAATCATTATCTGCCATAAAGACATAGTTACTTACTTTAGCAAAATATCCAATAGAATTGAAAAGTACAAGATTTATTTCATTATTTGGATTAATTATGTCATGCAATGAGTAATGTAGTGTTAATTTTATCTCGTTTTTATAATTGCTATTCGTCCAGCTAAACGGCAAAGTAACATTATATCCCAAAATTATTTCATCCCAATTAATATAATTAACTTTATTGGAATCCAAATCTTCACGCATATCACGTGGACGGTAAGAGGTAGTAAGTTCCATCACAGGATATAATCCTGAATAGGTGTATCGCATAAACAATTCATTCTTATCATGAAAATTAGCTTTAAATCCCAATTCCAGGATAGAGGTTGAAAGCAAATTTTGAGAAAAAACACTAGCCCCAAATCCTAATTCCTTTGTATGAATATTTACAAAAACGGGAGCCCATGAGTGAATATTGAACAGATGCAACCATTTGCTATATGATTTGCTTTCGAAAACTGTATCTCTATTGATGACACTATCATAGAGTACGAAGTTTTCTTGTTGTCTATTCAATTTAGTAAAATACATCTCAGAATTCTTCTGTTCCACATCCAAACTTCTACATTCATATGGCACACTAATTATCTTATATCCATTAGCAGTATAATCACTTAACACAATCGTTGAATCATACAAACAAAAATTATCTATTCCATACCTACTGTTAGTATGTATCTGCATATCCTTATAGTTTTCCAAACCAATACTCACTAATTGATACTTTCCTCTAACATTTTTAATAAAATAGAGTCTTTTATTATATATTCTAAGATATTTAATATTGTCGTAAGTTGCTGCCATTACTTGTTTACTTTCCTTCGTTGTAACGTTGTAACGAACAATTCCCTTTCCTTTAGATGAAGTTTCAATAAAATAAACATAATCAGACATATCCTCCCAGGCCGGATACGAATAAGAAACATTTCTTTCGTTCTTAACCGTTATGACATTGGAAGAATTCTTTTTTTTCAAAATATTTTTACTCTTCAAATGTTTTGGGGTCGGAGTAATAAAAGCTAAATTTTGATTGTCTAATGAATCTGTATAAATAGCAGCTATCAACGAATCGTTTGAATGATATATGGGAGTAAAAAATGTTGTTTTTGATGTAATATTTTTAAATCTATTTGTCTTCAAATCATACTCTATAATATCTGCTGTTGCTTCTTGTTGCCACCTAATATTTGGTGAATATTGTGTATACAATATTCGTCCATTTTTGTACTGAAAGTATGAGTGTAACAAGAATGGTAAAGACAACAAATGCTCCTCCCCGTTAGGAGTTATCTTTATTAACGCCTGTGTTTGGTAAGATGACGTTTTCAATGTCAGTATTGTAGAATCATCTATTTGAATAGGATTTTTATAATTGACATAATCCTTTGTATTCTCTTTGCACCAATGTTTTAATACTATATTTTCATTATTATTATTGTAATCAATATCGTCATCAACCCATATTTTTTCTAACGAATCTACGGTCTCATTATACATTGTTTGAAAATCAAGTTTCTCACTTTGCTTACCAGTTTTGCCCCACGATGTAAACTTCCACCAAGAAGTCCCTATGTTATTAAGACAATCTCCCCAAATATTTCTTCCATACTTTTGGCGACCATAAGATACGAGAAAATAGCCTAAATTATATTGATCAGCCACAAAATCTTTCATACTCCCAAGCAACATTTTGTCTACGCTATAACGACCTTTATCTAAGACTTGTGCTTTTAAAAACATATTATATTCAGGTTCTTGTCCTCTACCTGTGGGTGCTAAGGCGGTTTCTATAACTACTGCATCTCCCTCAAAAAACCAGTTGGGCACCCAAATACCTGCAATTCCTCCCAATATATGTTCTCCGAGGATTGAAGTTAGTCTATGCGTTAACCCTACATTCATAGCATTCATTTGAGTAGCATGACGATACTCATGAATAGCTAACTGCCAACTATAAGGGAAGGCATAAGAGGTTGGTGGAGGTGTTGTCCAAAATTCCATTCGTTTTGGAGCCCATATACAAAGTCCATTACTTATGGAACTTTTTGTGTGAATTAGTATGGGAATATTAGGAGCAACAGTATTCAAACTATTACCTATAACAGGAGTAATAGTTTCTAAAACGGAAGCAAGCAATTGTGCATTGTTTTCATAATAATTAGGATATACTATATGAAATTTCTTTGTTTTTATTTGTCTGTAGTTAATACGAGAATCGTTGTTCCCACTTATGTAGTATTGTCCATAAGCAACCGAACTGTATAATAACAATAGAGTTATCCCCAATCGTTTGAATATCATTATAGTTTTTTTTTAGGCGTCTTATAAATAAATAGTTTCATTGGCAACATCTGTCACGCTTCAATAACAAACACTAAAACAGATACTTTCCAAAAACAATTAAATCCAAAGATACAATTATTTATTTGAGACCTTATGAAAATAAAGTGTGAGATTAGCAAATTTTTTCTTAACATTAATAAATTAATCTCACACTTTATTTTTAATAGTTATGTTATAGATATTAATTATTTAGTAGGCACATTTTTTAATGTAGCAACCAAGAATTTCCAAAACTTATCTACTGATGGAATATTTACTCTTTCATCGGGAGAGTGCGGATGCTCTATCGTTGGACCGAAAGAAATCATATCCATATTAGGATATATCCCTCCTAATATACCACATTCCAAGCCGGCGTGAATAGCCATAACTTTAGCTTCTGTTTGAAACATTGTATTGTATTGCTCTTTCATAGCTTTTAGTATAGGCGATGCCATATTAGGTTTCCATCCTGAATACTTCCCCGAAAACTCTATCTTCCCTTCCGCTAATTCAACTACAGAACGCATAACTGTTGCAAAATCTTCTTTTTGTGTATCAACACTTGAACGAATTAAACAACACATCTGCAATTCATTTTTACCAGATTTCACGATTGCCAAATTAGATGAAGTTTCCACCAATCCTTTCATAGAATCACTCATTCTATATATACCATTGGGTAGTGCATATACAGCATTTATCATCCTTTTAGAGCAGCACTCTTTCATCATTTCTGACACATTTGCAATAGGATTGATACAGATTTGAAAATCTTCCTCAACTTCTGCTAATTCTTTATGCATAATTTCTTTAAGTTGCTCAATCTTTGTTATCACATCTGTAAGCTTAGATGTAGGTATAGCAATTACTGCATGTGCTTCACGAGGTATTGCATTGCGCATATTACCTCCTTCAACAGAACATAACCTTATTTGTTCTTCTTCCAAAGATTTCAATATGCGAAACAGTAATTTGTTAGCGTTTCCTCGCTGCAATATAATATCCATACCACTATGACCACCCTTTAGCCCTTTGACTTCTATTTTATGACAAGTATATCCTACTTCCAAAGGCTCTGTCCCATAATTTAACGTTATTGTGGCATCCACTCCTCCAGCACACCCTACATATAATTCTCCTTCCGTTTCAGAATCTAAATTAAGTAGAATATCACCTTTTAATACATTAGGTTTTAGATTAAACGCTCCCGTCATTCCGGTTTCTTCATCAATAGTTAACAATACCTCTATTGGACCATGCTCAATTGTACCATCAATAAGTATGGCTAATGCAGCAGATGCTCCTATCCCATTGTCAGCTCCTAAGGTTGTCCCCTTTGCTCTTACCCATAGTCCATCTATCAAAGGTTGAATAGGATCCTTAATAAAATCGTGTTCTACGTCATTATTCTTCTGAGGGACCATATCTATATGTGCTTGGAGAATTATTCCCTTCCTATTCTCCATCCCCACTGTTGCTGGTTTAGATAGTATAACATTACCAATTTCATCTATTTTACAATCAATATTATGCTGCTTCGCAAATTCAACTATTGCAGTTCTAATTTTCTCTTCATGTTTTGAAGGATGAGGATTTGAACAAAACATATCAAAGTTTTGCCATAACCCTTTGGGTTCTAAATTTGATATTTCACTCATAATACTTTGTATTTTTTAGTTTATATTTCATTCTTTATTATTTCTTCTTCATTCCCTCATATTCACATACAATCTCTCTTACTTAATCTTTCCTTAGCCTATTCTCTAACCAACTGTATTCTTTCCTAATACTTCCTGATAAACAAACATATTTACAGGTAAATCCAGTTTATTAAGATCTATTTCTTGTTCAAATATCCCATAGATAGTACTTCCCGACCCACTCATCTGTGCATACAAAGCTCCGTTATCGTACAATATATTTTTGATTTGACCAAGCAATGGATATTTTTCAAATAACCTAATCTCAAAGTCATTGCTTACATAATTTTTCCATTGACTTATATTTTCTACTCGTAACTTTCTCAAATCTAATGGATGAGTGGTTTTATAAACATCTTGATATGCCTCTTTTGTTGATATATTTATATTTGGTTTTATTAGGACTAAATGATAACCATTAAGAGATAAATTTATATCCTCCATCTTTTCTCCTCTTGAATAAACAAATTGAGGAGTATTTTTCAGAAAAAAAGGACAATCTGACCCAATCTTAACAGCGTAGGAATACATTTGGTTAGAATCAAGTTTCAAATTAAACATATAATTCATTAAAAGAATTGTGAAGGTTCCGTCCGAACTACCACCACCAAGCCCAGCAAAGACAGGAATACGCTTATGCAAACAAATATTCATATTACTTATTTGTTTGAAATCCCGTTGCAATAAATTAAATGCTTTTAAAACCGTATTATTTTGATCGTTTGATATACTATTGCCAGTATTTTCTCCACTAAGATAAAGTTTTGTCTCACCAGTTTTTAGATCATATCTTTCCTTTGTAACAGGTCTCATCTCCAATGCGTCATTCAATCCAATGGGATAAAATACGGATTCTATATTATGAAAACCATCCTCTCGTTTACCGGTAACGAACAATCCGATGTTTATTTTTGCATTCGGGAAATATATCATTGCAGTATCAAATCTACATATTTACCATTTTCTTTTGCAAAATTAATGATTTTTTTTAGTAATTCAATTATTCTTTTGAATAATTATGTGTGATTATTAAAAAGAATAAAAAACTAAAATATGAGAAACCACAAAAACTTTATGGTGATAATATTTTTTATTGCCCCAAATATGCTAATTTAAATGTGAACAGTGTGTCCAACCATCATTACAACTCTTCAACGGTCACGTTTATAAGAACAAACAATAATATAGACTTGTTGTTTTATGTTTTATATAGTACCAATTCGGCAAAATCCACATGGAACAGTCTAAAATACCAGATGCCTTAACACATTGCCTAAATAAAGTGAGAGTCTAACAAAATAAAGTCAGACATTAGAAAAATAAAGTGGGACTTTAATATGCAAAAACTTACGATTCATAAATTTATGCAAATAATATCTTCCATTTCCTCCTTATTTTATCTGTTTATTCCGACCATACAATAGATATAATATACTCATTGTAACTACGGATGACAAGACATCAAAAGCTAAATCAACAAGAGAAAAACTTCTTTTTGCCGTATTATACATCAAACCTTGTAATATCTCTGTAAATAATCCAAATACGAATATATCTACTATTGTTAAAAAGTAAATATTAGATATTTCTTTCTTCTTTACAAATTCCAAATTTTTGAATAATAAAACAGAAAGCATGCCAAACAACACAAAATGAGCAATCTTGTCTGCATGAGGAATATTAATTAATTTGTTTGCACTGGAAAAAGAACTAGATGGCATCAATAATAACACAAGAACAATAATAGTCCATACTGTTAAGATTAAATGATACTGTTTTCTCGTGACCTTCATATTAAAAATATCATTCTAAAGAATTGCCAAGATTTTATTAAAAATAAAATAAGTAAAGAAATTTTACAGAAAAAAAATATAGGATGTAGCGTTATCCTTTCCAAAACGGATACTCTCTACATCCTATATTGAAGATTCATATCTTTAAAGACCTAACATCTTTCTATACGCTTCAGCATCCATCAATCCTTCCAATTGAGAGGTATCACTAATCTTCATCTTGATTATCCAGCCTTCTCCATAAGGGTCATTATTGATTGTAGCAGCATTATCTTCTAATGAAGCATTTACTTCTAACACCTTACCGTCCACTGGCATCAATAAATCGGATACCGTTTTTACAGCCTCTATTGAGCCGAAAGCATCTCCCATTGTGATTTGTTCGCCTTCTGCATCTACATCTACATAGACAATGTCACCCAACTCATGTTGTGCATAGTCAGTAATACCTACAAAAGCTTCATCTCCCTCTATTCTCAACCATTCATGGTCGTTAGAATACTTCAAATTTTGTGGAATGTTCATTTCTTATTATACTTTTTATTGATTATATATAAATTTCAAGAGCCAAAATTACTATTTTTTTATTTACCAAATAAACAATATTGCTATTTTTTTTATTTTTTTATAAATTTTACACTTTCTTGCTTATCCTTGTAACTAATATTCAACACATATAAGCCACTATCCAGTCCTTTTAAATCCAAGGATTCTTGATTCAATCGTTTTATCTCAACATTTCTTCCGCTCATATCATACATAGATATAATAGCATCTTGGTCTAATCCCTCAATATAAAGTATATCCTTAGCAGGAATAGGAAATATGGAGATAGATTTATTCATTATTTGCACAAAGCCAACTTTCTTCTCTGCCTTTTTAACAGATTCATAAGCGTTTAGCTTCCCAAATCCCCACGTATCATTAGGACATTCACCAGTGTATTCATCCTTTTTGCTGCCCTGCATTATTATCTGTTTAACTTCTTCACTTGTCAATTTAGGATTAGCTTGCAACATTAGGGCTACACAACCTGTAACCATAGGAGCTGACATTGAAGTACCACTTGCCGTAGCAAAAGCGTAATCCTTACCATTAAAATTAACTGTTTGTATCGCTTTCGGTACAGTGTTAGAGAACGATGAGACAGAGGACACAATCGCATATCCGGGAGCAGATATATCAGGTTTAATATAAGGAGTTAGATTCGGTCCTCTAGAGGAAAAATTAGCAATGCTTGGTTGCCACGCCGTCAACCTATATTGGTGTGCCGCAACTGTTATTGCTTTTTCTGTTAATGCAGGTTCCGATACGCCATAATGGTCATCCCCTCTTAAAAAACCTTCTTGTGAATCTTTAAATGAAAAACCAGTATTACCAACAGCCTTGGATAGCTTATTCAGATTCCATGCGTGCACAATACCATCATTTGCTGTTATAACTAACACCAAATGGTGATTATTGTTTGTATATTTTGTTTGCCTAACCTCCCAATCCACCATATGTCTATCATCTTGAGGATTGCGTGATGCTCCTCTGTATACTATGCTATCGCCATCTTCTGTCATAAATATTGCCTCAGATACCACTTGTCCATTAGATTGCATTATTGGAGTCTGCCCTATCTTTTCCCAACGATAATTGTAAAATTCCAACTTTGAAGAAAAGGGTATTCCATTCTCACTTTGCATAGTTATTGCTTGACCCCAATAATCTTTTGTATAAGGTTGTGGAAAATTAAATTCTATTTCAGTTCTTAAAGTATCCTCCTCGCTTTGTTTAAAGTCTGCCTTCACATGAAAACCTACTCCTCCATTATTCCCAGCACTAACAACAAAAATTACACTATCCTGTACACTCATTGTATTGATAAATTCGTCTAGCATACTTGAACCATCCATACATCCAAAATTGTAAACTCCCCATGAATTATTTATGACAAGACGTTTATTTTGAGCCTTAGCAATATTTTTCATCCATACGCAACAGTCAATATAGTGTGCTTCATCACAAATCCAAGTGCAGAACAATAGATTTGCCCGAGGAGCAACCCCTATATAGTTTGTTCCGGCACCACTACCAGCAGCAATTCCACCGACGTGAGTTGAATGATAGCCTGTATCATATTGATTAGAGGTATCACTCTTAGCGGTCAACAAAGCGGTCATGCCCTCAAAATATGAACCATAATCAAATCCCTCTGGTGCTGGTCCTTGTTTACGAGATTGGTCCCATGCAGCAAAGATTCTATAATCATTTCCGGTAGAGTCATAAAAAGTCGGATGAGTATAATCAATCCCCCAATCAGCAACACCAATCAAGACGCCTTCACCGGTATATCCTCCATTAAGACCGATACCTGACCAAATATCTTGTGCATTTAAATCCTTTGTCGCATATTTTAAACTCTCCCCTCCCACCATACGAGAAATATCCACCTCTATTATTTCTTTTTCTTTAATAAATTTGGATAAGTCTTTTACATTGATTTTGACAGTTACAATTCTACCTACTTTCTGACAAAGAATACAATCATATTTATTTAAAAATTTCAAATCACAATCTTCATTCACTCTCATTAATAGATAAATATATTGAGTACTGCCAACATTCTCAATACAATACCTTTGAGAAAACAATTCTCTCGCACTTTTTACAGTGCCTTCGTGAGATATAAAACTATTAAGCCCACTACCCACAGACTGTGCCTTAACATCTGTGTTTGCTAAAAGGCAAAAAATACTAACAATTAATAATACAACTCTTCTCATAACTAAACGCTATATTTCTGTTTGCAAAATTATGAATATTTTTCTTAACACCAAACAAATAGTATTTTTATTTAAACGAGTAAATCTTTACAAAAGTAAATCAATATATTATGCAGTTATATCAAAATATCATAAAGTTTTAATAGCTTTGATAAAGGCTTTGGAATTCATAATGACAAATCTATAACACTGATAAATAATTTAAAAATCATTCAAATTAATTTTGTTTAGACTGTCTAAAACTTAATTCCAAATCATCTAAACAAAATTATCCTCTTATTTTACAAAAATACTTTCAAAAAGAGAATATTATGTCAATAAATAATATTTTCGTAATTTTGCAAGGGTAGTGTTACACATGTAAAGTACATAAAGCACTTTAATAGCAAAATACAAATACCTATGAAATTTATCAACACAAGTAATATCAAAGGGGATGTTTTTGGAGGAGTAACAGCTGGTATTGTTGCTCTACCATTGGCATTAGCATTTGGAATACAGGCTTTTAGCGGTATCAATAATCCTTCCGCCACTTCCATCGGAGCATTAGTTGGATTAACGGGTGCAACAATGTTAGGCTTTCTTGCATCTCTATTCGGGGGAACTCATTCTCAGATTTCAGGTCCGACCGGTCCCATGACAGTTATCACGGCTTCACTGATAAGCGGAGCATGGACGTCAAGTGGAGGAAATATCTCTACGGTTATAGTATCTATGTCCTTGGCAGGTATTCTATGCGGTCTGTTTCAGATTGTTTTCGGTTTGATTAAAATCGGCAAATATGTACGCTATATCCCATATCCTGTATTAAGTGGTTTTATGAGCGGCATAGGAATTATAATAATTATTCAACAATTATACCCTTTAATAGGTACAAAATCAAATGGAGATATGATAAGATTGATTCTAAATTTTCCTTCGGCTATTATGAAAGGCTTTTCTTCTACTGCACTATTACTAGGATTAGGAACTATTGCTATAATTAGATTTTTTCCTTTCATTACAAAAAAAATCCCATCTACATTAGTTGCTTTGATAGTTATGAGCACTATTGCAGTGCTATGCAATATAGATCAATCAATGACAATAGGTACAGTCCCTTCTGGTTTGCCAGTACCATTTTTTCTGAAACGAGCAGTTGATTTATCTAATATTAATTGGACAATAATGTTGAAAAATTCTATCATTCCGGGCCTTACTTTGGCTGGTCTGGGTAGCATAGATACTCTTCTAACATCCGTAGTTGCAGATAATATCACCAAAACAAAACATAATTCCAACAAAGAATTGATTGGACAAGGTATTGGTAACGCTATTGCAAGTTTTTTCTGTGGCTTACCAGGTGCGGGAGCAACAATGAGAACGGTTGTCAACGTAAAAACTGGCGGAAGAACACAAATAAGTGGTATGATTCACGCATTATTCCTATTAGCTGTGCTATTGGGAGTAGGTTCTTTGGTAAAATATGTTCCATTATCTGTTTTATCAGGAATTCTTATAACTGTTGGTTGGGATATAATAGACATGAAGGGATTCAAAGACTTATTGAGGATACCAAAAGCTGATGCTGTAGTATTGATTGTTGTGTTTGTTATAACTGTTTTTGTAGATTTATTAACTGCTGTTGGCATAGGTATGCTTATTGCTTGTGTACTGTTTATGAAAAGAGCAGGTGATTTGGTGGAAGGCTCTTATTCCTCCACAGAAATGACTTATTTTGATAAAGAGTCTCCATGGCAAGATGAGAAGTGTATTCCCGAAAATATCAAACAAAAAATATATATCCAACGATTAAACGGTCCTATTTTCTTTGGCTCTATTACACGTTTTCAAGAAATAATGCATAATATCCCAGACAATGTAAAAATTGTTATTATTCGGATGCGATTAGTCAACTTTATTGACCAATCGGGTCTATATGCGATGGAAACCGCTATCAAAGATTTACAAGCAAAAAGTATCTTAGTTCTAATGACAATAATTCAACCCCAACCTTTATACATGCTGACTTCAACAAGATTAATCCCCGAAACAGTACCTAAAAATCATACTTTCAGAACATTTGAAGAATGTACAGAATTTTTAAAACAATTGTTTATAAACAAAAGTAATACCAAGAATGAATGTAATGATATGGTATTATCAAAAAAATAATTTTGACGAAAAAATTTCAATAAAAAAAATATTTGTATCTTTGCGATTTCTTAAATAATTTGATATTATGAAACTTAATTATATATCTCTATTTATTGTAATAGTTATTGGCACATTATTGTCAGCATGTAAATACAAAAATTCCGCCATCAAGGAACTTAATGGTGGTTTGCCCGCTTCAGGAGGGAAAACATTGGAGATGCTCATCGTGGCTAACGAAGAAATTTATAGAGGAGAATTGAAGGATTTTATAGAAAAAAGATTTGAAATTCCTCAGCAAGGATTAAACCAAGACGAATCTTTATTTGATGTAGTGTACATCAGGAATGAAGGTTTCATTCATTCGGATATGTTACAAAAACATAGGAATATTCTAGTAATTGATTATAAAATTGGCAACCCCAACAAGATGTATAAAGAAGTCAATAGACGTGTTTTTCCCCAAGCAGTGTACAAGTTAATGGTGGACAATAGAGACTCTTTATTTACAATACTTGATAGGTTTTACCAAAACATCAAAAAGCAATTTTATACTAATGAGCATCTCAAAATTTACAACACTTTCAAAAAAGATGAAAATATAGAGTTAACAGAACAAATTGAGAGAGATTTTAACTTCCATATTACAATACCTTCTGATTTCTATTTTGCAAAAAAAAGTACGGATTTTCTTTGGATACGTAAAGAAACAAAGGACGAAAGTTTCAACATAATGATACACAAACAACCCTTCACAAGCAAAGAATTATTTGCTAAAAACAAAATAATAGATATAAGAAATCAAATTGCTAAACAAAATATTTCAGGTCCTACAAAAGATTCTTACATGGGTACAGAGGAAAGATTTTCCATTTATACTGATACTGTAAATATTAATGGCATAGTTATGGTAGAAAATAGGGGACTTTGGCGATTATTCGGTGATTTTATGGGAGGTCCTTTTATCAATTATGCTTTTCAAAATCCTATAACGAAAGATTTTGTAATGATAGATTGTTTTCTATATTCTCCCAAAAGATCCAAACGAGATTTATTGATGCAATTAGAGGGCATTGTATACAGTTTAAATAAATAAGAGCAAAATATTTGTCTGAAAAAATAATTAATTTTATAAATACTTTCAGATATATCAAAAAAACTAATTAAAATTTTTTTAAAGATAATGAGACCTACACACATTGAACACATCGGGATAGCTGTTGAAAACTTGGAGGAAGCTATCAAATATTGGGAAAACATAATAGGATTGAAATGCTATAACATAGAAGAAGTAGCAGATCAAAAAGTTAAAACAGCTTTTCTGAAAATAGGGGAAGTAAAAATTGAGTTATTGGAAGCAACTAGTGAGGATAGCCCTATCGCTAAGTTCATAGAGAAAAAAGGTGCAGGTGTTCATCATATTGCTTTTGCAGTTGAAGATACTGATACTGCTCTTCAAGATTCAAAAGATAAAGGGGTACGGCTGATTGATGAACATTCTAGACAGGGAGCGGAAGGACTGATGATAGGATTTTTACATCCAAAGTCTACTTTTGGAGTACTAACAGAATTATGTTGCAAAAAATAAAAAAACTTTATCATTATGGCTTTTGAAGAAAAGATAAAACAATTGCTTGATCTCAGGATAGAAGCAAAACTTGGTGGAGGAGAAAAACGAATAGAATCCCAACATGCCAAAGGCAAATTAACAGCAAGAGAAAGGATAGAACAACTCTTGGACGAAGGAAGTTTTGAAGAATTTGATATGTTTGTAACACATCGTTGCACAAACTTCGGAATGGAAAAAAAAGAGTTTCTGTCTGATGGTGTTGTCACAGGTTACGGAACAATTGAGGGAAGACTTGTATATGTTTTTTCGCAAGATTTCACCGTCTTTGGAGGTTCTCTAAGTGAAAGTTTCGCGAAAAAGATTTGTAAAGTTATGGATCAAGCTATGAAAGTGGGAGCACCTGTTATTGGATTGAACGACTCGGGAGGAGCTCGTATTCAAGAAGGTGTAAATTCGTTAGCTGGTTACGCTGAAATATTTGAACGTAATATATTAGCAAGTGGTGTTATTCCTCAGATAAGTGCCATATTTGGTCCATGTGCCGGGGGAGCAGTATATTCTCCTGCCTTGACAGACTTTATTATGATGAGCAAAGAAAATTCTTATATGTTCGTTACAGGACCAAAAGTTGTAAAAACTGTTACGGGAGAAGATGTTACTGATGCTGACTTGGGAGGGGCAAATATCCATGCATGCAAGAGTGGAGTTGCTCATTTTGTTGTAGAAAATGAACAAGAAGGATTACAAAAAATAAGACGATTAATATCTTTTCTTCCTTCTAATAACTTAGAAGAAGCTCCTTTAATCGATTGTAATGACCCAATAGATCGTTTAGAAGACACCCTTAATAGTATTATTCCCGAAAACCCTAACCAACCTTATAACATTAAAGATGTTATTACTGCTATTGTTGATGATGGAAACTTTTTTGAAGTTCACGAAAAATTTGCACCCAATATAGTTGTTGGATTCGCACACTTCAACGGTATGAGTGTTGGAATTGTAGCTAATCAACCAAATTTTATGGCTGGTGTTTTGGATATTAATGCTTCAAGAAAAGGGGCAAGATTTGTTCGATTTTGTGATGCTTTCAATATTCCTGTAGTTACATTGGTTGATGTTCCTGGCTTCTTACCGGGTACAGGACAAGAGTATGGTGGTATCATTCTTCACGGAGCTAAATTTTTATTTGCTTACGGCGAAGCAACAGTTCCCAAAGTTACCGTTACACTTAGAAAATCCTATGGAGGAGCACATGATGTCATGTCTTGCAAACAACTTCGTGGAGATATTAATTATGCTTGGCCTACTGCGCAAATTGCAGTTATGGGAGCAAGTGGTGCTACCGCCATCCTATATGGAAATGAGTTAAAATCAATAGAAGATGATGAACAAAAAGCTAAATTTATTGCGGAGAAAGAGCAAGAATACAATGACAAGTTTGCTAATCCTTATAATGCAGCCAAATATGGTTATATCGACGATGTTATAGAACCTCGCAATACACGTTTTCGTGTTATTAGGGCATTACAAGCTTTATCTACAAAAAAGGATAATAATCCTATGAAAAAACATGATAATATCCCACTATAATAATATTTAAACGTAGTATAATAATGAGTAAATTTATAAGAAAAATATTCATTGCAACATGTTTTATATTAATGGGAATAAAGAGTTTCGCACAAGACGATCCCCTTATTCCACAATCTTTTGCAGTGGATACTAAATCACAAACCATGGCGGTTATAGACGAACCTGAGAATACTATAAATATACTAAATCGTACCTCTGATGGATTTAAGGTAATAAAATCAATATTGATTGATCAAACTGAAGGGAGACATGATATTCAATTTATCTACCGCCCCAAAAGTATTGCAATCTACGAACAGTATATGGTTTTTCTTGCTTCTAATAGGGATTCCTGTTACATAAAAATAGTAGATTTAGAAGGCAATAACATCTATACCTCATTAAAATTCGTTGGATCTGCATCAGCTTTTTCTTATGATAAACAAACAAAACATCTATATATAGCAGGTCAAAGTCCATCAGGATATAATGTATTCGATTTGGATTGTACCGATGGCTTCTCTAACATCCATATAGATAGTGTTTCTTCCTCTAAAGCTGCATATTTCAATTATAATGTCCCTAAAAAATCCGAAGAAATAGCAAAACATGACGCTACAGGAGTAGGATTGGCAGCTATTGCAATGAGTACAGTATTTTTCGCCTTAGTAGTTATATCTATTGTTTTGATGGGATTTGCACATGCCTTACGTTCAGCCCAAAGAAAAAAGGCAAAGGAGAGTATCCCTGATAAACAAGAACGTAAAGATGCAGTTCGAGAATTTAAAGCAGGAGGCAATCTCTCGGGAGAGGTCTTAGCGGCAATTTCAACTGCTATACATTTGTATAACGACGAATTACACGATGAAGAAAATACAATTTTGACGATTGTCAAAGTGGAAAAACGTTATTCTCCTTGGAGTAGCAAACTACATAATATGAATATTTATAAACGCAAATAATAATATAAAACAAGTAATTGGAGAAATATAATTGTTAAAATATTTTTAGGATAATGAAAAACTATAAATTTAAAATAAATGGCAATACATATTCTGTTGATATCAATAATGTAGAAGGACCAACAATAGAATTAGAACTTAATGGTACCCCATACACCGTAGAAGTAGATAGAGAAGTAAGACAAAAACCGAAAACAATATCTATTATCAATAGCTCTAAACCTGTTGCCAATGCACCAAAGATAAGTGTTAATTCATCAGTGACTACAAATACATCTTCCATAAAATCTCCTTTACCCGGCACAATTTTAGATGTATTCGTAAATATAGGTGATACAGTCAAAGAGGGACAAAAACTTGTTCTCTTAGAGGCTATGAAGATGGAAAATGAGATAAAAGCGGATAAAGAAGGTATTATTAAGGATGTTAGAGTTAGAAAAGGGGATGTAATAATGGAAGGAGACATCCTGGTAACGATAGGAGGCTAAATTATGATATTAGTTGATGCACAAATAAACTTTTTGGATTTTGTCCAAAGTCAATTTATACAGTTTTTAAATTACACTTCATTTGCTCACTTTACTATTGGGCATATTATTATGATACTTATTGGATGCTTATTTATATTCTTGGGAATAAAGAAGGAATATGAGCCTTTGCTTTTGGTTCCTATCGGATTTGGAATGTTGATAGGAAATATTCCTTTCTTTCCTGGGTTGAAAATTGGCATATACGAAGATGGCTCGGTACTGCATTATCTGTACCATGGAGTGCAGAATGGCTGGTACCCACCATTGATATTTTTGGGTATCGGGGCCATGACTGATTTTTCAGCACTTCTGTCTAATCCAAAGTTGATGTGGATAGGAGCAGCCGCTCAATTTGGAATTTTTGCTGCATATAGTGCCGCATTGGGACTGGGATTTGCTCCCCACGAAGCAGGAGCAATAGGAATAATCGGTGGAGCAGATGGTCCAACCGCCATATTTATTTCATCTCAATTAGCACCTGAACTTATGGGAGCAATAGCAGTGTCTGCATATTCCTATATGGCACTTGTTCCTGTTATACAACCTCCAATAATGAGATTATTGACAACAAAGAAAGAAAGAATCATTAGAATGAAGTCTCCTCGTCAGGTGTCAAAGACAGAAAAAATTATTTTTCCTATAATAGGTTTACTCCTAACATGTATGATTGTCCCGTCAGGCATTCCTTTATTGGGAATGTTATTCTTCGGTAATTTATTAAAAGAATCTGGAGTTACCAAAAGACTTGCGACAGAAGCTTCTAACTCCATTATCAATATAGCGACTATACTTATCGGTTTAACTGTGGGTTGCTCTACACAGGCTACCACATTTTTGACAGCAAAAAGCATAGGTATATTTTTCTTAGGAGCATTCTCTTTTGTGATAGCAACAACATTTGGAGTACTTTTTGTAAAATGTATGAATTTATTTCTAAAAGACAATAATAAAATTAATCCTCTTATTGGTAATTCTGGTGTAAGTGCAGTACCGGATTCGGCACGTGTGTCTAATGCAATAGGTATGGAGTATGACAAGACTAATTATTTATTGATGCATGCTATGGGTCCGAATGTTTCAGGAGTGATAGGTTCTGCCGTGGCTGCAGGTATACTGCTTGCATTCTTAAAATAGGTAAGAATATTACATACAACCTGATTATATGAGCAGAAGAAATAAATATTTTTTTTCTGCTCGTATTTTATTATTCAATATATTTGTAATATTAGTACTATATCTTAAATTTTATAAATGAAGTCGTCTTGACTTTTAAGTTTTCTATAAATTGAGAGGAGTTTATTATCTCTGTGATGCAAAACCAAGATAAATACTCCTCTCATATACGAATAACTGTACAAGGATAGGGATACGATAAAATTAAAAAAAATCCCCCTACATTTGTCGGTGGTAAAATAAACCTGTTGTAAATCATTCAGCACATCCTCTACAAACTGAATACGGCTAGCAGTGGCACATACTTTTCGTATCCTCCATCATCACGGTTAGGGTATTGCATTACAAAACTATGTATGACCGCTTTTACAAGAGGTTCGGGAACGGTGAACGGAAAAAATAGTATTGGAATGCAACAAGTCTTTCTTAGATATATCCGCTGTGGATTTGGACGGCTGCTATCCCCCACCCACTTCTCGGTGGAGAGTGCTATGGTTTTCAAGACCGCAAGAAAAGAAAGACTACCAACGCCATATATGTCACAGACCACCAAGGGATATAGTTTGCCATGCTCCCTACGGTTTAAATTCGCACAACGACCCTTGCAACACATCGAAAGTACTTAAGAAGGTTATTCTCATGGCTTTAAGAGCTCAAACCTATACGTGTCATAACTCTTTCTCAACGCAGATATCGGATACGTCTCTGAACAAATCAGGCGAACATGCCATGATCAGGAAGTGTTCTCAAATGTGAGCTTCAAGGAGTGCAGAGAAGGACAAAGAGAGGAAGGGTTCCAGGATGAACTGCTTTACAAGGAGAGGTACAGCATTGAAAGAATCAATGTGTTAGTGAGGTCATACAGAGGTGTATTGAACAGGATCTACAAACACACAGGCTAGTGGGAGGGACGAAAATATATCGTATTTATACTAATTTTTCTGAAAAGAGAAAAAAGTCAAAATGACTTCTATCAAAAATAATATCAAAGGAATATGGTAAGACTATTTGTACCAAATATCTGTACAATACAAAACATCTTCTTTTATTGCATCTTAAAAAAATTGAAATGCATATCATTATTTAAATAAATTTACTTTTCTGAGTAACAAATACCCTGAAAACAATGAAATACATATATACTTCAACATAGAACTTTTATTCTCAATGAAAGATAGTAACCATTTTCTTCTTATTAACTATATCTATTCTTTAAGGGAGGTATCCATAATTATTGTAACAGGACCATCATTACATAATTCCACGTGCATATCTACACCAAATTCTCCTGTAAATATTTTTCTATGTAACATTTTTTGTAAATAAAAAACAAATTTTTCATACATAGGCAAAGAGATATCTGCTTTGGCACTCCTCAAATACGAGGGACGATTTCCTTTTTTTGTTGACGCAAATAATGTAAATTGACTCACCACCATAATATCACCATCTGCCTGGCGAATATCTAAATTCATTACTCCATCACTATCATCAAATATCCTTAATGCAATTATTTTTTTTACTAACCATTCTATTTCTTGTTGAGTATCAGTATTCTCTATTGCCAAAAATATTACCATACCTTTACTAATGGAAGATTTCCCAATACCATCTATACTCACTTTTGCATATTTACATCTTTGTATAACTATCCTCATAATTTCTTCTATTAAAAATGGCTGTACATAGTCATTTTCTTATTACTATATAAATTATCATACAAAATGTTTTAGTTTTTAACAATAAGCATTGTCATCATACAAAATAATAATTTTCAGACACAAGATTTAGCAAATAATCGTTATACTTAATAATTTTTATGTTATTGGATGTTTCTGAACAATATTATTGCATATCGTCCGCATTCAATAATTTGATATAATTATTGTAGCGTTCCTTTGATATTTTGCCACTTTCTACTGCTTGCTTTATTGCACAATTTGGCTCGTGTGTATGAGTACAATTATAATATTTACATCCCTCCAACCTATCCCTCATCTCGGGAAAGTATAGAGCCAATTCCCCTTTCTTAAATTCTACAACGCCAAAAGATTTTACACCAGGAGTATCTATAATGCTTATATTCTCATGCTGAAGCATTGTCGCAAATGTCGTGGCATGTTTACCAGTGTGATGAAGCATAGAAACTTCTGCTGTTTTCTGGTTTGCTTTTGGACAAAGTATATTAATGAGCGTACTCTTCCCAACACCACTATTCCCACTAAATAAAGAAATTTTATTTTCCAAACATTGTCTCAATTCATTCAATCCAATACTTTTACGAGCACTTGTATACAAAACTTTGTATCCTACATTTTCATATATTTCTGAAAGGAAAGTCGCATATGATCTACATTCCTCATCAAGAATATCTACTTTATTTATAACTATTGTGCAAGGTACATTATAAGCATTAGCTGTTACTAAAAAACGGTCAATAAACATAGTCTCTGTCCGAGGGTCTTTACAAGAAACTATCAAAAAGACCATGTCTATATTAGCAGCTACTATACTATATAATTTCGTAAGATTGACAGATTTGCGAATAATGTAATTTTTTCTTTCTAGTATCTTGTCAATTTGAGCCACTTCACTATTATCGGTACGCAAGAAATGTACCAAATCCCCTACCGCTACAGGATTAGTCGTTTTTATATCAGCCATACGAAATTTCCCTTTTACAACACAGCTAATTATCTCTCCTTTTTGTGTTTTCACTTCATAAAAAGAGCCAGTTGAAGTTATAACCCTACCAACATTGTCACAATCATCTACATTTTTAGTAAAATTTTCCTTATTCCGTACAAAACCACTTCCCTTCGGGGGAGCATCTCTATAAGACTTTTTTTTACCTCTATTACTCATAGGGACAAGACAAGATAATCTAAACACAAAAAGAAAGTAGCGGGGGCAGGATTCGAACCTACGACCTCCGGGTTATGAGCCCGGTGAGCTACCACTGCTCTACCCCGCATCTTGACTTTGATTTTGCAAAGTTACAACTAATATTTAAATTGACCAAATATTTTTTCAAGTTTCTAACTTCAGTAAAATTACTTGATCGTTCTATTTTTATAATTATTGCTTTACAATACTTTCTTAATCTAATAGTTTCTTTAATTAACAAATAAATCTATACTATTCTTTTTTATTAATATTACAAAGTAGTAAAAAATAGTAATTATTTTTATTTTGTTCTTTTATTTCCGCTCAATTTTATTGTCAATTCAAATAATATAAGTAATTTTGCAAATTATATTTCAAATTCTTATAAGATGATAAAAGAGAGAAACAATCACGATTGGAATAGAGAGAACAATCGTAGAAGTAATCGTCGTGAAGACAGATATTCTCATGACAAAAAGTCTTTCAATCGTGAAAACAAACTATTTGAAAGGCAAAAAAGAAAAAAAGTAAAAGATGACATTAAATTTGTGGACAGAGATTCTAGCTTTACTAAGAGGTATTCCAATCCTCCAATAAAAGGTTACGAATTTGACAAAAAAGATGCTAAATTTAGTAAGGGAGATGCTAAGTTCTATAGATTTGATAGAAAATTTAACAATATCGATAGGTTAAATCGTTTTCATAGAACAGAAAAAGAGAATCCTAATAGAAGAATGCGAGCTTTTGAGGAATACAAAAGAGAAAATGCCCCAAACAAAAGACCTCGTATTCAACGTGATGAAAATGGAGAAAGAATATTTAAGGAACGTAGAAAAGAAAGTCCTAATCAAGTACAACCCAAACAAGAAGAGGGCGTTATACGTCTAAACAAGTATATCGCTAATGTTGGTATTTGTTCCAGAAGAGAAGCCGACGTATTGATAACAACGGGGGTCATCAAAGTCAATGACGAAATTGTTACCACTCTTGGTTATAAAGTTCAACCGGGAGATGTTGTCAAATACAATGGTCGTATCCTAAAAAACGAAAAAAAGATATATATTTTATTGAACAAGCCGAAAGGATATATAACTACTTCTGAAGACCCACAACAGAGAAAAACTGTTATGGATCTTTTAGACGGAGCATGTAAAGAAAGAGTTTATCCAGTAGGTAGGTTGGATCGTATGACGACAGGTCTATTACTCTTCACTAATGATGGTGAACTTACAAAGAAACTTACACATCCTAGTTTTGGTGCACAAAAAGTATATAATGCCGAACTTAATCGCCCCTTAACAAAGGAAGACATCAATAAGTTACTAGAAGGGATTGAATTAGAAGATGGAGTTATGAAAATGGATGATGTAAATTGGCTTAACAATGTTCCGTTAGATAAAAGAAAAATAGGCATAAGTCTTCATTC
Organism: Bacteroidales bacterium; assembly: GCA_052170555.1. Taxonomy (GTDB): domain Bacteria; phylum Bacteroidota; class Bacteroidia; order Bacteroidales; family P3; genus Scybalousia_A. The sequence goes on along the minus strand of JBQNAI010000008.1, from coordinate 38,758 downwards.
TGGTAAAAATCGTATCATCAGGCGTATGTTTGAAGCTTTAGGATATGAGGTTAAGAAATTGGATAGGGTATACTTCGCTGGCTTAACAAAAAAGAATCTTTTAAGGGGTCAATATCGTTTCCTAGACAATAAGGAAATTGGATTTTTACATATGCAAAGATAAATTCTGAAAAATTCTAGTTTTGCTACAAAACATAACAATAAAATAAGGATTTGTGGCTATGAATAAACTATATATACAAATGCTTCAAATAATCAATAAGGTGATGTATAAGCGTTATATTTCACCGTGGTTGATTATTTTTTTGGATAGTTTTCTAATTTTGTTCGGTATATTTTTTACGGGTTGGATTTTAAATATTAAAGAAACTTGGTTTAATTTTCCTTTCGACAATTATTCGTTCCGTTTTATTACTCTTACATTTCTTATTAGTCTTGTTTGTGTTGTTTGTTTTAATGTTCATAGAAGTATTATTCGTTACTCTTCTTTTTCTGATATGCTTAGAATATTGGGAGCTTTAATTATGACAAACATTATTTTACTTGTTATAAACTATATCTATAAATACAGTTATGGTGATTTTGTGGAAGATTTCTTCCCAAAACAACTGGTAATAACTAATTTTTTTGTTACATATATTTTATTATTTATGTTTCGTATGTTCGTGAGGTGGTTGTTCGAAAAAGCATACCATAATGGTACGGACTCAAGATTTACAATTAAAACATTAATTTTTGGTGCAGGGCATACAGGTATTGCAACAGCTAATGCACTTTTATCTTCTGATACCAAATATTACATAAAAGGATTTTTAGATGACGACAAAACTTTAACGGGACGTACAATACAAGGCATAAAAGTGTGGAGTACAGAAAAAGAAGAGTATATTCTAAAATACAAAGATGTAGACCAGTTAATTATTGCAACCGGACGTATCACAAATGAAAGAAAAGCAAAAATTTTTGATTTATGTTACAAAAATAATATCAAACTTCTGACTGTTCCTCGTGTAAAATATTGGGTTGACGGCAAATTGAACGAGAATAATATAAAAAAAATCCAGATAGAAGATTTGTTGGGAAGAAAAGAAATAAAACCCAACACTTCAATCATTAGTAATGTTTTAGGGGAAAAGTGTATCTTGGTTACGGGTGCAGCGGGTAGTATTGGTACCGAAATAGTTAGACAGCTTGCAAAGTACAATCCCAAAATTCTTCTACTAGATAATGCAGAAACACCATTGTTTAACATTGAGAATGAGTTAAACGAAAAATATCCATCCGTATCAAAAAGTATCATCATTGCAGATATTCGTAATAAACTGCGTTTAGAAGAAATATTTATCAAATATCATCCTCAAATTGTCTTTCACGCTGCTGCTTATAAACACGTTCCAATGATGGAAAGAGAACCTTATGAAGCTGCAATGACTAATATATTTGGAACAAAAAATATTGCAGACATGTGTTTGAAATATGATGTAGATAAAATGATAATGATTTCAACAGATAAAGCCGTTAATCCAACTAATATTATGGGTGCTACCAAGCGTTATGCTGAAATCATCATTGAAAATGCAATACAACTATCTACTAATAATAAATTATTTTCTAAAACTCCGACAAAGTTTATAACCACACGTTTTGGAAATGTCCTTGGCTCTAATGGTTCGGTTATTCCTACTTTCAAACATCAAATTGCATCAGGAGGTCCAGTTACCGTTACAGATAAAAATATTACACGGTATTTTATGACTATTCCCGAGGCGACTCGCTTGGTTTTAGAAGCTGTTACTATGGGCGATGGAGGAGAAATATTCCTTTTTGATATGGGTAATCCTATTAAAATTGATGATATTGCACGTAAGATGATAAAACTTTCAGGTTTTGAACCTGATAAAGATATTAAAATAGAATATACAGGGCTGCGACCGGGAGAAAAATTGTATGAAGAGTTGCTTACTAAACAAGAAAACATATTACCAACCTATCACGAGAAAATATTTATCGCAAAAACAGAAGAGTTCTCCATTGAAGAAGTAAAAGAGCATTTTGAAGACTTAGCAACCATAATGGAACAGACTTTTGATGAGAATATAAATATGAAAATCGTCGCTAATATCAAATCGTTAATCAAAACTTTCAAATCAAATAATAGCGAGTTCTCTGTTTTAGATAAATAATGATATGCCAACAAATCATACTTCTTTATCATAAATAAAAAATGAGGGATGCGGTTTGTAGCTATGTAGTAAGCTATCTTAAAAGGAGTTTTTTTATCTATTTCAATTCGTTTTTATAGGTAAAAAACTAAAACATTTTTTATTCCAATTGCAATAAGCACTAACCCTCCCACAATAAGGGCAAAACGCGGTTTAATAAAATGTAATCTTTCTCCACTTTTCCATCCTACTAATGACAATAAAAAAGTAACAATAAAAATAATACCACATATGATTAGTTGCTCCTTAATGCCATGATTCATAATAAATCCCACACCTATAAAAAAAGCATCAATACTTGTTGCAACACTCAATAATAATATGATCTTTATTCTGGTAATATCAAAGGTTTTTGTTCTAATAGAGAAATTTCTACCATCCATTATCATTTTTAATCCTATAATAAATAGTAATACAAATGCTACCCAATGAGAAAATGAAATAATTGTCAATTTAAATACTCCTCCTATGACACTTCCCAACAGTGTCATAACACCTTGAAAAAAGGAAAACAAAAAAGCCACCAATAAAGCTCGATGAAGCTTTATAGTCTTCTGTAATCCACAAGTTATACTTACAGTAAAACAGTCCATAGCTAAAGCTACACTTAACAATATGGACTCCACGAGAAATCCTACACTAAACATTGTAAATTTTTTTGGTTAATACTATAAAATCATCTTTACTCATCTGTTCCGGACGCAAAGTTAAATATTTTTCATCTATATTTTGCAAACTTTTCCCAAAAGGTTTTAAACTTTGGCGTAACATTTTTCTTCTCTGATTAAATGCCGTTTTTACAACTCTTACAAAATCTTCTTCCTTTATGCCTAAATCAATTATACTATTGCGTTTTAATCTAATCACTGCACTCTGGACCTTTGGCGGAGGATTAAATACCTCGTTGGAGACAGTAAATAAATATTCCATATTATAAAATGCCGATAATAATACAGATAATATCCCGTAAGTTTTACTACCAGGTTTAGCTACCACTCTATCGGCAACTTCTTTTTGAAACATACCAACGACCTCATCTACTAAACATTTGTTCTCAAATACTTTAAATAAAATGAGATTAGAAATATTATAGGGGAAGTTCCCTATCAGTGAGAATTTTTCTCCATTAAATAGTTCAGATAATGAAAGCTGCAAAAAATCACCCTCAATTATATTATCTCCTAATGATTTAAAATTCTTATTAAGATAGCGTACACTTTCTCTATCTATCTCCACTATCTTAAAATCGTCAGTTGTACTCACAATATATTTCGTTAGCACACCCATTCCCGCTCCTATTTCCAATACTTTTGATTTATTCTGCAAAGCTTCAACAATATTTTTCGCAATATGTTCATCTGTTAAAAAATGTTGTCCTAAAAACTTCTTAGCTCTCACTTCCTTCATAATAAACAAACAAATCTAATCAATAGAAGATAGTTCTATATACTTCTTGTCGTGGTTGTGATGAATATGTATATATAACATCATCCGTTTCCAAAACGAATGCTTTTTCTTATTAGATGGTAATAACCCAGCATTGTACCACTGTGTCATTGCTTCATATTTGAAATAAAGATTTTTCCATGGGTGACCACAATCTTTAACCCATGGCTTCGTACATGTGTAGTGTACAATAGCGGGATCAGATAGTGTATTTTTTATTTCTTCTGCATACTTACTCTCATTTAGTCCTAGATGCTGATACAGGAAACCATTTTGAAAATTGTAAGTAAGCGGTAGATTTTTTTTGCACTCCTTAAAAACAATATTCATAACATCTTGATCATGGCATTGCAATTTATCAGGTATTTGCTCTATCACTTTCATAAATTTGTCAAAAACATTATTATCTCGCCAAAATTTCAAATTAATCAACAATACCCCTGCATTGAAATAACCCAATGCTTTATCATACCCCAATCTTACATATCTTTCATCATCATCTTCATCCATATCCACAATACATCCAATGGCACAATCTCTGATATCCGTGTCAAACATTTTAGCTATGTTCTTACGAATTATAATATCTCCATCCAAGTAAAGAACTTTTTCTATATTCTCAGGTAATATTTTTGTAAAAGCTAACCGATAATACGTTGCTTTGGTAATCGTAGAATTATCTCTTATATTCGGAAATGTATTTATTACATTATCGTCCATAAGATAGAAAAAAATCTTTTTATTATCGTATTGTTTGACAATATTTTCTAATGAATTTTTATCAATGGATGTAACAGATTCGTCAACCACTACGTGAAAGCAAATATCTTCTGATTTATTATTAATGCATATACTTTTAAAAAGCACACCATCAAATCTTACAAATTTTTTATCCGTACAAACAACTATATCCATACTATTTATTTCTTAATTTAGTCAAAATACATATATCTTACCAATCTACAATCCAGACTTTTACCAAAGAAATTTGGCAGAGCTTTCAAAAACAAATCAAAATTAACTTCTTTGTATAAAGTTTTTACTTCCTTCTTAGGTAAATTCAGTTGAAATGCAATTCTTTTGGCATCTTCTTTTTGTCTTTTCAATGAATAATCAGGTGGTAAAATATATTGAAGTTTTTTTATTACATTTTTCAATGATTGATATTGGTTTTCACTTAAGCCAAATGCTAAAGAATTCGAGTCATTCCCATGTTCATAGTGATAGAATGCCTCATCAAGATAAGTTATTACAATTTTTTTTAAACAACACCGAATATTAAATAGTATGTCCTCACAATAAGAAATTTCTTCATCAAAATAAATTCCATTATTTACCACTATATCTTTTCTAATCATTTTATTCCAACAACTACCATGTATTTTACCTTTAAGAATTTGCTTGATAAAGTTTTGATAATCTATATTCTTATCATTAAACTGCTTATTATACTTACCATTTTCATAAAAGTCGCAAACAACCATATCACTATTTTCTTTATTTGCGATATTTATCATTCTTTCTATGCAATTCTTCGTAATATAATCATCACTATCTACAAAGGTTAGCCATTCTCCTGTTGCAATCCCAATTCCATTATTTCTTGCTCGCGAAACACCTGAATTATGCTGTCTAATCAATCGTAGCCTACTGTCTTTTGCAGCATATTTTTCACATATTTCATATGTTCCATCCGTACTACCATCATCTATTACAATTATGTCCAAATTTTTATACGTTTGATACAAAATACTTTTTAAACATCTTTCAATAGATTTTTCTCTATTATAAACAGGTATCACAATGCTTATCTTTGACATAACTCAAATTTTTATTTCCTCTTCTCGATGAATTGGCAAGCTTACTGAATATTTTTCATTTTCCATTTAAGAACGCCTAAATACGTCAAAAGTACAACATTCATCATTAAAGCATATATAATAGCAGGTACTGCAATTATTTCATTATTGAATATAAAAGGAGAAGATGCAACTGCAATCGCCTGAGCTGCGTTTTGCATACCCACTTCTATAACAATAGTTCGTTGTTGTCGTTGCTTCAAATTAAATATTCTTGACAATAAATAGGAACACATGATAGCCACAATAAGCAATGTAGAAACTGTCGTCCCTAATAATAAAAAATTTGTTTTGATTTCTGAAAAATTTTGAATAAAGAAAACGGTAGCTAATATCATAAGTAAAGCAAATGCACTCTTTCCTAATATTTTTTCTATTTTCACCGCAATCTCTATTTTTTTATACCTCAACAACATCCCTAACATAATAGGTAAAAACATAAGTAATAAATTCTGTATAATCAAATTCTTGACAGGTAACTGAATTTGTATTGCAGTTGGAGTATCCACATAATCTACTGCAATACCCACTATTATTGGTAATGTGAATAAAGTAACAATACTGGAAATGGCAGTCAAAGATACACTTAATGCCACATCACCTTTTGCCAAATAAGAAAACACATTGGAGGAACTTCCTCCCGGGCAACATGCTATTAGTATCAGTCCGATAAAAAATAAAGGTGGCAATGCAAATATAAATGATAGTGTGAAAGCTATTAATGGCAACAAGAATATCTGCCCGATAAGTGCCACAAAGACCGGCTTAGGATGTTTAAATATTATAAAAAAATCATTCAATTGAAGAGTTAATCCTAATTGGAACATCAATAAAATTAGTATCGGTAAAACAATTATAACACTATTCATTCTACATATATTTTTTACAAATAAAGATGCAAAGATACATCAATTCTTTGTAATAACAACAAAAAAGGGAAAAGCTAAAAGCACTTTCCCTATCTTTAAAATATTAAACAAATAAACTTAAAATATGTTTATTTTTTTATCAACCGTTTATTTATTATATTTTTATTGCTATTGATCTTAATATAATAAATGCCACTTGCTAAATCTCTTATACTAATTTCCTGCCCATCAAAGAAATTGACAGACTTGACCAATCTACCGTTATTATCGTAAAACTCTATTATAGCTGTATGAGAACTCAATCCCTCTATTCTAAGGATATCATTAGCTGGATTAGGATAAACTTTTACATTATCACTATACGGTATATCCTCTATACCACTCACACAATCCACCTCCATGGTCTCTTCTCCCCATTCCACATTATAAACAACAGTTGAGTCACAACCCAAATATGTTTTGTATTTATACATATATGTTCCGGGAGCTGTTATTACATTTCCGTCTATTTCCAAACTTTCTCCTCCTTTTAGTTTCCAACAAGAGTTAACTAAAGCTATCGGATTAATATGTAAATCTATATTTATGACCGAATCTCCACCTGTTTTGTTGACTAATTTAAACTGATATTTACCTTGCTCTGTCAGATATTCATTTATAGCCGTACAATAATAGTCTTGATTTTCACAGATAGTAGTATCTATATTCACCGTATCAAAGCGTCTCATATCTTTGGAAATAAATAAGCCAGAATCAAAAGCATGATCAGATACATCACAAATCAAAACGCTTATTTTATAATATCCACCTGCAACAACCACAGTCGCAGCTGTAGGAAGTTTGACTGTCCATTCATTAAACCCTGAACTACTGGAACAATTACCCGTAGGAACAATATGATATTCAGGATATGAGTGTGGGGGTGTGTGTGAACTACCTTTACCGTGGTTGACAGTATTTATCATTACTGAAGTTTGCGTACCAGGTATCAATGCTAAATTCTGCATATAATAAGAAGGAGAACCGGGTAGGTAATTGCCGACAGAATCATAAGGTCCTGAAAAATAAAATCCAAAAAAGTCGTTGTAACTAGCATTGACATACTGAGGATATTCATTAGAGGCAAAACAATAAGAAAATTGGAAATTATCAATAGTAGGTTTAATCCAAAAAGATAAAAAGGCTATATCATTCAAGTCATGAATATCTTGACTGTTTTCAATACAATACTTAGTATATGTCCACTGAAAAACTACTCCTGCCGAATCTGAAAAGTCAGACAAAGAACTACTCGGAGACGGACTACTCCCATAACCACCAGAGGCTGCTTCATTATAACTACAAGTAGCAATAACTAATCCCTGGTCCATAGGAATATTACATCCTGAGGTATTATTATTTGAAAATATTCCGATCTGATTACTATTAACAATAGACTTTTCGTTGAATGTAGCAGGATGATTTGCATCTACTACCAATTCTATATTAGGTCCTACCAAATACTGTTGAACTAAGTTAGACACTGCTTTATTATTTGCGGATGTCGCCGTTACTTGCGAATAAGTACTTGCAATTACGCCTAAAAATAAAACGAAAAGAATAAATAACTTTTTCATGACGCAAAAGTGTTTAATTTTATGTCGCAAAGTTACACATTTTTTTTATATTCACAACATTTTTGTTATTTTTTTTGCATTCATTCTCTATTTTATTACCTTTGCACTTCTAATTAATAAAAGAAAATGAAACAAGAACCAATAAATACAGAAATATTTATAAAGAATATGGTATGTCCTCGCTGTATAATGGTAGTTAACAAGTGTTTAACCAAACAGCATTTAACTATAATTAGTATTGAACTTGGTAAGGCTGTTGTTAAGGAATATCTATCCAATACAAAGAAAAATATTATCGCAAAAGAACTGGAACTATTAGGATTTGAATTATTAAGTAACAAAAAAACAAAAATCATAGAGAGAATAAAAAATGTTGTAATAGCCTTTGTGCATTATCAGAAAAACAATTTACATCAAAATCTTTCCGATTATATAGCATATTCCCTACATCAAGAATATTCTTATTTGAGTAAGATATTTTCAGAACATGAAAACAGTACAATAGAGCAATATTTCATAGCTCAAAAAATAGAAAAAGTCAAAGAATTATTATCATATGGAGAACTTACACTAAATGAAATTGCTTATAGTCTGAATTATTCTTCCTCTGCCTACCTTTCCACCCAATTCAAACAAATAACAGGCATGACCCCTTCTAAATACAAGACTATGACTCACAAAAACCGCAAATCCTTAGATGCTATCTAAAAATAACTATCGCCAAAATTTAGATGTATGACTTATTTAACTCAACCATATGACACTAATGAAAATTAAAGTGTGAGATTAATTTACTAATATCAAAAAAGAATTTATTAATCTCACACTTTAATTTTTTATATTAGTCCTTTTTAGTAATGATAATAAACCTATCTTAAAAGAATTGTTAAACTCTGAAGTCTTTTTATAATTCAACTTCTTTACCGCATACATTCCACTTTGCATCGCACCAGGATAAGTGACAGACAGTAAACTTGCTCCTCCTAAATAAGCAGTCACATAACAGCTTTCAAATATTTGCCAAGTACCAAAACCTAAAACAAGAAAATTAAGTGTGAAGGCAGATATTCCTTGTACATAATCTCCGGCATAAATATGTGCAAGCCCCGGCACGAAAGATAAGACACGTGCAGTCTTCTCACTTTTAAGCTTTGACAATTTTTTATACATTCGTTCTAGAAAACGCTTAATATCAACTTTTGCTGACCCGTTAAGTTTGTCTGCCAACTCTATTGCAGCATTGTAAGATTTATTATATTCATTAATCTCATTTAATGTTAAAACTTTCAACAATAACATATCTTCCTTCAAAGCATCAAAATATAGTTCTGTCTTAGATATCATTTCATTCGCTTTAATAAAATCATTACCTAAATAGTAGCACAAGACTATCTGATAATAATCTTCATAAGTGTCTGCCACTCGTTCCAATGTTGTTGCAGCTTTTATGTATTGTCCTATCAGTTTATAACACAATGCTTTTTGTTGCAATGCCTTATAAGACACATCCCTTGACTGCGAACCATAGAAACATCTCTCGTATTCTACAATTGCCATTTCATAATTCCTACAAGATAAATACCCATCTGCCACTGCAAAAACAGTAGCCGTATCTTTTACGATAACAATGGAGTCGTTCGATTCCGTAGCATCTTCTTTTGAATAAGCAACATTAGTACCTAAAACGGTTGCGTATAGGAATATGAATATTATATAAAATTTGGACATTCATTCGTTGATTAAAATTTTCGCAATTAACCTCCACACCGACGGCAGAACCATAAATGTTTCCTACATAAAATATCGTAGATAACGTACCAAACAATATGGTTTTCCAATTCGTAATACCTTTTTTGTAGTAGTTTTCAGCAGTTATTCCAATAAGTGATCCACATGTTAAAAAAGCTGCAAGACCTTCTCCGACATTACCTGCATATAACTTACCTAATCCAGGGACTATTGCAGATAACCCTCCAGCTACCCATTTGTATTTTTTTCTGTACGAATCAATTTGTTTCTCTATCCTTTTGAGTTGTTTTATTTCCCCACTAATAGCAAAATCATTACTATCTACTTGATTAATATATTTATTGAAGTTTTCTTTATCCCTACTTAATAGACTAATTCCTGCGAATTCAAAAGTTTTTAGATTGATAATCTCATCATCCTGTGAAACTATTTGATTTAAATCAAACTTTGCTTTATCCAATCTATATAAGTGAGAATTAGATAAAGCAGAAAAAAATTTGCTCTCATTAAATAAAGCTGAAGCTTGTTTAATTTTTTCGAAATTGTCAGTAGCCAAATCCAACATTTTAGACGAATAGAAAGTAAATCCCTTCAAAAAATATATACTGTCGCTATCCGACTGCACATTATTCACAAGTGTTACGGCTTCATCTTTAAATCCATTACCTATAAGATACATAACAAAATCCCAATCTTCTTTTACAGAAACATTATTTTGTGCAGATGTAATACCATTACAAAACAATGCTGTTAATAGTAAAAAATATCTCATTTTATTTTGTATCTAAGTGGTGATTCTGATATATGACCATTTCCTTTGATCAATAAATATTTTGCATTATTATCCGATAATGCTATACGATTGCATCTCATCAATCTGTCGGCACTGCAAAACATACCTTTCAAAAGACCGAAATTCTTTATCAAAACTTTGCTATACCCCGAACAAGAAGGAATATATATGCAGTGTCTTAATATTATGGGAGAGATGTATTTTTGATACACAAACATAGAAGAAGACAACAAATAATAGAATGGATTAAAACTTTTATTCACCTCCTCAAATCCATATTTAACTTGTCTTTCTACAAATAAGGGATTGCTGTAAGATTGCTGAGCTATAAGTTGTAAATCTTCAGAATTGAAAATCTTATTTGTCGTTTGGCTATAACCATCCGAATAACTATATATGTATATAATTAGCAAAAAACTATAAATTGCTGATTTCATTTCTTTACACTATAAGGACTAACTCTCTTCGCACCTTTCGGAATCTTGTAATTAAAGCATGAACTAACAGGAAAATTACTTGTTTTAATATTCTTAAATTCTTCTTTCTTAATTACAGAATCTCCTTTAGAATCATAGGAAATTTGTGTAATAACTGTAGGAAAAGAAATATTAGGAAATACAATATAATCAGTATAATATGTCTTCTTTGTTATCCTATTATCTTTTGAATAGAAGGCACTATATATCGGTTGGTCTTTTTTACAAACGACCTTCACTTGCTTGATATTCTTATCTATGGATTGTGTCGGGGTAAATATCTTGACAATATTTGTTCCTTCTTTTTTAGTACTCTTTAACACAAATCCCAAATTAGTCAAATTAAGATCCGAAAAATTAGGTGTCATAAACAATGAAAATATTTCTGTTTGCGAAGATAAGGTCTTATCTGTTATATACATAACCTCATTTACTGAAGGTTGATATACCGATGTTTCACCAAGTGAATTTGTTATCATGTAATATTCCTGTGGATATGTATAATGCACAACTAAATTCCCATTAAAAGTAAAAAATATTTGCTTTTGTATTTTTATTAATTTATTCTTGTACAATTGTCTGACAACAACATCAGCAGACATCTTAGTTTGGGCAAAAATGTTTGCAGTATGAAAAAGTAAAAACACAAACAGCGGGAACAGTCGTATAAAAACTGTTCCCACTATCACTTCATACTTTCCTTTATATCCACATAAAGAAGTTTTCATTATCCTCGTATCCTTTTATATCATCTTGCACTGCTCCAACAAGCAAAACGATCCAGTCTACAAACGGAACAATACCAAAAATACCACCACAAGTAAAGGTATAATAAGCCCACATCGCTTTAGATGTACCTAAATAATGTCGGTGTATACCAAAACCTCCAATAACCGTGCAGATGGCAAAAGCAACCCAAGGATTTACACTACTAGATCTAGCCATAGATACTCCTCCTTTAACACCCGACATCAAAGACATATTCTCTTGCGTAAATAAATTAATATCCTGTAATGATATCTCTGTAGCTTGAGAAAACACATTCTCTATCGCGTCGTTGTCAATCAAATACTGATTATCTTCAGCGAAGGAAATAAAGGAACAAATAAACATTGTAACAAATACAAACAATAGTTTTTTCATAATTTTTTGAATTTAAGTTAATAATTATTTATTCTGCAAATGTAATACTTTTTTTAATAACTACCATAAAAATAACAATTTTCGTTATTTTACTCCTCCTAACGCCACACTGCAAAATCGGGATTTTCTATGCAAGTTTTAACGTCATCGTAGGTATTTGATATGCTCATAAATAACCAATCCGCAAATGGAAGTATTCCCAAAAGCCCACAACACAGACAGGAAGAACACGGAAGCTTACCATTGATTATACTGATATTAGGATGCCTAATATCAAAATCTTTCAACAGATATACAACAATAGATGTCGTTGGGGTATTGATGTCCATATCGTTTAGATTCTTACTCTGCGAATCTAAATAACAAAAGCTGACTTCTGTTGCACTCATAAATAGTTTTTCTACTCTTAAATTGTCCAGTATATACTCATCTTCATCTGCCCTTACCATGGCAAACAAGACACCAATACAAACGAATAACAAAATGAACCTTTTCATGATTTCATATATTTATTTGTTTAACAATCAAAACAAAATGTATCTTCAAGTATCATATTAATACCTCTACAAAATAACAATATCAAGGTATAATCATTTTTGTTTTATTACATCATCATCAAAACTATCTTCTCCGTTTCTTACCTTTTCCAGATTGTGCCACAATATTCTTATTATTTACATAAAACTTAACTCCCAATTGTCCATAAAGGAAAACAATATCTTTGGTCGTCTGATCATAATCCTTATTTTTGTAGGAAAACTTCATAACATTAAGCATAGGAGTAAGTACAGTGAAACTAATACTTGCCATTTGAGACAATCTACAATCGAAAGAAAAAGGGTTAATCGCAAATCTAAAATTGTATTTAGGAGCCTGTTGTCCAGTAATATCCAGTGTAAACGTTCCTATATGAATGGTATCTATATCTATTATAGAAGACATGCAGTATCCAACAGATGCAAAACAATTAGGAGTATAGAATATATGCTTAGTCAATGGTATAATACAAGTTATATGAGGTGAAAAAGACAAATAATTGATACCCTTAACCCAATTACCTCCATACTGAGAGTAGCCTATATAAAAACCTATATAACATCCCTTCTCTATATGAAAATTATAACCGAAACTAACATTTAACAGCGACATCTCTACTTCTGACACTTTCAAATCTTCAATCTTTAAACTTAATAAAGGATTTACATTTAAATCAATATTCGTATTAAATAATATAGGTTTATCAAAATGCTGAGTAAATTTATTATAACCAATATTGAAATCAAAAAAACCTCTTTGCGTATGTGCATTAACACAAAACACAATTGTAAATAATAAAAAGTAAATAATTAATCTCAACTTCCTCATACTGTAATATTCATTTAGTTTTACATTGTTTCATCGTCATACAATACTTGGGTAATATTATTTTTGCAAAGATATAAATATTTTTACTAAAATCTTCAAAATATAGACTTTTTCTGAGGAAATATCACATATCTATAATAGTAAATTCTACTCTTCTATTTTTACACCTTCCGTCTTCCGTCTTATTGTCCGCAACAGGATGTTTAGCACCATAACCTACATATTTCAATCGTTTTTTTTCAATCCCATGTCCCACTAAATAGTCATATACGGCCTTAGCTCGAGATTCAGACAATTTATCATTGTATTTATCTTTACCTTTATTGTCAGTGTGACCACCAAGTAGAATTTTCATTCTTGGATTATTGGTTAATAAACGCATTAATTGTAGTAGTGCTACATAGGATTGGGGTAATAGGACACTTTTATCAAAATCAAAAAAAATATTTTCTAATACTATTGTTCTACCAACACTATATGGCACAGTATCTTGAAAATTATACACAACAACATTAGTATCTATCATTTCATTATTATTTTCTAACGTAGTCTTTTCGCATGTAATACAATAAAGCTCAACATCGTCTATATAGTAATAGGCTCCAGGTAATATATTTTGAGTATTGCTAGGATTGATATGGTTACTTTGTTGTTTTGGGTAGAAATTACCTATAGTCAAATAACGTTCTCCTCCCTGTGCTGTGAATGTTGATTCTATGTGTTGCCACTTGTCTGTGTCATATAGTGGTCTATCAAAACTATTTACTACTTGCGGTGAATAGTATGTACTAACAACTTGCTTTATTCCCGAAGGGAGTATCTTTGTTTTTTTTTCTGTTAGCATTTGTCGTGTAGTATCTTCTATCCTGTAAGAAGTCAACAATCCCCCTATAGTCGCAACTGCACCTTTTGAATACTCACTCAAAGAAACATAAAAAGATAATCTATAAGATTCACCTCTACGTAAAGATTGTTTCAATTCAGTCTGAATGTATTCACGATAATCTGTTAACGAACAATAAATTCCAACCATAGATTCACCGGTGCGTGGCATTTGAATACCTAATTTATTTTTGGGAACATGACATTGCTTGCCACCACAGTTGTTGTAATAATCAGACGAACCTCCGGTAGGTTGCCACCACGCATCTACTTCATCCATTATACCGTAAGGATCAATTTTTTTCGGACAAGAGGAGTGTGATTCAAAGGACGGATTGTATATCAAATTGCTATCATTATCTATAGTAACAGCTTGCGATTGTCCACTTACAGTAGATACCAATAGTATTACCAGCAAAATCATTATCCACTCATTCAAATATTCAATTTTCATATTCAGTCACAATCATTTTAAATTTCGCAAAATATATTCTTCACAATTCTATCCATCTTACAGCATCCATTTTTTTAAACCATGTCATCTGGCGTTTAGCATATTGTCGTGTATGAATTTTTATTAATTCTATGGCTTCTGATAATGAAGTTTTTTTTTCAAAATAATCAAATAATTCTCTATAGCCTACAGTAGACAATGCAGGTAAAGATTGATATGCTATTAATCCATGAACTTCCTCTACTAAACCGTCTTCTACCATCATATCTACTCGTTTATCTATTCTGTTAGCAAGTTCGTCTTTATTTCGTCGCAATCCTATTATCTTTATATCAAAATCCCTTTGTAATTTTTCTCCACTACGAAATTCAGAAAAAGGTTTCCCAGTCAGTCTTATTACCTCTAACGCTCTAAGTACTCGTCTATGATTGTGTTTGTCGACGATAGAAAAATACTTACTATCTTTCTTTTCAAGTTCTTGTAACAAAGTTTCCAATCCCTCTGTCTGCAATTCTCTTTGCAGCGAATCTCTCAACGTTGAAGGAGTATCTGGTATATTGTCTATACCTTCAATAATAGCATTTACATACATTCCACTACCTCCACATAGAATTAAATCATCATATTGTAAAAAAAGTCGATTGATCAATTCCATTGTTTCTTTTTCGTAACGAGCTACGTTATAATTTTGCAATATAGACCATACTGCTATCATATTATGTTTGATCTTCTGTAGTTCTGTGAAACTCGGACGAGCTACTCCTATATTCATTTCTTTGAATATTTGCCGTGAATCGGCAGATATTATCTGCGTTTGTAGTTGCTGTGCCAACTCTATGGCAAAAGAAGTCTTGCCACTTGCTGTTGCCCCAATAATAACATGAAGTGTTTTACACATACATTTAAATTATACAAGTGCAAAGTTAATTAAAATTATTTTCAACACAAGTAATTCAATAGAAAAATATTTTTAGAGTTGCTCTGTCCTTAATTACTAAATACTATTGTACCATTATTGTTAATCTCTTAGCAATTAAATCCTACTATCTAATTTAAACATAACAAAACTTCAAATAAGTATCTTACACTACTTGTACCTGATTAAGTAATAACACTATTAAAAGAATCCTCCCAAATAAAAAAAATAAAAATTTTAACAGAGATTTTAATCAAAAAGTGGTACTCTATTATTGAAATAAACATCCGATAAATTTATCACTTTATGCAAATTATCACATCCCCAAAAAACTCTTTTACCCATAGTTTGTAAGCATTCAGGAAGAACAATCCTATATAAAGAAAAACAATCCTCAAAAGCATAACTCCCTATATGTTTTACATTCTTTGGGACAACTACATCAACTAAAGAACTACATGCGTTAAACGCATAAGTATCTATGAAAGATAGTGTATCTGGGAAAATTATTTGTTCTAAATTTTCACAAAACTGAAAACAATGTTTGCCTATTTTTTCTATTTTATTTGGTAAACTGACAGTTTTCAATCTCTGACAGGCCGCAAAAGTGTAATCTTGCAATATTTCTATTTGATCATTAAGTTTAATAGTTTCCAAATTTCTACACCCGCAAAACGCTCCCGCCTCTATATGTTGAACTTTCTCTATATTATGAATCTTTTGTAAATTGTGGCATCCATAAAATGTACCTTTACCGATATATTTCAGATTATCTGGCAAACAAATCTCTGTTAAATTATAACAACATTCAAAAGCATAATCACCTATTGATATAAGGGATTTAGGTAAAGATATATTAGTAATACTACTTGTACGGAACGCAAAGCATGGTATCTCTTTCACCCCTTCTTTGACGTCAACATCTGTCAGAAGTCCACACCCCTTAAAACAAGATGCAGGCATACTGTCTTTAATTGTTATCTGTCGTATTTGCTGGTTATTCTCGTAGGATTGTATCATCTATTTTTTTACTGGGAGATAATCTATTGTATAATGAAGACCCACACTTTCTTTGCGTTTCATTGCCATAGAAATGATGAGATAAGCATTGGCAACCATATTGCGTAACTCACAAAGTTGAGGTGTTAATACACTACGATTATATAACTCCTCTGTCTCATCATATATCAATTTAGTACGCTTAAAAGCACGCTCCAACCTAATATTACTCCTAACTATTCCAACATAGTTACTCATTATTTGCTGCAATTCTCTTTGAGTTTGTGTTATTAGACTCATTTCTTCATTCAACACCATGCCTTCTGCATTCCAATCCGGAACTTGTTCGCAAAAACCTGTATTGTCTAGCATATCTTTGGCATCCATAACTGCACGATGAGAATACACGACTGCTTCTAGTAAAGAATTGCTTGCTAGACGGTTAGCCCCATGCAAACCCGTACAAGAACATTCTCCCGTTGCATACAAATGTTTAATAGTCGTACGTGCGAATTTATCAACTACTATACCTCCGCAACCATAATGACAAGCTGGCACGACCGGTATCATATCACCTCTTGTAATATTCAATCCCAACTCCAAACACTTAGCATATATATGAGGGAAATGATGCATAATTTCCTCTTTATTTATTGCAGAACAGTCCAATAGGACATGATCATCGCCTGATTTAGTCATCTCTGAATTGATTGCTCTGGCTACAATATCCCTTGGTGCAAGCGACTCTCTACTATCATACTTACTCATAAAGGCTTCACCATTAAGATTTTTCAGTACCCCTCCTGCTCCCCTCATTGCTTCTGTTATCAAAAAAGATGGCTTTTCTATTGGGTTATATAAACTAGTTGGATGAAACTGTACAAATTCCATATCTTTCAACCAACCTTTTGCACGATGTACCATGGCTTGACCATCCCCCGTAGCTACAACAGGAGCTGTTGTAGCCGAATATACCTGACCAAAAGAACCTGTTGCAAGCATTGTTATCTTAGCTAAATAAGTATCTATGGAACCTGAAATTGTATCCATAACATATGCACCGAAGCACTCTACATTATCCATATGTCTATTCACTTCCTTCCCTAAGTGATGTTGAGTTATCAGATCTATCGTAAATTGATTCTCTTTCATTTCCACATTTGGATTATTCTTTACAGCTTCATACAACGCTCTTTCTATCTCTGCTCCTGTATTATCTTGATGATGGAAAATTCTATGTTCACTATGTCCTCCTTCCCTTGCTAAATCGTAATTCCCAAAACGATTTTTATCAAAATTAGCTCCCCAACAAATCAATTCTTTTATTCTTTCTGTGGATTCTGTTATAGTTATCCTCACAGCCTCTTCGTTACAAATACCAGCACCTGCAACCAATGTGTCCTCAATATGCTTTTCGTAAGTATCCGGTTCATACATTACAGCTGCTATTCCTCCCTGGGCATATTTAGTAGAACATTCCTGTGCAGAAGCCTTTGTTATAACGCAAACTTTACCGTAATTTGCTGCTTTCAATGCAAAAGATAATCCAGCAATTCCACTACCCAAAACTAAAAAATCTATCTTATATCTCATTTTATTTAATCTCTTTATAACTAGCCACGTGATCACATATTTTTCAATTGATTTTATTTCATATATTCAAAAGCAAATAGCAATGTTCATCTCCATCTATAAAATATTTTATAATCACTTCATACAAACCTTATTGTCATGCTATTTAAGCTATCATAGTGTTGAAACGCAAAATTAAAAAAATCTTTTGATTTCTTACTAAAATTAAAAAAATATCAATTTGATTTTCGCCTATAGTAATTTTGGTAACTACTTTTTTTATTAACCATTTGCGGATATGCCATCATAGTAAATTATTTTTTGAAAAGGATTTAGTAATATCACACTTCAATAATTTCTTTCCCCACCTTAACCAGCGAGGATATCTTGTTAATTTGTGAGTACAAAAACTCATACAAAAATATTTGTTACATGATACCTTTTACTGCAATTATGAATGTATATATTATTAATTTGTTATTTTCAGGAGAAACTCTCCTACATAATTTTAATCATTCAGTCCTTTAAAATAGTGTCCATCAATCGTATTGAAGTTATCTATTGTACAAATTCATAGTTTTATCCATGCCTACTACAACAAAAGATCTAATAATATCATAAATCTTTTTTATTTGAGGAGTTAATAACAAAATATCTTCATCAGAAAATTTACCTAATACAAAATCTACCTGTCCTCCTTTATGAAAATCGTTCCCTATACCAAATCTCATTCTATTAAATACATTTGTCCCTAATATTTCTATAATATTTTTCAACCCATTGTGTCCACCGTCAGAACCTTTGTATCGCAATCTAATAACTCCTAACGGCAATGCTAAATCATCTACTACTATAAATAAATTCTCTAATGGAATATTTTCTTTGTCAAGCCAGTATCTAATGGCTTTTCCGCTTAGATTCATGTATGTTGTCGGTTTTATCACTACGAGTTGTCGCCCCATAATTTTTGCTTCACATCTGAAAGCATAACGATCTATTACAAACGAATAACTCTTATTATTTTTTTCGTTTATCTGATGAATCAATTCATCAACAATTGTATAACCTATATTGTGTCTAGTATCATCATATTCCTTGTCTGGATTTCCCAAACCAACTATTAGGTATTTGTCCATATTAAAAGTGTTTTTATTGCTACACGGTAATGTTTTTTTTTATATCCTTTAACACAATATCTCTAAACAAATAACAGGCTGTATTGTTTTTGCAGCCTGTTAGATCTATGTAAAAGAATTGTTGAAATAAACGTTTATGTTATTTCTTTTTTCTAGATTATTCAGCAGAAGGTGCGGCAGTTTCTTCCGTAGCAGTAGCAACTGCATTTCTTGTTGCACGAACAGTTACGACAACGGAAGACTTCACCTCCATAACTTCCACTCCAGGAATATCTATTCCACTAACCTTAATACCCTGTGCTATCCCTAATTTACTAATATCTAAAACTATTTCTTGCGGTATAGCACTTGGCAAACCACAAAGTCTAACCTTTCTAAGCTTTATTTGTAATTTTCCTCCTTGTAACACACCAGGAGCCGTCCCTACTGTTTTTACCGGAACAGCAATAGTAATAGGTTTGTCATCAAATATTCTTAGGAAGTCTGCATGTAACACCTCATCTGTTACTGGATGATACTGTATATCCTGTAGTATCGCCATTGATTTATTTCCATCAATAGATAATTCTACATAATGTGTATCCGGTGTAAACAATAAACTTTTAAAATATTTATCAGGGACTGCAAAAATTACTTGTTCTTCTTTTCCTCCATAAAGAACACATGGAACCATGTTTTCCTTTCTTAAAGCTTTAGCATCCTTTTTCCCTACGTTCTTTCGTGAAGAACCGCTCATTGATACTGTTTTCATCGTCTCTTATTTTTATTTTCTAAAAATTATATATTAACTTGAGGGCACAAAGTTACAGTTTTTTTTTAATATGACAAAATTTTTAAAATTTTGTCTGTAATCCAACTTGTTGAACTGCCTTTTCATACAAATCCGCAATAGATTCTGAATTTTCTACTCTACGTATTGCTTCGGCGAATATAGGGGCTACAGATAATACTTTTATTTTTTTACTTTCTTTTTTTAGAGGTATCGTATCTGTTACTATCAATTCTTCTAAAACCGAATTCTCTATTTTATTAACGGCTTCTCCCGATAAAATAGGATGCGTAATCATTGCTCTAACTGTATTAGCCCCACTCTCCTTTATAAGTTTAGCAGCATTGCACAAAGTTCCTCCCGTATCAATAATATCATCTACCAAAATAACATCTTTCCCTGTTACATCTCCTATCAACTGCATAGAAGCAATCTCATTAGGACGTAAACGTTGTTTATGACACATTACAAAACCCGTCCCCAATATTTTTGCATATTGTGATGCTCGTTTTGCTCCACCTGCATCCGGGGAAGCAAATAAAAGGTTATTCACATTCTCGCATATCCCTCTTAAATAAGGAATAAATATGCTAGAAGCCTGTAAGTGATCCAAAGGGATATTAAAGAACCCTTGTATCTGGTCTGCATGTAAATCCATTGCTATAACTCTATTAACACCCGCTGCTTGCAATAAATCTGCCATCAATTTTGCAGTTATAGGAACTCTTGGTTTATCCTTTCTATCTTGTCTAGCAAAACCGAAATAAGGTATAACTGCTATTATTCTTTTCGCTGATGCCCTTTTAGCAGCATCTACCATCATCAACAATTCCATCACATTGTCGGCAGGAGCAAACGTAGACTGGATGATAAATACGTCACAACCTCTGATATTTTGTTCAAAAGACGGCTGAAACTCCCCATCTGCATATTGTAAACAAACAGATTCTCCTAACGGTTTTTCATAAATCTCTGATATTTTTTCTGCTAAATAAAGACTCGCTCTACAAGAAAATAGTGCGGTCGTATCCTTTTGTATTTCTGACATTTTTTAATAAATTATTTTTATAATTGTTCTTAAAATCAGACTGCAAAGTTATAAAAAATACACATACTGTGAAAATTTTTAGTTTAATTTTTTGCATATAAAAAAAAAGTTGTACCTTTGCACCCGCAAAGTTAGATCAGAAATGAGCTTCTGTGGTGGAATTGGTAGACACGCTAGACTCAAAATCTGGTGCGAGCAATCGCTTAAGGGTTCAAGTCCCTTCAGAAGTACAAAAGGAGATGGATTTTTAATCTATCTCCTTTATTTTTAAGGGGCTGTGAATTTTTGTTTATTTTCCTGCACAATTTCTGCACAACATCTCCAAAATTGAGGACTAAAGAACGTCTGGTTTTTGATTTTGCAAAGATACAAAATCTGAGAAAAAATATCTTTTTCTTATCAAGTAAAAAATGCCCTTTTAACAAAAGGGGATTGGGGGATATCCCCATTATCCCATATTTTAACATATATATACTTTATAGAAAAAGAGGATAATCATTATCCCTTTTTTATGATAAAAAAAACAGGAGAGGTCTTATCTCTCCTGCCAATCAAAAAACATAAAACACTATGAAAAGAAATTAGCCTAATATTTGTCTTAATATATCATCGCTATCCAAACTACTATTTCCTCTATTTCGTAAATATGGTATATCATCTCTTATCTGTTCTTGTTGGTCTTGTGGCTCGGGTATATCCTCCTGCATTTCATCAGCACCCTGCTCTTGTATCTGCTCTGCTAATAATTGTGCCTGCTCGTCCGTCATCTGTGCTGGAGGTAATTGTCCTTGCGCGGCTTGCTGCTGTGATATCATCTGTTGCTGTCTTTCTTGTATAAACGATAATAACTTCTTTGCATATCCCGCAGGCGAGACTCTCAAATAATCCTCAATAGGTATCAATCCTTGTGCTGCCATTTGGAATAATTGGTCAGCCTCAGTCAAAGCATAGTTGCTATTTGAATTGCTTTCACTTATTGTCAAATCATAATCAATATCCTTAACATCAGGATTGAATGCAATATTTTCAGCACCTGCAACAGACAAGTATTTATCCTCATCATAGTATTGCTTGATAAGCTTCAACACTTTGGTATATTTCGCTAATCTCCATTTGGAAAATCTTTCAAACAAATCCTTACTATTCAGTTGAGCATTGGCGGTTTCTTGGGCATAACGTGAGGCAGGTGTGTTACTCTGTGCTTTCTGTCCTTGTATAGCACTATTGACACCAAGAATTTGTTGCATCATCTCCAACTGTGTTTGAAACATACTTTGAATAGCAGGTGAAGTGTTATTGGAATATATCTGTTGCGGTTGTACAGCACCAGGTTTATTCTTAATAAACAATACTCCATCAAAACTGCTCCAAATCTCTGCAACCTCTTCCTTAGTATATCCGTTTGCTAACAATTCCTCAGGCATTAACAACACTCCCTTTGCAGCCTTGCCTATCATAAAATCCATCTGCATTATCAAACGGTTGATATATCTTTGCTGGTCCACTACATCACTTAAGATAGGGTGTATTTCTCCGTCAATAATATTGTAGAAACTCAACACAAAAGGATGTGATTGATGAATATAAGGACTATCTCCCTCTTTTAATATATAACCTTGCGGAGTAACATATTTATAAGTCCAAACAAATTCATACTGCTGCCGATAACGAATAAGTTTTGCATCTTCCTCACTTAATCCCATCTCTAACGCTTGCAATATTCTTCGTTGATTCATTCCCTCTATTTCCTTAACAGATAGAAAACTTACCCCATATTGTCCGTTGCTGGTATCGTGGTAGCGGATAATCATCCGTCTTTCCCTTGACCATATCTCATAGTAACGGCATTTTCTATCATCCTCTACTTGCAAGAAATCCAAGTTATCTAATTTCTTCGTGTTTTGGTTTATATATGCCGAATATCTATTTTGATAATACTTTTTGTCATTCTTGCTTTGTCCGTATATTTCTTTAAGAAAATTCTCATCATCTTTGGTATCCGCAAAATTGACAATCATACCATTCATACTATCATCGCATACCAATCCGATAACATCTAAGTTAGCAATACTGCTTTCATCAATATCCGTATTAAAGAAAAGACGATTAAGATTGATATTGGTAGTTTTGACATCATCCATATCACGGGAGGAAATATATCCATATCCAATACGGGAGCAGGCAACACCTCCAAGCATTAAGTCCTCTAACATATCTCGGTCTTTGATGCCATCATCATTGACTTCCATTACGTGTTCAATAGCCAAAGACATCATCTTCCCCTCATCAGAAGACTCTTCTTTGCGTGCGATAGCCACAGGACTCCCTTTGCCTATAATAAACTGCCCCATAAGGTTACGAACCATAAGAGATATATAGTTTTGTATTATCGGAATAGTGCCGTTACGCATAATAGCAGCATATTCTTTCGGCGTCCATTGTCGACCGTTTCTAAAATCACGGTTACGCCGTCTTTGTCTGCGGACATAATCTAATCCGTCCCAATAATCTTTACACATCCAAAGTAAATCTAAATTTTCGCTTACTTTGTCTTGATTGTTATTCCCGTATGAATTTCTTAATGACATATTCTTTTATTGTTTTATTTCGGTAATAGTTTCAATGCTTTCAAATCGTTCTTTTCTATACACTCGTCCCAAAGATGATTTTTTTTGTGTTGTAATTTTCTTATCTCTTCTTTATTCTTTTTCTCATCTTTTTTTAACGTTTTGATGTCTTCCTCTATCTGTCTTGCTTCTGCTCTTACTTCTTTTTGAACCTCTTGTGCAGATAGATATGTTTGATATTCTTTATTCTTATCTAACGCCTTTTGTTGAGCCTCGGGCAAATCTTTATATTTCAATCCGCTAAATTTGTCATTTAGCCTCTGTACCTCTTTATTGATAGTTGAGTAGGTTCGTGTGATATACGGTTCATCTTTTACTGGGTGTTTTATATTCAGATTCTGCAAGGTTCTTTCTTTTGTCTGTTCCAATGATAAACCATCTCCCGTTCTACCTTTATATCCAGCATTATCACCCCAACCATATTTAATGCCAACATTTGTAATATCACCCAAACGACCGATAAGTTTCGTTAGATATGGTGCATATTGCTCGCCAAGATACTGATAGTCCTCAGGTGCAAGAGTTTTGAGTTTCTTTATCTCTCCCTTATCATTGACGGCTTTGCCGTTATCACTGCCTACCAAATCCAAATATTCTTGCCTGTCTTTACCCCACAATGTACTAATGTTGCTTGCCTCGTTCATCGCTTGTGCTAAACATTCAAAGACTATATAAGTGTTATCATAAGGCTTAGACAATCCTGCCCTTGTCTTATCTTGGCCACCCCAATTATCATAAATAATTCCGTTGCCTAAATAATCCTCGTTTAACAACAAATCATCTACAAAAGGTTTTATCTGTGATGGTGCAAGGTCACTAACAGTTCTATTGCCATAATCTTTTGTAAATAAATTAAACTTAAATTCATCATTCAACCTGTCGTATTTGAACAAATCCTTTATCTGCGAATTGTAAGGTTCAGGCAAATATTCAGGCATTGCTTGTGTAATGTCAAACAAAAACTCATTACCCGTTGCTTGTCCCGTTAAGATTCTTACAATATCCGTACCCATTTGAAACGGCAACGCTGCCTCGTGCGGTAGAGGTATGTAGTAGCCTCTGCCTCTCGGTATATAGAAAAATCTTAACTTCTTATAAGGTGAAACAAATTTGGTATCCTCCTCATCATCATCTTTACCCACAGCGTATGCTAATAAGGTCGCACCTATTCCTAACGCAAGATAGAAAGCGTGTTGTGAAAACCAAGCCTTGGGATTGTTGATGAACATCCTCATCGGGTGGTACGTCGCGTTCATCGTCGCAGAATAGAAAAGATACACCAAATTCATCTTTTGAGAAACTCTGCCCGTGCGTGAGTAATTTGGAGAAATCTCCTTGGATTGATATGACGCTTCATTTTTGTTTAATCCACTCTTTAATAAAGCACGGTAGCAAGCAAATCGTATAAAGTTTTCGCCTAATTCCGCTAATTCTCTTGTCGCTTTCAGTCCGATGACTTTTTCTACTTGTGACATCTTTGTTTTGCCAAACTCGAATTTCATTCGTTTTAATATCCCCTCAACATCTTTATTAAAGAAAGAAGCCATACCACTCATTCCTCCTTGCGATTGCCACTCAATCCAATCTAAATACAATGCTTTGGTCTTGTGCCCCATCTCTCCGCGTAATGCTTTGGCTGACATAAAGCGTGGAGCAAAAATAAACTCGGCAACTTTCGGTAAGTTTTTTAACTCTTCCCAATAATGTTTTGTGTAATTGTCCGCATTTGATACCTCACTCCAATTAGCATTGATAAAGTCTTTAATAAAGTTCTTTAATGCAAAATTAATACTCCAGGATGTTACCATCTTACTTTGGAAATTCTTTATTCGCATAGCCATATCCCTTAGTTGAGGATTTGCAAAGGCTTTATTAAACCTTATCTGATAAGAGTTTAGCACCTGTACTAAATTCTTGTCAAGCAAGGCGATTCTAAACACCGTCCCATCCGCATCTCTGAAATTCCATATATAAGGTTGCAAACTTTCATTATAGGCTCTGTCGTATCTCTTATTATCTCCGAAAACTTTGAGTATAACTCCACTATTGACTTTCTCAAAATCACTATTAACTGCAACAACCTCTACCTTGCCCGTTTCGGTTATATTGTATTTATCCCCCTCATCGTTTGTTATCTCGTGACTGTTGGCTAAAACGCTGCCCTTTTCTTCATCAATCCAATTGCTCTTTGGCTTTTTATCCGTTAAAATAAACCCACTATCACCGTCCTCAATAAATACTCTATTACTTTTGCCGTTGGATATAATCTTTCTAAAGTTTTCATTAGGATAGAAACGATACATATATGTAATGGTTTCTCCCGCTTTTTGCAAATACTCTTTGTTGTAAATAAGATAGTCTTTCAATACTCTTTTAGCAGAAGTAAATACACCCTCGTCTACAACAGAATCTATCATAGAATAGATATAAGGCATTGGGTCGGCAGCAATCGTTTTCCTGCCTTGGGCCTGAATATTTGTTCTCTGTCTGCCTTGGGCATCGCCATAAACAGAATACATCTCTCCGTCCCAGCCTCTTAGTGGCACCCAATTGTCACCGTTCAATTGTCTGTCGTTGTATGCCTCAACATCTATTATCTTTGTGCTTAAAGAAAACTTATTGATAAAATCTATAAGTTTTGCTGTCGATTGTGTGATACCTCGCAACTCTTTGCCAACAGCGTTTTCAAAAGTCTCAATGACTTGTTGTGGAGAAAATATTGTACCTTTCTCGTTGTTCGCAAAAAATAATTGGTATAACTCCGTTTTATGCAAATCTTCCTCACCGTTGAATAAGCCTTTTATTCCTTTGGATGTATCATATACGTATTTATCCCTAAACTGCTCACTTGCTAAACGAAGTTTGATAGCATCTTTTAATCTTGTTTCCTCTACTGCACTTATTCCATCCGTTGTGTCTGCCTTGAATTTATTTTTCAAAGAATTGTATCTTCCATTGACTTGGACGTTAGTAATAGTTTTATATATCTCAACAAACTTTTCTATAAAATCATTACCCAATGCTTTTAAGGCGCTATCTATCTCTTTTTGCTGTGCCTTGCTTCTTGTATCCTCAGGTATTAGTAATAATTTACTTACTCTTTCGTATCTGTCGGCAATCATCTTGGCTGTCCTATCTGCCATTGCCTTGATAACTTGATACTCTGCAATATGCTTTCTTGTTAACGTTACCTCTTTAGCTCCTATTTTTATCGTCTTGCCAATCGCTTTTTCTATCTGTTGCATCGCAGGATAGATGAAAACATCTCTAACACTGCTCTTTATTCCAAATGCAGATGATGTTGCCCTATTCAATGCCTTATACGGACTTTCGGTCGTTTCTTTGAAATGCTTATTCTCTTTGAATTTTGCTAACTTTACTCTTTGCTCCAATAAACGCAATACAGCGAAATCATCGTGTGC
This sequence comes from Bacteroidales bacterium, assembly GCA_052170555.1. Lineage (GTDB taxonomy): Bacteria > Bacteroidota > Bacteroidia > Bacteroidales > P3 > Scybalousia_A. The sequence goes on along the minus strand of JBQNAI010000008.1, from coordinate 11,395 downwards.
TTTATCAATAGCCTTTAACGGACCTTTGCCCTCTAATGCTTGTGCAACTTTCAACCCTCTTTGACTTACCTGTTGGTATTCCCCATCCTTCGTGTCAAAGTTCAAAGTCATTGCATTCATCAACTGCTCCACAAAACCCTCGTCCTCTATATCGTGTCTCTCTGTTACTGAATCTACATTATCGCCAATCTTTTTAAAAACAACTTCTTTTTCTTTTAACTCATCTGCGTTTTTCTTAGCATTTTCTTTGTCAGCCCCGGAAATTGTTGTACCTTTGCCCCCGAGAATGTCCGTAAGGATATTTTTGTACAGGGAGGTTCCTCTGCTTTGAGTATCACTCATTGACGGTTGAAGGGAATTTCCCTGTACATCATTTATAGTGAATACTTCGTGTACATATAGCCTGTTGGTACTTTCATCTTTTGTCGTTCTACAAAATACAAAATTTCTTTCTCCTGCATAGTTTATTGGGTATACAAAATAATAATTAATTTGCTCTTTAATATCTAAATATCGCATACTACCAACATACGTTGCCTTATTTTCCTCAAAGGCTTGTTTCAAAGAAGTTATAGCATCCAATTTCTTTTGTCCAAAACCGTGTCCTAAACTATCTTTTACACTTCTTTTATCTATAACTACATCGCCTATTTCTGTTTTTACCGTGATAGGATTTGGTTGATTTTTCGTTATCCAATCCATAGCTCTTCGACTTGCACTTTTCCCATCTTTGGATTGTATAGTATTAGGTTTAACTTCTATCGGTTCAGTGTTAAGCAACTTCTCTTTCGCTTTCTCTTTTTGCTCTCCTTTTAATAAACCACTATATTGTTCTTTTTGCGTTTTTACTTCTCCACTCTCTTTATGAAACATTATATCATTGTTTCCACTGTCAAACGTTCCGATATTATCCGTCGCAGACTTTATTTGAGAGGGAGTTAAAGCCACAAAAGCAACACCATCTCCTTGGAAGTCCTTTTTTATGATTGTATCGTATCCTAACAATTGGACAACGGCCTCATTTACTATTTTCTTGTCTCCAACAACATTAGAGATTTCCGAAATCTGCTCCACAGCGCTTTCGCTCGACTCTAAAATCATCCTCACAACCTCTTTTATGGCCTTGTCTTTCTTTAAACTGTAAGTATCTACATAGTTTGATATAAAGCTATCCTTATAATCCTCAATCTCATTAGTCTGTATTTCTTTCTCTATGACCTTATTTATCAAATTTGTTAATTCTTTTTCTGTTAGTGGTTTTTCATCTATATCAAGTTGTTTTTTTGACTTTAAGAACAAAGACATAATATTCCCTGTCTTTGAGTAACCTCTTGCTACATCCTTAGAAGATGTCAAATAAAATCCATACCCCAATGACGTGGCATTAGAGCCTATTTTATTGAACTGAAACTCGATAAAGTCAGCATCCGTCCCGTGATAAACCACCTTCGGCTCGCCGTTTTCATCAACTACTTTTGAAGAATCCAAAAGTTTTTTGCCTTTTTCGTGCGATTTCTCAACATTTTGTAGTATCTTTGCAACAGAAATAGAGTTATTAGGTCGGGTAGTGCTGATATTCTCACCACTAAGGTTTCCACTTAATAACTCTATTTCTGTTATTTCGTAGTTGTATGCCTTTTGTTCCTCCCTGTTCGCTATTTCTTTCACCGTTGTTTTTGTACGATACATTTTTCCGTCTATTTCAACAGCACCATACAAACGATGAATGTTAACGTCTTTATTTATTGCATTGCCCTCTTTTCTTTCTCCGTACTTATCTTTGATATAATCTGCGTGCGTTTCTCCGATAATACTCTCTTTGATAATTTGTGGCAATACTTTCAATGCAGATAAATGAACGTCTTTATTTGCACTTTTTGCAACGGAACTATTCGACAAATACTTATCAATAGCATTTTTACTTATTCTTATCTTGCCTTTACCGTTAGTTTCTTCATTAGATAATGTTTTTACGATATTGTTTTCTGCCCATTGTCTTGCTTCTGCAAAGTTTTTAAATCCGTGTTCCTTAATACCTTTAACTATATTTACAACCTTTCCACCTAATTCCCAGTCTCCGAACCAATCTTTGAATGCTTTTGTACGCACCTGCACCCATTGCCGCTCCGTAAGGTTCGTGTCCTTTCCGTTAGGGGCTTTCATATACGTACCGTCAGCCTTTGCCTTATCAACTATCGCCTGCTCCTCTGCGTTATATCGCTTGCTGCTTTCGGTTTTCTTCCCTACTTTGTTTTTGTCTATGTGTTCGTTAGGATTAACACCGTTAAGCAAGTCTAATAACACTTTGTCGGCAACCTCTTGGGCAGATGTAAAGTGAATATGTAAGAAATCCGCTACACCTTTCCAAAATCTTTCAAGGGCTTTTTTGATGTTATTGACTGCTGCCAATACGTGTGCTTTCTCAAATATCGTCTGCTTGCTATTGACTTTAACTTTATTTACTTCATCTTGCAAGCGTTTTGCTCCGTTCTTCCCGCTGTATTGTGCAAGGACTTCATCGGCAATCTCATCGTCAGTCTTTAACTCTGGGTAATCTTTCTTTATTCTCTCCCAAAGTACTTTTCCTTTTTTCATCAACTCAACGATGTTTTTCCACTCTTTCAGGTTGTTTTGTCGTAATGCCTCTGCCCAAAGGTGAGTGTATTCGTGTATAGGAGTTTCTGCTGTGGCTTTCGTCTTGTCAATATATATTTTTCCCTTGCTTGGTACTGCAAATCCAAAGACTTCACCGCCCCCTGTTTTGAAAAACTGAACGTCGCCAAAATCCGTAAATTCATAAGGGCTTCCGTGATAAACTTTATGTCCTTTTATAACGTTATTTTCTTCTTCAAAATATTTTGCAACCTCTTTACCAATTCTTGTTATTCTTTCAATTGGAGTTTCGCTATTTCTTTCCCATTCGTTATATCTTTGGTTTTCATCATATTTGATTTTATCCTCTGGGTGATTATTCAAAAAATCTTGTAGTATTTTTGAACTTTTATCAACTATTATGTTATAAGGCAATGCATTAAATTCATCTGAAAACTTATTAAAATAAGTATATTTATATGGGTTTTCTCTTTTGTCTTGTTTTACAATAGCGTTTATTTCTTTTTTGTTTTGTTGATATTGTTCTGCAAAAGATTCTTCTTCCCAACTATAAAATTTTGTCCTATTGCCAAACTTACTTGTATGATGCCATTCCTTGTTATCAATGACACCAATTGACACCAATACATCCAAGACATCGTCAGAAGTAATTTTGTATTTTTTCTTAAAGTCTGTTTTAGGCAAACGACCCCCTTCCCGTGCCTGTTCCGCACGCTTACTCATAGAATACCCTACATAGCCACTGTTACCTCCGAATATTCTTTGCTTTTTTATGTTATTTTGTCTTGGTAGTTCAATGTTTTGTGTTCGCTCGCTTTGTGTCTTTTCTTCTCCGTTAGCCTCATCAATCAATTGTTGTGCCTGCTCGTCATCAGTGATAACATTTTTCTTCCCAATAGCATCACCTAGCAAAGCAACAACAGTATCACGCAAAACTTCGTCTAGCTCTGTTTGTCCGTTGTTGTCTATTGCCTTGTGTTGCTTGGTATTAGCTTCTTCGCCCCATTCCTTGTTATTGATAAGTTCGGTTATTCGTTGTTCGCTTTCATCTGCATCTTGAGGAATGTTCCTATTAAATGTTTCATCTCCTCTATCGCTTTCGGTTATTTCTTGTGTAGTTTGTTGCATTAGGTTGTCGTATTCATCAGGCGACAGGGCGTTTGCTTTCAATTGCTCGTTGACAATACGTTCTCTTTCTTGTTCGTCTGCTCTACGGTCTATCTCCTGCTCTTGTCTATCGTACATCGCTTGTTGGATTTCATCAACAGCCTTGTAGTGCAGTCTAACAGCCTCGTCCATCATCTCTGACGGCCTGGAATATGAAGACAAACAATCCAATATCTCATTAAACACTTCATCAAACTCTATATTGGGATTGATTTGCTGCCTAACATCCGCCAAAAGACTTTCAGCATATTGTTCTGGGTATAATGCTCGTCCGTCCGAACCTTGCAAGAATTCAAAATAATGACGTCTTTCTTTTGCCGAACGACTTAAACCTAAATGTGAACCTAATCCTCTTGTTCCGTTAGAATTATTTTCCCAAATAAATTTGCTGCCTAATGCTAAACGACGTAAAATAAACTCCCTTAAACTTAAAGCATCTCCTAATTGTTGCTCTTTGGCGTTTATAGTCTTCAAACTCTGCACGCTCTCCGTCTGTGATTGCGGTGAACTGAATAGGTCTTTAACGGTGTTCCAATATTCAAGCTGGAGTTCTACTTCTTTTATCGCTTGCTCGTTCGCAATAAACTTGTCTATATCATCGTAAGAAGTGGATTTGTCAAGTTTCTTTCTTTGGCTCTCCAACTTTAAAATAACTCCTCCTACAAACTTTTGGGCAGACTCCTTGGGCATCTGTGAATACAAATCAACAAGGGTCTGCTCCGCATTCTGATTAAAAACTTCTTTATTTTTTATTTTGTCAGATAAAGATTTTATCGTACCTTTGCCTTCGGAACTGTTGTTGGATACATTACCGTTCGGAGATGGATTATTATCTGCTTTGGTATCATCTCGCAAAGTATTGTCGGAAACAGATTTCCTATTCTGCACTTCGGAGGCAGACCAGATGGTTCTATTTCCCTTTACATATCCTTTACGAAATACTCCGCCACTATTTACTTTCCAATATTCACCGTTATTAGATAATTCTACATATAGTGTATTGTTATGTCCATATTCTATCTGTAATAAATATGTCCCGTTTGGAAGCCCCTCGCTGTCAATGCCTTCTTTTATTTGAGTATAATTTTTTGTAACATACTCAATAAACTCTTTTGTAGAATTAAAACCAGAGTTTTTAATCTGTTTGCCGTGTTTGTTATCTAAGTGAATTAAACCGTTATTTCTATTACCTTGTACAACTTTTATAGGTGCAGCGTGTAGTTTTTTGTCTGCTGTTATTTCTCCAAATGTTGTTGTACCGTCAGAGGCTTTAACAAATGGTATTCCGTTTTCGTCTAGCTCTTCACTCAAATTGTTATCTTCATTATTATCCGTTCTTCCCGTCTGTTCTTTCAGAGGTTCTGCCGTTGAAGATGGCTCTGTTCGGAAGTTGTCGGTTGTTTCAAAAGTCCAATCAGCCTCATTAGAAATAACAGGTAGTTCGTATTGATTGCCTTGCTCATCTGAAACGACAACACTTCTAACATCATTATTGTATCCCTCAACAAAAGATAAAACACTAACGTTTTTGCCGTCTAAATTGCTGACAAACTCGTTTTCGTTCTCTGAGTTCTTGTGTACAATGATATTATCGCCAACCCGCAAATTAGAAATATCTTGCTTGTCGTATCTCTGCCCTGCAACTATTTTATTATCAACAGATTTTGTCATACTTTCGCCAGCGGAAGTACTTTGAGGTGCATCCGTGCCCTCTAAAGAGGAATCAGACGTTTTTTCTTCCAAATTAGAGTATAAGCCTTGCCCTACTCTGAAGTGGCAGAAATATCATCGGCGTATTTCCAAAGTATGTTTTCGTTTTGAAGCAGATTCAATATCCTGCTTTTTTTTTCTTAATTAGAGATAACCACTTCTTTATTACCTTTTGATTCCGTAACGGAAGTAAAACAATAATATCTGCTACCGTCAGGTTTTTGAAAGGATTTAGCAAAAATATAACTGCTATCTCTTTCTGTTATTTGTCCGTCTTTTGCTTTACTCTTATCTTCTATGATAACATCAGGGTTGGTCAGTGTTGGATTTATAATTCCAAGTTTTCCCTCTCGCCCCTGCCTTGCAAGTTTAGTAATTTGATTTTCTCCCATCTTTACTTCACCTATAGGAGTATTTACTATACCGTTTTTGCTAAATTCTTTCCAATCTTATCTACTTAGCTTTTCATTTATTGGATTTAAGACACAAAGAGCAGAGAATTAGAAGCGACATTACGAGTGCCAAAATATAAATAAATAGGACTAAACAAGGCTGTATCTCGCAATAACAAGAAAAAAAATAAATCCATATAATGAAAGAGTACTCTAAGTTAACACAAGAAAAAAACAAAAGGAATAGCGATACACAAAGCCCTAAAACAAGCTGTAGTGGTGAAATAAAAAGAAGATAAAACAGATTAAATATTGACTGTCAACAAGTGAGTGCTTGAGAACATTTAAGAACAGCTTCAGGATAAACCCACAAATGATGTAAAATTCCTTTGTAAGGATGAGAGAGCTAAGCAAAAGATACATTAGATCACACAAAGACATAAAAGTAATGTTCTCTCTTATATTCGCTACCGATACCCTTCCCAGTAAAAAAGATTTTCACAAAATGCTAAGGAGTATTACAAGATTTACAAAAGACACTTGATAAAATTAATACCACATCTAAATCTCCAACAGAATAATGATGACATTTCCTACTCTTTTTACAGTTAAATAAGTGAAGGATATGAGGGAATTGCAATGAACACTTCATTAACCACATATAAAAATCCTCCACCACACACAAAAAACTCCCTACCGCTACGTAAAATAGATAAGAAAAACTAAGCGAGATAGTAAAAACAGTACAAATAGCGATATAATTAATAACAGGGATAGTAAGAGGAGATACGAAAAGAGACCTGCAAGATTCTATCTTACAAGTCTCCTCTATCTTTTGTGGGAGTAATAGGAGTCGAACCTATGACCCTCTGCTTGTAAGGCAGATGCTCTAAACCAACTGAGCTATACTCCCCTCCGTATCCCAATTGCGTTTGCAAAATTACTGTATTTTTTTATTTCGACCAAATAAAATGTATAAAAAATGATTTTTTTTACATTTTTTTATTTCAACTATCTTTAAATAAAGTATTTAAAACTGATAATAATTTATATTCATTATTGGAATGAAATATAAAATAGCAAAATAATTTATTCGCTATTTCTAAAAATTCAATATGATTTTAGAATTAAATTATATAATTCTTTATTTAAAGAAATTTTTTGTAAGGGCAAATCATAATTTATTCCCAGAAGTGTGGGACTAATAAAAATTATTTTAATCCAAATTGGTCATTAGAAGTTCTCCCAACTCTATTTTTAATGATAGATCGGAGTTAAAAACGTTCTCCAGTCAGGATAGTCTATACATTATTCAATAAAAACCTATCTTTAACTGTATCGTATGGGAAAGTGATAACACTTCACTCTTTGTGTGCGAGGGAAAGGATAGCAGAATTGACAGAGATAAAGGATGTGAGTTGAAAAAGTTATAAAGACTTCATAGATTGTCTATGAGATTAGGATACAGAATGTTATGCTTAAGTATTATATACATATTACTGCCAGTGAAAGCCTTGATGGTGTGGAATTAGATATAGCTGTAAAGAAATCAGATTGGATAGTGATGTAAACGAAGAAAGAAGAAATGAAGAAATGATATAAGGAAGATAAAAATGGCTTTAAGCAGAATAGACCTGTTGTGCATTTTATTATGGGGATATATCAAATGGCATATGTATTAAAGTATATATTATCATTACAAGAAGACTTATCAACAAAATTATAAAATATTGGTGCCAATTCAATGGAGGTTTTAGATAGTTTTGTTGATTTAGAAAGACATTCCAAAGAATGTACCACAAAAATACTGCAAAGCATTTGCAGTATTTTACCAAATCTTATAGAATGCTACTCTACTTTCAAATAATAAAATTAACATCACCATTCACCAAAATCCTTCTTGACTTTAACTTATTAAAGTCAAGAAGGATTTTAATAACGCAGCACCTTATTTCAGTGCGATAAAATGCCATGTATCGTAAACATATTCCTCATGAAATCCTTTTTCTTTGCAAAATTCCTCTATGATTATGTCTGCAATAAAAACGCTGCATTACATTAAGAAAATAAAAAAATATTTCATATGAGTCATATATCAAATATTTATTTAATTTTTTTAGTTGATAGATAGTTTTTTTAGTTTTCTGTTAATTGCGTTTTCATTCAACGGAATATACACACCTACCTTTAAAACAAAAGAGTTCATTGTTCCCTTGCCTTCACTTAAACCCAAACTAACCTCATTTACTCCCCACAAGTAACCCGTTTCTATAAATGTTTGAGCTATTCTAAGCCTTGCAACAGGACCAATTGCATGAGATTTTATTGTAGGATTATTTGTAAAAAATAGCCTATCATACTGATATCTTGCTCCAAATCCTAAGGCATAACCGACTTCACCATTCCACATACCAGCAAAAAAACTATAGTCTAATTCCGCACCAAAGGACGTTCCTTCCCTGTACTTATCAGCGGCTTCAATCCCATAGTCAAGTGCAATATTGAAGTTTGGGCAAAACTTCAAGTGATATGAATACCCAATACTAATCATAGTATTCTTATCATTGTGTTTTAAATCTTGATTGGCAAAACCGACAGTTGAGGTAAAAGCATTACCTTCAAATTGTGCCATTGTTGGAATGCTACTTCCAACAACGAGTATAAACAATACTCCTCTTAAAATGTAATTAATTATCTTTTTCATAACTTTTGTTATTTATTTTATTGTTCTAATACAGTATCATCATCCATTCTATCTTTATATACATGTTTTGAAGCACGAGCACCTTGTTTTACAGCTTTTCCTGCATCAATTGTTATTGCGGGTACAGCAACTCCATCAGGGCCGATTATAGTAGTAGGGGTTGCTGATTCAACAGCTTCTTGAACAAACCCAGAGACATCAGTTATTGCAGCCTCTACAACCGCTCTTAACCACCTGCATAGACCTTTTACTGATTTTGTATTAATCCTATTATTGACTATTTTATACCATAAATGATTTTTATCAAAAGTCGCAGAATACCAATACAAATAAGAATACTTTGCAATGGCAAGAGCCCCTAATACACAAGCATAATCTCGCACGACATTAACGTCAGTAGTATTACTGTATAGCCCGATTACTTCATCTTCTATGCCACAAACTGATTGTGTAAATTCATTTGGTGTTAAAGGATATTCTGAATTAATAGCCCCAATTAAAATTTCTCGTAATCTAAGCATATATGAATATACAATTTCACTGTTTGAAAATCTTCTATATACAACAGGGTCGGAATATAGAAAATCAGGTACGACAGCATCAATAGTACTCATATCTGCACTAAAATTAGCAAACGTATATTCACTCGAATTAAGGTCATCATTAGCGACATCAAACCTATAAATATCCCAGTCTGAGAAATGTATGCTATCTCGCAGTTGATTAGCAAACACATCTAATAAATTATTGTGTTCTACACCAACGTACTCAAAAGGGTTTTCTGTACTATTCCCCTTCTTTCTTAAATCCTTAACCTCTTCTTCTTGATTACATGCTGTAAAGCAGAACCCTAAAAAAGCAAGTATTAAACTTGTCAACAAAATTTTCTTTTCAACCATGTTTTTAATGTTTTTATATAATTTATTTAAGGAATTTATCAGATATATGCATATGCAAAAAAATATCCATAACCGCTGATACCACAAATTCCCTAAAACGATACCAGCGGAATGACCAATAAAGAAAGATTATGATACGTATACAATTCTTCCATTACTTAATTTAATTGACCAAGATTTAATATTATCACTCCCACGTGCAAATTTATAAAAATAAATTGAATAACAAACAAAAAACAACTGAAAAATACAAAAAAATCATTATTCGTCAAAAATATTCAATCAAATAATAAATTTTACATCTTAATAAATTTTATTGATTTATCATCAACAAATATAATATATGTGTCTTTTTATAAGTGATGAAATATAAATTTTTCCCATTCATAATTTCGATAAGATAACAATTTGCCGATAAAAGAATAAACTTTTAGTATTTCACCATGCATTACATTAATAAAAATTTCGCTTTTTGTCGGATTAAGATAAATTAATAAGGTTTTATTTTATGCAACGTTTAACTCTCTATTACAATTATACGTCCCTGTAGTTTCATGCATATGATTATAGTCAAATATTTTATTTGCCACTTTTTTTTCCTAACATTCGTATAATTATTTGTAATAAAAGACTAATGGTTCTAATCTTCCGTAGAAGATGGTGATATAAAAATGGTATTTTCTATTTTCTGTCTTTTGGGTAAAGAGCAAATCAAATTATTAAATATTTTCGTTGTAAATTCATTCCACAACAAGACAAAATACTAATAACTTATTGTACAATACATCTAAATCTGTCAAATCATTATTAGAACAATTCAAGGTTACCAAATCCTTACAATTGGACACATCTAAGCTTGTCAATGTACCATTATGATAATGCAATTTTAACAATTGAGGATTATTAGATACATTCAAACTTATCAAAGGAACACCATCACAAGTCTATTATGTCAATTCTGTATTGTGAGATATATCCAAATTCATAATCATTCATACGATAGGACTGCAATCTAAGTCTTTTACTATCACCATAGTTCCTTCCTTTGCTTATTCAATACTCAAAAATGTAAAATCTTTAGTTGTTATAAGAGTTATAGCCCATGAACCATTTACCCTATGCATCATTGTATTTTTAGAAACTGTCATAAATCCAAAATTTAGATTCTGACCACTCTACTATCGTTAGAGTAATGTATTTACTCATACCTACCACCTGGGCAAAACTTTTTTATATAGTAAATATCATCATCAATAAAATACTGCCAACACATAAAAATTTTTAATTATTTTTTTATAATAATTTAAATTTTAGTATCAAATGCTTTACATCAGCCATAGATCTGGATATATTAAAACTATTTGCAAACTCAATTATTCAATACTGATAAGTATATTTACAAAGATTTTATTTATAATTCAGTTATTTCTATAATTATTCCCAGAAATTTTAGCATTTTTTTAATACTTTTTTTATATCATAACTACAAAATAAACTTATATTTTCTATTTGATTATATATCTTCTTTGTTATTCATCACATATTTTCTACTTCAAATACCAAATATTTCTCAGCTCCAATGTTTCTTAATAATGACTCCATTAACAAAAATAATTCCTGTATCCCTGACCATTATTCTGTAACACAAACAAAATTTGCTCTCGCTACTAATATTTTTGTACTGCTTTGTCTTTATCTGTTTAACAGGTCTCAAAAAAAGACGCTCAATCCAACTTCTCAAAGATAAATCCAATTCACAAACTTTTTCCAGTATTAATTGATCATCATAAAGCGACATACCTTAATTGTCATTTAACGGCACCTCATATACTTCATTATTGCTTTTACATCCAACACTATTATCAGATTGTCATTATATTGATAATTTTTATAACTCAATTATATTTTTA
>JBQNAI010000007.1:0-101908 GCA_052170555.1 Bacteroidales bacterium | reverse complement strand
ATAATATTTTTGGATTTTATCGCAATATATGCATATTTTTTTACCCACATCTAACTCTTTTTATCCTTTTCTTAAGATATTCAAATTTATCTAAAAATGCGAAACTATATCGCTCCATCATAACAAATACATCTATAAAAAAATCAATAATTATATTCAACATTATTATTAAAAATATCAACGAAAACAAATGTCTTACTAATATAGTTATAATACATATTAGAAGAAAAGTAGTTTGATCACTATATTCAACTAACCTCCAATAGAAGGAAAAACACAGATTAAATAATTATTTATTCTAATTTATGTAATACATCGTTATTCCTATATATTATAAATGAATAATTATGGTTATGATGATTTATTTTTCTCATCAATTCATCAAGAAAACTCGTATTAATTGTAGTTGCATATTCCAAATTAGGGAAATACTTACGCATATTATTTACACGTTTTTCAATATCGTTATCCCCAGCAAACATAATAAAAGCAGGCTTTTCAAGTAGGTTCAAGGCATTGATATTAACAGTGTCAGAAGTTATATTTATTTGCTGACAATTCTGAACAGTATAAATTTTAGGCATTTTTTCCCAATCTTTATGAGGGGAATCTTCATGTATAAATACCTTAACATTAGGACGATATTTATACATATAAACCATACTCTCCACCCTAGCTTTTTTAGAATAATGAACGGTTACAGGAAATAATAATATAATATCAACTACCAACGAAATAATACAACAAACTCTAATAATTTTACGCCATTTGGTCGAAATTCTATTTTTTAAATAAAATTCATATAACCCAATTATACCCAATATTACGATAAATGGTATTATAGGAAAAATAAAACGCTCTTGTTTATTAGGAAACAAACTATGAAATAAAAGAAAAATAAATGAAGGTAAAAATAATAGAAGTTTCTTATAACCGTAAAAAAATCCAAACAAAAGAAATACGCTAACAGGTGGTACCAATAAAAGCAACAAAACTCCGATGTACTGCAAAAATCCGCCTTGTGGGTAAATATCTTCAGTAATTAAGTTATATGTGAAATATTCTTGCATCTCTACAAATGGACGATGCCAAATAAATATGTCAGAGATCTGTGTTAAAAAAAAAGTTATCACAATACTGATAGACCAAATAATGGCATTTCTCCACTGTCTGTAAATCAATATTGCCAAACCAAAACCTCCTATGAAGAATAATAATTGATAGCGAAAAGCTAATGCCAAGCCCATCACTATACCGGAATACATAATGTTTTTTGTATTAGAATTTTGATTTTTTATGTATAACCATACAGACCAAACCAAAAATGGCATACATACTATCTCCACTAAATTTCGTACACTCAACCACGGCATACACCACAGGGCTGTCAATATCCACGCAGAAAGAATTGCTAATTTTCTTTGATTAGTTACTTTAAAAACTATCTTATATGAGAAATATATTGTCAACAAAGAAAGTATTGCATGTATAAAACGGACGAAATACATCTGCAAATCTAAACTCTCTATTCCAAATCCCACTAAAATTTTAAAGAAAAAATACATCAAAAGAGGGTATGTAAAAGAGTGCCCTTGCGGTTTATCTTGCAACCAACCCTGAAAATCCCATCCTTCTACCCAAGATCTAGAAGATTCCACAATAGTAAAATGATCATCATGCATTCCATATCCTTTAGCGAAGAAAACACTTAGTAGTCTTAACAAAAAGGCAACTAATATTATCACATTCAATGGATTGTTCCTATAATAATCAATTATTTTTTGCATATTATTCTTAATTTATATATATTACTAAATACTAAGTAACAGTAACAAATCAAAAAACTATTTTTTAATTAATCAATGTCTCACTTTAACTTATTAATGTCTCACTTTAATTCACTAATATTGCACTTTAATCAACTGCAATTAAGTATTAGTATGTAAATTTATTGAACAATCTATAAAAATAAAAATCTTATTGTGATTGAACTTTACTACATCAATTCATTGTATATAATTATAAAAATTTTGTATAATAAAAAAGAGATACCAACATACTTTATATAGGTATCTCTATGCGTTACCGGTAATTAATCATACTTATTTTGCATAATTTACTGCTCGTGTCTCACGAATAACAGTAACTTTTATCATCCCAGGAAATACCATTTCCGTTTGAATCTCCTTAGATAAATCAATTGATAATTGCGTGGCTTCTGTATCAGAAATCTTATCTGCAGCAACAATAACACGTAACTCTCTACCTGCTTGAATGGCATAAGTTTTAACAACACCATTATAACTCATAGCCATTTCCTCCAATTTATTTAATCTATTAATATAAGCCTCCACAACTTCTCGTCTAGCCCCCGGTCTAGCTCCAGAAATAGCATCACAGACTTGTACAATAGGTGCATAAAGACTCGTCATTTCCAATTCGTCATGATGAGCACCAATAGCATTACAAATTTCTGCTTTTTCTTTGAATTTTTCTGCTAACTTCATACCATGAATTGCATGTGGGAGTTCTGGTTCATCATCAGGAACTTTACCGATATCGTGTAACAATCCTGCACGTTTAGCAATCTTAGGATTCAATCCTAATTCTGCGGCCATTGTCGCACACAAATTAGCAACTTCTCTAGAATGTTGCAAAAGATTTTGACCATATGAAGAACGAAATTTCATCTTTCCAACCATACGCACTAACTCATGATGAAGATTTACTATTCCCAAATCTATACAAACCCGCTTACCCACTTCTATTACCTCTTGTTCTACTTGCTTTTTTGTCTTTGCCACGATCTCCTCTATTCTTGCAGGATGAATACGCCCATCTGTCACCAATTTGTGCAAAGACAGACGAGCAATCTCTCTTCTAATAGGATCGAAACAAGACAACAAAATAGCATCAGGAGAATCGTCAATTATAACTTCTACACCCGTTAAATTTTCAAGTGTACGAATATTTCTACCTTCTCTACCTATAATCCTACCCTTTATCTCCTCATTTTCTAGATTAAATACAGAGACAGTATTTTCTATAGCAGTCTCAGCTGCAGTACGTTGTATTGATTCTATTACTATCTTTTTTGCCTGCTGATTGGCGGTCATTTTAGCTTCTTCTACTATCTCCATAACTTTGCTCATTGCATCCGACTTTGCCTCCTCTGTCAAAGTCTCTATCAATTGGATCTTTGCCTCCTCAGCAGATAACCCCGCAATCTGTTCTAACTTTACAACACTCTCCTGATAAGTCTTCTCTACTTCTTGCTGACGTAGAACAAGCTTGTCAGCCTGTTTTTTAAGAGATTCTTTTGCTACATTAAATTCGACTGTCTTCTTTTTCAATTCTTCCACTTCCTTATTGAAAGCTTGTTCCTTTTGACGTAATTTTTGCTCATTCTGTGCTACTTTATTAGTTCTGTCTCTACATTCTTTTTCGTTGTCAGACTTCATTTGCAAAAACTTTTCCTTAGCTTGAAGTATCTTCTCTTTTTTTATTATCTCCGCTTTTTCTTCTGCATCTTTTACAATATCTTCACTTTTTTTTGTCAAAGTAGAACGCATTTTTGTGGCAGCTAACCACATACCAAAACCACAAGATCCAATGGCAATGATCACATATACTAATATATCTAACATAATGTTGTTTTATTGTTTCAGTATTCCAAAAACGTAAGCAACAAAACAAAATGTTGAAAATCCAAAACAAGACTACACCTAACGAAAACATTGGAGTATCATGCAAAAACTCCTATCTAAACGTTTTGGGCTTTAGATGGTATCAAGCCTCCGCCGCTTGCTTTTCACAAGGTCCAGGTATAACACCACGAACTGGGGTCCGCTTTACCCACCAAATGCACCCGTCTCTATTTTTATTACTGTTGAGTTTGCGAACTGTTGTTTCCGCCATATCAGGTGCAGCCTCATATATTTGCTATTTCAAAAATCCCCCCTATCTTTTTATTCTATTTTTTCCAGTTGCGAGGACAACAATTCATCAACACTATTCAATCTATCAATCAATATCCTACTCTCTTCTAAGTTCTTATCTTTAACCTTATCTTTTAGTATCATCACCGTACTTTCCAATAAAGCCATAGCCAAAAGATCCTGCTTATCCCTATACACACCACTCTTCGTAGTATATTTTTGAATCAATGATTCTATTTCTTGAGATGCTTGACGAAAAATTTCTTCGTCCTGCTTGTTTACTCTAACACAATAAGGTCTTTGCAAAATATCAATACTAATCGTCAAACTCTCGTCCATTATTATCCTTTGAAATTATTGAAATACTTCTATTTATTCTTCTCAACAAATTATTTATTAAAATCCTACATTCAGCAATATCTGAATTGTTAATTATTATTTTTTCTAAGTTATTTATTGTTTTATTTTTTTTTAATTCCCTATTTTCATCAACTAATTCCCTTATCTGTTCTTTCAATATTGCTAGTTCCTGTTCCTTATCAGATAAATTCTTCTTCAATTCGATTCTATCCCATACCAAAAACTTAACTTTCTTTTCTATATCTAATATTTTTTCTTCTATGCCAGCCACAACGACAAAATATGTGAATTGATCAAATTCTAGTCTGCAAAGTTAATACTTTTATCCGTATGCACAAAATTAAATGAGGATTTTTATCACATAGGCAAATTATGTCCCATTTTATCTTTTTTTGTTTTCAAATAGTGAAAATCATATTCATTAGGTTCTATAACAATAGGCACAGTTTCAACAATTTTAATTCCAAATCCCTCCAATCCAACTCTCTTTAAAGGGTTGTTTGTCATCAAACGGATACGTGTAGCATCCATATCTCGCAAAATCTGAGCACCTATACCATAATTTCTTTCATCGGGTTTAAACCCCAATGCAATATTTGCCTGTACTGTGTCCATCCCTTCATCTTGAAGTTTATAAGCATGCAGTTTATTAATCAATCCTATTCCTCTTCCTTCCTGATTCATGTAAACGACCATACCCTTTCCTTCCATTTCTATATCTTGCATAGCCTTGTGCAACTGTTCTCCACAATCGCAACGCATAGAGCCAAATATATCTCCTGTAGCACAACAAGAATGCATCCTTACAAGCACAGGCTCATCTTTCTTCCATTCCCCTTTCTTGATCACAAGATGAGAAAATCCATTATTTTTCTGAGTATATGCGATTAAACTAAAATGACCCCACTTTGTGGGGAAATCAACCTCCTGATGTTTATCCACGAGCGTTTCATGATTCAATCTATACGCAATCAAATCCTCAATAGATATAATTTTTAAATCATGTCTTTTCGCGAATTCTATTAAAAATGGTAATCTTGCCATCGTACCATCTTCATCCATGATCTCCATCAAAGATCCCGCCGGATATAATCCTGCCAAACGACATAAATCAACCACAGCTTCTGTATGACCTGCTCTCTTAAGTACTCCTTCGTCTTGAGCATACAAAGGATTAATATGCCCAGGTCTCCCAAAATCCGAAGCTTTGGCATATGGATTAGCCAAGTGATTGATTGTTGCACATCTGTCATAAATAGACACACCAGTAGTACAACCTTCTAATTTATCTATAGTAATTGTAAACGGAGTACCTAGGACAGATGTATTATCATTTACCTGATGGGATAAATTTAATTCTTTGCAACGAGATATCGTTATAGGAGCACAGAGAACACCGCGAGCATTCTTTAACATAAAATTAACTTGCTCAGGAGTTATTTTTTCTGCTGCAACAACTAAGTCACCCTCATTCTCTCTATCCTCATCATCCACAACAATAACAAATTTACCCTGTCGAATATCTTCAATAGCCTCTTCTATTGTATTCAATTTAGTATCCATAAGTCATCTTATCTTTATCACAAAATTTACATAGCTAAAATATTTTGCAAAGATAAGAAAACTCTGTATCTTTGCAAAATTAAATGACAAAAATATTAAGTTTAATTTAATTTATGGGAATATTTCATATCATAACACAGGGAACTCTATTTGGACTTACACTATCTTTAATGGTTGGTCCTGCCTTTTTTAAACTAATACAAACAAGCATCTCTAAAGGGTTTCGTTCTGGTTCACATCTTGTCCTAGGAATTTCACTAAGTGATATTATAATGGTTTTTATCGCCTGGTACGGTTTGTCTTCCGTATTTGAAACACGTTATGCCCAAAAAATAATATCCACGATTGGAGGTATCATTATAATAGGTTTTGGACTTTATACTGCAAGCAGAAGACATATTTCACAAACACCTCAACATTCATTAATTAAGGAAAACAATTTACGATTAAAATATTTAGGTCAAGGATTTCTTTTTAATATCGTAAATCCTGGCACTTGGTTATTTTGGCTTATACCTATAGGTTTAGCGAATTCTTACGCAAAACAAGGAGAACAAATAGTATTTCTTGCATCTGTATTGATAACTAATTTTTGCGTAGACATAATTAAGTGTGCAATCAGTAATGAATTAAAAAAATTTTTAACAGATAATGTTATTACCATTATAAATCGTGTTGTTGGGACAATTCTTATCGCTTTTGGATTGTATCTTGCAATTGCCACCTTCTTACCCGACAACACAAGTCTACTGAATAGTTTCCATTAACAAAAAAAATAACACATACCAAGTACGAAAAAAACATCCTTATACAAATAATTTGCATAATGACTACGAGAGAAAGGCATACTCTAAATATAAGGGAATTCCTATACAAGAAATAATAATTCTTAATATAAATACTTGTTTTTATTCAAAACATATCTACACCAAAATAAGCACGTTAGTTATAGTATAAGTAATTCGTCCTCATCTTTTTTGAAACGTATTTTATCATATTTAATTTTTGATTTTTTAAATCCTCGTTTTGCAGCTTTGGAATAATAATACCTTGCCCTTATGACATCTCTTTGTACCCCTATACCGTAATAGTAACAATCTCCCATTGCATCCAAACTCAAAGAACCTCCACTCCAGGAAGCTTGTTCATACAATTCAAATGCTTTTATACTATCTTTTTCTACACCTCTACCCTCTTTATAGCAATTCGCCAACATTACTTGAGCCTCAGATAAACCTTGACGTGCTGATTTATTTAGCCAATAGATAGCAAGTGAGTCATTTTTTTGAACACTTCTACCTTCCTGATAACAAAGTCCTAAAAATAATTGAGAAGATGGATCTCCTTTCTTCGCCTTAGCCATCAATTGATTAATATTCTGTGCATTAATCAATCCAAAATATAATAATATCCCAACAAATATAATGTTCTTAAGTACAAAATGCATAACTCTATTGCTACTTTAATAATTAATTTATTTGAATTATAGATATATTTCTTATTTCACCAAAAAATATATTGAATGTCTCCAATCGTATTTATCACCTTTTCACCGTGCAAAAGTAAATAAAATTTTTAATTTGAAGTCATTATTTATCTTTTCAACTCCATTTCACAAAGTAAAATTATAATCTTAATTAACAAGATAACAATTCCATACATTGTATATATTATATATAGCAAATTAATTATAAGAAAGTAACATTTACGAAGATTTTTTATTTATACATTCATTGTAAGTAAGATTTTTTTGTAATTTTGCAATTGAATGTCAGATTGGATGACTTTATCAAATGTCTCTGTTTGATAAACTCTCCCATGATGATAGTAGCAAAATAAATAAGCACCTAATTCCAAAGAAATGCCTCATGTGGCTTGTAATGTAACTGATGAAAAAGAGAATTGGTATAATCAATATTGTCATATATGACATCACTGTAGCAAATAAAGTAAATTTCCTACTTTCTCAGTATTCTGAATACATACTTTCTAGAAATGGATTACCTTTACATAATAAAGGTATAAATATTGTCAATGTTATCATTGAAGCCTCAGCAAATGATATCAACGCTCTAACTGGAAAACTTGGGAGATTGCCAAACCTTGAAGTTAAATGCTTATTTACAAAGATTCAAACAGACAATACTTTAAAGGAATAATTAATATAAAAAAACATGAATTTAGCAAATAGAAACAAAATCTTTATTGATGGGGACAAATTGAAAAATATGTTAGACAGAAGAGCCCCTAACGAAAGTGAGTTGAACAAAATTTTGAACAAGACTCTAAAACTCAAAGGACTTGACCTAAATGATGTGGCTACACTTCTATGCGTAGAGGATGTTAAGCAAATAGACAAAATTATGCAGGTTGCTCATACGGTGAAAGATAAAATATATGGTAAACGTTTAGTACTTTTTGCTCCCATATACACTGGAAACGTATGCTGTAACAACTGTACATATTGTTCTTTCCGCAAAGATAATCATCTTATTAAAAGAAAAATTTTAACAATGAATGAGATAGCGGACGAAACTCGGGCTTTACTAAAACAAGGACATAAAAGAGTGCTACTGATATGTGGAGAAAACAATAAAAATGGCACTGATTATATGTGCCAGGCAATAAGGACGACATACGCAGTGAAAGAACGAAATGGGAAAGATTATGTAAGAAGAATTAATGTAGAACTTGCCCCAATGGAAGTGGAAGATTTCATACGTTTGCATGGAGAAAAAATAGGAACATACGTATGTTTTCAAGAGACCTATGATCCCATAGAATATAAACGCTTCCATCCAGCAGGCTCTCCTAAGTCTGATTATGCATACCGTTTGACTGTTATGGATAGGGCACAAGAAGGAGGAATAAATGATGTAGGTATAGGAGCACTATTCGGACTGAGTGATTATAAATTTGAAGTTTTGGGAATAATGGAGCATGCAAAACATTTGGAAGATTGTTATGGTTGCGGACCTCATACGGTTAGTGTACCAAGGATGGAACCTGCTGTGGGTGCTCCCGATGCTGAGCATGTACCTAATCCCGTGAGTGATGAAGATTTCAAAAAACTTGTAGCTATTATTCGTATCGCTCTACCATATACAGGAATGATTCTTTCCACTCGTGAAAATAGCGATATGAGAAACACACTCATAAATTATGGTATATCTCAAATCTCAGCTGGATCCAAAACAAATCCCGGTGCATACGCAGAAGACGAAAAAAATACCGGATCTCAATTCGAATTAGGGGACCATAGAGAAATGGAAGATGTAATAAACTCATTTATAGATGAGGGCTATATTCCATCTTTCTGCACAGGATGCTACCGCAAAGGAAGAGTAGGTGGAGATTTTATGGATTTGGCAAAGCCAGGTTTGATTAAACAGTACTGTCTACCAAATGCATTGTTTACATTCAAAGAGTATTTGGAAGATTTTGCCCACGAAGAAACTCGAAGAAAAGGAATGGCATTGATAAAACAAATGATAGCAGAATACGATCAAAAACAACTGATTCCAAAGATAGAGAAAAATCTATCGGAGATAGAATCGGGGCAACGGGATATCTATTTCTAACTACTACTACGGTATGTAGCAACGAAAATACTATATTTGTATAATATCTGTTGCTACATACGGTTTGGGTTTCAGAAGATTGAATCTCCTTATTACTCTACCAATCTCTTTCCTCTAACTGGAATATCTCTTCTACCGATTTTTTACAAATACTCGCTATTTTCAATAAAACAAGTCCACTCGGTGCATATTTGCCTTTTTCTATTGCATTAATAGTCGCTCTGGTTACGCCAACTTTGTCTGCCAACTCTTGCTGAGATACATTTAATATTGTTCTTTCTACTCGCAAATTATTCTTCATTTCTATTCTCTTTATAATATTTTCTAAGTGCAATACGAAATTTAAGCAGATAAAGAATGATAAATAGGTGACTGCCGTAGATATATACGTAAATAAATGTAAAACCATACAAAAATAAGTAAAGAGAAATAAGTACCACATAACTAAATAGAATACTCCACACAAAACTGTTTGCTCTTATCCGAACTATTGCTTCATCTTCTTGCTTTTCTTTAGAAAATGCCGCTAACAATGCTCCAATAAAAAATACAATAGGCAAAATAGTTGTGGACATCGTGGTATTTGTCCATTCCAAATAGCCTCTTGTGGTATCTGCTGTTCCTATATTATCCGTCATAATATTACATTGCCCCAGCAAAGAAAACATTGGAAATTCCAAATCAAAGTTTTCATAACCAAATATTCCAATCAATAACGTCCAAACACCAGATATTCCTATCAATATCCAACCAATTTTCATCCATTTGTGATCAAATAAATATGTTCTTTTCATTTTTTTTTAACGATTACCTCATACCATCGCAAGGTTTTTTAATTATTATTATTCACTTCTAAATATTCACATCTATTATCAATCTCAATAAAAAGTATTTTTCTTTTTCTTTGCATAAGAAGAAATACGATTCTTTATTCTAATTGCAAAAGTATAATATTTTTTACAATTAGTCAAAAATATTATACTTTTTTTATATTTTATTTTACATTTAGTCAAGTAAACATTACATATACAAAATTAAATTATAAATGCAATAATAATGTCCTAGTATTTCATTTATAGCCATTTGCAATAATTTATAATTGTACGAAAATCAATAGAACATATTCAATATTAAGTAAACATTTTACTTTTATCGGGATATCAAAATATTTTATTACTCATTTAAAATCTTACATAAGTAAATTAAAATGGGACAACAATTGACTAAAGTGAGACTTTAATCAATTGCTTCTTGACATTAAATAATCGTTTCTTCATATCAAGAAATTAAAATAAAAAAATAAAGAATTAATTATAAATATTAATGAATTGATATCAATTCTAGAGTATTTATATACATACTTTATACAGAAGAATATATGTACAAATATACTCAATGGTTGCAATTACGATACGCACTAAACAGACCTGCTTTTTTTACTCAACCGTAGTAATTAATTGTTAAAACATATATATGTAGTCTACTTATTGATTATGCTTATATCAACGACAAAAACAACATCTAGCTATTTTCTCTTGTCAGATTCGCCTCTAAGACATCTAACGCTACGTCCAAAGGCCCTAAATCCATAAATAGTTACATTAGTTGTAATCTCGGATTTATCAAAGTCAATCCCGCCGGACATTCCTTTAGTTTTGACATCTCCCGCCCAATAATAGCCTCTCATTCCCTGATACTGAAAATTGCCAGTAAAGGCATTCCGTAAACCTGCACAAGGAAGTTGTAATTGCCCATCACCAAAAGAAATATAGTAAAAGCCTGTTTCTGTCGGTTTAATCTCATATCCCAAATCTACAACAGCTTTCCATTCACTTTTTGTTGGCAATCTGTACCCACAAGGACAAGGATTATTAATACCGTCTCCCCCATTCCACAAATCATCTTGCGGATAAATTATCCAGTCATTAGCACGAGCCGAATCAACAATAAATTCGTTGTTTGTAAGTGTGAAATTAGGTGAAATAGTATTGGTGGTATCTGACAGACGTTTCTCATGACCGTCCGTTTTTCGACCCCACTGATAAAGATCTCCCCAACTGTCCGAAGAAGTTATGTCATTACTTAACGCACCTAAGTTTCTGTCCAAAAATATTAACACTCCCTCTGAAGTTTGTATGGGTGGAAGTTCGTAATAATTGAACCTACCATTTTCCGTAACAATAGGACGAGAGAATCCTGTATCATACTGACAGAATCCAACAAAAACTAAACACAATAAGGACACAACAAACAACAGTGACTTTATTACAATAGTTCTATTTTTCATTTCTCAGTTAAAATTTTTGAATTTATACATACGAAATCGTGGCTGAGCGTAAAAAATTAGACCTAATCCGAAAGAAAGTGAATTATCCTCTTTACCCATTGAGTTTTCAGAGTCCAATTTGTAGAAAATTTCTCCCACAACAGCCAAGTTGTAGGCAGAATTATAGATTGTGTTTCGTTTATTTAAAGAAATATTATAATTAACTGAGGCATAAAGCATTCTATTATGGGGATAGGTTACGTTTTGAGTCCTTTGAGCCAAATTGGAAAAAAAATTAGTGCCGTAAAATGTTATCATATCTTTACTATCATAGTAACCAAGCATAATATCTCCCTTATAAAAAGAAAATTCTAAGGACGGAAACCAAGCATGTCCTTTTTTGAAAGGCAGAGTTGAGTTTTTCATATCCTTAGAAAACAGATAATTCAAAGAAAGCGTCAAATCAAATTGCTTATTACATATATTATTGTATCGGAATCTCAATCCCAAATGTCCGTTTGCCCAATGATCCAAATACAATGTGGTAATAGTGTCTAATTCCCCGCCGTTATGATGCCAAATAAAAGAATAATCTGCATAACCTATGTATTTTTTTTCTTGTGATGTGTTAAGGGTTCCACTTATTCCCACATCAAAACTTTCTCTATCCACATCGTTGTAAAAATTAAAGTTTTGCCAATTTGCCCATGCGTCATTAGTCCAATACTCCCCCGTATAAATCAATTGTACTCCCTCTTCACCGTCCGAAGAATAAGAAAACTCTCTATTATATAAAGCAATAGGCAAATAGTGATAATAGTCAATATAGAGATTTCCCATAATCAAGTTTAATCTTGGGTTAATCTGCCAATTAATTCTGAAAAAAGGTTTTAGATGTAACTGTTTCTGCGTGTTACTATCACAATAATATGGCACACTTATGAAATTGTATTGTCCATATTCGTCAGCGCCCCAATATCTCAACACATTAACTCCGGCACTTATAGAAAGATTTTCCAAAGGTTGGTATTCCAGATTGGGAATTGCCCTAACACCTCCCAAAGTATAGCCGTAAGCGATCTGTCTTTTGTATTCGTTGTTTTTAAAAAAGAAAGTAGCAGGCACATTTAGGGACAATGTTTTTTCGTTTTCAGAAAAAATTATAAGGTTTTGAGAACTCGCCTTACCCACAACTAACATTGCCAGAATGATACCTAATATCTTTTTCATTATTTCTTATTTTTTACATTAGACATTTGACATTGTATTTTTTATATTTGATACCCTTAGGTTTATGTCCAATATACAATGTCAAATGCCAAATGTAATATGTTCGATGTTACTAGTTTAATAAATCATCATTGTATTTAGTCAAACTATCTAAGGCATTAGTACGAACATTTATATAATCAGTTACACCCATTGCATTAAACTCCTCCTTAAGTCCGTCTTCAGGATTTCCAGCAACGATAATATGTTTAATTTTTCCTTTAACGACAGGCAAAGCAGCCTTAACAAATTCAGGATATTCGTCATCAGAAGAACAAAGCACCAAAATATCAGGATTTTCCTTCAAAGCATCTTCGCAACCTTTGACAATATCGTCCGTTGGTTTGGAAACAATGTCGTAACCTGCCACACCAAAGAAATTGGTTGAGAATCCTTGACGAGCATTCCTCATCGCAAGATTACCATACAAAAGATTGAAAACCTTAGGCTTCTTTTCGGAATTAATAACAGCGATTCTAAGCTTCTCAAATGGTTTGGCAGCACGAGTACATCTTAATGCATCAAACTCTCTTTCCTCTTGATGACAACAACTGCAACATTCATTATGCTCAATTCTTACTTCCTTTTCAGTAATGTTAGGATACTGATTCGTTCCCACAATAACTGTTTTGCGTTTTGCCACATTTTTTGCTCTTAGTTGCTCTGTATCAACTACTGTCTGCTGGACAAAATTATTTCTTATAGATTGTTCATAACCACCTTGCTTTTCAACTTCTTGGAATAACGACCAAGCTCTCTGAGCTATGTTATCTGTCAATGTTTCTATATAATAAGATCCTGCCGACGGATCTATAATCTTATCAAGATAAGATTCCTCTTTAAGAAGTATCTGTTGATTGAGTGCTATTCGTCTAGAAAATTCATCACTTGGCTTAAAAGCGACATCAAAAGGCATTACGGCAATAGAATCTGCCCCCCCTACAACAGCACTCATTGTTTCTGTTGTAGTTCTTAGCATATTGACATATGCATCAAAGACTGTCTTGTTATATTTTGTGTCTTCGGTATGAATAAATATCCTTGCAGCCTTTTCATCTTTTGAATATTGTTCAGCAATGTTAGACCATAGCAATCTCGTTGCACGAATCTTCGCAATCTCCATGAAATAAGTGCTACCAGTTGCGAAACTAAACATCATTCTTTCTACACAATCCTCAGCAGAAATTCCTCTTTGCGTCATATTGTACAAATACTCATTAGCTATTGCCAAAGAAAAACCCAATTCTTGAGATATGTTACTTCCTGCATTGGAAAATATTTTACCATTAATAGTGATAGTCTTAAACAGAGGTAAATTTTCCTTAGCATATCTCATAATCATGGCAGCCTCATCCATATTTTCTGCATTACTACCCCAAAACTTGCCGTGTTTTAATGCATAGAAATATGAATCAAAATTCACACTACCTTTCACTTTTTGTGTATCAATACCGTTAGCCTTACAATAAGACACAAACAATTGCAGTAAGTTTAGGAAATTACGAGATTTCAAAAAATTTATCCTAATGTAATCAAGATAAATTCCGTTAAGAAGAATATTCAAATCCTCTTGATTGTGAACGTTCTTAGCATTAAATCCTATAGAATTGACTCCTCTTGCCAAACAATCCAAGGCAATAGTATTTTGTACCTTTAAGTCGTCTGTATCTAAGTCCATACGAATTTCCCAATCGTTCCCAGCTGACTGATATCCCCTTACAAAAGGCTTCTCATTAGGATTGTTCTCCAAATATTCCAATCCCTGCAGATCGGTAGCCCTGTAATAGGGTCTAACTTCAAACCCTTCTATCGTTTTCCAAATAAGTTTTTTATTATAATCCGCCCCTTTGAGATCTTTCTCAATAGCGTCTTCCCATTGTTGCGTCTCAACATCAGGAAACTCTGTAAATAATTTATCGTATGCCATAGTATCAGTGTTTTTATTTCTTTCAGCCTGCAAATATAGGAAAAATTTATAATATAAGATGAAATTGCAAATATAAATCATCAAATCACAACAGTTGCTACCATCTTTATATTCAGATAATCATAAACAGAATAAACAACTAATGAAATGATAAAATTCTTTCTTGACGTTAGCAAATTAAAGTGGGACTTTAAAAAATTCTTTCTTGACATTATTTTACATAATTGATACTTCTCTAAAATAAATTAATTATCAAATATTTAGAATGATACAAAAAACAAATTATTTTAGATTATTGCATAAAACGAATAATCGGATATTGCAATATTATTATGATATTCAATTACCATTTTTTGCAATATCCGACAAAAAAGAGTATCTAATAGATTTTATCGTAGATTAGATTTTGTTAAGTACCATCTCTGTGTACTGTTTTTCTATTTCACAAGCCTCATCCACAATTATTTGTCCTTTTTTCAAGATGTCAGCAACGAAATCTTTATCTTCCAAAGATGCACAATTGATTTTCATATTCATAAATGCACCTATACATGCAGCCTTTGCACACAATATACCAACAGCTCCATCAGTAATAGAATTGGGATTACCAGTTTCTATCATAAGTTTGCATATCTCAAATGTTTCTCTTGATTTCTGCAATGTACGATAAGGTGTCTCTATCGCATATTTAGTAGCTTCTTGTATAGCTGCTTTCCTCTGTATCTTATCTTCATCTGTCTTTTGGGGTAATCCTAAAGCATCCATTATCTTATTGAAAGAATTAGTATCCTCATCAACTAAATGTAGCAATTCATCCTTCAACACCTGTCCTTTTTCAGCTGTCGCAGAAAACTCTTCCCATCTGTCATCCCAACCTGGCTTATGAGATGAAAGATTCGCCACCATAGTACCCAAAGATGCTGCCAATGCCCCACAATATGCCGCAATACTTCCTCCACCTGGTGCAGGACTCTCACTTGCTGTCTCATCAGCAAATTCCTTGCAGGTCATATTTACAAGTTTCTTCTTTTTATCGTCTTCTATCAAGTATTCAATAACTTTTTCTTGTGGATTGAACGGTTTTAAATCACTAAGACCCATAGATTTTATAGCAATTTTTATCAATTCAGCCTCACTGACCCCCAAACTCCTTTGTTGCTTAGACAAATAATACTTACCAGCGTCAACAAGTGTCTTTTTAGGTAACAATCCTACCACTTCAATACCTGTAACTCTAACTCCTCTCGCCTGAGCTTTCTTGCAAACCTCATCAAAACATATATGCAAAGGAGTTTGTGTTGCATTAGTAATATTCATGGATACCTGAGCAATACCATATTCTTCAATATACCAACCTATTGCCTTTGTACCTTTTAAAGTCCCAGGAATCCAAATTTTTTTTCCGTTTTCATCCAAAACAGGCTTACCATTAGGTTTTCCGCCTTCCCTTTGGGGACGACCTTTCTCTCTTACATCAAAAGCAATTGCATTAGCACGACGTGTAGACGTAGTGTTAAGGTTGTAATTAACAGCCAAAAGAAAATCTCTTGCTCCAACAGCGGTAGCACCGCTCTTGGCAACTTTCTCGCTCCAAACTTTAGGACCGTGATCTGGAGCTTGATCTTCAGTACTTATCCTATCTTTTAACGCTTCATACTCTCCCTGACGACAAACTGCCAAGTTTTTTCTCTTTGGCTCATATGCAGCACTCTCATAGCAATAAACAGGTATATCTAATTCCGTAGCAATTCTCTGAGCTAACTTCCTAGCATATTCTACAACCTCTTCCATTGTTATATTTGCTACGGGAATTAACGGACATACATCAGTAGCACCAAAACGCGGATGATCCCCGTGGTGACATCTCATATCTATCAACTCTTGAGCTTTTTTAACAACAAGAAAGGCACTTTGACAAACCTGATCTGGCTCTCCAACAAAAGTAATAACTGTCCTATTTGTCGTTTTACCGGGATCAACATCCAAAAGTTTCACTCCTTCAACTTTTTCTATCTCATTGACCACTTGATCTATTATCGCCTGGTTGTTGCCTTCGGAAATATTAGGCACACATTCAATAATCTGTTTCATTTGTGTTTAATTATTAATTTATTATTTCTATTTACTCTACTTCCTCAACATTTTAGTCAATCGTATATACCCATCAATCTATTTTACTTAAACTCCAATCTATTCTATCAACATTTTATAATAAAATGCTAAGACTTAATTTAATCAGTCAACAGCAATAAATTAGTAACGTTGTATGTCTATCAAACGAACACCTTCAAGCCATACGGCAATGAAGCCAACAATTTTTTGATTCTCTTTTTTGATTTTTACAGGTTGCAATGTATCTCCATCTGCTAAGACAAAATATTCCAAATCAAACTCTTTATATTTTTTAAATTCGCTTTCAACAAAAAATTTTATTTGACTAAGCGACAAAGATTCCTTTTGCTGATACGATTTGGTCAGTATCTCGTGTATCTTTGGTGCAATAGCTCGTGCTTGCTTTGAAAGACGTTTATTACGTGAAGATGCTGCCAAACCATCCTTATCCCTGTAAATAGGACATGCCACTATATCTACCGAAATTTGCATTTGACGAACCATATCTCTAATAATAGCTATCTGTTGATAGTCTTTCTCTCCAAAATACGCCCTATCCACTTTTGTCCACTTGAAAAGTCTGGATACAATATTGGCAACACCCGAAAAATGCCCTGGTCTTTGTATTCCTTCCATCACTTGTTCTAACTCTCCAAAGGACCAACTTTCCAAAAGTTGTCCTTTATATACCTCATCTGCAGAAGGAAGAAAAACAATATCACATCCACTATCTTGAAGTATGGTAAGGTCCGCCTGTTCATCCCTTGGATACTTCTCAAAATCCTCTTTATTGTTGAATTGTACTGGATTAACGAAAACACTTGCTACAAAAACATCATTTTCTGTCCTCGCACGCTTAAATAAAGATACATGTCCATCATGGAGAGCCCCCATTGTAGGCACAAGTCCTATTGTTTTATTTTGTTGTCTTTGTTCATTTATTGCGTTTTCCAGTTCGCCGACTGTTCTACAAATCTTCATTTTTTATTTTTTATTTTTTTCATCACGATACGTAGTATATCAAAACTAAAACCTAATAAAAATATACCACGTGGCAAATTCTAAAAAATTTTTTCTCTAATTGATATCCTCAAAATCCGTATAATTTTTATCTTGTGGATTATCATTAAAGGGATTGTCGTCAAAACGATTAGAAGAATTAGGATTATTATCCTTAATTGTTTTTTCGTCCGTATTTTTCTCGTAAAAATCTTGTTTTTCTTTGTTCTGAAACATATTATTTTGTAACTTTCTGATTTTTCTTGGAAGATTCATCAGAAAAGTTAAAAATGTAACTACGATAGAAAAGAAAAAAGCATTACCAAAGCCCTGAATAATAAAATGCGGATCAAGTAAAAAACTCGTCAATAATATAATTAAAGCATTAATTACCAACATAAAAATACCGAATGACGCTATCATTAAAGGCATTGATATAAGAGATAGTAGGGGACGTAAAAAAGCGTTAAGTATGCTAATAATCACCGCAGCTAATAGTGCATAAAGCGGACCATCATTATGCTCCACTAATCCAGTAAACGAAGTTATCCAAATAGCAATAGTCATTATCACTATTTTAACCCAAAACTCTTTGCTAAATACATTAAACTTGTTATTAATATCTATTTTAAATATTGCCATCCGCCAAAGTAAATTTAAATAATTTGCAAAGGTATATCTTTTTTTTCTATTGACAAAAAGAAAATGAAAGTTTGCGATAATAGTAGCCATAACAACAAAATTGATTATTTTTTAATAATTCGCCAATAGCAAAAACATAATCTTGCAATTAATAAAATATTTTTTTATTAAACGTATCAATTAACTAATCACGAATAATACTTTTCTAATTCCCCAAAATAGTTTACTAATGTGGGACTTTAATTTATCAAAGTCAAGAAAGAATTTTTTAATGTCCCACTATAATTTTTCGCATTCAAACTCTATTATTCCCAGACTATTGGAAAATGAAGCAATAATCAGAATTGCTAAATCCTTTTTATGCATTGCAAATTTTTTCTCTACAACAATACAAATATTTTATTGCAATGAAAGAAAGAATTTACTTGGTTTCCTTACAATTCATAAAAAAATCCTAACTTTGCAACCATAAACATTATTTTTACAATGGAAACGCATCGCGAAAACAAACCTCATATAGCTTTTTACGGACGTTGCAATGTTGGGAAAAGTAGTTTGGTTAATATTTTGACTGCTCAAAACGTTTCTATCGTATCTGAGACTAGGGGAACAACTACCGATACGGTCAAAAAGACGATTGAATTGTTTAACATTGGGGCTTGTGTAATTATAGATACTGCAGGATTGGATGATGTAACACCTTTGGGCAAAGAAAGGGTAAAAAAAACTCTTGAATCTATCAACTTGATAGATTTGGCAGCAATTGTCATTAGCAATAATACATTTGCAGATTATGAGCTCTCTCTTATAAAAGATTTAAAAGCAAAAAAAATTCCTTATATCATTATCTATAACAAGCAAGACTTATACCCCATCACTAATACTACAATTCAGCAACTTGAAAAGTATAGCAAAGACTTTATATGTGTTAATACACAAGACGAAAAAACAAGAGAAAAAATAACTTTGGCTATTCAAAATAATCTAAACCTAACTCCTCACAATGATAAAGGAATCCTCAATGGTATTATCAAAGAAAATGACCTTGTAGTACTCGTTACTCCTATTGACTTGTCTGCTCCCAAAGGTAGAATGATACTTCCGCAAGTCAAAATGATAAGAGAAATACTCGATAACAATGCAATTAATATGGTAGTTAAACCTGAACAATTAGAATACACACTTGCTAATCTTAAATTGGAACCTAAGCTTGTTATAACAGACTCTCAAATTTTTGGATTTGTTAGTAAAATTGTCCCTATACAGATTGCTTTAACAAGTTTTTCTATTTTATTAGCTAAAGAGAAAGGTGCTTTTGAGGATTATCTGAAAGGAACTCCCAAATTGGACGATTTGCAGGATGGCGACAAAATTTTAATGCTTGAAAATTGTACTCATCAACCTACCTGTGAAGATATTGGTCGTGTAAAATTACCTAATATGATTAGAAAATATAGTGGTAAAAATCTTTTATTCAAAGCTTTTGCAGGATTGACCGATACAAACGAAAAAGCAGAAAATTTTGCCTTGGTTGTGCAATGTGGGGGTTGTGTGGCAACACAAAAACAACTCCTTAACAGGCTTCAACCTTTCCAACAAGCTGGAGTCCCCATTACTAACTACGGTATGGCCATTGCATATATGAACGGAATTTTCAATCGTGCATGTGAAATATTTTTCAAATAATAGTGGTGTGGTGTATTAAAAATTAATAACTTTGTGGTGTGATAATACGTAATGGAAATACAAAAAAAATAACTCTTATTGGAGCTTGCTTGATTTTGTTCTCTTGTTGTTCTAAGCAACTGTACAAGTACGGAAGTTATGATGAAGCGGCATACAAGCATGCCACGGACTTAGACGGTAAGGATATAAAAAAAGTACTCAAAGCTTATAAAATAATTGTTGAACCCAATAAAAAAAAATACAAAACACAAAACACAAAACATAAAAATAAGATTCCACCGGGATTATGTGTGGATTATGCACAAATGCTATTAATACGGGGAGACACTATTAAGGCTTTATCATTTTTGGACAAAGAAATAACCCTTTTTCCTGAAAGTAAAACCTATGTGGATGGCTTAAAAAAACAATGGGGTCTATGAAAAGATTTTTTTTATATGTACTAATCGGAACAATCCTAATATCTGCTTGTTCGTCTTCAAAACCAAAACTTGATAAAGTTCAACCTAACATTAGTAAATTGCAATCAAATGGCAATCTATCGGCAGTTGAGACGACAAAAAAAACATATAAAAAAGATAAAAACGAACCACAGAAAGATAAACCATCAGCAAATATTATCAAAAAGGATGATAGAGAGAAAAAAGCACTAAACGAGCGACAAAAAAGGGAAAAAAGAAAAAAGAAAGAGGAGCAAAATCTCCAAAAAGAGAATATTAAAAAACAGAAAAAAGCAGATAGCGAGCGTAAAAAGAAAGAAAAAAAACGAGATGAATTAATAAAAAATGCTGCAAAGCAAGAAAAGAAAAGAATTGAGGAGGAACGCAGGCGTGAAAAGGAAAACCTTCTTAACACTATAAATGAAAATCAAAATAATTTAAAAGATCAGAACAATAATTCCGTAGTCATTGATAGTACACTCATACCGGTTGACACTACAAAGACAGACGATAGTAAAAATCAGTCATTAGAAGAAATTTTACAGTCAAATAATGCTAACAATACCTCCATCGTTAAGGATGTCTATGCAGAAGAAGATAATACCCCCTCCTTTTTGAGAAAATTTAAAAAGAAAAAGACTAACACTTCCTCAACTTCTCAAACAGAAAAAGAAAAAAAGAAAAAAATGACTACAATGGATAAGGTTCTTTATATGATAGAAAAAAAGAATCGTAACATCAACACTGACGACACTTTGCAACAAAAGGTAGATTCTCTGTATATTTACGACAAGGTAAAGATAAAAAATTTTGTAAAAAAAATCTGTCGTAAAATATTCCCCAAAAGAGAAAAAAGATACAAAACTTATGATAAACTTTACTCGGAAGCTCCTAAAAGAATATTAATTGCATATCCCTGGAATAGGTCTAATTACAACAAAGCAGGAGAGATGCTATACATTATGGCAACAAAAATGTTAGGTAAGAGAGGGTATTATGTTTATTCAGCCATAGAGGGTATGGAACGACATAAAAAAGATACAATGTTCTCTTCTCAATATATTCAATTGAAAGATTTGAAAAACATACAAGAACAATATGACGCTGATGCGGTGATGTTTATTACAGTTTTTAGATTTGATAATCCTTATTGGTCCAGTGCAACAAAATCTGTTGCACATTACACGTTAATATCCACAAAAACACTAGATACATTGTTTGTTCGCAAACTTGAATTTAACTACGACACTCCCATTCCACCTAAGGAATATCATAATAAGGAACTTGAATTAGATAGTGAGCAAGTTTATGATTTGGGGGTAATAGAACAGATGCAAATTTTCGCGTTTCAAGATATTCCATACGGTCCTTATCATAGGAAATATAATAAAGACAAAAAGAAATACTCACAAAAAAAAGAAATAAAATACAAAATAAATGTTAGACCTAGTTAATAGCATTCTATAATAAGTCATGGCAAAAGAAAAAAGAATATTTGTTTGCTCAAATTGTGGTTACCAATCTTCAAATCACCTCGGTAAATGTCCATTGTGTGAGTCCTGGGGTACGTTTAAGGAAAAAAATATAGGCAATACAAATAAGAAATCAACCAAACATCTAACTACAAAAACAGATCCTAAACCTATCTCACAAATTGAATACTCGGAATCTCATAGATGGGACATTAAAGACACAGAACTAAATAGAGTTTTGGGAGGGGGGTTGGTTAGCGGAAGTGTTGTACTGATCGGAGGAGAACCTGGCATAGGCAAAAGTACGTTATTACTGCAAATTGCATTAAATTGTAACGACAAAAAAATATTATATGTATCCGGTGAGGAAAGTTTAGAACAAATCAAATTACGACAACTAAGGATGCAAATATCTTCTAACAACTGTTTAATCCTTTGTTCTACAGATGTAGATCACGTCATAGAAACTACTAAGGATATTGCACCCGATATGGTCATTGTAGATTCTATTCAGACTATGACTACACAAGAGGTAGATTCCTTTGCTGGAAGTATAACACAGGTGCGATGTTGTACTGATAAATTGATAAACTGTGCAAAACAATATAATATCCCCATTATTTTGGTAGGGCACATTACAAAAGAAGGGGCACTTGCTGGACCCAAAATCCTAGAACACATGGTGGATACCGTACTTCAATTCGAAGGAGATAAGAATTATGGATATAGAATTCTACGTTCTATGAAAAATCGATTCGGTTCTACAAGTGAATTAGGAATTTATGAGATGACTTGCTACGGTTTGAAAGATGTAGATAACCCATCAAAAGTGTTGCTTTCACAAAGGGAAGAGCAATTGAGTGGAATATCAATATGTGCAGCCTTGGAAGGAAGGCGAGCGTTGTTAATAGAAACGCAAGCTTTGGTGTCACCTACATACTATTCCGCTCCACAAAGAGTGAGTAATGGTTTTGATATCCGTAGATTAAGTATGCTTTTGGCTGTATTAGAAAAAAAAGCAGGTATCAAAGTATCCAACAAAGACGTATTTCTAAATATTGCAGGAGGATTGAAAATCAATGATACTTCTATGGATTTGTCCGTTTTAACATCAATAATTTCTTCTCACCAAGAAACAAATGTAGATGACAAACTCTGCTTTGCAGCCGAGGTCGGGTTAAGTGGAGAAATCCGACCCGTACCTTATATTGACAGACGTATGAAAGAGGCACAGGCAATGGGATTTAAAAAAATTTTTCTAAGTAAATATAATAAAGATTCGTTACTTGAAAAATACAAAATACATCCTGTATTTATTAGTTCAGTTAATGATTTGATTGAACAATTGATAAAATAATTTTTAAGATTACTTGATAATTTAAAAATCATTAATACACTATATATTATCTGATTTTAGTCAGAGTGTTGTCTTTTTCTATTAAATATATAGACGAAGCATTCGAACCATTGTCAATATCTCTATTGTAAAGACTTACATAGTCAGCCTTAGACAAAAAATCTTTATCTATATCAGTAAATTTAAGTGGTGAAGGAGATCCGCTAAAATTAGCGGATGTAGAAACGATAGGATAATCAAACTCTTGAAATAATTTATAGAGATAATCATTATGAGGAATACGAATACCTATGCTTTCATTAACAGAAAGATGAGTAATAGGTAAGTTTTTGGCTTTGGAATATATGATTGTTGTTGGCTGCTTAGTGGAATTTATCATATTTATTGCAACTTGTGGAATATATTCTACATAATCTTTGAGCATCATTAAGTCTTTAACTAAAAGAATTAAGCTTTTGGTATTATCTCTTCCCTTTATAAGTTTTATTTTTTTTATTGCATCAACATTACGTGCGTCACAACCAATTCCCCAAATAGTATCGGTTGGATAAATCAACACTTTACCTTGATAAAGAATTTCACTGTCTTTCATTTAGCTGTTATTATTAAACCTATTTTATACTTTATAAAAAAATAATAATTTATTGTTAAATAGAAATACTATTTTATCAAAACAATAAAAAATATTACATAGTAAAAACAGTACTTTAGAAAATTTTTTTTCATATATCTCCCCTTAAACGTAGTTTTATTTTTTCCATTCAATGTGTCCATTGATACCATACTTATCAAAAACAGCTAAAATATCTTTAGTAAAATTAATTAGTAATTCATCATTTTCTTTTTTTGCTAAATCGTATAAACGAATAAACATTTTTTTACCTGTTTCTGTTTGTTTGTAAGTTTTCTTTAAAAAATTGTGCTAAGCACACAAAGTTTGTCCATTTTCTATTATAGCTTTACCTCCAAATTCTTTTGGCTTGATGTGGTCAACATGCAATTCAACTCCGTTTTATCTACCTCTACCACAAATAACGCAACGATAACCATCTCGTTTCATTATAATTTCTTTTTGTTCTTGAGTAAAATCTTCCAATTCTCTATTTTTAATAAAATTAGTGTCATATCTATATATACCTTTTGCTACTTTTATTAAAAAACCTTTCTTAGCTAAACTTCTAATTGCTCTATCTGGGACTCTAAATACTTCTCCTGTTCTTTTTTTTCCATTGTTCTGTTGCCCAACCTACTACTTCAGGATGATGAATATTCTTATTTGGATATTTTTTAAAGTATTCTTTTATTAAATCCAACTGAGTCATAAAATATTATTTGTTATTTCTTTTGTTAATCTATTTTTTGCTAATTCACAATATTGATTATCTATTTCAATGCCTACGTCTCGTCTATTGGTTGAATGCGCTACTAATAAAGTTGTGCCACTACCAGAAAAAGGGTCAAAAACTACATCATTTTGGTAGGAAAATAATTTTATACATCTATATGGTAGTTCCGTGGGAAATGGAGCCGGGTGTCCTATCCGTTTTTTACTTTCACCATTAAAAGACCATACTCCTTGTATCCAAGATTTAAATTCTTCGGAACTAATATCTGATATTTTAGTACCATTTGTTTTTTTCCATTCGTTTTTATATAATACAACAATGAGTTCTACCAGTGCAATAACAACTGGAGCTAAGGCACTTTTCCAACTCCCCCTAGCAGTACGTCTTGATATATTTCCTTCGTTCCAAATAATTGTACTTTTATATTGCCATCCTTCTTGTTGTGCTATTAGAGTTAAATCGGCACCAACAGATTTATTACCACCTTTGTTTTTATCTAATGGAATATTTAAACAAAAACAAGCTTGATTATTAGACCATTTATAACAATTTCTTATCCATGTGCGAGAGAAATTAAGATATTGTTCATAGGAAAGTTCATCATTATTAGAGTTGTATTCAATGCCCACATTGTAAGGAGGAGATGTTATGATTAAATCAGCAAAAGGTGTATCAAAAGTATCTTCTTTGAGAAGATCTCCTTGAAATAATAAAACTTTATCGTTTTTAAACACTTCTTTATATTTTAAAGCTTTAGTTAAAGGCATATTTACTATTATTTTTTGCAAAATTACAAAAATGTATTAAAAATAATATTTCTTTTATCTCCTTGTCATCGGATTAATCATTATTAGTATAAAAATTAAACGGTATTTAGTTTTTATTTAAACACCGTTTGATTATTTTTATTTTATGTAGTAATTTTTATTTTTAATGAAATAATTTTATAATAACGTAATTATTTCATTAAAAACTGAATATCATCTTGCAAAGCGTATTCTTGTACAGGGCAACCGTAATGGAAAACTTTCATCTTGTTATCCCTACCTACTAAATTCAATTTTCCATCCTTTAATCTCAGTGCAGTAGCCTCTCTAATTGCAACAACGAATGTATCTTTATTGGCAGCAATAAACTCATTTATACGATCATCTCTCGTTTCTCCTCCATGTTTTGGATCAACAAAGTCTGTGTAATGTGGATTTATCTGAAAAGGAACAAGACTCATTGTCTCAAAACTCTCGGGTTCTACGATAGGCATATCATTTGTAGTTTTCAGACTTATTCCTGCAACATTGCTACCAGCACTCCATCCCATATAGGGTGTTCCTGCCATAACTTTTTCTCTAATTGCCTGCATAATCCCTAATTGTTGCATTTGTCTAGCCAAATAGAACGTATTACCTCCACCAACAGCAATGCACTGAGCTTGAATGATCGCTGCAATAGGGTTTTGTTCGTGATGAATACTACGAACATTAATTCCAAACTTTGAATATACGTCAGCAACTTTCTGTTCATACTGGTCGTATCCCTGAGCGAAGCCCGCATATGGTACAAACAATACATCAGTAACATTATTACATTTACAAAATTCCTCAATCATACCTTTACACCAATCGAGGTACTTTTCACCTGCATTAGTGGAATTACTAATAAGCAAAAGATTTCTTTTATCCATCACAATTATAATTTAGTTTTATTATTTTTTAATATCTACATCGCAACACTAAGAATACTTACAAACAATCCCCCAAAGAAAGTAAAAATACCTACAGCCCACAAAATAATAGTAATGACACCGCAAATCAGACAGAAAAGTTTCAGACTATGTGTACCAATTGCTATTTTATCTTGACTATCTTGATTAATACCTTTAAGAATATTATTAGATGCTTTGAATAAATAATGTGCTAGGATAATACAAATAATGGCAGTTATCAAATTACAAAAAAATAAAATTATAGAGTATACAGATACTATATAAGAAGAGATTGTCAAATCCTCAAATTCATCACTCAACATATCCAATTTAGATTTTACAAATAAAGAACAGATAGCTACGATGAACGTCAATCCTGCCGTAATGTAAGTCAATATCCCCAAAAACTTACCCCACTTAGCAGCACAGATAATATCCTGTTTTACAGTTGAGGTTACTTGTATTACTTGTTCATTCCGATCTTGTTTTTGTATAATTTCTTCCATCTTTTTACAGTTTTAATATATCTAATTAATATTTTATTTATCATATTTCTCTTCTCATAAAAGTAAAATGGCAAAATAACAAATTGAAGTGGGACTTGAAAATTTTCTTTCGGCACTTTATCCCCACCCTTGTGGCAAAGGTACAGATATTTTTTGTAACTTCGCAAAGTTTTATTAGAAAAAAATAGGGTTATGGGTTTTTTACATCCGTGGTTTCTGTTATTAGGTTTGGGTATAACGGTCCCAATAATCATACATCTGTTTAATTTTCATCGTTTTAAACAGGTATTATTCACAAATGTCAAATTTTTACATTCTATAACAGCTCTAAACAAACGAAAATACAAATTATTGGAACTATTGCTCTTGTTATTACGATGTCTTGCCATATTGTTTTTAGCATTATTATTTGCACAACCCTATATCAAAGATTCGCAGAATCAACTCGTTAAGCAAGGCAACAATGCTGTAGTTTTAATACTTGACAATTCGTTTTCTATGCAAAATATTGCTAAAAAAGGAACTTTACTTGAAACTGCAAAAATAAAAATTGAAGAAATAATTGATGAATATTCCGACAATGATTTATTTTGCTTGCTAACTATGGATATGGAAGGACAGCACAAACATTTTGTTACAAAAAAAACTTTACGCAATTTTCTAAAAAATGTAGAAATTTCGCCATCAAGTCTCCCTTACTCTGAGCTCATAAATACGGCCCATCGCTTACTTAATCTAAGGAACGAAAATAACAAACTAACATTTATTATTTCAGACTTCCAAATAAAGAGTTTTGATATCCAAAACATAAAACAGGACAGCATTATAAAAGATATTTTTCTTCCGTTAGAAGTTAATAATATCAACAACATATATGTTGATTCCGTTATCATAGATAAAAATATTTTTTTGAAAGGTCAAAAAATAAATCTAACCGTTAGAATAAAGAACTCTTCAAATGAAGATATTGAGAAGCAGACTGTAAAACTATTTATCAACAATAAACAACAGAGTTTAGCAACATATGATATCAAAGCTAATTCTTATGTAGATCTTCCCATGAGTTTTGTTTTGGAAAATGCGGGTGAAATCAATGGTAGGGTAAGTATTTTAGATAACCCAATAACCTATGATGATGACTTTTATTTTACAATCAATATAGGAGAGAAAATAAAAATTCTTTCTATTAATGGTAATGGTGAAAATAAATATTTGATACATCTTTTCAAAAACTCCTCAGAAATAGAATTGAATAATATGAATGCCTCCGGTATTGATTTTTCTAAATTTGCAGAATATAGTACTATTATATTAAACGAACTCAATACCATTCCAAGTGGGTTAGCTAATGAATTGAAAAACTGTCGCAAAAAGAAAACTTCATTGGTTATTATTCCATCTGAACACATAGATATAGCATCTTACAATTCTGCTATGCTATCTTTACAAATGCCGCTGTGGGATAAAGAAATAAAACAAACAAGAAAAATAAATATCATAGATATAAATAACAATATATTTAAAAATGTTTTTTCGCAAGTTACAGATAATATGGAAATGCCACAATGTCAAAAATATTATAAGTTGAA
Source organism: Bacteroidales bacterium (assembly GCA_052170555.1). Lineage (GTDB taxonomy): Bacteria > Bacteroidota > Bacteroidia > Bacteroidales > P3 > Scybalousia_A. The sequence continues at coordinate 73,153 of JBQNAI010000007.1, read as the reverse complement.
AAATAGTAGCAATATTTCACGGCAAGATATTATGACAATGGTAAATCAAGATGCTTTCCTTACTCAAAATACCATTAATTCTTCAAATGCCTTTGTATTTACAACACCGTTCAATGAACAATGGAGTGATTTTGTAAATCAAAGTATTTTTGTTCCTATTATGTGGAATATCGCTTTATATTCCACCGTTTTACCTCCTGTTTTTATGTTTAGCAATGAACAATCTTTATTTGATATTTCCGTTTTAACAACAGACAACAGTGCTGAGTATATTACTCTAACAAAACAAGGAACTCTCAACAGCGTAATTCCTCAAATGCAATTTATCAACGGAAGATATGGTTTTTATCTGCAAAATCAGATAAAACAAGCAGGATTTTACGATATTAAAGCCAAAGAAAAACATTTAGGAGTTTTAGCTTTGAATTATCCACGTGAAGAATCGGAACTTTCTTTTATGAAGTCCAACAATATAGAGAAAGAACTGAAAAAAATCAGTTATAAAAATTATTCAGTTTTTAATAATAAGAAAATGATTAAAACCTACTTTATTAAAAGTAAAAAAGGATTTGATTTTACTTTTTTACTTTTAATATTGATTATTTTATGTCTTGTTTTAGAAAGTTGCATAATGAAAAAACTAATGAGATAATCTGTGAAATTGAAATGTGAAGCTAGTAGATTCCTCCTTGACATCAGTAAAATGCTTAGGATATTATATTAGACAATTAACAACAAAACAGAATTCATACTAATATATAGTAATATGTTATATAAATATATAAAAATAATGTTAAGAATGAAAAATTTTTTGATAATGCTGATTTTTGCGATATTTACATTCAATGTATTCGCAAATGAAAACAAAACTTTCCATAATACAATAAAAATAATAAATGATTCAATCGTTGAGATAAAAAATACTCCCAAATGGCAAATTAAGAACGATTTAATTCTAACTTTTGAACAAACTTTAATAAATAATTGGGCTGCAGGAGGATATTCCAACATCTCTTTTGGGGGGGTATTCAAAGGTTTTTATAATTACAAAAACGGTAAACACAAGGTAGATAACACAGCAGAAGCTGCTTATGCTCGTACTCGGCAAGATCAAAACGGAGCAGGAATTTGGGACAATGGTAATCGCTGGATAAAATCCGAGGATAAAATTGAACTAAACTCTATATATGGTTATAAAGCTGTCGGATACTGGAATTACTCCGGTTTGATGAATCTGAAAACACAGTTTGATAATGGTTACAATAAGGATACGAATATTATATCTGCCGGACTCTCTCCTACTGTTCTAACTTCATCTATCGGTATGGAATACAAAAGGATACATTTTTCTTCACTGTTTTCCTTTTTAACAGGTAAGACAACTTACTGTCTTGATAAAAGACAGTCTATCAGAGAAAGTGTTTTCGGGAAAACCGATTGGGAACGCAGATGGAAATTTTCTCTTGGTTCATATATCAAATTGTTCTACCAAAAAGATGTTTGGACTAATGTAAATGTTCTCGTAAAATTAGATTTTTTTTGGGATTATTCAAAACCTATCTTGGCTACTGATATAAATGGTGAAGTTTTTGTTAGTATGAAAATAAACAAATATCTAAATGCTTTTGTTAGTATGCAAGTTGCGTTAGACAAAGACTTCTCTACAAACATTCAGTACAAAGAACGTTTCGGCATTTCTATACCTATCAACTTTTAATAATGGATAGGAAGTATTATATATTCACTTAAACATAGCGTTATACATATAATACCCACCAGAATTGAGAATATATAATTTGAAATGAGAATTATTTTGTGTAATCAAATAAGTCTGTTTCACGAGAAGCAAACAAATCCAATTGATTTTTAGAAACATCTTCCGGCATAGATACATTGGCTAAAAGAAATTCTTTAATGATTTTTTTTATAGCTGATTTTTTTGTCATATCATTCAACTTAGAATACCTATTTAATAATACTATTTCTTTATTGTTCAAAGAAATATTGATTGTTTGCGATTTACGTTTGACAATTTTACTTTTTGACGACTTCATTTCGCAAAGGTAATATTTTTTTTTATATCTTTGCACTATAAAACATTAAAATAAGATGACCTTTTACGAAAGCCTTTCGACAAACAAAGAAAATTTCTTTTTAATGGCAGGACCTTGTGTAATAGAAAATGAAGAGATGCCATTGTTTATAGCAGAAAAGTTAATAGACATAACCAATAGACTACACATTCCTTTTATTTTTAAAGCATCCTATAAAAAAGCCAATCGTTCTCGTATTGATTCATTCACTGGTATTGGTGATGATAAAGCGTTAGCAGTACTACAAAAAATAAAAACAAAATACAATATCCCCGTTGTAACAGATATTCATTCAAGTGATGATGTCTATAAAGTAGCACAAATCGTTGATATCCTACAAATCCCAGCATTTTTATGCAGACAAACAGATATTATAGTATCTGCCGCTAAGACAGGAAAGATTATTAATATCAAAAAAGGACAATTCCTATCTGCCGAAAGTATGCAATACATTTGTCAAAAAGCTTTTGATTGTGGCAATACAAACATAATATTAACCGATAGAGGTACATTTTTCGGCTATCAGGATTTGGTAGTTGATATGCGTAACATTCCAATCATGCAACATAACAATGTTCCTGTTGTTATGGATATTACTCACAGTTTACAAAAACCCAATCAGGCTGACGGTGTATCTGGAGGTGATCCAAAGATGATAGAAACCATAGCAAAGGCTGCCATTGCTGTGGGGGCGGATGGAATATTTATGGAAACACATCCGGACTGTGAAAATGCAAAAAGCGATGGAATGAACATGTTGCCACTCTATCAAGCAGAAGAATTGCTATCCAAATTAGTGAAATTGAAAAAAGTTGTAAATACACTGTAATTTACTATATTACGATAACTTTTCACCTTAGTAAATTATCTGTTTGTCAAAATAACAAAAAGAAGAAATTTTTAAATAACACAGAACATATTCATCAGTCTTGCAATATAATATTCTATATTGAATTTGACACAATTAAAGTCTGACATCAATAAAATAATGTCAGACTTCATTAAAATAATGTGAGACTTTATATCTCCTTATTCGCCGTTGATATTTTTTAATAAATACATATCACAACTTTATTATTCAATAAAAAAATATTTTTTTGCAATCTAAATAGAAAAAATAAGAACAAAAATATCGTCTTGCTATTTCTATTTGTCCACATTACTGCTTAATAAACTTTTTAACAATCAGATTATCACCACTACTTACAGTTACATAATAAATCCCACTTTCATATGAAGAGGATGCAAGATTAACTTGACTATCTGAATCTTTCAATTCTATTTGCTCAACTATTCTACCCATAATATCAGTTACTGTCACTTTCGTTTTTTCTTTTAGACCAGTAAATTGCAATATTGCATCATTATTTGAAGGATTCGGTACTATGCTTAACATTGATACACTTTCTTTTGCATCATTTAATGCTGATTTTTTCTTTCCATCCAATTTAATTGCATCTAACAATACACCATACCCTACATTATCTTTACCAACAAAACAAAACTGGTAAGACGAATTTAAATCTTTCAATAACACTTCGGCATTTTTCCAATTAATAGAAGAACTTGTATTAGTATTGGCATATGTAGATAATGTTTTCCAAGTATCCATAGATGATGTTCTGTAATATACAGTCAAAGGTGCAGATTGTGCACCGGAATATATTGCATAGGAGAAAGTCAATTTCACATTCTCATAATTGGATAAATCAAATACCGGAGAAACTAATCTTGCTGATTGAGTATTAGAGGATTGAGTAAACTTCAAAGCAACCATATGAAAACCTTTTTTCGGTTTTATTTTACCAGCCATACCAGTCTTTACTTTTTTCCAAACAGTACCATTAGATGTTTGTTGAGTCCAACAATTCAACCCGTTCTCAAACCCTTCCTCCCAACTCAATTCGCTAATCAATCCATCATAACATGCAGTTCTAACGAGTTTTGCCGGGCTGTAATATGTAATACCTCCAGCTTTTGCACTTAGACGTATTTTGTATTCCGTATTAGGTTCTAAATTATTGACAGTATATGAGATATTATCACTTGATAAATCAACTGATTGATAATTAGATTGAGTGGATTTTTTGTATTGAAATTTTCTTTCGCTTATAACCTTATCGCTTACAAATGTTCCGTCTATATGAATAGATTTCATTTCCGTATTTGTAACATTCAAACCAAATTTCACATCGTAAAATTTACTATAATTGAATACTAGGGTTGAATCATTCGCAACATCATAATGAATATTATAAATATGTCCATCTATTTCAGAACCATCGGTAAAACGAAAATAATCTATTTTATCAACTCCTAAACTACCCGGATAAGGAGTAGAGTTACTTGCCAAATTAGATTCATCTCCTGCACAAACAATATAACAACCTCTATCATCTGCATCATTATTTACTGCATTATGCATTTCCCAATTAACAAACTTTGAAGTATCGGCATGCCATACCAACATACCAACCCCTTTCGTAAAAGCATCCCATTTATCGTGGTCGCGATATTCAAATACCAAGTATTCATCCTTGTTAAGATGAATTTTATAAGCAGTATCATTTGTAGAAATAGGATGAATCCTATGTTCACCTTCCGTTAAATCCACAAGATTACCCCAACCTATCATATCTCTTTCAATCATTGAATAAAAAGGAGGTGTCTTTGATTCATTATTATATGAACCAACATCCATAACATCCCAACTGCCAGGAGTAACTACCTTACTATAATCAGTGGCATACATGTCTGGCAATCCAAAAGCGTGACCCATCTCATGACAAACAGCACCTATACCATCAATCTCTTCATCATATGACCAACCGTTCTGACGTAAAGTTAATTCAGAGGAACAGGCATAACGGTAAAACTTTCTACCATCCAAAGTTGTTTGATCTCTGAAATAAAACATATGAGGCCACACCTGAGAATTTTTTTGATTGGTACTATTGGATCCAATACCTGCATATATTATGTGAACCAAATCCACAGTTCCATCAGAATTATTATCGTATTCTGCAAAATTAACATTATACATAGTATCTATTATCTTAACTGCATCACGTGCCATTTCCCAGGCCTTATCATTATTATTACCTGCATAATATACTCTATTATGAGGTAGAGTTATAGGACCAAAAACTTCAAACTGAGGATCTATTGTACCAAAAGATTGGTCTGCAAAATAATCTCTTACACTTCCCGTGTAACCGTACTCTGTATAGTTACTATCTTGTATTTGATGTTTAAAACGTTCTGCATTCTCATCAGAAATAGCGATGTCAGCATAATTAACCAGAACAACCATCAACTTGGGTTTATTGGTTGTAAATTTTTTCAATGGAATCGCCTTATTCAGATAGTCTCTTTGGAATCGTTTTTGACTTAAAGATTTTATTTGATCAGTTGAATAAAATACGTTTTTATCCATCTTAGATAAAAAACTCTTCTCCTTGTTATTGCGAAGTTCTGTATTCGATGCAAGTATTTGTGAAGGAACCATATTACCTTGATTATCCATCACTGCGTATACAAAATCTCCATTATCAAGGGGCATAATCATGTAACCATCTAATGTTTTTGCCCAAGACACATGCTCATCACCATAAATCAAATAACTAATCAATTTCCCATTTGATTGTTTATATGTTACAACGTGAGGAAAAGCTGGATTAGCATACGTATTTAAGGTTAATACCAGCATAAAATTCGCTATAAATAATGCTGTCAGTAACGTCTTTGCTATTTTTATTGTACTCATAATATTATTAATTTTATTACTTTTCTTATTTACTATATCAACTCTTTAATTTGTTAAATCGTATCTTCTCATCAATCAAGTAATATGTATGACAAATATACTATTTTAATACTTTTGGGTCGCATATACGAAAACCACCCTCTCTTTTAGAAACCATGACCTACCTGATTACAATACCCAACAAACCAGTAGTGATGTCCATACCCTCCCCCACAATATTTACAAATTCAAAGCCAACATTAAAGTCATCATACACAATGATGGTACGATGTTTTATAGTATTTTATTGTATAATACTAATAGGAATTTTATGAAACATTATACGAATATTATGCGTTTGTTTTTCATATACATCATATAAAACTCCATCAAATTCTCCTGACATGTGATACCCATTATTGCTAAAAATACTTAAAACCCCCTTTGGATTAGTCAAATATCTTCTATAAGTGGCACTACCTTGTTCCACTCTTTTACCTTCATAATATATAACCTTTAATCCATCAGTTATTCTAATTATACTATCATACGAAAAAGATTTGAGAATTGGACTGTTGGCATGAATAAAAAGATACTTATTATTAATGTAATGTGAAGTAGCAATTTGCTTAGGAGTAGATGTTAAGACAATATCGAACCATTCTGTGCCTTCGTAAGAAGGTATCTTCACATAGCAAGTTCCGAAACTACTGGTTTGCCAACAAGTTGTACTATCTAAGCATACTGAAACAAATGAAACAGATGAGGATAAAACACTACCTCTCGTACCCATATCAGATAATCTCGTCAGCTCATTGTCATCCTGACATGACAAGATAAATAAAGAAAATAACCCTATAAAGATAAATACAAGATAAATGTTCCTCATAATCAAAAAAATATTGCAAAAAGTAGGCGGTAGAACTAATAATATTTCTCCCACCTACTTTGATGATCAACTATTGCAATTCGTGAATTACAAGTCCACTCCTCAACTTAGGTTCAAACCAAGTAGATTTAGGTGGCATAATATTGCCTGTATCAGCAATTTCCATTAATTGTTTCATAGAAACAGGATAAAGAGCAAATGCAACTTTCATTTCACCACTATCAACCCTTCTTTTCAATTCTTCTAGCCCACGAATACCACCGACAAAATCTATACGCTTGTCCGTCCTTAAATCCTTAATCCCTAAAATTTTGTCAAGAACATTGTTTGATAAAATACTAACATCCAAAACTCCGATTGGATCATTAGCATCGTACGTCCCATCCTTTGCCGTTAAGCGATACCACTCACCATTCAAATACATAGAATACTCATGTAACTTGGACGGTTTGTAAATTTCCTTACCTACATTCTCAACCTTGAATTTTTCTTCTATCCTTTTGATAAAATCATTTTCTGTCAAGCCATTAAGATCCTTAACTACACGATTATAGTCAATAATATGTAACTGAGATGCTGGAAATATAACTGCCATAAAGTAATTGTATTCTTCATTACCATTATGATTAGGATTTTTTGCTTTTCTCTCTTGACCCACACGTGCAGCTGCCGCCGTACGATGGTGACCGTCAGCAACGTATAAATACTTTATATCATTGGCAAAGATTTCTTCCAATTTTTGAATTTTTGCACAATCATTGATCACCCAAAAAGTATGTCCGAATCCATCTTCTTTGGCCACAAAATCATAAATAGGCTTTTCATTTTTAACAACACTATTCACAATATCATCAATTTCCTTATTATCAGGATAAGCAAAGAATACTGGCTCAACATTTGCGTTTGTAATATTGACATGTACCATTCTACCATCTTCTTTGTCCTTACGAGTTAATTCATGCTTTTTAATGATGCCATTAAAATAATCATCAACATGGGTACATCCAACAATACCGTACTGCGTTCTACCATCCATTGTTTGAGCATAAACATAAAGTTTCGGTTCAGCATCTTGAATCAACCAACCTTGTTTTTTGAAATTATTGTAATTCTCAACAACTTTTTCAAATACCTCAGGAGCATTGTCTACCGTACCAGGAGCCAAATCAATCTCTGCTTTAGTAACATGTAGCAATGAATAAGGATTACCACTCGCCTCTTGTCTTGCCTCTTCCGAGTTCATAACATCGTATGGACGTGAAGCCAATTTCTCAACTATCTCAATAGGAGGACGTAGTCCTTTGAAAGCTCTAACTCTTGCCATAATTTTTATTGCTAATTTAAATAATTATTATTTGTTGTTAATTTACTTTTTTGAAATTATAAATTCAAACCACCAATTTACGTGCAAAGTTACAAAAATTTTGTCTATGACAAAACGAAGTATCGTAAATTTTTCACAAGGTGATTATTTGCAATACTCTATTTTAGAATAAATCCCACGTGATGCTACATAAGAAGTTGTCCAGGCAGCTTGAAAATTATATCCTCCAGTAATACCATCAATATTCAGTACTTCACCGGCAAAAAACAAATTCTCATTAGTTTTTAATTGCATAGTATTATTGTCAATATTGGACAAATCTACTCCTCCGCAAGTAATAAATTCTTCTTTATTCTTAGCACGACCATCTACCGCGTATGCATCATTGCAAAGTATGTTTACAATACGATTAATTTCCTTTTTCGTCAAATCTTTATATCTTATATCCAGACGATTGGGTATAGCCTTACGAAGAATATACTCCCAAAATCGTTGTGGTAAAGCAAATGTATTAGAGTTTGAAACAACCCTATTTGCAAATAAAAAAACACTATCAATCAATTTTTCAATAGCTTGATTATCATTACAATCTACCCATTTTATGACTATGTTAGTAGTGTAATTTTTTTCATTCAAGAACTTCGCTGCAAAAGAAGATAATTTCAATACGCAAGGACCTGTCATACCTTTATGAGTAATTAAAACAGATCCAGTTGCTTTCAATTTAGTATTAGGTATCATAATTGTCGTTTGTGGAATGGTTGTACCAGTAAGCGATCTTAACTGCTTATCCACTATAGTAAATCCGAACAATGATGGAATTGGAGTAACAATACTACAGATTCTAGATATATCAACAAAAATGTTTGAATTATTTTGCAGTAAATCTTTATGTAATTTATATCCACCAGTTGTAATAGCAACATAATCGTAGCCATTTAATTGACTGAGCGATGTAATGAGAGAATTTGTCTTGATATGTATTCCATATTTATCAGCATAATTCAAAAACATATCGATGATTGTGTGAGAATCATCAGTCGAAGGGAAAACTCTACCATCATCCTCAACTTTCAATCTAACACCATGTATTTCAAACCATTTGTATGCATCCTCCGGTGAAAAAACATTGAATATTTTTTTCATAAATTTAGCTCCGCGCGGATAGACCTGCGACAAATCTTTAACATATTCAAAAGTGTTTGTACAATTACAACGCCCTCCTCCTGAAATTTCCAATTTAGACAGGACAGTACTCGATTTTTCTAAAATATCTATTTGAATACTCTTATTATCTTGTCCATTAACAATTGCCAACTCTTTTAAATTCAAAGCCAAAAAAAATCCTGCTGCACCACCTCCAACTATTGCTACTTTCATTCTGTATTTTGGTAATTCAACAAGTACAACCTTGTTATCAAGATGAAAAATCAATTAAAATAATGTAAAAATTAAATTTGAAAAATAATATATTAAAATAATATTTTACTTAATAAACAATTTAACTTGTCTAAACAAGAAAACTATTTCTTGACATAAAAAAAATCCTTTCAAAAAAAGAATTTACTTACTTAAAGAAAGATTTTTTTCTTTTTTAAAAAGGATTTTTTATCGGCACTCTATTTTTTATGTCACATAATTAAAGTATTTCTTTATTTCTTACCGGACATTTTATTTATCAATTCCAAATCTGCATTTGCCCCCTTTACATCATTAAGAGACTTTTTACACATATAACGTGTTTTAAGAGCATTCAATTTCATCTTATCATCCACATTTGCATTGGATATAATTTGATCTATATCAGCAATAGCCTCCTTATATTTCTTATCCTTATAATAAGTGGTAGCACGATTATTCAAAGTTCGCAAGTCATTAGGATCTAATGCTAAAAGCTTTGTACAAGTTTCTATTATGCCAGCATTGTTTTTCAACATAGAATAACAATTGTATTTGTATGTATAAAGCTTTGCATCATTTTTGCCTAATTCTTCGGACTTATTGAAATCTTCAATAGCTTGTAACACTGATTCAGCGGTTTTTAATGATGCCTTACACGTAGCACGCTCATAATATAAGTCTGCATTATTAGGTTCTAATGCAATAACTTTGTCATAATTAGCAATGGCGTTAACAAAATCCTTCTGCATAGCATACGCAGAGGCAATATTCTTATAAACTGTTCCGTCTTCGCTATCTATAGAAGAAACTTTCTGCAAATCTTCAATATATTTGTCATATTGATTAAGATTACGATGGGCATTAGCCATCTCTAAATATCCGTTTTTGTCATTAGGTTCTTTCTGTGTATAAATGACCAAATGGGTTAAAGCATCCTGTGGTTGCGACAACACATTGCAACTCTTGGCCATCATAAGATAAACTACACTTTCTTCTTTGTTTGTCTGCGTAAAAGTTGTCAAATCTTTAAGTGCCTGAGCGTAGTTCTCTTTATTGAATTCCGCCATCCCTTTGTAATAATAAGCATAATCCCATGCAGGAAGTTCATTTCGACAAGCATCAAAATTACTTATCATTGCGTCATAGTTTTTCGCAGAACTTAATTCATTGTAAGTATTAATCCATTTGTTCAAAATCTCTTCCTGAGTCTGAGCAACAAGTACTAAACTTGAAAAAATCAAACTTAGCATCAAAATTGTCTTTTTCATAGCTACTTAATTTTTTATTATTAATCATTCGTTATCTCTTTATCTAGGCAAATCAATGTCACACTTTATTTTTATGTTGTCAAGAAACAAATTTTTCTTTTCAAAAAAGAATTTCGCTTTTCTACAATCTAAATTTTATATACGTTATTTTTTTACCCTCATTCAAAAACATCTTTTCATAAAATGTCTTTATTTGTTTTGCATCTCCCTCATAGTCGCTCGTATATAAGTCTTCACTCGCAAATAATATGCCATGATTGTCTTTTTTCAGTAACTCTATTGTATATTCAAATAACTCCTTACTATCAGTCTTTAAGTGTAATAACCCATCAGTCTTTAAGACTTGCGAATATAGGGACAGAAATCTTTTACAAGTCAAACGTCTATTCTCATTCTTCGGCTGTGGATCACAAAATGTTATCCAAATCTCATCAACTTCATTCTTAGAAAAAAAACTTTCCAACATCTGAACATGAGTCCTTAAAAAAGCAACATTATTCATGTTGTCTTCAACTGCAGTTTTACATCCTCTCCAAAGTCTTGCCCCTTTGATATCTATACCTATAAAGTTCTTGTTTGGATACGTCTTCGCAAGCCCTACAGTATACTCTCCTTTACCACAACCCAGCTCCAAAACAATTGGATTTGTATTTTTGAAATACTCTTCCCGCCATTTACCCTTCATTTTGAATCCATTTAATTTTATGTCTTCAAAAGATATTTGAAACAAATTGGTAAAAGTTAGGTTCTCTGCAAATCTTACTAATTTATTTTTCCCCACAATTATATCCTTTTTATGTTTCTATTTATTTTTTTCTTACTTCCATTTTCTCATTATACAATCCTTTTACTTTACTCTTAATAGCAATAAATTCTTTTAAATAATAAGGTTCAAAATATGCAACATCTTCAAATTCTTTTTTTATATACCTACCATAAGACAACTCAACCATATCTTTTGCCTGTAAATAAATTTCTTCATCCAATACATAACGCTCATCTATCAAAACACTTTTACACTTCTTAGCCCCATCACCAACCAAAATAATCTTTTCTGCAGAATAACGTGCATAAATATCCGAATCAATTATATCCGCCGATATCTCTTTTAAGCAATTCATTTCACTATCATACAAAGACGTATACACTTCCATACGTCTTGCATCAATCATCGGTAAATACAAACAATTTTTATACTTTTTATTCGCTTTAAGTGCTAATATTTGCAAAGTGTCTACAGCTATTAATGGAATATTTCTTGCATAGGCTATTCCTTTTGCCGAAGACACTCCGATACGCAGTCCTGTATATGAGCCAGGGCCTCTACTTACTGCGACTGCATCCAATTCTCCTATTGTGAAATACGTGTTGGTAAAAAGTCTATCAATAAGTACTGCCAACATTCTAGAGTGTGCATTAGATTCTCTGCACTCCAACGAAGAAAGAACTGTACTGCCCTTACTCAATGCGACAGAACATACATCAGTTGCCGTATCTATGTTTAGTACTAGTGGAATATTTTCTATCACGTTTATGTTTGAATTTTTTACAGTCTGCAAAGATATGGAAATTTTCTTATTTAACCCTTCTTTATTATGAGTTGTATTCAGTTTTTTGCGTAAAGTAATGCAACAATTGACTCCAAATATTTTTTATCAATCAAATCAAAAGTATTTTTCCTTTGACTATCTATATCAAACACCGCAACAATAGTATTACCTTCAAAAACAGGTATCACTATCTCACTTTGAGATAAAGAACTGCACGCAATATGCCCCTCAAATAACTCCACATCTGGAACAATCAATGTTTGTTCTTGTTGCCATGCCATGCCACAAACACCTCGTCCCTTTCTAATACGCACACAAGCCAAAGGACCTTGGAATGGTCCCAAAACCAATTCTCCGTTCAATACCCTATAAAAACCAGTCCACAAGAAATCAAATGTAAAATGCACCATAGAAGAAATATTCGCCATATTAGCGATAATATCTCTCTCTTTGGCTATCACAGACTCAATTTGAGGAAATAATATAGCATATTTATCTTCTTTTGTTCTCCCATCAACTACTAATCTTTCAGACATAACACTGCTTGTTTTGAATTTTAGAATGCAAATTTATAAAAAAAGATGTATATTTGCAAAGTTTTAAAACTTGAATCATATGTTGATCAACTTGTATGAGGATAGTATAGCGTCAAAATACTTGGATACTGCATACTATTCTCTAGAAAATGACGGTATATTACTTGTTCCGACAGACACTCTTTATGCTTTTGTATGTGATATTCAATCAAAAAAAGCAGCTCATAGGCTTGCAGAATTAAAAGGGAAAAAACTTGAAAAGAGTAACTTTTCTATAATGTGTTCTTCTTTATCAATGGCTTCCTCTTACGTAAAGCCTTTATCTAATCAACAATTTGCTTTCATCAAATCACTTGACACCGGTAAATTTACTCTTGTTATGCAGGCAAGTAAGCTAACTCCTAAAATCTTTCAAAATAAAAAACGAACAATAGGCATACGCATTACTCAAAATAATATACTCAAAACAATAATTAGTAGATTAAATAGACCTTTGCTCGTAACCTCAGCTCCACACTATGAGCAAGAAGATGATATTTACAAAAATGCAGAATTGATATACGAGCAATACGCTTCAATTATAGACTTTGCAATAAATATGGGGCAGATAGTCGGCATACCTTCCACCGTCCTAGATATGACCTCTGGAAGTGATTATGAAATATTACGACAAGGATTAGGAAAATTATAACACATATGAAATTTTTCATATTCTATTTTTTATTTTCTTTTGTTTACTGTGTCAACTTATTATCACAAAACAGTAAGGATTATAAATATTTGATGAGAAAGGCTATTAATAACGATAATCTCAATATTGCTATGCAGATATACACAGTAGCCAAAGAAGATGACTACTATGATATGGAAGAATTACGAAGGATGCAAGCGGAAATTTATTATCGTATGCAAGATTACGAAAAGACTCTTGAAATATGCAAAAATCTATATAATGAAGAAGAAAGTAATACTCTAGTTAACATTATTTATATGTGCATGCTGGCTAGACAAAGCACTAAAAACGACTCTCTTATAGCAGAAGTTTCACAGCAGACTGTTGAAGATAGATTTGATAAGAATATATTACAATCCATGAAAATCTTATCTAATAAAGACATTGATAGGGTTATAGATGCTATCATTCGCTGGCAAAATAAACAAAACGAAAGCAAAAATGAAATAGATACGTCTTACAGAACTATTCTTACGTTGTTATACTATTACAACAATAGGTTTGTCGATGCATATAATATTTCAATAAATTATCTTACACTGAATAATAATTGCATTACATACTATATTCTCGGAGAACTTAGACGCAGGCGTCAAGATTATTCCTCTGCTACTACATTTTACTCCATATCCATAGAAAATGGATACACTCACTATGACGCCTATTTACAAAGGGCAATTTGTAGAGGTTGGGAAAAAAATTATATCGCTTCAAATATGGACTTGGATACATGTATTATGATTGATAGTAACTACTATGCGTTTTATCTAAAGGGAATTAATTATAGTCATTTATATCAATATCAAGATGCTATCGTACAGTTCAACTATGCTATCGTACTCAACGACACATTTGCTGATGGTTACAATTATAGAGGATTAGTCGAATCTAACCTCAAAGAATATGAATTCGCTATTTTGGATTTTAAACGTGCCATTTCTTTAAATAACAAGACGCCGTTCGCACATAACAATCTAGGTATCGCTTATGAAAATTTAGGTCGTTTAGCCGACGCTATCAAGGAGTATAAATTATCCACCAAATATGAACCCTATTTAGGAGGAGGGTGGTATAATTTGGGTAGAGTTTATACTAATTTCGGTATTACAAACAAGGCAATAAAGTATCTTAATAAAGCTGCAAATCTTGATGCTGAAATTTCGGATATTTATTATCTCTTGGGAATTAATTATCAGAACAAAGGAGATAAACAGAATGCTTGCAAATATTATTTGCAAGCATTAGAGTTGCAACATACAAAAGCACAAGACAAAATAGATAATTATTGCAACAAGGAGGGATATCCACAAATCAAAGAAAAATCAAATAAAAAGAAGGTCTCAAAAGAAAATTATGACAAAAAAAATAAAGATAACAAAGAGTTTATAGAATAGGGGTAATAGATACTAAAATCTGACAAATTAAACAAAGGTTATTGCCAAACCTCCCTCCCATAAATTCTTTCTTGAGATTGGAATATTCTTTTTTGAAAAGAATATTCCAATCTCACACTTTAATTTCATGAAATGGCACTTTATTTTCGTATTATCAAATTTTGCATTACCACTCTTATATAAAAACATATAGATATTAAACGTTATGATTATATATTACATAATTTTGTTAATATGCTGAAAATTTATAATTTTGCATTATCAATTGAATCCTTTAATAAGTAAAGAAAAACTATATTACATAATGAAAAATATATTTCTATTGTTTTTTGCAACAATTTTTGCGTTCAATATTTTTTCTCAAAAGGCACAACAAGTGAATCCTTTCGTGGGTACTGACTTGCATGGGCATACATACCCCGGTGCCGTATCTCCATTTGGTATGATTCAATTATCTCCGGATACACGCTTGTCTGGTTGGGATGGCTGCTCAGGATATCATTATTCGGATAGTATTATTTATGGATTTTCGCACACTCATTTATCAGGTACAGGCGTAGAAGACTTGTGCGATTTTCTATTTACGCCGACTGTCCATGCAAAAGATTGGACAAACAATAGTTTAGCTTTCAAGCATTCCGAAGAGGAAGCATGTGCCGGTTATTATAAAGTTAAGGGATTTAATAAAAAATATATTATTGTAGAACTTACAACAGATGTTAGACACGGTTATCATCGCTATTCATATCCTCAGAATGATACCATGGCGATGGTTATTAACCTTAAACATAGAGATGTTACTTTGGATTGGAGCGTTGAAATTAAAAACAAGAATATCGTAGTTGGACATAGAACTTCCAAATCTTGGAACGAAAATCAGCAAATTTATTTTGCTTCCTCTTTCAATAGAGATATAATCTATTCTCATCTAAATCGTGAAACAGGACAACTTTATTTGTATTTCGGACAAACGGATAAAGTCGGAAATAAATTGGAAGTAAAAGTATCTATCTCTTCGGTAGATGAAAATGGTGCATTGAAAAATCTAAACTCTACAAGTGCCAAGAATTTCTCACAAGCTAAGAAAAAATCTTTAGAATTATGGGAAAAAACATTAGGAGTTATTGATATAGAGGGCGGAACACCGCAACAACAACGTACATTTTACACATCATTATACCACTGTCTAATTTCACCTAATCTTTATTCTGATATTGACGGCAGATATCGTGCAATGATTAACAATAACAAAGATAAAAATAATCTAATTGACGGATCTGTTCCTATGAACCCTATCGCTACTACCAATGGATACGACCGTTATACTATTTTTTCTTTATGGGATACCTATAGAGCTTGGAATCCATTGATGACCATCATCCGCCCAGACATGTGTTTGCAGTTTGAGAAAACATTTTTGGATTATTATCGTCAAACCAATGAACTTCCTATGTGGGAATTATATTCTTGGGAAACCTATTGTATGATTGGAATACATGGCGTTAGCCTCCTATCCGAATGGATAAAAAAAGGAATATGTGTGGATAATGATTTGTCTCTTAATGCAATGATAACAACTGCTAACATGCAAAAACTCGGACTCCCTTTCTTTAATCGCGATGGTTATATTTCAGCAGAATTTGAACATGAGGGAGTTGCTAAAACTGTTGAAATGAGCTATAATATGTATTGCATAGCACAAATAGCAAAAATGTTAAATAAACAAGATATTTATAAAGATTACATACAAAGGGCACAATATTACAAAAACCTTTTCAATCCTAAAAACACATTTATTCAACCTAAAGAGAATGGACGTTTTATTCCAAATTTTGATCCAAAACAAATAGATATTAACTATACCGAGGGAAATGGTTGGCACTACACTTTCTATGCTCCACAGGATATTAACACACTCATTACTATGATGGGGGGTAGCGAAGCTTTCGAAAAAAAATTGGACGAATGTTTTAATTCCCAAGAATCCACAACTGGACGCAATCAAGCCGACGTTACTGGATTGATAGGACAATATGCTCACGGAAACGAACCATCACAACACACCGCATACTTATATAACTACATTGGTAAACCATACAAAACACAAAAACTCATACGTCAAATCTTAACAACTTTATATTCTGACCAACCTGATGGAGTTTGTGGCAACGATGACTGCGGACAAATGGCGGCATGGTACGTTATGAGTGCTATGGGCTTATACTCTATTTCTCCTGTGAGTTGTCAATACGTTATTGGCTCACCTTTATTTGACAAAGTTACTATTCATCTACCCAATGGTAAAAAATTCATTATTAGTTCCAAGCAAGGAAAAAATACTCCTTATGTCAAATCTCTTAGACTCAATGACAAAGAATACACTAAAAGTTTTATCTCACATGAAGAGATAGTAAACGGTGGTGTTCTAACCTTCGAGATGAGCGATGTGCCTTACCACGAATTTGCTTGTCTATACAAAGATTGCCCTAAGTCACAAATAACGGATAATCTCATATCTATTGTTCCTAATTTGGAATATGAGGGCACAGGGACATTCACTAAGGATTTGGATATCAATATCAATTATTTAAATTTTGATTTATCTTTGTCAAAAACGGAGAAAATAACCATTAATAATAACGATACCATTAATGTCTCTAACACCAATTATTCTATCATTAGCAAACCTGTAAAAGCTTACTTTTTTAAGATTCCAGACGGGCGAAGTATCAAATTACTTAGCAAGTATTCTTCTCAATATACGGCGGGTGGCAACAATGCATTGATAGATTTAAAAATGGGAACAAACAACTGGCGGTTAGGATGCTGGCAAGGTTATCTAGGAGAGGACGTTGAAGCAATTATAGATTTAGGTACAGAACAAGAAGTGTCAAGTGTAGGAGGAAACTTCGTACAAGACGAACGCTCTTGGATATTTATGCCTATCAAAGTGGAATATTATTATTCTAATAATGGTGTCGATTTTACATTATTGGAAACAATTCAAAATGATATTAGTCCAAAACAAGAAGAAATAATTACTCATACGTTTTTAACCACTCATTCATTCAAGACAAGGTACATAAAAATGAAAGCAATAAACAGAAAAACTAACCCAGAATGGCATCTGTCTCCTAACGAAAAGTCTTGGTTATTCATAGATGAGATAGTTATAAAATAAAATCTATTTCCTTTGTCAAATTTCTTTAACATCACCATTAAAACAAATAAAACTTATTTTATATTTCTATTTCTCTGATCATTTTTTCTTTCAATACTCTTTACCCTTCTTCTAACTTTTTTACTTTTTAGTTCAATTCATACTCATTATACCCATGCCTCTTCTCTCTTTCGCTATATCCAATAAACACGTTTTCTCGTATTTTTTCCGTTTTTTTCTATTTTACTCATTATTTCTCCCAATTTCGTACTTTTTTATTATGACCTGTTATCTAATTTTCCTATCCAATAGTCATTTTTTTACATCCGTAACTAGTTATTTTGTATTCCTTACTCATAATCTTCAAATCTCTACCATTTATCTCTAATCAAATACATAATTACTTTGTATTACGAATACCAAACATCAAAATGCAGCATCCTTCAAATGTAACACGCTAAATCCTCATAAGCTAGTAATACGAAATGATAGCTCTTAGTGAGAAAACAAAAGTAATGCTCCTAAAAATAGCAAACATGGTCTTCTAATCGTTTGACAAAACATCTTTACTCGTAATTAAAAAAAATAGAATGAAGACCAAGTAACCCTAAAATTTAATAGATAAACATCGCAATAGATAAGAAAAAGGATACTAGTTGAAAAGAAATAATTTATTTTGTGTTCTATAAAATTTTCATAACTTTGCAACATTATTTTTTACAGTAATAATTGAGATTATCTAAATATGAAAAAACAAGATTTATACCTTATTCTATCCATCATTCTATTTGTATCCCTATTTATGACAGTAGATCCCATAAAAACTTGGTTTCTTACTTGGAGTGCAGCAAATGATTGGCGATGTTTCGTTATGGCTTTCCTGAAATTCGGAGTTCTATCAACATTAGGAGAATGTATTGGACTGCGTATATCACAAGGAAAATATAATCAGAAAGGTTTTGGTATTGCCCCTAGATTCTTCGTTTGGGGAATATTGGGAACGTGCATATCAATAGCAATGATATTATTTGCTAATGGGACTTTTACCTTTTTAAACATGTGCGGATTGAAGAATTTAACCCCAAACAACGTAACGGATTGCTTAACCATCAATATACTATACGCTTTTTGCGTATCCATATTTATGAATACATTCTTTGCTCCTGTATTTATGACTGTACATAAGATAACAGATAAACACATTATTAATACCAACGGTTCTTTATTTAAATTTTTCTCTCCCATTCCCTTTGGTAATATTATTAAAAATCTCAATTGGGACGTACAGTGGAACTTCGTTTTCAAAAAAACAATACCTTTCTTTTGGTATCCAGCACACACAATAACATTTCTTCTGTCTCCTCAATACAGGGTATTATTTGCAGCACTTTTGGGAGTGGCTCTTGGTGTGATATTATCTGTAGCTAACTTGAAAAAGAAATAAATATTTATTGAATAGCATTTTCTAAATTCAAAATAGATTATATATCACCTATTCAACATAAATTTTCACACACAACATATACATCAATCAGTATGGAATACAAAACAGTAAAAGGAACTCGCGACTTTTTGCCATTACAGATGCAAAAACGTAACTATATATTGAATACCATAGTTTCAGTATACAAGTCTCACGGTTTTCTACAAATTGAAACACCAGCGATGGAAAACCTATCCACATTAATGGGTAAATACGGAGAGGAAGGAGACAAGTTATTATTTAAAATACTGGATTCGGGTATTTTCTTACGACAAGAGCATCTCTCTGACTTCAAAAATAAAATAACAGATAATCAAATCAATAAAGCAGCATCTATGATTTGTGAAAAAGGATTACGTTATGATTTAACCGTTCCTTTTGCTCGTTTTGTCGTCAACCATCAAAATGACATTGTTTTCCCTTTCAAACGTTATCAAATACAACCAGTGTGGCGTGCAGATCGCCCTCAAAAGGGGAGGTATAGAGAATTTTATCAGTGTGATGCCGACATTATAGGTTCAGCTGCCCTACTAAATGAAGTAGAATTGATAGAAATAATGTACGAAGTCTTTTCAAAACTACGCTTAGATATAACAATTAGGATTAATAACCGAAAAATCTTAACAGCTATCGCTTCGGTTATTGGTCATGAGAACAAAATCAGTGAAATCACTGTTGCAATTGACAAATTAGAGAAAATAGGTATAAATGGCGTAGTGAGTGAGTTGTTAGATAATGGTTTTACATCGGAAGACATACAAAAACTTACCCCTATATTACAGATTAGCGGAACAAATAGAGAAAAGATTAATCTATTGTCTGACTTTATTTCAACAAATCCGCAAGGTAATAAAGGTATTGAGGAATTAGAGTATGTTTTAAATAAATGTCAGTCAGCAAATATAAACAATATAGAGTTTGATATCACATTAGCAAGGGGTCTTAATTATTATACCGGAGCTATTTTCGAAGTTAAAGCAAATGACGTTTCCATTGGTAGTATAACAGGAGGAGGTCGTTACGACAATTTGACAGGAATTTTTGGTCTAAAGGACGTTTCCGGTGTAGGTATTTCCTTTGGTGCTGACCGTATCTATGACTGTTTAGAAGAGTTACAACTGTTTCCCGATACAATCAAAACAACAACTGATGTTTTGTTTATCAATTTCGGCGAAAAGGAAAGTGAGCGTTGTCTTTTGTTGGCTAAGCAACTTCGCATTTGTGGTCTGTCTTGTGAAGTCTATCCTGATTCGTCTAAGATGCAAAAGCAGATGAAATATGCCAACTCTCGCAATATTCCTTTTGTATGTCTTTTGGGTGAAAACGAACTTCAAAACGACACAATCACAATAAAAAACATGCTTTCAGGCGATCAACAAACTATTTCTCAACAAGATATCTGCAACTACTTGAAAAAGTAAACGGAATACAAGAAAAATAACTATATATTATGAAATTAGTATCTTTATTTGCAGGAGCTGGAGGTTTAGATTTAGGTTTTGAAAAAGCTGGATTTAATACGGTTTGGGCAGATGAATATGATAAAACGATATGGAGTACGTTTCAGTCAAATTTTCCAAATACTATTTTAGACAAGCGAAGTATTACGGATATTTCTGCGGAAGAAATACCTGACTGCGACGGAATAATAGGTGGTCCTCCTTGTCAAAGTTGGAGTGAAGCCGGAACTCAAAGAGGAATTAACGATAAAAGAGGACAACTTTTTTATGATTATATTCGCATATTGCAGAAAAAACAACCTAAATTCTTTCTTGCAGAAAACGTCTCTGGTATTTTACATCCTAAACATGCAGAAGCATTTTCTAATTTTATAAAATTATTTCAACAAGCGGGATACAATGTTTCTTGGAAATTATTAGATGCTAACGATTATGATGTTCCTGAAACCAGGTTGCGTGTAATAATTGTTGGTTACAGAAAAGATTTAAATAAAATTTTTGAATTTCCTCAGCCTTTTTCCTATAAACCTGTACTAAAAGACGCAATATGGGACTTACGACAAGCTTTACCTGCAAAAGAGGGGAATAAAACTAACGGAGATGAATTAAAAATCGCCAATCATGAGTATATGACAGGAGGTTTCTCTACTATATACATGTCAAGGAACAGAGTGAGGTCTTGGACTGAGTCTTCATTTACCATACAAGCAGGAGGACGTCATGCACCTATACACCCACAAGCACCTAAAATGAAATTTATCTCTCAAAACAAAAGAATATTTGAGCCGGGATATGAAAATATATACCGAAGATTGAGTGTAAGAGAATGTGCAAGGATACAAACATTTCCTGATGATTTCATATTTAAGTATATCAATATATCTGATGGATATAAAATGATAGGAAATGCTGTACCAGTCAATTTAGCATATCATTTAGCAAAAAAAATTAAACAAGATTTATTTTTGTCGTAATTATGAATACAATAAACTCAACAATATACGGGAAAGCGTACGAATATGCTTGTTTGCTTACGATAAAGGAAAGAGTTTCATTGAAAAGAACCGTAAGAATGGAGGAAAATGATAGTGTTCGCATTGCAGAAAGTAGGTTTAAAAATGATATAATCGAAAACGACAGAGTAGAAATGTTGAAATCTGCTACAGTTGGAATAAACTCTATTATTGAAATGGAGCCTAAAATTATAGAAGACGGAAACGATGAACTGACTGTAACTTTACAACCTAATAATATTGCAACACAATACGGAGATGTAAGAGACGTATTGATTATAAGAAGAAGTATAGAATGGGAAATTGGCATATCTGTAAAGCATAATCATGCAGCATTGAAACATTCTCGGTTATCAAAACAATTAGATTTTGGAAAAGTTTGGTTAAATAAGAATTGTTCAAAAGAATACTTCGATTCTATTTCTCCGATATTTGATTTATTATTAGGTTATAAAAATAAAAATCTAAAATGGAGTGATTTATCAAGCAAAGAAGATGAAATATATATTCCAATATTGAATGCCTTCAAAAAAGAATTATTAAAAATAAACGACAATCAAAATATAACTGCTCAACTTATAAAATATTTAATCGGAAGTAATGGAAAGGACTATTACAAGTTAATAAGTAATAGGGATAATTCCACAACGATTATACCTTTTAATCTATTTGGAACTTTAAATCAAGCAACTGCTACAAAAGAACCTAATATAAAGATACCCAAAATAAAGTTACCAACAAAGATATTGGATTTTGATTTTAAGGATAGTTCAAAAACAACAATCATATTGACTCTTAATAATAGTTGGGTTATATCTTTTAGAATTCATAACGCAAGTACATATATAGAAACAAGCCTCAAGTTTGATATTCAACTAAAAGGAATGCCTGCAGATACATTCTATATTAATAAAAAGTGGTGAGAGTTTCATGTGGTTAAAGGAACATAAAAGTTTGATACTCCCTATTGCAATGCTTACAGGGGTTATTGGGTTTAACTGGTTTCACAATATGATGACAATTCTAGTATTTACAGTAAGTATCATATTCTTTATTGCATATTGTTCATTAGATTTTCGAAGATTGAGAGTTACAAGAGTAAATACCATTATGCTTTTATTACATATAGTATTAATTGTTTTATCATATGCTCTTGCTAAACTATTTTTCTCAGACATTGTTGCAAAAGGAGTATTACTTTGTGTGTTATGTCCTACCGCAGCATCTTCTTCTGCAATCGTAATTCTACTTGGTGGCAACAAAGAAATAAGTATTACACATATCATATTAGACAGCCTAATGATTTCATTACTTGCACCATTAATTCTATCATACATAGAACCGCAAAACGATTTTTCTTATATGTTATCAGTAGTATCAATATTAAAAAAAGTTGGACCTTTACTTGTTTTCCCTTTTCTTGCCGCAGTTTTATTCAAACGATTAAAACCAAAATGGACATTAAAAATTGCTCAATACAATTGGACATCTCTTATCTTCTGGTCTATATCACTGATTATTATTTTTGCAAATACAACTTTCACTATTGTAAAAACATATAAAGAAAACGCTAACGATATTATTCTAATGTTTACAGTATCACTTGTTGTATGCTTATTTCAGTTTATTATTGGTAAAATTATTGGTAAACGACTACATCAATCTATTGCTTTCACTCAAGGTACAGCACAAAAGAACACTTCTTTGGGGGTTTGGATGGCTCATACTTATTTATCCAATCCTCTATCTATAATTTTTTCGGCTGCCTATTCTCTTTGGCAAAATCTAATAAATTCATGGCAAGTTTATATACATGACAAAAGAAATAAAAATTAAACAATAGCCACTTATTTAAGTCAATCCCAATAAATAAAATTTTATATTTTAATTCAACAAAATAGTATCTAACATATTATAATTCTTTTAACAACTCTTTTGCTTGTTGCACTACTTGTTTATTGCAATTTTGGATAGTATTATTATAATATTGTTTAGCCTTTTCTATATTTCCTTGATTAATATAAATATTGGCAATATTAAACAAGATTATTGCATCATTTAGTGCAATAGTTTCTACTTTTAAGAATATTATAAGAGCTTTTTCTACTTCCAATTTGAAAAAATAAGCTGCACCTATGTTTTTTTAATGGTTCTATATTATTAGAATCATATTTTAATATCCTATCAGATATTTTTGTATATAAAATAATACAATTGAATCCTGTGCTACATAATTTATTAAGTCTATTAGTTCAAATAAATATAATTGATATTTTTGTGTTTCAGACAAAAATATATTTTTATCTATTTTTTATACGGATAAATCCATTTATAATCAATAATATCTACATAATCAATAGTTTTAATTATCTCATTAGTAAAATCTTCCCATTTTCCAACGCTATATAATGCATAAATCTTTCCAAAGTGCATATATCAACGAGATGGGTATCGGGCAATGCCTTTATCTATATACATAATTCCCTGCCGAAAGGTATTTTCTGACACACCTCCACCTTTAATGCAACTGACAAATCCAAAAATAGAATCTTTTACTGTAAAATAGTTCCCATGTTGAGGTTTTTCACCAGTCGATTAGAAAGTATTATTTTGAGAAATTGTCAAATAATAATTAAATTTACAAATATAATAACCTGCATTTTTATCTTCACTCTTCTCCCATACTGACAAAATTTCCTTTTGTTTCTATACGTCATTGTCTTTAAATGCTTTAGTAAAATCTGCATTAAAATTCTGTGCATAAAGCATAATAAAAGAAAAGATACTTAAAAAAAACACGATACTTTTCTCATAATAAGATATATATTATATTACCTAAACTACGAATTTAGTATATTTTCTCAAAATAAAATAACAAACAATATTTTTTTTATTCTGTTTCTGATATTCATTTTTCAATTCTACAAATAATCTTATCCATAAAATAAACTAAGTATATATCACATCAAACCTATTATACAAAAGAAAAAACTCCCTTTTGGAATCTATAATTTAAAATGTGTAATTATTTTTTTGTTGTTACTCTCGGTTTGTAATGGTTATTTATTTTAGTAGAATAAATTAGTATAAAATATCCTCTAAACAAATATATTAGATCATGCTAACAAAAAAAGACCGCAAGAATATTATATTCTCGCGGTCAAGTATTTGATTAAAACTAATCTTTATATTAGAAAGACTTCATTTTCTCATCTATACTTTTCAAAGTAGTAGAAAAGTTACTTTCTATTAATACATTCCCCCCATACCACCTGCAGGCATTGGAGGTGTCGCAGGTGTTTGTTCTTTAATTTCACTCAACACACACTCCGTTGTTAATATCATTGAGGCAATACTTGCAGCATTTTCAAGGGCGATACGTGCTACTTTAGCAGGATCAATAACTCCAGATTTATGAAGGTCTTCATACTTCTCTGTTCTTGCGTTATATCCTTCATCTCCCTTCATCTCCATAACCTTATTAACAACAACGCTACCTTCTAAACCAGCGTTTTCTACAATTTGACGCAATGGTTCTTCCAAAGCTCTGCGTATAATTTGAATACCGGTGTTCTCGTCCTCATTCTCCCCTTTTACATTTTTCAAAGCAGCAATAGCACGGATATATCCAACACCTCCGCCAGGGATTATGCCCTCTTCCAAAGCCGCTCTTGTTGCATGTAAAGCATCATCAAAACGATCTTTCTTCTCTTTCATCTCTACCTCACTTGCTGCCCCAACATAAATAACAGCTACACCACCTGCTAATTTAGCAAGTCTTTCTTGTAATTTTTCTTTGTCGTAATCGGAAGTAGTCTTCTCAATCTGAGCTTTAATTTGATTAACTCTTGCTTTGATTGCTTCTTTGTCTCCACTACCAGATACAATTGTCGTATTATCTTTATCAACTGTTATTTTAGCAGAAGAACCCAACATATCTAAAGTAGCATCTTCCAATTTGTATCCTTTTTCCTCAGAAATAACTGTACCACTCGTTAAAATTGCTATATCTTCTAGCATTTCTTTTCTTCTATCGCCAAAACCAGGAGCCTTGACTGCTACAATCTTCAACGATCCTCTCAATCTATTCACCACCAACGTTGCCAAAGCCTCACCATCTATATCCTCAGCTATTATCAATAGCGGTCTGCCTGTCTGAACAACTTTCTCTAAAACAGGCAAAAATTCTTTCATATTAGAAATTTTTTTGTCATAAATAAGGATGAACGGATTATCGTATACTGTCTCCATCTTTTCCGTATCGGTTACAAAATAAGGACTTAGATATCCTCTATCGAACTGCATACCCTCTACTACTTTAACAGTGGTTTCCAAGCCTTTTGCTTCCTCTATCGTAATCACTCCTTCTTTCTTTACTTTTTCCATAGCTTGGGCAATCATGCTTCCTATCGCAGAGTCATTGTTTGCAGAAACAGTCGCTACTTGCTCTACCTTCTCTTGAGCGTTACCTATTTTTCTTGAACGTTTTTTAATATCTGCAACTACAACTTCAACAGCTTTATCAATACCTCGCTTCAAATCCATCGGATTTGCACCAGCTGCGACATTTTTCAAACCGGTATTGACAATAACTTGTGCAAGTACGGTAGCTGTAGTAGTCCCATCTCCTGCCTGATCACCAGTCTTTGAAGCCACTTCCTTAACTAACTGAGCACCCATATTCTCTATATTGTCCTCAAGGTCAATCTCCTTAGCAACGCTAACACCGTCCTTCGTGATATGCGGAGCACCAAATTTTTTATCTATTATAACATTTCTGCCCTTAGGACCTAAGGTAACCTTAACAGCGTTAGCCAATGCATTTACGCCTTCTCTTAACTGCTCTCTAGCTTCCGTATTGAATTTTATTTCTTTTGCCATTTTTATTTCCTCCTTTAACAAATTAGATTATAGCGTAAATATCACTTTCACGCATGATTAAATATTTCTCTTGCTCATAAGTAATCTCAGTACCAGAGTATTTACCATAAAGCACCTTGTCACCTACTTTAACTGTCATAGGCTCGTCTTTTTTTCCTGTTCCTACCGCAATAATTTCGCCTTCCATCGGTTTTTCTTTAGCAGTGTCTGGTATGATGATACCAGTTGATGTTTTTTCTTCTGCTTCTGCAGGTCTGACTAACACTCTATCTGCAAGAGGTTTAATTTTTATTTTTACCATTTCTGTATTTATTTTATTTGTTTGTTTATTAGTTAATCGTTTTTTCTAAAACACTAAAAGGACACTTACCAATTATATGCCAAACCCGTATTTCTGACAAAATGACATAATAAATAATTATAATAATATTTCTGTTTGATTATCTAAAATATTCTTATAGCCGATTGACATCCCTTTTGTTAAAATCAAAGTGAGACTTTAATAAATTCTTTTTTAACATTAGTAAATTGAAGTGGGACATTAGTAAAATATTACTTGATACTAATAGGTTAAAATAAGTTGCAAGTCCCCCAAATATAAGATTTACAAAACTTATATGCATCACAAGTCGTATAAACTTTCATTTCTATCATTTTTTTCCCAACAAAGCAAACATATTTTTCTTATAAAATTCTACTCCCGGCTGATCAAAAGGATTAATCCCCATCATATAACCACTAATCCCACAAGCTATTTCAAAGAAATACATCATCTTACCGATATTTTCTTCATTTATTTGTTCTATATTCAATTGCAATTGAGTTACTTGCCCTTCCAAATGTGCCATTCTCGTACCCTCTTCCGCTTTATGATTGATTTGCGTTAATGAAAAATCAAGTAAATAATTCAATTTGTCATCATCTACTTCCTTTTGTGGAATTTTGGCATATTTAGTCGTACGTTCCACATGCAAAACTGTTTCGAACATCAGACGTTGTCCTTGCTGAATATACTGCCCCATAGAATGCAAATCCGTAGTATTGCTTACACTTGCAGGAAACAACCCTTTATGCTCTTTCCCTTCACTTTCTCCGTACAGTTGCTTGAACCATTCTGAAAAATATACCAAATTAGGTTGATAATTAACTAAAAGTTCAATCCGTTTCCCTACGTTATACAAGTGGTTTCGTATTACTGCATAGCGTATTGCAATATTGTCTTCGGCATTTAAATTGGTTAGTAACTCATTACTCATATCCATAGCACCTTTTACCAAACTTCTTATATCAAATCCGGCAACAGCTATCGGTAATAATCCAACAGGAGTTAAAACAGAATACCTCCCCCCCACATTATCAGGAATAACAAAAGTTTTGTAACCCTCCATATCAGCAATGGATTTCAAAATACCCTTTTCTTTATCCGTTATAGCAATAATTCGTGATACGGCTCCTTCGTGTCCATATTTTTTCTCCAAATGTTGTCGTAAAATTCTAAATGTTACAGCTGTCTCTGTTGTAGTTCCTGATTTGGAGATTACACACAATGAATAATCCTTCCTATCAAGAATATCCAACAAATCAGCCATATAATCTTCGCAAAGAGTATTCCCTGCATAAAGAACAATTGGAGATTTGCTTTCATCAAGTAGATAATCAAAATTATGTTTCAAAGATTCTATGACAGCCCTCGCCCCTAAGTAGGAACCTCCTATGCCTGCCACCAGAAATATCTGGCTATTTTTTTTTATTTCTTCTGCACATAAGATTATATTTTGCAAGTCTTGTTGCGTTATATCATTGGGCAGGCTGACCCATCCCAAAAATTCATTACCTTTTCCTTTCTTGTTTTTTAGCAATTCCAAAGAATCTATTGCTTTTTTATTTAATGATTCTATATCTTTTATGCTCGGTTTATCAACATCTGAATAAATAACATTTAATTTCATAAGCCTTAAATTTTTAAGTATGAGTTACAAAATTATTGATAATATTTGTTTCGGCAAAATTATTAATAACTATTCTTTAATCTTTTTTTGATAAAAGGATTACATTTTCTATATGGTGGGTATGTGGAAACATATCCACCGGCTGTATTTTCTCTACTTTGTACTGCTCACTCATTAGAGCAACGTCTCTTGCTTGTGTGGCTGGATTACAAGATATATATACTATTCGTTTAGGAAATATTTTCAATATTTGCATCACAACCTTAACATCCATACCATTTCTTGGAGGGTCAGTAATTATTATATCCGGTTTTCCATTCTTCAATATGAAATCATCATTTAACACTTTAGACATATCACCAGCGTAAAATATTGTATTATTTATCTCGTTCTCCTTAGAATTTACTCTTGCATCTTCAACAGCATCTTCCACATATTCTATACCTACAACCTTTTTTGCTTTATTCGCAACAAAATTTGCAATAGTACCAGTACCAGTATATAGATCATAGACAATATCTTGATTGCTTATTTGTGCAAAATCTGTAGCAAAAGTGTAAAGTTTCAACGCCTGTAAAGGATTTACTTGATAAAAAGTTTTGGGTCTTATTTTAAACTGTAATGGTTTTGCCGTCTTATCTCCATATTGTGGCATCAATTCAATAACATAATCCTTCCCATAAAATAAAATAAAATCCCTATCTGCCAAAGAGTCATTTAATTTGTCATTTATACAATATTGCAATGAGGATATCTCAGGAAAATTATCTTTCAAAGCATTTAAAACATCGTTTATTACATTTATATCATTCAAGGCAAAAGCTATTAAAACCATTAAGTCTCCCTGCAAAGTTGTTCTAACAACTAAGGTTCGCATGATACCATTATGCTCTCTTATATCATAATAAGGTATACCTCTTTCCAAAGTGTACTGTCTCAAAAAATTGCGAATACGATTTGAGATGTTTTTTTGCAATACACAATTCTCAATATTCAACACTTTATCAAACAATCCACTGATGTGAAATCCTAACGCAGGCTGAGGAATCTGCCCTTTAACAAAATCTTTTACCCACGCTTTATTTGAAAAAGTAAATTCAAGTTTGTTCCTGTAATAATATATGTCAGCAGAGCCGCAAATAATTGAAATATTACCACAATCAATCTTACCGATTCTTGTTAAATTATCAATAACTTGTTGTTGTTTATATTTCAATTGCCACTCATATGCAAGCATTTGCCATTTACACCCACCACAATAGGTAAAGTGTGGACATTTAACGGCAATCCTTTTATCCGAATAAGATTTTATGTCTATCACTCTTGCTTCACAATAAGATTTTTTTTGCTTAAATACTTCAATATCTACAATATCACCCGGTACAGCAAAAGGTACAAAAATAACTTTATCATCAGTTTTAGCAATAGCATTACCCTCTGCTGCAAATCCAGTAATCTCTACATTATGTAATGTAAATTTTTCTTTTTTTCTTCTCATTGTGGTAGCATCCTAAATAAAAAAAGCACTGCAAATTAATTACAATGCCAAAAGTTTTCTTGTTAAGAGAGTTTTATCGAGATTTATCTTTCGTCAGAAACGGTTAATTTTTTTCGTCCGTGACGACGACGAGCATTTAATATTTTTCGTCCGCTCGTTGTAGACATTCTCTCTCTAAAACCGTGTTTATTAACTCTTTTTCTCCTTGATGGTTGAAATGTTCTTTTCATCGTTTATCTCGTTTTTCTTATATTATTAATCCCCTTTTTCGGTTTGCAAAGTTACGAAGTTTTTTTATTATAACAATGTTTTTCTATATTTTTTTTGTTGAAAAATAAAATTTTCGTAATTTTGCAGTTTGGAAAGTGGAACAAAGAATGGATAAGAATAAATTAAGTGAAATACTGGTGATGGACGATAGTATTGTGAGCATGCAGGATTTGGTGATTATGAAACGTCTATCTGATAAGTATCCTTATTGTTCTGTTTTTAAAGTTATAGTTGTTAAGTTCGCATATATACTACAAAGTTTCAATAAGTCTCAATTACTTGCGATAACAAGCATTTACGTCTCAGATAGAGAGTATTTAGGGAAAATCATTTCAAATCTTAGTATTATACCTAAGCATATCAATAAGTCAATACCAGAAAAAAAGAAAGAGGATATAATTACTAAAATAAACTCTTACAAGGATGAAAAATTGAGCGATAATCCTACTCGTCAGGAATTGTTGGAAAGATTCCTAAAAATAGAATATCCAAAAACACCTGCTAACGATAAGGGGGAGTTCACTCAAGATAAGAGAGTTGAATACGTAATCAAAGATAGCGTGAGAAGAGATTTCAAATTTGTTACTGAAAATATGGCAAAAATTTATGCAAAACAAGGCGACAAATCTACAGCTATAAAAATATATCAACAACTTATAGAAAAAAATCCCAATAAAACGATGTATTATACTCATCAAATTGAAATATTAAAGAATAATTAACTAATTAAATAACAAAAAAAATTTACGGATATGTTTATTGTAATAACGGTATTAATTATGATAGTAGCATTATTGCTTGCTTTCATAGTGCTGGTACAAAATGGCAAAGGTGGTGGGTTAGCTGCTAATTTTGCGTCACAAAATCAAGTTATGGGAGTAAGAAAAACAACGGACTTTCTTGAAAAAACCACATGGGTGTTAGCTGTTGTAATGATACTTCTATGCATTCTTTCTTCGGCATTGGTACCTTCTCATCAAACTACACAAGATGTTACTAACAGCGGTTTAAATGTTAATACAAATCTACCTGCTTCCAACCAGAATAACAATACGGCAACACCACAAGCTAAATAAATTCAGGCTTAATCGCAAGCTATAAACATTACGATGCAAGAGGCATCCGCAGGGTGAGGATGCCTCTTGCATATTTTCTTCTTTCCAAAAAAGAAAATATTTTCTGATACATCCAAATTCAAACTTCTGCACTCAAATCTTTTTACATGCAAATTATTTCATCCTCCTGTTTTCATTCATAATTTGAAATAATTAACTATTATTCCGAAAAATTTTAAAAATGTTGCATTTCAATTTATTGATGTCAAAAAACAATTTACTGATGTCACACTTTAATTTGCTGATGTCAAGAAACAATTTATTTCAATTACATTTTAATAATTTTCGGTAACATCTTGCTCCGTATTTTTTTATATTTACATAGTTAATTTGCAAAAAAACAAAAATATAATTATGATTTATATTTTTCAGTATGACAATTATCATATCAGTGTAAGTTCTAACAACTATTTTTTTTAACTTCTTTAAGGTATACTACTTAAATATTTTCCACAATTATTACGATATACAAATTATTATACTTATCTTTTGCTTTAAATCTATAAAGATATATCCTCGTCTGTATATTGGTCATATAAAATATACCAAAATATAATTTATTTACAATATTATTTTTTTGAATATCTGCCCGTCATATATATTTGTTTTTATTAGAATACTTTAGTTTAACATATCCTATTCAAATATTATGTCTATTCCAAGTAAATCGTTTATCCTGTCTAGATTAGTAGTGATTATATTTGAAATTTTCAATTCAAATACATAAAATTTAAATACATAAGTACCGTAAGAAGCATTTATATATAAATAATTCAAATTATACGTACCGGTTCCTATTTGCTCAAAACCTTTATCTAAAAAAATATTACTTTTTTAGTTTTGCATATTGATAGTATCAGAAAAGTTTTTGCCATTAACAAAATTCAATACAATTATACTAACACTGTTATATTATGTTTCATGTTTGTATTCGTATACTTCCGATGAATAGACATCAAATCCATATACCAAATATCATTCCAAACACTTTACTACAAGTAATGTGTCATGATATAAATCCCAAACATTGATTTGACCAACTATTATACGATAACAATCGTTTTTTGCCTTGCTAACAAAATATATAGTTCCAATACATGGTAACGGGTATACAAAAATGAGTACTCTAATTAATAATTTATACTATATATGTAAGATCTATTATTCGTTTTCCATAATTTGAGTTTTTCCCTCTTTATCACATACTTAACAAGTATCAAATGTTATCGCTTTGTGCAAAAAAAAATCTAATTTATATTCATCTCTTGCCGATATAATAAAACATCCGGAAGCAAAGAACAAAATAAAAAGTTATTTTATAAGTCTCTAATTCATTATTTTCAATAAATATCGCACAAAAGCATCTATTAAGTAAAATATATATGTAATATCCCAACTTTTTTTTGTAACAATATTTTTTATTAGGGTTTCAATAATATGCCCAAGTTTAATTTATTATCAGTAGAGTTTATATAGAGATACAATATTTAATAGAATTTCACAAAAAAATGCAAAATTTCAACGCTATGCTTTAAGATTTTTATTCTAATTTTGCAAAAAAAATCTCAGAAGATGGCAAGGAATAAAAATAGTACCAACAATAAAGATAATAGATATATAAAAAAGAAGAAGAAATTCTCGTTCAAAAAATTTTTTAAACGCTTAGGTATCTTTTGTCTTGCATATTTTTTGTTTACCATCTTGATAACCTTAGCATATAGGTGGATTAATCCTCCGATTACCATACTTATGGTACAGAGATGTGTGGAACAAATATTTTCTTCCGAAAGAGATGTTCGTTTAAGCAAAACATGGTTGGATTATGAGGATATTTCTCCCAATATGGTGGTAGCTGTAATTGCTGCAGAGGATGGAAATTTTCCTAACCATAGAGGTTTTGATTTCAAGGCCATAGAACGTGCGAAAAAAATCAATGAACAACGAGGGAAAAAGGCATTTGGTGGTAGTACTATTACACAACAGACTGCTAAAAATACCTTTTTATGGATTCAAAAATCATATGTACGAAAAGGATTAGAAGCATGGCACACGATATTAATGGAAACATTTTGGTCAAAACGCAGGATAATGGAAGTTTATCTAAATATAATAGAATTTGGAGACGGAATATATGGTGTAGAGGCAGCATCACAATACTATTTTCATCATTCAGCTAACCGTCTCAGTAAAAGAGAGTCAGCTCTACTAACATCCATTTTACCTTCTCCACTAAAACGAAATCCTGCTCAACCGTCCAGGTATGTCAATCGTAGGGCAAATAAAATACAGGCACGAATGAATATTATAGGACGTCCAAGAATATAATACAATAGAAATGTTTCTCAAAACAATATTAAATATATATTCCGTATATCATATATCCTTTAACTAATATCCTATTTGAGTACTGTAATGTCTGATATAGAGAAACATTTAGAAGATTTTAGATATTTTTTATCCATAGAGCGATCTTTAAGTCCTAACACTACAAACGGATATCTGAGAGAGTGTAGGAGATTTGTAGAATTTGTCAATTTGAATTATCCCGGTATTACACCCAAAGACATAACTCTTCAAATTATTAACAAATTTTTAGATACTATTGTGATTATTAATAAAAATAATTTTTCACATAAGTCTAAAAACTTGTCAAAACAACTCAATGAACCGACAATAACATTAACAAAAAAAACACAAAGAGAGGATGGTGAGGAAGAACAATTATTAAAAGCAACTTCTTTAACGAGAATAATTCAATCTTTAAGAGCTTTTTTTAAATATTTAGTACTAATAGATGCAATAGACAAAGATATATCTCAATTGATAATCACACCAAAATTAGAACAAAAACTGCCAATAGTTCTTGATAAAGAAGAAATCTTCAAAATGATAAATCACATTGATGCCAATAATTATATAGGATTTAGAAATCGTTTAACCATAAAAATGCTTTATGCTACTGGATTGAGAGTTAGTGAATTTATCAACTTAAAATTGGAAAATATCAACGTAAAAGAAGAATTTCTTGATATAATTGGAAAAGGTAATAAAGAAAGATATGTTCCTATTGCACGAAGCGTATTGAAAGACCTTCTAATTTATATAAACGAATACCGCAATACGCGTCCTATAAACTATAAATACAAGGATTATATCTTCTTATCTCACAAAAGAGGAGAAAAAATGACACGGCAATTTATCAATAAACTACTGAATGAAACAGCCACAGCGGTAGGAATAACCAAAAATATTCATCCTCACACGCTAAGACACAGTTTCGCTACAGAATTGATAAGATCGGGAGCGAGTTTGATTGCCGTGAAAGAAATGATGGGACACGCAAGTATATGTTCCACCGAAATTTATATCAATTTAAAGACAAAAGATTTGAAAGAAACATTAGAAAAATATCATCCATTTTACAATATGTAGCATTTAGTGTTGCGAATGGCGGATTAAATGTACTTGATAGTATAAATATTATGCAAAAATTAGATATTTCAACAATAGATAAATCAAAATTCTATTCAAATGTCTAATCTACAAAATTAAATTTCTATTTCATTCCTACACAGTGCAATAACTTTTATATTAGCTCTCACATTACTTTAATATTATCCAATTTTTGATTCATATTTATTAGTTTTAATTTCATTATACAATTAATCATTCCATTAATAGTATGACTCGTTTTTATAAACTAATACAATAATTAACTAATTTTTATAAAAAATTAGTTATGACGCAAAAAAGTGAAATTCTTTTTTGATGTTAGCAAATTAAAGTCCCACTTTAAATGAGCAATGTGGGACTTTAGTTTGCTATTTCTACCATTCAATAAACTAAGAAGATAAAAAACGTATCTGAACAAAAATTTTGTATCATAAATATCTACAAAATTTCACCACAATCTAAATAGTATATATTGAGTTAGAATATTATCATACATAAATACACAATCAATACTATCTATATATAATGGACGAAAGCTTTTCTTTAACAAAAATTTCATTAGCAACTACAAGGATATCTTTTGCTGTGACATTATCTATATCTTCGAAGTTTTCCTCCAAAGAACTAACCCTACCATAATTCAGTAAAGCCTTACCAATGGAAAGCATTTCATTTTGATTACTGTCATATTGAATAGCAAGCTGCCCTTTCAACTGTTGTTTCCCGCGAGTTAAAGAGGATTGCGTTAGACGTTTTATCCTAAAACTATCCAATTCCTTTATAATTAAATCAATTATCCGTTCAACGAAATATTCTTCACAACCGACATATATTTGAAAGATACCACTATCCTGATATGCTGTGTAAGAAGATTCAATAGCATATGTATTGCCATACCTTTCCCTTATATGCATATTGAGATATGAATTCATTGCATTGGAACCTAAAATATTATTAAGCAATGTAAAAGCTACACGTTTATCATTACGATAAGAATAACATATATTGCCAATCATAATATGAGCTTGATAAGTATCTCTCTTTTTTTCAATATGTTTTGGAGTATATCTATAAGTTGCATGACGTTTTTTCTGTGTAGTCTTAGTAGGTACACTAGAAAAATATTTTTCTATTAACCTTACGAATTTATCAAATGGAATATTCCCAACAGTCGATATAACCATTTTATTAGAGAACCAGTTGCGAGCAATAAAATCCTTAATCATAACAGCAGAAAAAGATTTTACTTTATTCTCTGTACCCAATATCATTCTACCTAAGCCAGTTCTTCCAAAGACTAGTTGTTCAAAATCATCATATATCAACTCTGACGGACTATCTTCATAAGAATTTATTTCGTCTATTACAACTGTCTTTTCTTTTTCTATCTCTTTACTGGGAAATACACTATTAAAAATAATATCACTTAATAATTCTACGGCACGTTCATAATAACAGCTGATGAAGGTAGCATATACCACTGTTTCTTCCTTTGTCGTATAAGCATTTAGCTCTCCTCCAACACCATCTATACGAGACAGTATCCTATAATAAGGCTTCTTAGTCGTACCTTTGAAAATACAATGCTCAATAAAATGAGCTATTCCGTTCTCATAGGATTTCTCATCTCTGCTACCGGCATCTATCGTAATCCCCAAATGAGAGACCTGTGAAGAATCATACTTATAAACAATACCCAGACCATTAGCAAGCGTATAATAATTATACGTTTTATCATCTTGTAAATTCATAGTTTTTATATCACCAGTCTATCTCGAAATAACATAAAAACTTCCACCGAGACGACTCTTTATCATAGTGCATAGGTCAATTGCATCACTATTTGTTCTCCTAGAACCATATGATGTGTAATATACCGATGTACCTCCTTTGATCTTTGTAATAACATAACCATCGTAACCCAAACGTTTTGCTTTCCTCGCTTGCTCTTCAGCCTTGCTTTTATCAGAATAAACACCGCTAACAACATCAAAGCCTAATTTAGAATGCGATTGAATAATTACCGGCGTGTTATCTACGACCAGCACTTCCTCTTTCGGTTTCATAGTATTATTTTGCTGTTTTTCTTGTTCTTTCTGGTGTTTAGGTTGTTTTTTTGTACGCTTAACTTTATTATCTGACATACTCGATACATTACCATGTGATTTCACATTATTATTCTGCGAATACACATCAACGGATTTTTCCTTTTCGTTATCATCTTGTGATGATGTTTCATCTACATCCAAATTTTCACCTACAATATCTGTCTTAGTTTGATTTAATACTTGCTCTACTTCTTTAACTTCAGAATCTTTTGCAGTAATATAATAAGACAATTTATCAGTAATAGGTTTCAATTCCTTGATATCTTTCAACAATCCCATCCAATGAGCACCTATAAATGTCAGGCAGAAAATCAATAATACAAGTATTATCCATAACAAAACTAACCAACGTTTCATTCTACCATTTGAATGTCCTGCCTTACGACCTTTACTATCCATTTTAGTATGTCTTCTTATTATTTCTTCTGCCCGTTTAATTAATTCATCTTGCTTGGGGTCTACTCTAACATCTTGGGCATCTTCCTTCTTTTCTCTTTCATCTAATTTTCCAATATGTTCAACCAATATATTTTCTTTAAATTCTGCCGCTCTATTTATCGTCTGCTGGGTTATATCCTGCTTACTTATATTATTAATGTTTATTTTCAATTCACCCTCTGTTATATTCTGGGGTTTATCTACCGTACTTTCTATTTTTACCTCGGAATGTTGAATTATTCTTTGCTCAGTTTGAGGTATTGCCTCTTTAATCTTATTTTCTTCTTTGAGCTGTTTTGCATTTGCTATTTGATCTTCTATTTCCAATTTCTTGTCTTCAAAGTCTTGCAACACACCTTGCTCAACTATACCATCTTCTTGCTTCTGTCTTGTATGAATAACATTTAGTTTTTCTTCATTTGTATCAAACGTCTGTACATTTTGTAATGATTCTAATGCAAAACTATTACCCCAAAATTTCAATTCATCAGATGGAGTAAAAGTATATTCTTCCAAAAGTCCCTTCTCAATCTTACCTAATTTACCAAGGACTATTTTTTTCCCAGCTAAAATTTTTTCATTTAAAGAATCCGAATATTGTTTTATCCAAGTATAGGCTGTATCCTCACTAATGAATTCATGAGAAGCCATAAAGGAAACAAAAGACCTGTCATCAGTTTGTTCTCTTGTAAAAAAAACTTCTCTTTTGGGTGGCTCAATTATACCTTTCATATCATTAATCTTTGCAGATGAGCTCTTAATATAAAAGGTTCCAAATCCAATAAGTTCAGCCTTATCATTTACTTTCAAATAATCGTATAAATTTTCTGCAACATTCATATTATTTTCTTTTTTTTATTATCTACTTCTACTACTCACCAAATCTTCCACCCGTTTCCAATCTTCTATCGTATCAACACCGATACTGTCGTATTGAGTTGTCATTGCAATAATGTCATATCCGTTCTCCAGCCACCTAAGTTGTTCCAACTTCTCTACTTTTTCCAACTTACTCTCTTGTAATTGCACAATGCGTTTTAAAATTTCCGTTTTGTAGCCGTAAATCCCAATATGCTTGAAATATATCCGTTCATCCATTAATTCTTCCAATGAAACATCTCTATTAAATGGTACAATACTACGCGAGAAATACAAAACTTTATCATTAGATGTCACAACTTTAACAACATTGGAATCATTTATATCTTCTTTCTTGGATATTACTTTCTTTAGTGTAACAATCTGGGTGTCATCTCGCTCAAAACCTCTGATAATTTGAGACATCATTTCTTTTTTTATAAGAGGTTCGTCCCCCTGTACATTAATCACAACATCAAAATACTCATTCTTACTACTTTGTTCCAAAATATTTACAGTTTGTGCTACCCTCTCTGTCCCATTCCTTAAATCAGAGGAAGTCATAACACAATACCCTCCGTATTTTTCAACACACAACAAAATCCGATCGTCATCCGTGGCGACAACTACTCTATCAAACAATTTACTCTCACAAACAGCATCATAAACCCACATAATCATCGGTTTGTTTTGTATCATCACAAGAGGTTTTCCTTCAAATCGTGAAGATTTATAGCGAGCAGGGATTACTGCCAAATATCTTTGTTTCATTTAAATAGAGGATTAATTTCTGCACTTATGGTATCGAAAACAACTCCTAAATCCTTTGGATTGTCAATAATATTAAGATTGTCTACATCTATCACTATTTTTCGTCCTTGATAAGAATTAAACCAATCATCGTAGCGTTTATTGAGCGAAGTTATATAATCAAGTCTAATAGAATTCTCATAAATTCGTCCTCTTCTTGTAATAAGATTGATTAATGTAGGAACACTTGCTTTAAGATACACAAGCAAATCTGGAGCAGGCGTCAAGGAGTTTAAAAGATTGAAAAGAGAGATGTATGTTTCGTAATCAACAGTAGATAATAGACCCATAGAATGCAGGTTAGGAGCAAAAATATAAGCATCCTCATAAATAGTACGGTCCTGTACTATATTTTTGTATTTTTTCCAGACCTCAATCAAATGATTGTACCGATTTTGAAGAAAATATACCTGTAAATTGAACGCCCATCTCCTCATATCATTGTAAAAATTAACAATATAAGGATTGTCTTCGGCTTGCTCAAACACAGGGGTATATCCATAATTCTTAACCAACAAGTCAGTCAATGTCGTTTTACCGCTACCAATGTTACCTGCAATTGCAATGTACATATTCCCGTAAAGTTTACATTATTACCTCATCTCTATCAGTCGGCAAAGTTACAAAATTTCCTAAAAAGATAAGAAATAATTTTAATATTTATTTTTATCTCTTTTTCCATATTATTCGTTTTGTTAAGTTTTAAACTTTATCATTTTTTTAGCATAATTAAAAAAAGTTATTCTCAACATATTTTTTAATAATTCTAATCCATTTTATTAATCAATGAAAGCAATTTTGTAATCTCAAAGTTTATTTTTGTTTAGACCGTCCAAAATTAAGTTTTAATCCGTCCAAAGTATACTTTTGAACGGTTCAAAATAACATTTCAGACCGTTTAAACAAAATCATTTTCAGAGATTACTGAAATTATTTATGTGATTACAAAAATATTTTATAACTTCGCAAGGTCCAAATAAAGTGTAATTATAACCATGTGAATACTTAGATGATAATATTCATAAAAGAAAATAAAAATATTGCAAGTCATGTTAATAAATACCGATTTAATAGAACAAGCATGGAATAATCGTTCGTTATTACAAGAAAAACAAATAATAAACGATATAAATGACACTATTTCTTTGCTAAATAGAGGAGAGATACGAACAGCTGAAAATATAGACAGTCAATGGAAAGTAAACAACTGGATACAAAAGGCCATTATTATGTATTTTGCGATTAATAAAGTTTCGCCAATGCAATCCGGCGATATAGAATATGCAGATAAAGTGCCGTTAAAAAAAGATTATATGCAGTGGGGTGTTCGGGTTGTACCTGGGGCGGTAGCTCGTTTCGGATCTTATTTAGGCAAAAATGTAATACTGATGCCGTCTTTTGTAAATATAGGAGCATATATAGACGATGGAACGATGGTAGATACGTGGGCAACTGTTGGCTCTTGTGCCCAAATAGGTAAAAACGTTCATTTAGCAGGAGGAGTTGGTATAGGAGGCGTCTTGGAACCCATAGGAGCTAAACCTGTTATAGTAGAAGACAACTGTTTCATCGGTTCAAGGTGTATAGTTGTTGAAGGATCTCAAATATGTGAAGGAGCAGTACTGGGAGCTGGTACAACGATAACAGCGTCTACAAAAATCATTGATGTAACGGGAGAAAAAGAAATAATTTATCAAGGTTTTGTCCCGAAAAATTCGGTAGTCGTGCCCGGAAGTTACAGAAAACATTTCCATAGCGGAGATTATAATGTCAATTGTGCCCTTATCATTGGAAAAAGAAGAGAGTCTACTGATAAAAAAACAAGTCTAAACGAAGCGTTGAGACTATTCTAATCTGTCTTATTAAATTATAGGCACTGTAGAGTAAATTTGCTTAAATTAACTTTACATGTGCCTACCTTACATACAAAAAGCAAAAATCAGACATTAAACTATAATTTTTATATTTAATTTCTAAGTCTTATGTTTCTCTTTTTTTGCAGCAGGAAATAAGATGTTATTCAAAATAAGTCTAAAACCGGGACTGTTAGGATACAATTCCAAATCGGTTGGTGGGTCTCCTATAAAGTGTCTGTAATCTTCAGGGTCATGACCCGACAACCAAGTCCAAGTTCCTTTACCTATTTCTCCGTGAATGTAACGAACCTCGCTATAAGATTTATTCTCACCCATTATAAGTACATTACTTTTTAAATATTGTCTGCGAAAAGCCGTAGTTTGTCCATAAAATCCTTTAATTATTTTAGAATGATTCTGAGTAAGCATAGCGGGAATCCAATCCCACTTTGCCGAAAAATCAAACAGTGCAAAAACATCGTTTCTCTCGTCTATTTTACTTTGTCTGTCCGAAGAAACATCAATGTCGGATAGGCGATAAGCAACCGGATTAGTCTCTATATGAAAGTCTTTAAATGCAAAACAATTATCAAAATTCAATTTATTCTGAGCATTAGGATCAATGGCATCTCCGTCAAACATTTCATCGCAAATATCTACCCCTTCAGCTGCCAAAGATATATCATAAGAATCCGTAGCTGAACACATGGCAAACATAAATCCACCACCAAGAACAAAATCTCTGATTTTCTTAACCACAGATAACTTCTCTACAGACACTTTAGAAAAGCCTAATTGTTGTGCTAAGGATTCTTGAAAATTTTGTTCGTCTTTATACCATTTAGTCGTCCGATAAGATCCCCAAAACTTGCCATACTGTCCCGTAAAATCCTCATGATGCAAATGTAGCCAATCATACATTGGTAAAACATCTGAAAGAACCTCTCTATCATACACAATATCATATGGAATTTCAGCATAAGTCAAAACAAGTGTTACAGCATCATCCCACGGTCTTTTATTCTTTGGAGAATACACAGCTATCTTTGGTGCTTTTTGCAATTTAACAACGTCCATATTTACTTCAGGATCTGATATTTCAGTAAGAATTGAATTATACACCATATCAGAAATTAACTCGAAAGAGACACCACGCAACTTGCACAATCTAATTATCTCATCCGACTGCCGTATAGAAAAACTTCCCCCTCTATAGTTGAGCATCCATTCAACATCTATCTCTTTTGTGAGTGCGGCATAGGCAATTCCATAAGCTTTCAAATGATTCTGCTGACTGGCATCCATAGGTATCAATACAATAGATGCCATTACATAGTTTACTACACCAACTATGTGTATTAAAAATATGAGTATAAATCTTTTTATATTAGAACGGCATACCTTCATCTGGATTCATAATATTATCTGAGTTTGTTGTGATAACGGATAAGTCCCTATTGGCTTTGGAGTCTATTATCATTGATTGAGTTTGTTGATCAAAAGAAGTATTCGCCATAATGGATGAAGAAGTAATACCAAGGTTAGTAAACTTAACATATCTACCTTGAAAACCCAGACGAGCCTTATTTATGCTACCTGCTCTGTTCTTAGCAACATTGATATACGCAATTCCCTCTGTAGAACCATAACTATCCTCTCTCTCTCCATAGTATTCAGGACGATAAATAAACATAACAATATCTGCATCCTGCTCTATAGCTCCTGATTCCCTCAAATCCGATAACATGGGCTCCTTACTACCTCCTCTTTTCTCTACCTCGCGTGATAACTGTGAAAGTGCCAAGACAGGAATCGCAAGCTCTTTTGCCAAAGCTTTCAATTGACGAGATATATAAGAGATCTCTTGCTCTCTATTGTTGTTACGAGTATCATTACCGTTCATTAATTGAAGGTAATCTATGAAAACCATGTCTATATTATGAGCTTTCTTCATTCGTTTACATTTTGCTTTCAACTCCATTATATTAAGACCGGGATTATCATCAATATACATCTTACAATTTCCCAATTCTCGTGCTTTTTCTTTGACTTTATCCAATTCTCGTGTAGTAATTTGATCTCCTCTTTTTAATCTCTGACCTTCAACCTCTGCCTCAGAAGAAACTAATCGCATCATTAATTCTGTAGCAGTCATTTCTAAAGAAAAAACAGCTACGCTCTTGTTAAATTTCATTGCCAAATTGCGAGCAATATTCAAAGCAAAAGCAGTTTTTCCCATTGCAGGACGTGCAGCTAAGATTATAAGTGCACCAGGTTGAAATCCTCCAGTTATATTATCTAATTCACCAAATCCACTGGGCAATCCGATTGTATTAGAATCGGAATTTTGAGCATCATCTATCTCCTTAATTACTAATTCACTCAGCGTACTCATATTTTTCTCCTGAGAATTAAAGTTAGAGTCATTAATAGCTAAGAAATTCGTTTCTGTTTCATCCAGAAGTTCCAATATAT
The DNA here is from genome assembly GCA_052170555.1 of Bacteroidales bacterium. GTDB lineage: Bacteria > Bacteroidota > Bacteroidia > Bacteroidales > P3 > Scybalousia_A. The sequence continues at coordinate 29,393 of JBQNAI010000007.1, read as the reverse complement.
CTGACGTTTCCTTGTATGCATTGGATAAAGTCTGCGTAGAAACTCGTATTAGCTCCCTTTGTATATATTTTTCGGCTAACATTTTAACATAAGTCTCCACATGAGCCGCAGAAGCAACCCTTTCTATCAAGGTAGATAATTTAAAGCTGCCTCCTACAGCCTCAAACATACCACGTTTTTTAAGTTTTTCACTGACAGTCATAATATCAACATCCATTCCCTCGGCATTTAAGGAAAAAATTGCATTAAATATCTCTTTGTTCTCTTCCTTATAAAAATGTTCGGGACGAAGACGGTCAATAGTATTGATAAGTGCGTCTTCATCTATCATAATAGCTCCCAAAACGCTCTCCTCTATGTCTACAACTTGCGGAGGAATTCGATTATTGTTCATCGCAAAAGCTTGTTGTTGCGTTAAAGGAAGTCGTTTTCTATTATTTTGTTGTATATCTGACATATCTGTATTCTTTTTCTTCTCTAAAAGGGGGTGCAAAGTTAAGTTTATTTGACCAAATAGCCAAATTTATTTCATCTTTTTGCGAATTATTATTCCACTTCATCTGTATATCAAATCTCAATACAAATAGCTTATCAATAACTCACATCTCACGTAACTGGTAATATAAAATAGTAATATGAAATATAATTTTATACCCATATTTAATAATTGTAACGAAAAAAATATGTATATTTGCAAAATAATTTAAACAGTTACTATGATGATACAAAGAGTTCAAACACTGTGGTTGTTACTTGCTGTGCTTTTATCTGTTGCAGCATTTTTCTTTCCTATTGCAATATTTCAGTTTCCTTACAGAGAGCACTCCTTAGATGCAATTTACAAACTTTTACCACTAAATACTGCACCATATCAATATGCACCAGCGTGGTTCTCAATATTTTTCAATTGTATTACAGGTGTCATAACGGTAATAACAATATTTCTCTATAAAAATAGACGTTTGCAGATGAAAGTTTTGGCATTTGCCTTTCTTTCTTCACTAATAGAACTTGCTGGACTGTATTTCTATCAGATAGATGCCGGACTAACAGATGCCATTAGCAACATATACAACGCGACTCCTGAAATCATCAAATCCACTGTTAATGTTGCCAAAACTACGTGGGGATTAGCCTCTTTCTTCCCTATTGCACAAATTGTATTTTTTGTTTTTGCTTTGAAGGGAATAAAAAAAGATGAATCCTTAGTACGTAGTGCTGATAGAATAAGATAAATAAATATCCACAAACTGAACATTAAATAATATAGCTCAAAAAACGGCAGAAGAATCTCATATTTTGACAAGTTAAAATATGAGATTCTTCTGCTGTTTGCCAACTTTAACAATTTATTACTTTGAAAGTAGTATTTTATACAGACGGATAGTAATAAAAATATGTATTTGGTTTGCTTTATTTATTTTCCCAACGACCTATAATACTTTTCTATTAAATTTTGAGCAATAACATAGGCACTCATTCTGTTATCCAAAATATCATCTTTGGCAACTAAAAGTTCTTTTTTTATCTCCACATTATTATAAAAATTATCCAGCAACGATTGTTTTATACTCTCATCCAAAATCCTCAAATTCTGCTCATTTCTATTCTTATAAAAGTATCCATTCTGCTTTGTAATTTGTACAAACTGCTCTATACCCTGCCAAATATCCCTTATACCATCTTTGGTATAGGAAGAACATGTATAAACTTTCGGAATCCAACCATTTTCATTAGCAGGAAATAAATGAAGAGCATTACGGTAGTTTGTAGCTGCCATTTCGCTTATTTCTTTCATCTTGCCTTCTGCCTTATTAACAGCAATAGCATCTGCCATTTCCATTATGCCACGTTTTATTCCCTGTAATTCATCACCGGCATTGGCAAGTTGCAACAAAAGAAAAAAATCAACCATACTATGTGCCAACACTTCGCTCTGACCAACACCGACGGTCTCCACTATTACAGTATCAAATCCAGCAGCTTCGCAGAGAATAATTATTTCTCTTGTTTTACGGGCTACTCCTCCTAAACTTCCAGCCGAAGGCGAAGGTCTAATAAAAGCGTTAGCATCTTGCGATAATTCTTCCATACGAGTTTTATCTCCGAGTATTGAACCTTTCGACCTTTGACTTGATGGATCAATCGCCAGCACCGCAACCTTATGACCATCATTAGTAAGAATTTTACCCAATGCTTCAATAAAAGTACTTTTTCCTACTCCAGGGACTCCAGTTATCCCTAAACGAATACTGCCTCCCGAATACGGCAAACATTTTTCAATAACCTTTTGCCCTAATATGGAATGTGAATAAAGATTGCTTTCTATCAATGTTATAGCCTGCGAAAGTATGGTACGATTTCCACTAACTATACCTCTCAAATAATCATCTACCGAAAGTTCTTTACGCTTAACGATTTTAAATTTGCTATTAATTGTAACAGGATTTGCTTTCCCCTTGGACACGGTAAGTGCTGAATCCTTATTGTTTTTATCTATTATCTGATCATACATAATAGTTAGACTGTTTAAGTGGTTGATTCTTTTGCAAAGTTACAAAAAAAAATCGTATTTACAAAACATTTAGACGGTCATTAACACTAATTTATAAAATATGTAATCGATTATTCTATTTACTTATATTGATTACTTGCTAAAATACTTTAACCTCTCAACGTGTAGATAACCTACAATTACATAAGATTTCAAAAAATTAAAGTCTGACTTTAGTAAATTAAAGTCTGACATTAGTAAATTAAAGTCCGACTTTAAATTTATATTCATTACATTGAGTTTTCTCTCTCATGGTATACAATGTGGTTGAGTCATATTTTTTATTACGATCTTATGAAAAATCAAAATTTTATTTCATCTTGACAAATAAAATTCAAATGATATTCTTGCTATGTAAAAAAAAAGTTGTATTTTTGCAATTTCAAATTTGGAGATATTATGTTAGACTATCAAAAATATGTTATTGAAATTGGTGGGTTAGTAGAAGGTAGCAACATTTTTGAATTTGAAATAGGTAAGGAATTATTTGAGTTCTTTGAGTACGAAGATGCAAATGATGTAAGAATAAAAGTTATGGTCAATGCATTAAGAAACGAACACTTTATTGAGTTTACTTTAGATTTTGAGGGCGATATTCATGTAAATTGCAGTAGATGTTTGAGCGACATGATGTTACATATCAATAAAAAAACTAATTTATACGTCAAATTATTGGAATCAGTGACAGAAGGGCCTCTTAGTCTAAACGACACGAATGAATGGGTAATTGCAGACAGTACCAATACGATAGATTTGAGTCATTACATCTACGAGGAGTTAAGAATAGAAATACCCATTGCACCAGTACACAAAAGGAAGTCAGATTGTAATCAAGAAATGTTAGAAAGATTATCTAAAATTAATAGAGATAGTTTGAATAGCGATAAAGGAGTTGATCCACGTTGGGAAAAACTCAGAGAGTTAATAAAAGAGTAACAATAAATTTTAAAATTTTATAGAAAATGCCAAATCCAAAACACAGATTCTCACAAACGAGAACAGCAAAGAGAAGATCTCATGATCACGTTGAGGGAGTACAATTAGCAAATTGTACGAACTGTGGTGCAGTTGTTGAATCTCACAGAGTTTGTCCAGAGTGTGGACATTACAGGGGAAAGTTAGCGATAGAGAAGAAAGAGAAAGATAGTAAATAATCTATTCTTACAGACATGAGAATAGGATTGGACGTAATGGGAGGCGATTTTGCCCCCGAAGCTATAGTAAAGGGGGCTGTATTAGCTCGAACGGAATTGCCATTAGACGATGAGATTGTTCTATTTGGTCGCAAGGGTGAAATAGAATCCATAATTGAAAAATCCTCATCCTGTAGGGCATCGGACTTTACAATAATTGACTGTCCGGAAGTGATAGACATGCATGATTCTCCCATCAAGGCATTCAAGGTTAAGCCGAATTCCTCTTTGGCAACGGGTTTTGCTTATCTGAAAACTGATAAGATCGACACATTTGCCTCTGCCGGTAATAGTGGAGCAATGTTAATTGGTGCCATGTATAGTGTTGGACTAATGGAGGGCGTGTTGCGACCTTGTTTAGCGGCATTGGTCCCAAAAGAAAAAGAAGGAGTCACTGTATTGTTAGATGTTGGTGTTGACACAGACGCAAAACCTGACACGTTGTATCAATTTGGTCTTTTGGGTAGTTTGTATGCGGAATGTGCTTTGAATATTAAAAAGCCACGGGTGGCCCTTATGAACATAGGAGAAGAGGAGGGAAAAGGAAATTTGCAGAGCAAAGCAACATACCAACTGATGAAAGAATCAGACTATAATTTTATTGGTAATGCAGAACCAAGAGAATTATTTGCAAGCAATGTTGATGTTGTTGTTTGCGATGGTTTTGTTGGCAATCTGATAATGAAAAATGTGGAGGCGTTTGCTAGTAGCGTTGCCAAGCGAGGACTATTAGATGATTTCATAAGAAGGTTTAATTATGAGATATATGGGGGACTCCCTTTGTTGGGAGCAAATAAAGTTGTCATAATAGGACATGGTATTTCCAATGAAAGGGCTATAAGATCTATGATTCTTCAATCCAAAAATATACATCAATCTGGCATAATCTCTAAGTTAGAAAGTTGTCTAAAAAATAACAAATAATTTTCTTAAATAAACGATGTCAAAAATAAGAGCTATAATAACAGCTGTTGAAGGCTATGTCCCAGAAGACATAATTGATAACCAAATGTTAAGTCGTATGACAAATACTTCCGATGAGTGGATAATGACTCGTATCGGTATAAAAACAAGACACATTCTTAAAGGAGAGAAAGGACCATCCGATATGGCAAAAATTGTCGTGGATAAAATAATTCAAAAAAAGGGTCTTTCTCCGTCTGAAATAGATTTAATTATTTGTTGTACGGTTACTCCTGATATGCAATTTCCAGCAACAGCTAACATAATAGCAGACAAATGTGGCATAAAAGGTGGTTTCGGATTTGATATAAATGCTGGATGTTCAGGATTTATTTATGGTATTACAACAGGTAGCAAGTATATAGAGAGTGGTTTTTGCAACAAAGTTCTTGTTATCGGTGCTGAAAAAATGACTTCTATTGTCAATTACGAGGATCGCACTACCTGTCCTATATTTGGAGATGGTGCAGCAGCCGTTTTATTAGAAGCAAGTCTAGATTCTCCTTATGGGGTTATTGATGAGATTCTATATTCTGATGGAGTAGGCGTAAAACATCTGCATCAAGTAGCAGGAGGTAGCCTTCATCCTGCCACAATAGAGACAGTAATGAATAAACAACACTTTATATACCAGGAAGGTCAACCAGTATTCAAATGGGCTGTAACAAAGATGGCAGAAGTTACTGAAGAGTTGTTGGAAAAAAACAATATGAAAAAATCTGACATAGATTTTTTACTTCCTCATCAAGCAAATATACGCATAATCAAAGCGACAGGAGATAGATTAGAGCTAAAAGATGACCAAGTTCTTGTAAACATTAAAGAGTTTGGTAATACAACAAGTGCAACTATCCCAATGTTGATGGCAGAAAATCAACACAAATTCAAAAAAGGGGATAATCTTATTCTAACTTCTTTTGGTGCAGGTTTCACCTGGGGTTCTGTATTAGTAAAATGGGCATACTAAAAAATACAATGACGGTTACAAAAGATAATCGAAAATAATACGGTTTTGAATAGACGTAATCTGACTTTAACCTTTTTAGGTACCGGGACATCATTAGGTGTCCCCATGCTGGGTTGTGATTGTGAAGTATGTAGTTCTATAGACAAGAGAGACATTAGACTCCGTACTTCTTGTTTGTTAACATTTGACAAAATAAATTGCAAAACAAACAAGCCTTGGCAAATAGTTATTGATGCCGGACCAGACTTTCGTTATCAGATGTTACGAGAAAAGGTGCAATACTTAGATGCAATTTTGCTCACTCATGAACATCGCGATCACATTGCAGGTTTAGATGATGTGAGGGCTTATAATTATATTCAAAAGTGTCCAATGCCTGTTTACGGCAACCAAGAGACGATAATTGGTTTAAAAAAAATGATGTATTATGCATTTGACAATGCAGCGTATCCTGGAGTTCCTGAATTCGAATTGCACCTAATAGGAATAAATACTGACAGAGAAAAAATAAATAACAATAGCAGTGCATTCAATGATACAAAAGACAACCTAACATTGAGTGAAAGTTTTTTTATTGGTGATATTGAAATACTACCTATTGAAGTAATGCATGCACAACTACCAACATTGGCATATCGTGTAGGAACATTTGCTTATATTACTGATGCAAAAACAATAAATAACAAAGAGAAAGAGAAACTCATAGGGGTAAAAACATTAGTTGTAAATGCGTTAAGACGAGAAGAACATTTTTCTCATTTTACACTTGATCAAGCTCTCCAATTGATAGATTCCATTAATCCGGATATTGCATACTTAACACATCTTTCCCACTTAATGGGACCTTACAAAGACTTTCAAAGGTTTTTGCCAAGTAACGTACACTTAGCTTACGATAGATTGAAGATAAATATAGAATATTAGATATAAAATATATTAATTTCTCATATCTATTAGAATAAAGTTCTGTTTTTTTAAAATTAAAAGGTACTTACTCTAAATAAAAATTAATGTCAATTAGAGTCTTGAAAAAAAAATGGCATTTTAATATGTCACAAATAGAAAACTTTTGTATTTTTGCAGAAGAGAATAGCACAAAATCATTTTTTTTAACAATTAAATAATATACCAAGATTATGAATGAAATACTGGATACATTACAACCTCAAGAAGTATTTGCTCAATTTAAACATATTCTTTCGGTTCCAAGACCTAGTAAAAAAGAAGCAAAAATTTCTCAATACTTATACGAATGGGGGACGTCTAGGGGCTTAGAAACTATAAAGGATAAAGTAGGTAATATCATTATTCGTAAAAAAGCCTCTATAGGTATGGAGAATAGAAAAATGGTATGTCTTCAAGCTCACATGGATATGGTGTGTGAAAAAAACTCTGATAAAGTTTTTAATTTTGATACTGATGCTATAGAGACGAAAATTGAAGATGGATGGTTAAAAGCTAACGGTACTACATTAGGTGCAGATGATGGTATAGGCGTAGCAACAGCCCTTGCAATATTAGATAGTAAGACAATAATACATCCTGATTTGGAATGTTTATTTACTGTAGATGAAGAGACAGGTCTCACAGGTGCTATGGCATTAAGTGATACTGTCCTACAATCTTCAATCCTTATTAATTTGGATAGCGAAGATGAGGGTGAAATGTTTATAGGATGTGCTGGCGGTGTGGATACCTTGGGATACATGCCTATAACTAAAGAACCTGCCTGTACGCATGGTGTCCCCTACATGATAGTTATCAAAGGTCTTAAGGGAGGTCATAGTGGTGATGATATAAACAAAGGCCTTGGCTGTGCCAATAAGATTTTGAACCGTTTACTTTGGAAGATTAATAAGGAGTGCAAGATGCGTCTTGCCGATTTTAATGGTGGCAATTTAAGAAATGCAATTGCAAGAGAGGCTAAAGCTCTCATTATGATAAATCCCGATTTCGAAAATCAGATGCTTCAATTGTTCAACGAGTTCTCTACTGATATCAGATATGAATTTCGTACTACTGAACCTACATTGGAATTGACAATAGTTAAAACTGAAAGACCAGAATTGGTTATTATAAAGGATGATGTTACAAAACTATTGAATACTTTATATGCAATACCGCATGGAGTCTTATCAATGAGTAGAGAAATAGCTGGTTTCGTAGAGACAAGTACTAATTTAGCTTCAATCGAGATAGTTGAAAACGAAGTACATATAGTAACCTCTCAACGGTCTTCGGTAGAAAGTAGCTTAGAGGCTGCAAAGAGCAGAGTGGAAGCATGTATGTTATTGGGAGGATGTAAAGTTGAACATACTGATGGTTACCCTGGTTGGGCACCTAATACAGATAGTGAGATTTTGTCAGTAGTGGTTGCTTCATATGAAAGATTGTTCGGTAAAAAACCTATCGTTAGAGCAATACATGCAGGATTAGAGTGTGGTTTGATAGGTAAAAAGTATCCTAATATGGATATGATTTCTTACGGTCCCACTCTTAGAGGCGTACATTCGCCTGACGAAAGAATGGATATTAAAACACTCAAAATGTTTTGGGAGCACACATTGGACATTCTAAAAAATATTCCTACAAAATAATATAATCTAAACTCTAATGTAGACAACTTAAATATATTTAAGTTGTCTACATTAGAGTTGTGTACACCGTCTATTCTAATTTTTTAAAATACATTGTATAATATTCATATAACATAGTTATATTACACTCTTATATATCCTATGTCTTGTATTAATTTATAAAGCTAATAGGAAGAAAATATTTTCTTAATAAAAAAATATATCTAAAATGAAGGAATTTGGTAACCAGCAAAAAGAAAAAAAATTCTTTCTTGATAAAAATTGTTAAAACCAAGAAAGAATTTTAAATTTTTAATGTATTTTTTTGTCTAATTCCACTTAATTATCCATATGTGGTACTATACTTAACGAATATTAAATTCTTTCTTTAAAATATCTACATAATCTAATTTTTCCCACGGATAGAATTCTACCTCTTTGGTTATTCTTTTACCTTTCTGAATAATATCCACCTCCTTTTTGTAAGGGGTTCTACCAAAATGTCCATATGCAGCTGTAGGTAAAAATATAGGATTTTTCAATCCAAACCTTTCTATGATAGTATAAGGACGCAGGTCAAATACTTTTAATATTTTTTCTGCTATTTCACCCTCTGTGAGTTCCGTATGGTTGGTTCCAAAAGTATCTACATACAATCCAACAGGCTCTGCCACACCTATTGCATAAGCTACTTGAACGGATACCTCATCACAAAGACCTGCTGCCACCATATTCTTAGCTAAATGTCGCATTGCATAAGCTGCACTTCTATCTACCTTACTTGAATCTTTACCACTAAAAGCACCACCTCCATGTGAACCTTTGCCTCCATAGGTATCTACGATTATCTTTCTCCCTGTTAATCCGGTATCTCCATGAGGTCCTCCTATGACAAACTTTCCGGTAGGATTGACAAGCAAACGAAAATCCTTTTGAAACATATCTTTAATCTCTTTTTTACGTTGCTTACTTGCTATACGAGGAAGTAATATCAATCTAATATCTTTCTCTATTTGTTTGATAGTTACGTTATCGTCATGCTGGGTTGACACAACTATTGTATGGATCGCCAAAGGCTTGTTGCTATCATTATATTCTATCGTAACCTGACTTTTAGAATCAGGACGCAAATACGTCATCATAATACCTTCTTTCCTAATCTGCGACAGTTCATATACAATTTGATGAGCCAACATCAAAGGCAGTGGCATATAGTCCTCAGTGTCTCTACTAGCATATCCGAACATCATACCTTGATCTCCTGCCCCTTGCTCCTCAGGTCTGGTTCTATCCACGCCTTGGTTAATATCAGGACTCTGTTCATGGATTGAAGACATCACTCCACAAGAATTAGCTGCAAATTGATATTCATCCTTAGTATAACCGATATTGCGTATAACATTGCGAGCAACTGTCTGAACATCAACATACCCTTCACTTTTAACCTCCCCACTCAATACTACCATTCCCGTTGTTACCAACGTTTCACAAGCGACTCTTGAATTGGGGTCACATTTTAGAAATTCATCTAATAACGCATCTGAAATCTGATCGGCAATCTTATCCGGATGTCCTTCGGATACTGATTCCGATGTAATAAATCTTGACATATCTCTACTATTTTTTTTAATTGTTATTAATTTAAAATTAGCGGAAATAGATAAGAATTGAAATCGGTATGAATAAAAGGACTTTTGTTTTAGCATTCTTTTATCGTGGTTGCAATCAATTCAAATCTATCCACACTTTCCGGTGGCAAAAATACAATATTATTTTGAATTGAGATAAAAACAAATTTTTTTTTTAATCTCTTTCATTATCTTTTTAATTAATATCTTATTAACCAATAATTTAATATTAACAAATAATATCTCTATTTCTACTAAATTTAGCTGTGTAAAAATAAAATGCAATAAAATAGAATTATTATCAGACTTTAATTTTGCAATGTCCCACTTTAAAAAATTAATGTCTCACTTCAATTTTACAAAGTGGCACTTCAATTTTACAAACAATTAATAGTTTTTCTTTAAATTATAAATTTAAAGACATTGAATGGTATAATTTTTGTAAATTTGCAAACTGTGAGTTAATAACTTTGTTATTTATGATAAAGACATCAATCATTATTCTATCCGCTCTACTACTGTCTACAACCACCTTTGCACAGGAAATAATAGATGGAGACAAAAATGAAATTTATGACAGAGTTTGGGTTTTATCACGATTAAACAATAGAAAAATATCCTATAAGAATGGAGAGGAAAGAATAACTATTGTCATAACTCGTGAAAACGAATATGCAAGTGGTTCGTCAGGCTGCAATACTTACGTCTCTCAAGTAATCATTAAACGCAATCATATAATGTTTCGTTCTATCGGTTCTACGCGTATGGCATGTCCGGATGACAATATTGTCAACGAAAGAATCTATTTAAATAATCTAAACGATGTGGACTCATACAAAATAATTGACGAAACACTTTATTTTTACAAAAGCGATCGTCCAATTTTGATTTACGACAAAGAATAAAACAAGTATTAAAATATGTTAGACTTTCAGCCCATTACACCAGACAAACACGCTCTTTTCAAGCGTTATTACCATAACAAACTACCTCGCAACGCGGAAAATTCATTTGGCAACCTATGTTGCTATTCGTTCTTGTACCATGGAGAGTATTATGAACAAGACAAAAAAACTCTTTTAACAAGAATACATTTGGATTATCAAAAATATATACTTTATTACTTGCCTTTGGGAGAAAAAACGTTGAAAGATATTGCTCCAATATTGATTCAAGATTCCAAAGAAAACAATTACAAAATTGCTTTTGTTATAGATAATCCTGAAATAATAAAAAATTGTACTTGTGAGCATTGTCAAATTACTGCAAACAGAAATATGTATGATTATTTGTACACTCGTGAAGACTTAATGACATTGAAAGGAAAAAAATATCAACCTAAACGCAATCACATCAATCAATTTTCAAACAGATATGAATATACAACAAAGCAATTGACTAAAAACGATAAACAATCTTGCTTAGAAATGCTCCAAACCTGGAGAGAACAAGAAATGAACATATCTCCTGAGTATAAAAGGGATTATGATGATGAAAAATATGTAATAGAATATCTTTTTGATTGGTTTGATGAACTTGAAATTTTTGGTTTGAGTCTTTATGTACAAGATAAAATGGTTGCATTCTCTATCGGTAGTCCAATAAATCACGATACATTTGACACACATGTAGAAAAAGCAGACAGAAATTACATGGGGTCATATACAGTTATAAATAAAGAAATGGCGATTCAGATGCCACCGCAATTTATTTACATCAACAGAGAGGAAGATAAAGGAATAATGGGATTAAGACAAGCTAAATTATCTTATCACCCGTATCAATTAATAGAAAAATACATCTGTACCATAGAAATTTAATGAAAAATGAGGTAAATAGTAAATGGGTAAATAAATATTCGGAATTATGGCAAGATATTTTCCAAGATGATAAGACATTTATTGAAAAATACTTTGCCACATTTTTGAATTATAAAACGTTTTATCATATCAGTGAAAAAGATAATCTTATCAGCTGTTTAATTGCTTGTGAATATCAATGGTTATGGCATAAAATGACATTTCCTTTTGCTTATCTAAGCGGAATTCTTACAGACAACAAATTCAGAGGTCAAGGATTTGCCTCAAAATTGATAAATCATACATTAAACAATCTTTATATACAAGACTTCTACCTGTGTGGGTTAATAGCGGCAAAAAATAGTCTAGTCTATTATTACAACAGGTTCGAATTTATCAAATGCAATAATTCAGCTCATGAAATATTTAGTAAAAACTCAGCTGATGAAATATTGATGTCCAAATATATTTTCGTAACACAGCCAAATATTATGAATAATCAATATAGTAAATTTTTTACTTGTATTGATAATGCCGTAAAACATACAAATAATACACTGTCTTTGTACAATAACGAAGAATACTTACGCTTCTGTGTTACTTATCGCGGGACAAATAAAGCTTTTGCTGTAGGGAAAGAAATGAAAGACTTTATTGAATTGTTGCATATAGATTTTAATGATTTAGAATCAAAGCAGGTTTTATTATCTTTTATTGCAAAAAAGTTGAATAAAGATGTTAAAATATCCACATCTCACAATACTATGATAAGAATTATAAACGTTAGAAAGATATTGGAGTTATATGCCACAAAATCTTGCTTTACAGATATGAGAATACATATTACTGACGATATTATTCAAGAAAATAATATAATGGTGGAAATTAAAGATGGCAAACTAAGAGATGTGGAAAATTCCTATGGAATAAAAACAGTAAGCATAAAGGATTTAACAACAATGTTATTTTCCAACGGAAGAATGTTTCTAATGCTTGATAGATAATATTAAAACATAATATTTGTTTATAAATTGATACAATCTAATGACCACTATAATAGAACAACATGCAGGCTTTTGTTTTGGAGTTGTAAGGGCGATAAATGCTTTGGAAAAAGAATTGGAACAGGAAGGTACTTTGTATTGTATAGGAGACATAGTACATAATTCCATGGAGGTACAACGCTTGGAAAAGCAAGGATTAAGAACCATTTCTTTGCAAGAGTTTGAACGGCTAAGTAACCGTAAAGTTATGATTCGTGCCCACGGCGAGCCACCATCCACATATATTTCAGCAAAAAATAATAATATTACACTTATTGATGCTACCTGTCCTATGGTATTGAAACTTCAAAAAGATGTTCTCAGAGGTTACGAAAACATGAAACAAAAGGGAGGTCAAATTGTAATATTTGGCAAACTCAATCACCCAGAAGTTATAGGTCTTTGTGGACAAACACAAAATAATGCAATAGTTGTGTCTAACGAATCAGATATAGATAAAATAGATATGACAAAACCCTTACATATATTTTCACAAACAACCAAAAACAAAGAAGATTATTGGAATATAATAAAACTTATAAAAGCCAAACACCAAACAAAAGAAATTCTGATTACAGATAGTATTTGCAAGAAAGTATCTTCCAGAGCTGAAAAGATAGAACACTTTGCTAAAAGTGTTGATTGTGTTCTGTTCGTATCAGGAAAAGATTCATCCAACGGACTTTATCTCTATACTTTATGTAAGAATAATAACCAAAACACATTTTTTATTTCTGATGTCACAGATATTGAATTAGAAACAATAAAACAGTTCAATATTATTGGAATTTCCGGTGCTACATCTACACCTATGTGGCTTATGAAGAAAATTGAAAAATATATTCATCAACAACTTACTCCACAAAAGTAAAGCCACTCCTTTGAGTAACTAAAACATCTTCATTAATAGTTCTATTCTTATTTTGTACTGTTGAAAATATCTATTCAGTCAAATAAATTTTAATTTGATTTTCCTTCGTACGTGCTTGTAGCCACTGTTGAATTTTTTGTTTTTTCTCCACACTTATATCCTCTACCCTATCGGATTCCAGAACTGCTATAATTACCGTTTGTTGTGTTGTATCAGCAATATTAGCTTGCTTACACCTGGACAAAGACACTGTTCTGATATATGGAAATAATACTTTGATTTCATCACTTAGGGTATTACTTAAACTTTCCAAACGTTTGTATTTATTCAGTTCTGACTCTAATTCAGCAATATGTACATTTAATTCTGTCCATTGTCCATTAGTTTCAATAACATCACTATACTCACTACCTTGTAGTATTTGCAATTTGTATTTATTCAATTTATATTTTTTCAACTCCTTATTTAACTCTTCTATACGTGAAGATGTTATCTCTTTGCCGACAGCAACGAACCGTAATATCTTAGTCTCTTTGTCCAAATCATGAGAAATTATTTTAGTAGCACTACTTGACAATTGCTCCTTGATAAACAGATTAATGTTTGTATTCAATAAACTGTTATTAACAATACTTACTGTCATAAATATAGATGGTATAATTGCAACTGCTATTATTATATAAAAATATTTACGAATAGTAGTAGCATGTCGTGTATTTAGCATATTCTTTTTGTGGAAATGCATAACCTTAACGCCCAAAAAGGTCGCTGTACAAATAAAAACACTATTTATAAAGTAAAGATAGAATGCTCCCAAGAAATAAGATATTTCACCCATTGCTATTCCATACCCTGCTGTACATAAAGGGGGCATCAAAGCAGTAGCAATAGCCACTCCTGATATCACATTTGTTTTTTGTTTTGTGCACGTAGCAATAATTCCTGCCGCTCCACCACAGAAAGCGATCAAAACATCATAGATTGTTGGAGTTGTACGAGCCAAAAGTTCGCTTTGTGCTTCATCAAATGGTGTAACTACAAAATAAATAGTTGCTGTAACTATACTAATTACAGTAGTAATTAGGTAATTTTTGAAAGCCCGTTTGAGGATATCAAAATCTACCGTTCCTATCGCCCATCCCATGCCGATAATCGGTCCCATTAAAGGAGAAATTAGCATGGCTCCGATAATAACAGCTGTAGAATTAACATTCAATCCGAAAGATGCAACAAATATAGCAAGTATCAATATCCAGAGATTTGCACCACGAAAACTAATCCCACGCTTTATATCTTCAATAATACGACCCTCATTATCTTTATCACTCCTTAGCGAAAAATACTTATATAGTATAAACTTTATCTGTCTTATCTCCTTATGTTTTCCCATAAATTAAAGATTATATCATTACCGCTTCGTAACGTAAATATGTAATCCAATATTGTTATAACACTTTATTTTTTTATGAATACATATTCCAACAATGTATAGAGAAATGTCTTTACCTTTTTATGCTATGACAAAAAAAATGTTTATCTTTGCAAAATCAACTAAAAATGACTTTTCATGAAACAACATCTGCACGATATTCTGTTCAGTAGATATTGTACAATAGTATTGTTGGGTTTTATAATTTCTTCCTGTGCAAGGATTGTCCCTCCCCAAGGTGGCAGTAAGGATATTTCCGCACCCAAGTTTGTATCATCTCAACCAAAAGAAAACTCAGTCAACTTCAAGGGTAATTCCATAGAAATACATTTTGACGAATATATCGTTTTGGATAATGCAACCACAAAGCTTATTATCTCTCCTCCATTGAAAAAAAAGCCAACTATTAGTAGCAAACTCAAAAGTCTTTACATAAAAGATATTGATTCTCTTGTAGAAAATACTACTTATATTTTTGATTTTACAGATGCTATCATTGATTTTACAGAGGGTAATCGCTTATCTCACTTTTCTTTTGCTATTTCCACAGGAAATAATATTGACACATTTACTTACAAAAATAGAGTCATTAATGCCTATACACTAAAACCAGAACCTTCAAAATATGTTGCACTTTATCGTAACGATAATCCAACATACATTCAAAAAAACTTACCTGACTATATCACAAAGTCAGACTCTATGGGTGATTTCTATTTCCGTAACATCAAAGAAGGGAAATATATGATTATTGCCTTTGAAGATTTAAACCAAAATATGATATACGACCTTGCTTCCGAGGGATTTGCCGTCGCTAAGATAAAAGTTCCATACGAACAAAAGAAAGATGATGAACAATTTACAAAATTTATTTCTCCCTTACTATACAATACTGCAGAAGATACTATCCCCAAAATAGTTGCATCTAAGATAAACAATGAATATGAGATACAAATAGTTACATCCATACCAACAACAGATGATTTCAACATCATATTCAATACCCCGTCAATAGATGAAAAAGATTTTGTCATTCATAAAAATGAAAATAAGGATACAATTACCATTTATTCCATTCGTAATCCTATTTTTGACACTATACAAGTAGAAGTTGAACAAACAGAAAAATTTAAAGAAAGATTGGATCTAACATTCAATAAAAGAAAAAAAAAGAACAACGAAGAGGGAAAAACTTTTAAGTTTTCTTTAATGCAAGATAGTATATCATTTTTTGAAAATTTAAAAATAATCTCACCATATACACTACCAAATATAAATAATACAGATGTTATCGCAAATATCATACATGACAATGATACAATTTCTGTAAAGTTGTTATCCGATAATAATAATCCCAAAATATTATCTTGTTCTTTAGAATGGTTACAAGGTGTAGAATATACATTATTGATAGACAGTAATCAAATTTGCGATATCAGAGGATGTAACAACGAGTCTATGAAACAAAAATTCCATATTGATTCACAAGATGATTATGGTAGTTTTACTGTCACAGTATCTGACAGTACTGATCCTAATCAGAACATTATATTATCTTTGTTCGATACCGAAAATAAACAAATAGGTAAAGACATTATTGCAAAGACTGATAACACAAACAATGAATTTAAAAATTTAAAGGAAGGGAAATATAGACTAAGAGTAATCATAGATACAAACAATAATAATAAGTGGGATAAGGGTAACTTTCATAAGAACACTATCCCGGAAAAAGTAATATTTTTTGATAAAACGATATCTATTCGTAAAGGATGGCAAACTCAAGAAGAATGGATTTTATAGTAGTTTATTTTGTCACTATCTCATTACAAATTCAATTATTCCAAGCCAAGCAATAATGTGTTAGAAATAAAAAATTATATCAAAACTCTTGGTATTCTAAATAAAAATTGTAAATTTGCAAATTCGTTATTAATTAATTTAACTTTTAAGTAAAAAGAAAACAAAATGGCAGTAAAAATCAGATTACAGAGACATGGTAAAAAGAACCAACCTTTTTATCATATTGTAATAGCAGATGCTCGTGCAGCACGTGATGGAAAATTCATTGAAAAAATTGGCACTTACAATCCTCTAACCTCACCCTCTACAGTTGTGATAGATGTAGACAAAGCATGTAAGTGGTTACAGAATGGTGCTCAACCTACAGATACCGTTCGTTCTTTACTTCGTTACACAGGAGTTTTGTACAAGAAACACTTACAAGGCGGAGTCAAAAAAGGAGCTTTCTCTCAGGAGGTAGCAGATAAGCGTTTCAATGAATACATGGAAGAAAGAGAGAAAAAGATTGCTGTTAAAGTAGCTAAAAATGCTAATGAGAAGAGTACTAAACGCAAGGAAGCTTTGAAGGTAGAGGCTAATGTCAATACAAAAAGAGCTGAAGCTATAGCAAAAAAAAGAGCTGAAATGGAGGCTTCTAAGAATGCAGAGGTATCAACTGAGACCAATGAACAGACCTCAGCAAACGAAGATGTAGTAGAACAAACTCCTGTCATGGAATAGTAAAGTATCAATTTATTTTATTATCAAAAAGTTTTAAGACCTGTATTAACTTAAATTATTTACAGGTCTTTTGTTTTTTTTTGGAAAAAAATAGGTCCCATTCCCAATGATTGTAATTTATTTTCATAATAATTCTAAAATAAATATAAACATATGAAAAAAGAAAATTGTTTTTATTTAGGCAAAATTGTAAAACCATTTTCTTATAAGGGAGAGTTAGTACTTTTCTTGGATGTAGATGATATCCATACCTATAAAGATTTATCGTACCTATATATAGAAATCAATAAACGACTGGTTCAATACGATATATCATCTTTTCGTTATCACGGCAATAAGGTCGTAGTCACTTTTAAGGAAATAGATTTTGAACAAGCCAGCCTTTTGGTTGGTAAAGAAATGTATCTACCGTTAGATTTTCTACCAAAATTAAGTGGTAATCAATTTTACTTTCATGAGGTTATAGGATTTAAAGTTATAGACGAAAAGGAAGGAAATATTGGTAGAATAAAAGAAATCATAGATAATACTACTCAGCCCATAATGAATATAAATTTTAATGATAAAGAAATATTAATACCCCTGATTGATGAAATATTGAATAAAGTAGATAGAGAGAATAGAACGATGTATATTCATGCTCCCGAGGGATTAATAGATATATATCTTAGATAATACCAAAACTAAAATTTTTGATTAAAGATTTGGTCATTAGCAAAAAAATTCGTTATTTTGCAAGCTCGTACTTAAGATTAAGTAAAATAATCATATGAATATACTATAAATAATTAGTAACAAAATGAAAAAAAGAAGTTTTTTAGTAATTAGTTTGTGCTTATTATTTAGCACAATAAGTTTCTCCCAAAACAAAGTAGACTTAAATCAGGAGATGAAACTAGAAAGTACAGTTCGTTATGGGAAGTTAGATAACGGAATGACGTACTATGTGAAATCAAATAAAAAACCGGAAAAACGTGCAGAATTTTACTTAGCCGTAAACGCTGGCTCAGTATTGGAGACAGAGGATCAATTAGGTTTAGCTCACTTCACTGAACATATGGGATTCAATGGTACATTACAATTCCCTGGCAATGATTTGACTGATGCTTTACAAAAGGAGGGTATTACATTCGGTAGAGATGACAATGCTTTCACAGCTTTTGATCAAACTGTTTATCAATTGACGCTGCCAACAGATAAACCTGAGTTATTCAATTTAGGATTAAAAGTACTTGGTGGCTGGGCTGCAGGTATGCTCATGACAGATTCTCAAATAGATGCCGAAAGAGGAGTTATTATAGAGGAATGGCGTTTAGGTCAGGGAGCAGAGGATCGTATGCGTCGTCAAACCTGGCCTATCATATTGAAGGGTAGTAAATATGCCGACCGTCTTCCTATAGGTACGCTAGAAAATTTGAAAACTTTTAAATATTCTTCAATACGTAACTTTTACAAAACTTGGTATCGTCCAGATAATCAAGCTATCATTGTCGTAGGAGATTTTGATGCCGATGAGATGGTACAAAAGGTTAAGGATTATTTCTCAATGATCTCTAAACCTGAAGCTCCTCTTAATAGACCTAATTTTAGTATTCCTAATAACAAAGAACCTTTGATTGCAGTTGCAACAGATAAGGAAGCGACCTCTTCTACCGTTCTTGTACTGTACAAAAAAGAAGTCCCTACGATGAAAACTGTCGGCGATTTCCGTAACCTTGGTTTGATGGTTAATCTTTATGAAACAATGCTTGCAAACCGTTTCAACGAACTTTCTCAGAAAAAAGGTTGTCCTTTTATGGGTGCTCAGGGTGGATTCTTACCTTCTTTCATTGCTCGTAATGCCGGTGGTTACCTTTTAGCAGCTACTAGCAAAGATGGTAAGATTCTTGAATCACTAAAAGTTTTAATTGAGGAAAACCAAAGAGTTTTACAACACGGTTTTCTATCCACGGAATTTGAAAGAGCTAAAGAAACAGTACTTGAAATATACGAAAGAGCAGCTAAAGAATCTAATAAGATTAATTCTTCCACTCTTGCAATGGAGTATGTAAATAATTTCTTGGAACAAACTCCTGTTGTGGGAGCTCGTCAAGAGTATCGTTGGGCTAAATCATTGATGGACGGAATTACGTTGGAAGAGATCAATAATATGGCTAAAGATTGGATAACTAAAGAAAATATTATTGCATATGTGACTATGCCAGAAAGAAAAGGCTTAAAAGTTCCTACAACCAATGATATCCGTAAGATACTGGAAAATGGTGAGAACTTAAAAACAAAGCCATATGTGGATACTTATAAAGAGGTTCCTTTCTTTGCAGAAAATGTAAAGGTCGGCAAAGTAAATAAAGAGACTCAAAATAATGAATTTGGATACACCGAATGGACCATGTCTAATGGAGCAAAAGTTATTTTGAAACCATCAACTCTGAAAGACAATGAAATATTAATGCAATCTTGGTCTAATGGTGGTACTTCATTGTATCCAGATGATATGCTATTCAATGCACAAATGGCTGCCGGGATTATTGATGGTAGTGGTATTGGACAAATGGATCACAATCAATTAAGCAAATTCCAACAAAAACATTCCTTTGGTACAGAGCCGTTTATCAATGATTTAACAGAAGGTATAAATGGTAATTGTACTCCTAAAGATTTTGAATTATTACTTCAATATATATATATGTATTTTACTTCTCCTCGTGCAGACAAAGAAATTTTGGATGTTAGAATAGAGAATCTACGTTCTCAGTTAAAACAGATTCAAAATAACCCTCAAGTTGCTTTCTCTTTACAACTGCAAAAGAGCATGTATCCTAATGATAAACGTTCTATACAAATACCTACTGAAAAGCAAATCAATAGTCTTAATATTGATAAAATGTATAAGATATTCAAAGAAAGGTTTAACAATGCTTCAGATTTCACTTTTGAATTTATAGGTAATTTTGATATTAACGAAATCAAGCCTATGATTGAGAAATATATCGGAGGTATTCCTTCTACAGGTAAAACGGAACAGTGGAAAGATGTGTCTCCTAAGTTTGCTACCGGAGTTGTAGATGATAAAGTGTATAAAGGAACAGACGATAAAGCGACTATGTATATCGTTATGAATAAACCATTCTCAACTGGCGATAAGGAAGAGCAAATTATTAACGTTATGGGAGAGATTCTTCAAATAAAAGTTACGGAAAAAATACGTGAAGAGTTAGGTGCCACATATTCTCCTTATTTAGGAGTGGATTATAGTATATTTCCAAAACCTGAATTCTCTATGATGGCTGCTTACACTTGTGCTCCAGATAATACAGAGAAAGTAGAGAAAGCTACCTGGGAGATAATTGACGAGGTTATCAAAAATGGTGTAGATGAAACTAATTTAGCAAAAGCAAAGGAGCAGTTAATCAAACGTAGAGAATCTCAATACTCTTCCTCAAATAATTTCTGGTTAAGCATTATTAAATCTTCATACTTGTATAACAAACCTATTAAAAATATGGAGACATATAGCAATCTTGTTAATTCGGTTACGTCTGAAGATATCAAGGCATCTGCAACAAAATACTTACAACACAAAGAATATGTGAAAGTAACATTACTTCCTGAGACTTTAAAAAAGTAATAATTTCATAAATTCTAAAACGATATAATTATTAATTTCATTGAGATGGCATCTTAATATTATGAGATGCCATCTCATTTTTTTAATGTCTCACTTTACCCTGCCAATGTCTCACTTTATTTCACACAAACTTTATATTTTTGATAATATTCACAATGTTATGAGCAACTATCAATATAACGATTTTCATACTATTTATGAAATATAAAATCACATAAAGAATAATGTTTATAAGGATTTTTTGTATTTTTGCAAAGTGAAATTTTTCAATCTTGAGTCTCTATGGCATCATTATACTTATTTCCAACACTACTATCCGATGTAGACTGGCAAGAATGTTTACCTAAAAACAGCATAGAAAAAATACTTTCATGCGATTGTTTTATTGTTGAGGAACTTAGAACTGCAAGGAGATTTTTACGAAAAATAGGTTACCTTTCTTCTTTCGACCATTCAACTTTCTTTGTGTTGAACGAACATACAACAAATATGGAGATGATGGATTATTTACTACCACTAAATGAAGGAAGGGATATATTTCTTATGTCAGAAGCAGGATTGCCTTGTGTTGCTGACCCCGGTAGCAAAATTGTTGCCATAGCTCAACAACAAAATATACATATTGTGCCATTAACAGGACCATCGTCTATTTACATGTCATTAATGGCAAGTGGTTTCAACGGTCAAAATTTTGCTTTTTTAGGATACCTCCCAGTCAAAGATAGTGATAGAGATAAAAGGTTACGACAAATAGAAGAAAGATGTTATAAAGACAATCAAACACAAATATTTATAGAAACACCTTATCGCAATGATAAGATGTTACAGTCAATACTTAAAATACTATCCGACGCAACTTTATTATGCATCGCAACTGATATAACTTCCTCTTCTCAAAGTATTATAACCAAGAGTGTAGCCAAATGGAAAATAGAAAAAGATTTTATTATAGGCAAAAAAAATACTATTTTTCTTATTTACAAATAAGAATACAGAGTCTGAATAACACTATTCCGACTCCGTATAATAATAAACTATTTGTATCATAATTTGTACAACGCAATGTTGTATATCCCTCTAAAAAAGATTATCACTGCATCAACTTTGCATACTCTTCATAGAAGTATGATATTGTTTCTATCCCATTGAAGAATTGTTTCAATGGATA
The DNA here is from genome assembly GCA_052170555.1 of Bacteroidales bacterium. GTDB lineage: Bacteria > Bacteroidota > Bacteroidia > Bacteroidales > P3 > Scybalousia_A. The sequence continues at coordinate 7,051 of JBQNAI010000007.1, read as the reverse complement.
ATTTTCATTTGGAGAGTGAATTGCATCACTTGATAACCCAAAACCCATAAGTATTGACTTAATCCCCAAAATTCTTTCAAATCCGGCGACAATTGGAATACTACCTCCCGATCGTGTAGGTATAGGTTGTTTGCCATAAGTACGTATATATGCTCTTTCTGCTGCCTGATATGAAGGTAAATTCAAAGGTGAAACATATGCATAACCTCCATGCAAAGGAGTTACTTCAACTTTCACACATTTAGGGGCTATTTCCCTAATATAGTCAGCAACTCTCTGAGTAATTACATTAAAATCTTGGTCAGGTACCAAACGAAACGATATTTTAGCGTGTGCAACGGATGGTATTATCGTTTTTGCTCCCTCTGACGTATAACCACCCCAAATTCCGCACACATCAAAAGATGGTCTTATACCTGTACGTTCTATTGTAGAATAACCTTGTTCTCCAAACAAGTCGGGCGAACCGATAATATTCAAATACTCTTCCTTTGAAAAAGGAGCTTTTGCCATCAATTCTCTTTCTTGTTGGGACAACTCCACAACTTCTTTATAAAAATCAGGCACAGTACACTTGTTTGTTGTTACATCTTGCAACTGAGATATGATTCTACACAATATATTTATAGGATTAGCAACCGCACCTCCATAAATACCGGAATGTAAATCTGCCTTAGGTCCAGTAACCTTAACTTCTATGTATCCAAGTCCTCTCAGACCAGCTGTGATAGACGGAGTATCCGTGCCTATCATACTCGTATCGGAAACAATTATAACATCTGCTTGTAACATTTGTTTATTGTCTTGACAAAACTTATAAAGACTACACGAACCTATTTCCTCTTCTCCTTCAAGCATAAACTTAACATTACATTTCAATTGATTGGTTTTGTTAAGATACTCAAAAGCTTTGGCTTGCATAAAACTCTGTCCTTTATCATCGTCAGCACCACGCCCCCAAATTATTTCATCTTTCATGATAGGCTCAAACGGATCTGTTTTCCACTCTTCAATGGGATCAATTGGCATAACATCATAATGACCATAAACCAAAACTGTTGGATACTTATCATCGATTTTTCGTTCAGCATAAACGACCGGATTACCTTCGGTCTCCATAATCTGACATGTATCTACACCAGCTTGAAGCATCAATTCTTTCCAAAGATTTGCACATCTTATCATGTCTGACTTATGTTCAGACTGCGAAGATATAGAGGGGATACGTATAAGAGAGAATAACTCTTCCAAAAATCTATCTTTATTCTCTAAAATGTAAGATTTAATATTCATTTTTTCTAATTTATTATTTAGTTTTCTAACTCTTGTTCAAAATAATCAGGCGTTGTCAAATCATCTTCATTTATTACGGGAGCATTGATGTAATCTTGAATAATCAATGCGGTGGGCAATTTCGATTTTATTTGCATAAGTACCACATATGCATCCAAACGCGTAGGGAAATCTCCTAATTTCACAACAAAGTAAGGTTCATCAAAAATAACATATGTTCTTATTTGAGTGAATATCCCTAACAATTCGTTCTTCAATAAAAAAGCTTCATCCTTTGCTCCTTCTCCGGTAAATGTTGCTACTTTTATTCTAAATCCTTTTATCGTCTTTGTCATGCGATTGTATTCCACATGCTTTTCCAGTATAGTTTGCAACCTGCCATCAGCAATTACCTCCACCTGGGCATAAGCACAATTCTCAAATAAACATAACCAACTACCGATAACAGATAACAAAATCGCAAAATACTTCATCTATTAACATATTTAACTCACTCTTTCCTTTTTTTTATTAGACACATAGCTATCTACCAGCTCCATTTATTTCTTTTGGTGCAATAGTTAAGACAGGATAAGGAGAAAGGTTTATCATCTGCTGTGCATAAGGTCCTAAAAAGAAAAGATTGCTAAGAGTTTTCTCTTGCTCTGTCATAATTACAATCAAATCTGCATTAACTTCTTTAGCATAATCCAATGTTGTCAATGTAGAATTATCCGATTCCCTAATTTCCACTGTATATTTCAATCCTTTTTGTGCAAGCCACTTTTCTACACTTTCTACATAACTTTTAACTTCTCCCCTAATGGTTTCTCCAGAATAAGATTGAAGCCCCAGTACCCTTATACAAGTATTAGGGAACATTCTTGCAAACTCCATTGTCCAAGGCACCTTCTGACGAGTGTCAGGTGTTGAATCTATAGGAAGGATTATGTTCTCTAACGGTTTGTTGAAGTCAAAATTTTCTCTTAATAACAATACCGGCACAGGACAGTCACTCAATGTTTTAAAAGCATTAGCTCCCGCGAATCTCTCATCAAATCCGCTATTACCATTAGTACCTATTACCAGTAAATAAGGCTTTCTTTCCTTTACAACTTTATTGATTGCAGTATGCACTCTTTTACCTTCAGTTATCCTGTATGAAATAGACATTCCATTCACAGATGATTCAAAAGATTTACACAAATCTTTTAAAATTTCTTCTGCTTCCGCCGGATCCTTTTCGGAGGTCTGTACCCAAAGCAGCATAAGATTCTTATCTGTTCGTTTTGCTATATCCACCGACAGCCTCAAAGCTGTAAGAGATGCATTGGAAAAATCAATACCTACTAATATTTCCTTGTTCATACGGCAATATATTTTTTATTGTTAATACTTTATTTTTTGCAAATGTAGTTATTTTTATTTTATCTACAAAAAAAATATAGTAAAATGTGGAAAAAATATAGTAATACTTCAAAATATTTTATTTTGGACGGTTTAAAAATATATTTTAGACGGTTCAAAGTATGCTTTCAAACCGTCCAAAAATCTATTTTAATCCGTCCGGACAATAATAATTTCAAGAAATAAAAAATATTTATTGCTAATCAAAAAACTTTTATGTCATGTCACAATTTTTTTTCTACAAATAAATATATTATCACATTTATTTGCTAATTCCATTTCTATTCACAAATGATAAAGTACAATATTATATAAAATCAATTGAAAATATTTTTCGCTAAATACAAATACATTAAAATTAGAACATAGAATAATTCTTGATCTATACTGTGTTTGCAAACGGGATTCACTTTTAATTCTGTACAACAATACCATTGGCAGCTAAAACTTAACTATCTAAAATCAAAATTTTATAATTTTTTATAAAATATTTAGCGTAATAATAAAAAAAAATTGTACCTTTGCAAATTATTTCAAAATTCTCTCTTATAGAAGTTAATTATTGATAAATTTGGAAGGAATCTGTGTTATGATAAATATAACTCTACCGGATGGAAGCATAAGGCAGTACAACGAAGGTACGACTGCATTGGACGTTGCAAAGTCTATCAGTGAAGGATTGGCAAGAAATGTGCTTTCGGTAACTATAAACGGACAAGTTAGGGACTTATCTACTCCTATAGCTGAGAATTGCAACTTAAAATTTAATACCTGGAATGATGAAGAAGGCAAACGAACCTTTTGGCATTCCTCTGCACACTTATTAGCTTCTGCAGTACAATCTATTTATCCCAATGCAAAATTCGGAATAGGTCCTGCAATTGAAAAAGGTTTTTACTATGATATAGATTTTGGTGAAGATGTGCTTAGGGAAGAAGATTTTCCTAAGATAGAGAAAAAAATGACCGAAATAGTCAAACAAAAGGTAAAACTTATTCGTAAAGAAGTAAGTAAAAACGATGCATTGAATTATTTTGCTGCAAAAAATGAGCAGTACAAGATAGAACTAATAAGAGATTTGGAGGATGGGAAAATTACTTTTTACGAGAGCGGTGATTTTACTGACCTGTGTCGTGGTCCTCATCTTGTAGATTTTTCTCCTATCAAAGCTTTTAAGATTACCTCCTTAGCTGGTGCATATTGGAGAGGAAATGAACGTAATAAACAATTGACGCGTCTTTATGCCATCTCTTTCCCAAAAAAGAAAGAGTTAGATGAATACCTATCTATGTTGGAAGAGGCAAAAAAAAGAGACCACCGAAAATTAGGTAAAGAGATGGAACTGTTTGCTTTCTCTCAAAATGTCGGACAAGGGTTACCTTTATGGTTGCCAAAAGGGACTGAATTAAGAAAAAGATTGGAAAATTTTCTAACCAAGGTACAAAAACAATATGGTTACGTTCAGGTTATGACTCCTCATATTGGTAATGTTAATCTCTATAAAACTTCAGGACATTTTCAAAAATATGGTAAAGATTCTTTTCAACCTATTCATACTCCACAAGAAGGAGAAGAGTATATGCTCAAACCTATGAACTGTCCTCATCATTGTGAAATATATCGTTTGATGCCTAAGTCTTATAAAGATTTACCATATCGTTTAGCAGAGTTTGGAACTGTTTACCGTTATGAGATGAGTGGAGAATTGCATGGATTGACTCGTGTACGTTCTTTCACTCAAGACGATGCTCATATATTTTGCACTCAAGATCAAATAAAGGAGGAGTTTTGTAAAGTTATAGACATTGTTCTTTACATCTTCAAAACACTCAAATTTAGCGAATTTACAGCTCAAATTTCATTACGAGATCCTAAAAATACAGAGAAATATATTGGATCGGACGAAATATGGGACAAAGCTGAACGTGCTATCATTGAAAGTGCGGCAGAAAAAGGGTTAAAGACAATAACTGAGACAGGAGAAGCTGCATTTTATGGTCCTAAATTAGACTTTATGGTTAAAGATGCCTTAGGTAGAAGTTGGCAACTGGGAACAATTCAGGTAGACTACAATTTACCCGAACGTTTCAACTTGGAATACATAGGTGCAGACAATCAGAAACACCGTCCGGTTATGATCCATCGTGCCCCTTTCGGTTCTATGGAACGCTTCGTCGCCGTACTATTAGAGCATACAGCAGGAGAGTTTCCTTTGTGGCTTACCCCTGATCAATACATAATACTCCCTATAAGTGAAAAGTATGAACAATATGCACAAAGAGTTTACAATAACTTAAATATGGCAGATTTGCGAGGGAACATAGACAACCGTAATGAAAAAACAGGAAAGAAAATTCGTGATGCTGAAGTCAAAAAGATCCGTTATATGCTTATCGTCGGTGAAAAAGAAGAATTAGATGGAATGGTTTCTGTTCGCGAACATTTAAGGGGAGATATTGGTGCAATGAAGATAGAAGAGTTTGCTCAATTAGTACAAGAGGAAGTTAGAAAAGAATTAGAATAAAATTAATTGATTTATAAATTTTAAATATAAGGAGGACTAGTTATAGAAACAACAAATCAATCTCGTGGGAGGGGTCCTATAAAAAAGGAAGTTCCTCATTTGATTAACGAGAACATCAAAGAGCCGATTGTGAGGGTTGTCGGTGAGGGTTTTGAACCAAAAATTTGCAGTTTAAAAGAGGCTTTAGCTATTGCAAACGAACAAGGGTTAGATCTAGTAGAGATATCACCTAGTGTCAATCCGCCTGTTTGCAAGGTTATGAATTATCAAAAATTTCTTTATGAACAAAAGAAAAAAGAAAAAGAAAAAAAAGCCAAATCCGTTAAAATGTCGGTGAAAGAAATTAGACTCGGTCCTCAAACGGACGACCACGACTTTGATTTTAAATTAAAACATGCAATTCGCTTTCTACTGGAAGGAAATAAAGTTAAAGTTGATGTATTTTTTAAGGGAAGGACTATAGTTTATAAAGAACAAGGTGAGCAGAAACTTTTGAAATTTGCAGAAGCTTTATTGGAGTTTGGAAAACCGGAACAAATGCCAAAATTAGAGGGTAAGAAGATGTTGATGATAATTGCCCCAACGAAGAAAAAATGACAATAAAAATAATAATTAAACGTTGTTAAAGACGTTTTTTACAAATAAATAATTTATTAACAACAAAAAAGAGGATAAAAAAAATGCCAAAGACAAAAACCAGATCCGCTGTAAAGAAAAGGTTTACAGTAACTGCATCAGGTAAATTGAAAAGGAGACATGCTTATCACTCACACATTTTGACCAAAAAGTCAAATAAAAGGAAAAGAGTGTTATGTGCTTACTCTACGGTATCAAATTCTGACGCCAAAGTGTTGAATGAGATGCTTGGAAGATAATTATTTCGTAAGTACATTGGGTAAAAAAAATTATTAACCATTATATCAGTAGTAAGTACGAAATATGTTTGTCGCTGATATAAAAAACAAAAAAATTAAAAAAAATGCCAAGAAGTGTAAATGCTGTTGCTTCAAGACAGCGTAGAAAGAAAATCCTTAACCGCACCAAAGGTTACTGGGGAAGAGGTAAAAATGTTTGGACCGTTGCAAAAAACAAATGGGAAAAGGGTCAGACCTATGCTTTTAGAGACCGTAAAGTAAAGAAAAGAGAATTCCGTGCTTTATGGATTAATCGTATAAATGCAGCTTGTCGTCAGAATGAAATATCTTACTCTGTTTTTATGGGATTACTACATAAAAATAATATAGCACTAAATAGAAAAGTACTTGCAGATCTTGCTATGAACGATCCAAAAGCATTCACAACCGTAGTAAAATTAGTAAAAAAATAGTGGTGAAACCTTTTAAAAAGAAATAAGAGATGGAAGATTTAATGAAATTTATAGAAAGTCAAAATCCAGTGCAAGAGTTTCCAAAATTTAAATCGGGCGACACTATTACAGTAGCTTATAAAATTCGTGAGGGAAATAAGGAACGTATCCAGCAATTCCAAGGTATAGTTATTCAAGTGAAAGGACATAAAGGAGAAGCAAATAACACCTTTACTCTTAGGAAAATATCTAATGGAATAGGTGTTGAAAGAATTTTCCCTATGAATAGCCCGTTTATTGATCATATTGTTGTTAATAAACATGGTGTTGTGCGCCGTGCAAGAATCTATTATTTACGGAAACTTTCTGGTAAGAGTGCCCGTATCAAAGAAAAAGTTATTAAGAAATAAGTATTTTATTGTATCAGAATTGAGAGGTACATGAAAAAAGAGAGGTAAAAATAACCTCTTTTTTTTATTTTGCGACAATCATAATTTTTTTTGATTGTTTTTCTTTTTTAGCTTCATATCCTACGACACAGG
>JBQNAI010000006.1:0-122725 GCA_052170555.1 Bacteroidales bacterium | reverse complement strand
TGGCGAGAAAAAGTCTCGCCATTTTCTTTTATGCCCTCCTACAAAATCCTTTCTTATTTTTTTCGGTTTATAACTATTATTTTGTTTCAGCCACTTATTTGTATAAGATGTATTCTCTTACTAAAAAGGCAGTACAACAAAAACTACGTGTAACGACTATCTCAATTGCTTTATCCTCTTCACGCCTCCTTATTGAATCCCTCTACATGCCAACCGTAATAGAATAAATAACAACAGCTATCAATATAAAAAATAACATACTTAGTTAAGAAAAACACTCAAATCCATATTTTGTTTCTGCAAGATTGCAAATATTTTATCTATTGTCTGTAAACTATTTCTTATCTTCACAAAACAATTTAACCATTTCTAAAAAGAAAAAAACTCTTTTCAAGAAACAATTTCTTATCTTCAAGAAACAAACTAATACTTTAGAAAAAGAAAAAAGCGTTATACAATAAAATTATTGTACTTTTGCCATGCAGATTATCAGAACATATAAAAATATGAAAATACTAAAGATATACAAAAAGATTTGTGTTGTTTTTACTATTACTTTTGCAGTTTCGTTACTACTTGATGCCTGTGATACTAACGAATGCATAGATAATGATAGCAGCAACTACAAAAAAATAGAAAAAGCCGCACCTGGCACTAATCCCATAAGGGAAAAAGACTGCTAAAAAAATTGTTTAGATAAAAATATGTAAAAAAAATATATACATAAAACAAACTTTAATCTCAATATGGAGAAAATTTCATTGATAGACTATTTGAGGGCAAGAGAATAAAGGAATAAAAAAGTAAAAACTTCGCAAAATATTTGGCAGTTCAAAAAAAAGTATGTAACTTTGCAAACTCAAATTTTTGGACACTCGGTCCTAAAAAGATGGGTGTCAATATGAGGAAAGTAGATTGGATAATAATTAAAAAAGGTATAATGACATGTCAAGAATTTGTGAAATAACAGGAAAGAAATCTCAAAATGGTAATAGAGTTTCACACTCTAACGTTAAAACAAAAAGAAGATTTTATCCTAATTTGCAGGTTAAAAAATTCTATATTGCAGAGGAAGACACATGGATTACACTCAAAGTTAGTGCAGCAGGAATGCGTACTATAAACAAAAAAGGTATAATGTCCTGTCTGAATAACGCTTTACAAAAGGGATATATCAAGTACTAAATAGTGTAGTAAATAAGGAATCTATGGTGAGTAATTAGAGGCATAGTGATTACTCACTGTTTTTTTTGTTTGTACTATGTCTATCAAACATTCAATACAATTTATTCATAATGAATAAACGTATAGGTTTTATAGATGCTATGCGTGGCATGACAATGTTTTTGGTCGTAGTTGCTCACGTTATGACTTTTGGTTTGGGTATCAATGCCGAAAAATCCGTGTTGGGCTCTATTCTTATAACCTTTCGTATGCCTACTTTCTTCCTTATTAGTGGTTTTGTGGCATACAAATCCTTAGATCACTGGACAACAAGATATTATCTTAATACATTATGGAAGAAAATCCTAATATTGGTAATACCGACCTCCATCTTTTTTAGTACTTTGTATATTACAAAAGGACAAAATCCCATAACACAATTCTTTACCAACGGATTTGTAGAATATTGGTTTATGTTGGTCCTATTAGAAATCTTTTTGATTTACTTAACCATAAACTTTTTTTGCAAACAATTACAATTAAATGAGAAATGTGCAAATATAATCTTTTTGTTAATTATATTAGTCGGATGGTATCTATACTTCAATAAGTTTGTTTATATCAACACCGGATTAAGACGGATATTGTCTGTCGGAAAATTAGTAACATATTTTCAATACTTTATATTGGGTGTATTGACACGTAAATTCTGGGCACAAATCAATAGTTTTCTTCAACAAGATTGGATAAAAACATTATCAATATGCTTATTTACCATTGCAATGATTATCATATGGAAAATAGATTGGACACAAACAAACACACTATATTACAAGATTATTCATGATGTTGTAGTCAGATATTTGGGGTTAGTTGTCTTTTTTATGATATTTATGAATAGCTCGCATTACTTTGATTATGGTATGACAAAAAACGAAAAAGAACAAATATTTTCTAAAATTTTGAAATTCATAGGAGAGCGAACAATGGATATTTATCTGATACATTACTTTTTTTTACCTCGCAGCGGAGCGTATAAAGAGTTTTCCAATATGATGTTCTATTTCTTTGAATGCAATAACAATATCGTATTGGAGACATTAGTTGTAGTAGTGTTATCCTCTTTAATCATTGCTATTACCTTAGGGGTTAGTTATATGCTACGACAAAGTAAATTCTTAGCTCATTATCTTTTCGGTGCAAAAACTTATTAATGTAAATTAATCTAAAAAAAGAAATGAAAACATATTCATTTGATTTTCCTTATAGAGTCAAGTATTACGAAACAGACAAGATGGGATATGTCCATAACAGCAATTATTTCCGTTTTTTTGAAATAGGCAGAGAAGAGACAATGAGGCATTGCGGTCTTTCGTATGATGATATAGAAAAATTAGGCATAATGATGCCATTAATTGAACAATTTGCTCGCTACCATATCCCGGCACATTATGATGACAACATAATAATCAAAACAACCGTGTATGGAATGCCACAAGCCAAGATAGAATTTCATTACAAAGTATTTTCCATACAAAACGGTAAAGAAATCCTACACTGTGAGGGGTGGAATAAACTTTGTTTTGTAGATGAAAAAACTCGTAAACCTCAGAGATGTCCCATATTTTTAACCTCAATATTGGAAAAAGTCTTGGTTGATTGAGCCCACCCCTATTCTATCTCACACTTCTTGAACAAAATTAATCAAACATTATATCCTCTCTCAACATACGACAATCATTACAATCTAATATCCAAAAACCTGAAATATTCGTTGAATTTATGCTTTTTTAATGTTTGCATAAAAAGATTTTTTGTTATACCTTTGCAAAATATTTGTAGAAACATGATTAGATCATAACAAGATAAAATAATAAAGCGTAATGGCATTATTGGAAATAAAAAATCTGCACGTATCCATTGGAGATAAAGAAATATTAAAGGGGTTGAATCTGACCATCAATAAAGGAGAGATTCACGCTATAATGGGACCTAATGGTAATGGAAAGAGTACATTGGCAGCTGTTATTGCAGGTAATAACAAATTTGTAGTAAATAAGGGCGAGATACTCTATAAAGGCATGGACCTTTTATCCATGAGTGTAGAAAAAAGAGCATGTGAGGGTATTTTTTTAGGATTTCAGTATCCTGTAGAAATACCAGGTGTAAGTATTACCACCTTTATGAAAACAGCTATTAATGAACAACGAAAATATAAAGGATTAGACCCCATCAGTGCAAAGGATTTTTTGACACTAATGAAAGAAAAGGAACAATATGTAGAACTTTCGTCTTCTTTATCAGGCAGAAGTGTGAATGAGGGTTTCTCGGGAGGAGAAAAAAAACGAAACGAAATATTCCAAATGGCAATGCTACAACCTACTCTTAGTATTTTAGACGAAACAGACTCCGGCTTAGATATAGACGCTTTGAGAATAGTTGCCTCAGGAGTAAATAAAGTACATACAAAGGACGATGCTATAATTGTAATTACCCACTACCAAAGACTTTTAGATTATATAGTTCCTGATGTAGTGGACGTACTTTATGAAGGTCGTATTGTGAAAAGTGGAGACAAAGAATTGGCAAAAGTTTTAGAGCAAAAGGGATACGATTGGATAAGAAAAGAAATAGAAAAATAGATAATACTGTTTCAAATTCAGTAAATTTTATGATAACACAAGATAATATTTGCGAGTGTTTCGCGTGCAACATACCGTCTTTGGATACAATAAAAATAAAAAAACAAAATGGTAGATTCGTTGCCGAAGACAACGTCGCATTCCATTGTCTAAAAGATCAATTAAGCATAGAAAATACAAATACGAATGATTGTGTGATACGTATCAAGAACAATGCAAAAATATTGCGACCAGTACAAATAATCAATCTTCTTGATAACGACAATTCTTCAAATATAACAAGTAACACAACTATTATAGCCGAAGAAAATTCAAAAGTTACTTTCCTATATTGTGATGACACATTACCTAAAACTAAAATAACTGTTATAAATAACATCAATGTACAAATAAATTCTTATGCCACGGTCGCCTTTTACAAAATGGAAAACGTAAACAATCAAACGGCTATCTCTTCCAACCTTATCTTCAATCTTAATAACGATTGCGAATTAACCACATTCTTTATAACTCTCAACGGAGGTAATCTTAAAAATACTATCCGTACAAATTTCAACGGCGAACATTCTTCTGCCGACCTTAATGGTCTGTACATTATGGATACTGAACAAAGTGTAGAAACTACTGTGGAGGTTTATCATTACAAAGATTCCTGCAAAAGCATCCAATTGTTCAAAGGAATCCTTGACGATGAGTCTAAAGCGAATTTTTTAGGGCATATTTTTGTTGATTATAATGCTAAAAATAATGATGCACGACAAACCAATAACAATATCTTACTTACAAACAAGGCAAAGGTAAATACACGTCCATTTTTAGAAATATATAACGATGATGTACAATGTTCTCACGGTGCAACAACAGGACAGTTAGACGAAAATGCTCTTTATTACCTAAGAACTCGTGCCATAGGAGAAAAACAAGCAAAGATGCTTTTGATGAATGCCTTTTGCCAAAATGTACTGCTAAAAAGCGAAATACAAGAATTAAGAGAAGGTCTTTCAAGCTTAATACAAAAGAGATTGGAAGGAGGTTTGTCAATGCAAAATCCATTCAAAATAAATCAATAACTACATTATTTAGGTGTAGTTATTGATTTTATGGAAAATAGCAAATGGGAAAATCTAATAATATCTGTTTTTCATTAAAATAATTAGTCTTTTAAATATTTGTAATTAATATCAATAATAAATAATATCAAGATACTCCTCGTAATGCAAATATCCATTTATGGTAAAGTACCACAGAGTCCAAAAGATAAAGACCTTATCAAACTGTTATTTGATAATATCTGCAAGACATACGACCAGATCCTTGTATGGCAACCGTTTTTTGAAGCAATTGGTGATATGCTAAATACCCTCTCCAATATCAAAACATTCAATACAAAGGAAGAGTTGAAAGGAAGAACAGACATGCTATTGTCCTTAGGGGGAGACGGAACGATGCTAGACACTTTGGATTATGTTTTGGAAACAAGTATCTCTGTGTTAGGAATCAATCTTGGTCATTTAGGTTTTTTAACAACAGCGGGGCGAAACGATATAACTAAACTTGTTCAAGAAATAAAGAACAATAACTTCACCATAGAAAAACGCCAAATACTAATAAGTGATTTTTCTTTTGAATGTAATAAACGAAGGTTTGCTGCTAATGAAGCTTGTTTTCTCTCTACTAATAGGGGGGGAATTATCGATTTAGAGGTATTTATCAATGACAAATACGTATCTACTTTTTCTGGTGACGGATTACTTATCTCCACCCCGACAGGATCTACTGCTTACTCTATGAGTGTTGGAGGTCCGATCATAACACCTGAAAGTAAATGCCTATGCCTTACTCCCATTGCCCCACATAATCTAACTTTTCGCCCAGTAATAATTTCTGATCAAGACTCAATACGAGTAAGAATCCCTCATACAGAGTATCCATGTAAAATGTTAATGGATGGATATACCGTATTAGAAAGAAACGAAGGAGAGATAACACTTAAAAAAGCTCCATACAGCTGGAATCTTGTCCGCCTGAAAGATCAAGATTTTTATTTCTCCATACGCAACAAGTTGATGTGGGGGCAAACTCCAGATTTTCTTAATAAATAACCATTGATATTTATGATTTTATAACCACGTAATAGTTATAATACAAAAACTATGGAACAAACAAAAAAAAATATTGCCATATTGGGTTCTACCGGTTCTATCGGCACCCAAGCCTTAGATATAATAGCTAAAAATCCTAAACTTTTTCAGGCAGAAATTCTAACAGCCGGCTCTAATGCCAACCTTTTGGTTGAGCAGGCAAAGTACTTTCAGCCTAATACAGTAGTAATTGCCGATAAATCTAAATATTCCTATGTTAAAGAAGCTCTAAAAGATGAAGATATAAAAGTATTTGCCGGTCAAGAGGCAATCAATGAAGTAGTTTGTTTCAAAAGTGTAGATATGGTTTTAACTGCTCTTGTGGGTTTTGTGGGATTGCAACCAACAATAGAGGCAATAAAATATAAGAAGCCAATTGCATTAGCAAATAAGGAAACGATGGTGGTGGCCGGAGAATTGATTACCCGCTTAGCAGTAGAAAATGGTGTTCCAATCTTACCGGTGGATAGTGAACATTCTGCAATATTTCAATGTATACAAGGCGAATATCAAAACAAAATAGAAAAAATACTATTAACAGCATCGGGAGGTACATTCCGTTCAAAAAAACGCAAAGATTTACTAAATGTATCGGTAAAGCAAGCACTCCAAAATCCAAATTGGAAGATGGGAAAGAAAGTTACTATAGATAGTGCAACTCTTATGAACAAAGGTTTGGAGATTATAGAGGCAAAATGGTTATTTGGTGTGAATGCTCAACAAATCATGGCCGTAGTTCATCCTCAAAGTATTATACATTCAATGGTAGAATTTGGAGATGGTTCCATCAAAGCGCAGTTATCTTGCCCTGATATGCGATTACCCATCCTCTATGCCCTATCCTACCCTTTGCGTGTAAATTTTGCTGAATCCAAAATGAATATCTTTGATATTACTTCACTAACTTTTGAAAAACCAGATACAGACACGTTTCCTTGTCTTAATTTAGCATACAATGCAATTGAAAAAGGGGGAAATATGCCTTGTATAATGAATGCTGCTAACGAGGTAGCGGTAGAAAAATTTTTGAAAGAAGAAATTTCTTTTCTTCAAATCCCAGACATAATTGCTGATGCAATGGATAAATTCCATTTCGTCCAAAAATGTAGCCTTGAAGATTATATTCAAACAGATAAAACAGTTAAAGAAAAACTACAAAATAAGTAGTATGGAAATTATTCGTATATTTGCACACTAAATATCTAAAAGTAATTAATAAAACTAATATAAAAAATGAAATTATTAGCATTGATGTTAAGTTTGTCTTTTCTTGTGTTAATCCATGAGGGAGGACATTTCTTTTTCGCAAAATTATTTAAGACTCGCGTAGAAAAATTCTATCTATTCTTCAACCCCTGGTTTTCTCTTATTAGGGCAAAGAAATACGAAGGTAAATGGCACTTTTCATTTTTTTCAACCAAGTCTCCTGAGGAGTACAAAAAATATCCTGACAATACAGAATGGGGTATCGGTTGGCTACCTTTTGGTGGTTATTGCTCTATTGCAGGAATGATAGACGAAAACAATACAAATGGTCACAACCTTTCATCTACTCCCCAGGTGTGGGAATACCGTAGCAAGAAAACATGGCAACGTCTTTTAATTATTTCGGGGGGTGTATTGGTAAATTTTATAGGTGCCTTAGTTATTTATTCTACTATTATTTTTACATGGGGAACGGATATATTACCTTTGAAAAATGTTCCTTACGGTTACGATTATAATCAGACAGCTCAGAAATACGGATTAAAGAATGGCGATTATATTCTTTCAATTGACGGTAAAGATATGTACGAAATGAAAGATGTTGTCAATGAATTATTACTCAACAACGGTACAAACATCAGAGTACTGAGAAATAATGACACTACCACAGTACATCTTCCTAAGAACTTTGCAAAAGAAATGATAGGAGCAGGAGAAAAACAATTTGCCATTCCTAGAATGCCTTTTGTAATAGGAGATTTTACTGATAATGCTTTAGCTCAACAAGCAGGATTAAAAATAGGTGATAGTCTTGTATCAATTAACGGTCAAGCCACTTCATCTTTTTCAGAGTTTGTAGCCAAAATAACACGTTACTCGGGGACAAAAATAGTAGTTGCCTACTACCGTAACAGTGTTTTAGACAGTACAACTATTGTATTGGGTAAAGAAGGGAAAATAGGTGCATATTGCAAAGATTATTCTTCTCAAATGCAAACTATTCATACCTCTTATAGCTTATTTGAGTCTATTCCAAAAGGTATTGCTTACGGTTGGGAAACTTTGGTGTCGTATGTTAAACAATTTAAAATAGTTTTCTCAAAAGAAGGTGCCTCTCAAATAGGTGGTTTTGGTTCCATAGGTTCATTATTCCCTAATACATGGGATTGGTTACGATTTTGGACAATGACAGCTTTTCTTTCTATAATTTTGGCTTTTATGAATATTCTTCCGATCCCGGCTTTGGACGGAGGGCATATGATGTTCACCATTTGGGAAATGATAACAGGGAAAAAACCAAGCGAAAAATTCTTGGAACGAGCTCAAATGATAGGGATGGCTCTCTTGTTCTTATTGCTGATATACGCTAACGGGAACGATCTTTTACGTTGGCTGACAGGAAAATTGTAATATTAAATCAAGTGTAAAATATCAATTTCATTCAGTACATTGCTATATGTCAAAATGTACTGAATGTTTTTTTTATAACATATTCAAACGTTACCATCTTGAAATAAGACACGATAATATTGAAGTACATCAAAATAATAGTTTCATTATACGTGATATATTTTCAGTAGAACATATACAGTGTTGATAAAAACTTTTAAGTCTTCAAATTTATAATTTTACCTATTAAAAAACTTTGACAAGGCAATAGATTCAAAAACAATAAACCGTACAAGAATATTTTGGGTCTTACTATCCTCTCTGATATTATCAGCCTTGATAGACAGAAACAAATCCCTTATATTATCTTTTTGTAAGGTAGCGGTAGCCAGATCCCTAATCTCTTTCTATTTAGTCACAATATTTTTACAATTCGGATACTGTTTACCAACCATATTAGCATCAAATTCTCCACATTAAGAATTTATTTGCAAATTTGTAAAGGAGGAAATAATTTTTTTTATCTATCAACGTGCTTTTTTTACAAAATTATTCACAAGTCTGTTTTCGTAAAATTGATTTAAGTACTAAAATTTTTATTTTTCAATTTTTTTATTAGATACGTATTTATCTAGGGTCATTTTAACTATTGCATGCTCAAAGTGTCATCTTAGCAAATCAATGTCAAGAAAGAATTTACTAATCACGCACTTTAATATCATAAATTCACATATTATTTCTAACAAATGTACCCGCATTCTTATGCACTAACAAAAACCACCATGCACAAGACACTTAATCAACATCCATCATCTTTCCACACACAGGATATCCTTTATCAAACAAACAGTATGAACGCATCATTCTGTACCCTGATTATTTATCATATCTTTTATTTTATCTCTCAGAATAGATGCTGTAATGTAATCCTCTTTTTCTATGGCATCTTTCAGTAAATCTTGTAACATATTGATACCGAATATTGATATGTTATCAATATCCTCCTGTGTTTGTTCTGCTTGCGTAACAAATAAATCCTTAAAGAAGCTAGAATAATCAAATCCTGCAATGTCCATTATTTCTTGCGTTATGTAGATTGGGCAATCTGTTCTCAATGCAAGATTTATTGCATCTGAGGGGCGGATATCAAATTTTTTCTCTTGCTTGCCACACTCAACTATAGCCAATGCATAAAAATTACCATCAAAGAATCTATTTATTACCACTTCTCTAAATTGTAAAGAAAATTCATTTAGAATTTGTACGAAAACATCATATGTCAAGGGTCTTGGCGATGGTATCTTATCTATAAATAATGCTATATATTCCGCCTCTTTCTCCCCAATAGAAATATTCAACGCTCTTGTTCCATCTTTTTCCATCAAAATGACATCATAAAAGTGTTTGATGCATGAATTTTTCAAATCTTTTACAAACATTCTTATTTTTTCCATCTTACTTTCCAACTTTGTATTTCTTTTTAACGTAAAAAAGTAATAAAAGGTTGCAATAAAAATATTTTTATCATTTTTCCTATTTTTTTATTGTATTTTGTCAAAAAATATTTAACTTTGCAACCTCATTTTGGGTACATATCGTATATCTGATATCAACTCTAAAGGCACTAGCTTGTATCAAATTCTAAACAAGTAAAGAAAATTAAAACAATATATAATAATGAAAAGATTAGTAACATTACTTCTTTCACTCGCCTTTGCAAACACGATGTTTGCGAGCGAAGCTGATTTAATAATCCCTGATGCTATCCACGAATGGAGTTTCTTGCATTGGGGATTTTTAGTAACTATACTCGGGTTTATATTCGGTATGTATCATTTTTTCAAAACAAAGAATCTGCCCGTGCATGGCAAGATGTTGGAGATAGGTGAGATTATTTACAAAACTTGCTCCGCTTATTTGAAACAACAGGGAAAGTTTTTAGCTACCTTGTTCATCTTCATTGGTGTAATTGTTGCTATTTATTTTGGAGTGTTGGCTGAGAAAAGTGCTGGTATTAGTGGTGTATTGCTTATCTTATTTTGGACAATTGTTGGTATTTTAGGTTCATATGGCGTTGCTGCCTATGGTATTCGTATGAATACTTTTGCGAATGCACGTATGGCTTTTGCTTCATTGAAAAGACAACCTCTGAAATTATTAAATATTCCTTTAAATGCAGGAATGTCAATTGGTGTTATGCTAGTTTGCGTTGAGTTATTCCTAATGTTAGTCATTCTTTTATTGATGCCAGCAGATCTAGCTGGGAGTTGTTTCATAGGTTTTGCTATAGGAGAGAGTTTAGGAGCATCCGCTTTAAGAATAGCAGGTGGTATATTTACGAAAATTGCCGATATAGGTTCAGACTTGATGAAAGTAGTTTTCAAAATAGGAGAAGATGATCCTCGCAATCCCGGAGTTATTGCCGATTGTACTGGAGACAATGCAGGAGATTCTATAGGACCGACAGCAGATGGTTTTGAGACTTATGGAGTAACGGGCGTTGCCCTAGTATCTTTCATATTGCTTGCAATAAATGACGCATCCATACAAAGAGATTTATTAGTTTGGATTTTTTCTATGCGAATTCTTATGGTTATTACATCTATTGTTGCCTTCTGGATTAATAATAGCATATCAAAAACAAAATATGGGAAAACAGATAACCTAGACTTCGAAAAACCTCTAACTAATCTTATCTGGATTGCTTCTATTCTAAGTATACTTGTTACTTATGTCGTTTCATACATACAATTAAGACATCTGGGAGGTAACCTGTGGTTGATACTGTCCACAATAATTTCGTTGGGAACGATAGGTGCTGCAGTGATTCCTGAAATCACTAAAATATTTACCTCTCCTCATAGCAGACATGTACAAGAAGTTGTAAAAGCTTCACATCATGGCGGTGCATCCTTAAATATCCTTTCAGGATTTGTAACAGGTAATTTCTCTGGTTTTTGGACTGGTGTTGTACTTGTTATACTTATGTTCTTAGCATATGCATTCAGTGTAGATATTGGCAATTCTATTATGCTATATCCAGCAATCTTTGCATTCGGTTTAGTAGCTTTTGGAATGTTGGGTATGGGTCCTGTAACCATTGCCGTAGACAGTTACGGTCCTGTAACAGATAATGCACAAAGTGTATACGAACTTTCATTAATTGAGGATTTGCCAAATAGGAATGAAGAGATTGAAAAAGAATTTGGGTTCAAACCCGACTGGGAGAAAAGCAAATATTATTTGGAGCAGAATGACGGTGCAGGCAATACATTCAAGGCTACAGCCAAACCGGTACTTATTGGGACAGCTGTGGTGGGTGCCACAACAATGATATTCTCTATCATATTGGTTATACAAAATGTCTTAGGAGTTAATCCATCAGACATATTAAATCTGCTCAACCCTTATACGATATTAGGATTTATTTTAGGAGGATGTGTCATCTACTGGTTCACTGGGGCAAGTACTCAAGCTGTTACCGTAGGTGCCAACCGTACGGTAGCATTTATTAAAAAACATATCAAATTAGACACTAATGCTCCAAAAAAAGCAGATAGTAGAGCTTCAGTTGAAGTAGTAAAAATATGTACCCAATATGCACAAAAAGGAATGTGGAATATCTTTTTAGCAATATTTTTCTTTGCTTTGGGTTTTGCTTGCTTAGCTTCGCCGGCAGGTATCGGAGGAAAGGATGCTGTCAGTCTCTTTGTTTCTTATTTGATTTCTATTGCTATGTTTGGTTTATTCCAAGCCGTATTTATGGCTAATGCAGGAGGAAGCTGGGATAATTCTAAGAAAATTGTTGAAGTAGACCTGGAACTTAAAGGAACCGACTTACACGATGCTTCTGTTGTTGGCGACACTGTGGGGGATCCATTCAAAGATACGTCTTCTGTCTCTCTAAATCCTATTATTAAATTCACCACCTTATTTGGTTTGTTGGCAATGGAGATGTCCATAAGTGAGAATTTCAGAAATATAGCTCCATATTTCGGAATAGTTTTTGTCATTATTGCCATTACATTCGTATGGCGTTCATTCTACAAAATGAGAATTGACGATAGTTTGGAAAATATAGTGAATAACTATAAAAAGTAAATGTTTTGTTGCTAGATATACGGAATTGTAAACTCTCATCAAGTATTAAGATGAGAGTTTTGTTTTTGTTTTATACTTTATCAAGCTTTTTTTACTTGCCATATACTTAATATACTTAATATACTTAATATATTTGTGTTTTTTTATAACCTGGATTCATTGTAATATTCACAACAGAAGACTATATGCAATTGCAAATCGGGAAAAAATAGCCAACATTTAAACTATCTAACAGAAGAATAAAGTATTTTTTGACATTTATTCCCCAATTATATGTGATATTTTAATCAAACAATGAAGGTTCACCTAAAAGATTGAAAGTCCGGCGATGATATGGAGTAATTCCGAATCGTTTTATAGATTGCCTATGTTCTTTGGTTGGATACCCTTTATTACTTTGCCAATTGTAGTTAGGAAACTTTTTAGATAGTTCTATCATTGCATCATCTCTATAGGTCTTTGCCAAAATAGAAGCAGCTGCAATAGACATAAATATTGCATCACCTTTGATTACAGTTTTGAATGGAATATTTGTATCGGTATAAAAACGGTTGCCATCAACTAATAACAATTCGGGTACAATTTTCAATAATTTTACTGCACGATTCATCGCAAGTATGGATGCCTCTAAAATATTTATCCTATCAATCTCTTCATTATTTACTTGTGCAACGGCAAAAGATAGGGCATTTTGTTCTATTATAGGTCGTAACTGACGTCTTTGCTTATCGGTCAATTTTTTTGAATCATTAAGCAACGAATTTTTGAAATCAGGTGGTAAAACCACTGCTGCAGCATAAACACTTCCGGCCAAACATCCTCGCCCAGCCTCATCTATACCACATTCCAGTTTATCTTTATAACAATAGCTTTGTAACACTCTCGCAATCTAACCGAGTATCTCCAATTTTGAATGAGATAGTTTACTTTATAAAGTTTTGAATCACTGAATCGAATAATGATTTCCCATCAGTATTCCCCAGTTCTACATCAGCACAACGCTCAGGATGAGGCATCATACCGAAAACGTTTTTATTCTTATTGGTGATCCCAGCTATATTTTCCACACTTCCATTCGGATTGCATTCCGATAGGATTTCACCTCTTTGATTGCAGTACCTAAACAATACTTGCTCATTATCATTCATTTTTTTCAAAGTGTCCTCACGAGCAAAATACCTTCCCTCCCCATGAGCAATTGGGATACTCAATACTTTTCCTCTTTCAATATCCTTGGTAAGGATAGTACTGTCTGTTTGATTAACTATAAACTGGTTGTGACAAATAAATTTCTGTTTATCGTTATGCAAAAGTGTTCCTTCCAATAAACCACTCTCACAGAGTATCTGGAAACCATTGCATACTCCCAACACCAGACCTCCTTTATTAGCAAAATCTATCACGCTTTTCATAATGGGAGAAAGTTTAGCAATAGCCCCCGAGCGGAGATAGTCTCCATAAGAAAATCCTCCCGGTAAAATAATCATATCACAACCCTGCAAACCACTTTCTTTATGCCACAAATTGACAACTTCTTGCCTTTCAATATATTTTAGCACATAATACATATCATGGTCGCAATTTGACCCAGGAAAAGTAACAACCCCAAATTTCATATCTTATATAATTTTATTTGTAGGTGCAAAGATAAGAAAACAATTTGGATTTCAGTTCAAATTAAGACGAAAAGAATAAATAAAATAACACCTCTCAATATAGACGTTTATTTGAAAAATGATTTTCTTTATGGTAGTGAAATTGAAGTCTCAAAATAGTAAATTCTTTCTTGACATTGGTAAATTCTTTTTGAAAAAGAATTTACCAATGTCACACTCCAATTAGAAGTATTTATGCATTTGTATTAGATAGCCTTAGGTTAGTGTCTCTAAGATTGTTTTACAAATAAACTCAGAAGCTTTACCGTCACCAAATAGAGCAGGTATCTGTTGAAATGTTGTTCTTTGAAGCTTATCATACGCATTCATTATCTTTTCCTTATCGGTATCTGTTATTATTGCTACCCCCATTTGGACTATCTCAACCCATTCTGTTCGTGGACGCAATATTATACAAGGTTTTCCTAAAAAATATGCTTCTTTTTGTACTCCTCCAGAGTCGGTTATAATAAGGTTAGACATAGACTCCAAGTATATCATCTCTAAATAACCCACGGGCTCAATTATTTCTATATTCTTGCTATCGTACAATTGGTTTTGTAATTCTAAAGAAAGCATTTGAGGTATCATTTTGCGAGTTCTTGGATGTAGTGGCAAAATAATACGTCTTTTCTGTGCTATTACCAACAATGAAGAAAATATATTTGAGAGTTTTTCCTTACTATCCGTATTTGTATCGCGATGGACGGTACATAGAATAAAATCCTCACCAAATCGTTTTCTATAGTCAGAATTATTAAGTGCAATATCTTTAAAATAGAGAGTATTATCAAGCATAATATCTCCACAATAATATACATTGGGTGTATTGAAATTGGGACAAACGGATATATCAGGAGAAAATCCTTCCTTAATTAGATTATTATACCCCGTTTTGGTGGGACAAAATAGTAATGTAGAAACATTATCTGCTAATACTCTGTTGATTTCCTCTGGCATTGTTTTATCAAAAGAACGTAATCCTGCCTCAATGTGAATGATAGGTATTCGTGTTTTAGATGCGGCAATAGCTCCGGCAAGTGTTGAGTTAGTATCTCCATATATAACTAATGCCTTAGGCTGTTCCTTCAATAGAATGCGTTCAATACCAGTTATCATTTTTGCCGTCTGTTCTCCATGCAGACCACTACCTATGTTGAGATTGTAATCCGGTAAGGGTATTTCCAATTCAGAAAAAAAAATATCACTCATCTTTTCATCATAATGTTGTCCCGTATGAACGACAATCTCTTTAATTGCACTATTATAATAACCACGTATAGTACGTGAAAGAGCCGATGCTTTAATTATCTGTGGTCTTGCACCAATAACGGTTACTATCTTCATATGTCACTTATTCTTTTCGGAGATTTTCATATTAACTTTATTACATGAGATATAGTAAATTTGTACTCTGTCTCATACGTATCAAATATTAAATATTTTAACATAATTCTTGCAATCGTTCATAAAATTGCTGTGCAATAATGTCTCTATTAAAGTTCTTGCATACATATTTCAAGCCATTTTCTCCCATTTGTATTGCTTCGTCGCTGTGAGAATAAAGGTAGATAATCTTATCTGCCAAATCTTTATCATCCTCTGGTACAAAGCTTACGCCACATCTACCCTCTTCTATAAACAACTCCTTTGCCTCTCCTTCTACTCCTAGAATAAGAGGTTTTTTTAATGCAAGATTCTCAAAAATCTTAGATGGGATAGCCCCTTTAAACAAATCTAATCGTCTCAATGGTATTACGGTTGCATCGGTTTCCATTATTATTTCTTGCATCTGAGATTTCGGTACAGCATCGTAAAAAAACACATTCTCCAACTGTAAATCCTTTTTCATACATATTAATTTTTGTTTTTCAGGTCCATTACCTAATAGTACGAACTTTATATTTTTATTTTCTTTCAACCTGTTAGCTGCATTCAAAATCACTTCCAGCCCCTGTGCGTAGCCTATTATACCACCATAAAACAAAATGAAATCATTTGTTTCAAATCCACAGGTCTTACGAAAGTTATGATCCATACTCTTATTGACATCATAGAAATTTATATCCACTCCATTTTTAAGCCAATAGACATCTTTGTATACAAACCTAGCTTTTATATTTTTGCAAATTCCTTGCGTCTGCCCTGAAATCAAAGATGATTTCTTGTAACAAAACTCTTCCAACTTCGTTGCCCAGTGCAAAAGAACCTTATTATTGATAATATCTAACTTCTCAGCACTTTCTGGCCATAAATCCGAAACATTAAACACCAACTTCGCTTTTTTTACCTTACTTAATAAATAAGCAGTAATTCCTAAGAACAACGGTGGAGATTCTACCATTAATACATCTTTTTTTTCAAGCTTCACTAATCCAAATAGTAGTGCTGAAAGAACAAATGAGAAATAATTGAACAATCTTTTCAATACGGATTTGTCTTTAGACACGTATACCCAAGTCCGTTTTACTTGCAAACCTTCAAATTCTTCTTCCACATATATTTTCCCTCTATATGCGGAATGTATTTGCATTTGTGGATAATTCGGCATAGCAGTTAGAATCTCAGTATCGATACCCTTATCTTTCAACCTTAATGCTAATTCGTACAATCTATTTTGTGGTGCACCAACCTCGGGAGGAAAGTATTGAGTAAGAATAAGTAATTTCATTGCTTTGCTATTATTTGTTCTTTTTTAGGAAAATCATATCCAAAAATAGTATTAAGGCTGTCGTTATTACAGTACTTAACAGCGTACGTCCCATAATCTGTAAAATTTCTTTGAACGAGAATACAGCTATCGTAAAATACAAAAAATGATGGGTTAATACCAATATAAGAACATACAAAAAGAAATTTTTAAATCCCATAGATGATGCAGAAGGTCTTAGGTATGATACATTATCTAGACCATCAAAAAATGTGACAAGTATTGTTGGTCGTATAAATCCTATAAATACAGATACAAAAGCATTAATTCCTATATCGGATGAAAAAATATCTACACTAACTCCCAAAACAAAAGAAGTAACGAGAACCAACCATTTTGGTGTTGCAAAAGGTAACATAAGTACAAACCAAATGTATAGCATCGGATTAACAAACCCTAAAAAATAAATGTTATTCAATAAGAATATTTGGCAAAATAACAATACCAAAAATTGAATTACACTAATTATAACTACCTTTATCATTGATGTTCTTCTTGATTTTGTAGGTTATTCAATAATTCGTCTTGCTCAATTTTGAAGAAATTTTTTATAACGTACACAAAATCCAACTTATTGTAGTCCGTCGAAAATTTAACATCAGCCTTATAAAATCCGGTCCCACTCTCTTTTGTAAAATCTTTTATAACACCTATCATTATTCCTTCAGGAAAATCTCTAGAGAAGCCACTTGTTACAATGGTATCACCTTTTTTTATTGGAATACTAGATGGCATGTCTACAACTTGACCCACCGAATAAATATTTCCATTCCAGATCAAAGTACCAGTTGTTTTCGTTCTAATGTTTCTTACATTAAGTTTGCTGTCTTGATGCAAAACACTCATAACCAAAGCAAAATTTTTAGTTGTTTTTACGACCACACCAACCACTCCATCAGGCGATATAACGCCCATATCATTCTCTATTCCGGATAAAGATCCTTTATCAAGCATAAAGAAATTATTTCTTTTATTCACACTCTTTGAAATAACTTTTGCATCAATAAATGAAAAACGTTGCTTATACACCGTATCCTTTTCTTCATGCACGTTATTAACTATTCTAACAAACGAAGTACTTATTTGTTTCCTCAAAGCAATATTTTCTTTAACCAATGCTTCGTTTCTACTTTTTAGATAACAATAAGAATCAATATTTTCGAATGCATTATAGAAAGTCCCGGAGATATTGTTGGCCACCGAAATTATTGAACTTGATTGGATACTCTGACTAAGTGAAATAAAATAAACACAGACTCCCTCTAAAAACAGGAAAAGGAATACATAGTAATAATGTTTTAAAAATCTAAAAAGGTTCTCCATAATATCCAATAACGAGTTGCAAAATTATAAAAAAAGAATAAATTATTTTGCAGTTCCCACAAAATAATATAAATTTGCAAAATAGTTAGTGTAAAACGCAAATGATAAAAATCAAAAAACAAATCAAATATGAAAAAATTATTATTGATCCTACTTTGTTTCGCATTACCTCTCGTATTCGTGAGTTGTGATAATGATGACAATACCGTTTCAAATTTAGCGGGGAAAATGACAATGGCAATTAACGGAACGAATTATACTTATACCGGAGTAGGTACTTATAAAGAGGGCGGTAAATTGTATGTTGCAACAATGAGTGGAAAGAATGCTGTATCTATACGGTTAGTGGGCACAAACGTTGGTTCTTACACATTGGGAGTTACTAATGTTACGGATGTAACAGATTTGGCGAAAATAATTACAGGAGGAGTGGACATAAAAAAATTCGAAAACATAATGACATTCATTCCGTTTGACAACGCAGGCGATACTTACGTCGTAGTGGCAGGAGAATGTAATATAACTGTTGCATCATCTTCCAAAATAGAAGGTACATTCAAAGGTAAAGCTATAAAATATCAAGATATATCCAATTTGGACATATCCTCTATAATCAAATTAATCGCAAGCGGGATAGATATTTCAGGTTCTTTCACGGCAAAGGAAACAAGTGAAATAATTTCTCAATTCACCAAATGACAAGTTTGCATAAAAGATTGATTATTTTGAAAAAATAAATATTTTATTCTTGTAATATCTATTTTTTTTATAACTTTGCAAACTCAAATTCAGAAAAGAGGGGATTAAGTTTAATAAATAATAATTAAAAAATCGTAGAAAAATATGACAAAAGCTGAGATAATTGCGGAAATCACACAAAAAACAGGTATAGAAAAGGTAAACGTCCAAGAGGTCGTTGAGTCCTTTATGGACGTATTGAAAGTCTCTATGAAAAAAGGTCATAATGTTTATTTGAGAGGGTTCGGTAGTTTTGTAATCAAACGAAGAGCAGAAAAAACTGGTCGTAATATCTCAAAGAATACTACTATCATTATACCTGCTCATAACATTCCTTCATTTAAGCCTTCAAAGACTTTTGTTGAAGATGTAAAAAATAGTGTTAAATAGTTTAATTTTTAAATACATTTACAAAAATGCCAAGTGGAAAAAAGAGGAAAGGTCATAAGATGGCAACTCACAAACGGAAAAAACGTTTGAGAAAGAACAGACATAAGAACAAATAGTTCTTAGTTTGACGGAAAAAACTTTTATTGCGAAGCTATCTATACCTAACGGCAGAGGGTTTCGCAATATTATTATTCTGATAACCTAAAAAAATAGAACAAACTCTAATGAATAAAGATCTAATAATCGATGTAAAAGAAACGGGAGTTGAGATTGCATTATTAGAAGATAAAAAGTTAGTAGAGCTTCACAAGGATAATCCTGGACAGGACTATATTGCAGGAAACATTTATTTAGGTCAAGTCAAAAAGATAATGGCTGGTCTTAATTCTGCATTCGTTGATGTAGGTGCGGGTAAGGATGGCTTCTTACATTATTTGGATTTAGGTCCTAATTACCTAAAAATCCAAGATTTTGTTGCAAAATGTATATCCGGCGATATAAACGGAATCACCACTCAAAAAAAACAAAGACCTGATTTAGAAAAAAATGGTATCATTACAGATGTTCTAAAACAAGGGCAACTGGTGTTAGTGCAAGTTACCAAAGAACCTATATCTACAAAAGGACCTCGGTTGAGTGGGGATATTTCTTTTGCGGGAAGATATGTGGTGCTTGTCCCTTTTGGTAAGAAGATAACAATTTCTCAAAAAATTAAAGGTATTGATGAAAGGAAGCGGCTTCGCAGATTGCTAGCAAGTATTCAGCCAGAAAATTGCGGAGTAATTATTCGTACAGTTGCTGAGGGTAAGAGTGTAGCTGAGTTGGATGCTGATGTCAAAGACCTATATGCCAAATGGGAGTCTATAATTAGCAAATTAAACCATGCAATTCCTCCGATAAAACTAGTTGCAGAGGAAGACTCCTCTATTGTTATGTTAAGAGAGATGCTCTCTGAGGAATTTAACAATATATACGTAAACAATGAACGTGTCTTCAACGAACTACGTGACTATATTATAAAAATATTTCCACAAAAGGAAGAAATCCTCCATAACTACAAGATGCAAACTCCCATCTTCGAACAATTCAATATAGACACTCAAATAAAAAATTCTTTTGGCAAGGTCGTAACTATTCGTTCTGGTATTTATTTAGTGGTAGAACAAACGGAGGCAATGGCTGTCATTGATGTAAATTCGGGACCTCGTACAAAAGCCTCGCAAGATCAGGAAGAAAATGCTCTAATGGTAAATACTGAGGCCGCATTAGAAATAGCACGACAACTACGTCTTAGAGATATGGGGGGGATCATTGTTATAGATTTTATAGATATGAACTCCAAGGCTAATTGCAAGAAACTGTACGATACAATGTGCGAGGAGCTATCAAAGGATAAAGCACGACATACTATTTTACCTTTAAGTAAATTTTGTTTGATGCAGATAACTCGTCAAAGGATTCGTCCTGTATTAGATGTTGAAGTATCTGAGTTGTGTCCAACTTGTGGAGGTAGTGGGAAAATAAAATCGTCTGTCAATGTTGTAAGTGATATGCGACATGATGTTAAATTTTTATCTCGCGAGCAAAACGAAAAACGTCTCACCATTGTAACACATCCTTTTGTTGCGGCATACTTAACAAAAGGATTTTTAAGAAAACCTTATCATAAGTGGGAAAAGGACTATAACATCAAACTAAAAATAATATCTTCTAGTGACTTAGCCATAACCGAATATATTTTTCTAAACTCCAATGGGGATAAGATAGAGTTGTGAAAAATATTTTCAAAAACCACCAACCATAAATAAGTAAACAATGATACGTGGATAAAACAAAAGTGATTGATTTATTTGGTTACAAAATCAAAATGCCGTTTCAGAGAATTAAAGTGCGTGATTAACAAATTATTTCTTGAAGTTAATTTTCTGAAACGGCATTTTAGTTTCATTTTGTTACTGTTAAAAATATCTGCTTTACGTATAATTCATATACCAATTGAAAATATGTATACATCTCATAGATCTAACTATTTTTCCTGCATATCTTTTATAATAAATTAAGTTTTTTTTAGTTTATAGTTATATTTAGTTGAATTTTATTATATCATGATAAAAGTAAACAGTAAATTGATAGCATTTAGGCAAATAATCATAATATTTTTTACAATCTTTGTTTCCGTTGATATTATAAAAGGACAAAGTACTGCTGGTAATGAATCATTTGCTGTACTAAATCTTTTCAATTCTGCTCAAATGACTTCAAGAGGTTTAAGTTTTATACCTCGTTTTTCTGACGATGTATCATCAGCTTTAACCAATCCCTCCACTATCAACGATTCTTTGAATAACAAAGGAGCCATCACTTACACTGATTTGTTTGGCAGTACGTATCAGGCTTCACTTACGTTTTCGCACAAGTTTAAAACTGTTGGCAATTTAGGCTTTGGATTGCAGTATATCAATTACGGCAATTTCCAATCTACTGAACCTAACGGTGATATAACAGGTACCTTCCATGCAAACGAATTTGTATTCACTTTCGGTTGGGGCATGCAGATTGAAAAGAATATTTATTTAGGTGCAACCGTCAAACCATTATTCTCTCAGTACGAGAGATATTCCTCATTCTCAATTGCTTTTGACATTGCAACTACCTATGTATCCCCTTCTAAGATGTGGCAAGTAGCAATGATACTTAAAAATATTGGTAAACAAATTTCATCTTTTAATCTCATAAGAGATACCCTGCCTACGGATTTACAATTAGGATTTTCTAAAAAATTCTCTCATGCTCCACTCATTTTGTATGTTGTTGTGGATAATTTAACAAAATGGAATATAAGAGAGAACGATATTTTGAACCCTCGGGATAATATCTCTATTGATGGGGCGATAAGAAAGGAAAATAAAATATCATCTTTCTTAGATAAAGGATTTAGGCACTTACAATTTGCGGTAGATATAAAGCCTTCTGCATCTTGGTACATATCTTTGGGTTATTCTTGGCGAAGGCACCAAGAGATGAAGATTAATGATGCTTTTTCCTTGTCAGGAATTTCTTACGGTTTGGGAATCAAGTGGAGAAAATTTTCACTCAATTATGCTCGTAATGAATATCATAAGTATGGTTCTCCTAATTACATAACTTTGGGATATATTTTCTGATAATAGTTAATGATTTTATAAATAAACAAGTATGAATACAATTTTTGATTACAAAATGAAAAGTCTTCAAGGCAAAGAAGTTTCTTTCAAAGATTACGAAGGCAATGTTTTTTTGATAGTTAATACTGCTAGTAAATGTGGTTTCACACCTCAATACGAAGGTTTAGAAAAGCTTCACAGAAAATACAAAAACCAAGGATTAATTGTAATGGGATTTCCTTGCAATCAATTCTTAGGTCAAGAACCAGGAGATGTTAAAGATATACAAGAGGGATGTCTTATAAATTATGGCGTAACTTTTAATATGAGCGAGAAAATAGACGTAAATGGAGAAAAAGAACATCCTTTATTTACTTTCTTAAAAAAGCAAGCTCCGTTCAACGGATATCCCATTAAGGAAATTGGAGACAAACTAGATGCCATTCATGAACAACAAAAAAATGGTTTCAATACAAAAGACAATATTCGTTGGAATTTTACGAAATTTTTAGTGGCAAAAGATGGTAGAACCGTCATGCGATTTGAGTCCATGATTACTCCCGAGTCTCTTCAATCCGATATAGAAAAATTTTTAAATGAATAAATTGTGAAAAATATATCATTTTTTTGTATCGTTACCGCAGTATGGTGTGCGATTGTTTGCAATAGCTTTGCTCAACAAATACCCCTGGATAACAATAAAGAAGCTTCCAACCCTAGAATCACACAAAATATTGAAGATTTATCCAAAAGTATATATTGTTTCTCTGTAAAGGATATTGATGGCAAGCTAATCAGTTTAAATAATTACAAAGGTAAAGTTCTTTTGATAGTTAATGTTGCCAGTAAGTGTGGCTTAACACCTCAATACAGAGGTTTGGAAGATCTTTACAGAAAATACAAAGATAAAGGATTGGAAATATTAGCTTTCCCCTGTAATCAATTTTTAAATCAGGAGCCTGCAGAAAATGAGGAAATAGAACGGTTTTGTAAAAATAATTATGATGTAACATTCTCTTTATTTGAAAAAATTGAAGTCAATGGTAGTAATGAATCTCCACTGTATACTTTCCTTAAAATGAAAGCTCCTTTCAAGGGTTATCCATCAAATGCTAAAGAGTTTGGAGAAAGAATAGATGCAATTCATAAACAAACAGGTAGTAATTTCAATGAGGGAAATGATATCAAATGGAATTTCTCAAAATTCTTAGTTTCAAAAGATGGTAAAACCATTGAACGTTACGAACCTATGGTAGAGCCCAAAGATTTGGAACAAAAAATTGAGCGTTTATTGAAACAGTAGTCACATCTTTATACCCTATAGATCTAACAAATAGCAATTGAAATTCTTTTTTGAAAACGGTTCACCAATATCAAGAAAGAATTTTTTATTGTTGCACTTTATTTTGTCTTTTTAAGATTGCATTCTAACAAACTCAAAAACCATTTTTGATTCATCAATATTCAACAAATATTTTCTAAGAGATTTACTAACAATCTCACGTGTAATCATAGATTTCACAGCAAAACAGTCCATATATATTAAACTCATTTTTTCAATTCATGAAAAACCCCGAAATTTTTGCTTAAATATGCCATTTTTTTCATAACTTTGCGTTTCAAATCTAAGAAAGACAAATATAGATATGAAAAAAATATTTTTTATAATTACATATGTCATTTTGACTCTAAACATAACTAATGTCTTCGCCACAGAAAGTAAAAACAATAACAACAATAAGAAATCATTTAATGCAGGTGAGGTAATAATGGAACACTTGGGGGATGAACATTCTTGGCATATTCTGACCTGGAAAGAAACTGAAATCGCCATACCCCTACCTGTTATACTAATTAATGACGGCAAGTTTTTTTGTTTTATGTCCTCTAAATTTAATCATGGTCATAATAGTTACAATGGTTTCAAGATTGGTACAGAAAAAGATGGAAAAGGATTAACAGGGAAAATTATTTGTATAGATTCTAACGGCAAATACATAGGTAAACAACCTTTGGATTTTTCCATTACAAAAAATGTATTGGGTATATTTGTTATTGCAACCATAATATGTTGCATGGTCCTGTCTGCAGCGAAAAAAACAAAACAACGAGAAGGCAAAGAACCGAAAGGAGTACAGACGGTAATGGAATGTCTCATTGATTTTATAAGCAATGATATTGCCATTCCATCTATTGGAGAAGGAGCTTATTTGAAGTATATGAACTATCTTTTGAGTATATTTACCTTCATTTTTCTATGCAATGTTATGGGATTATTGCCCTTTTTCCCAGGGGGAGCTAATATCACCGGCAATATCGCAGTAACGCTTACATTGGCTTTGTTTACGTTTGTCATAACACAAGCATCCAGTACAAAAACTTTTTGGAAACATACCCTCAATCCGGATGTTCCAACCTGGTTAAAACTACCCGTTCCACTTATGCCTGTATTGGAATTCTTAGAGATATTTACCAAACCATTCTCTTTAACAGTCCGACTGTTCGCCAATATAACCGCCGGACACGTTATTATGTTGTCCCTTGTGTGCATCATATTTATTTTTGGTAATCAAAGCATTGTATTGGGATATTCAACAAGTATCCTTCCACTTATATTCAGCGTTTTTATGATGTTAATAGAACTGTTAGTAGCATTCATACAAGCTTATGTATTTACTCTATTATCTGCAATATATATAGGAATGGCAAGAGTTAAACACTGATGCAAAACGAGATTATTACAAAACTTAATACTTTTATTAGAAAATACTATAAAAATCTTGTAGTTAGGGGAATTATTTACTCTCTTTTGTTGCTTATTTCATTTTTTCTTTGCCTTATCCTTATAGAATACTTCGGTTGGATGAGCATTCTATTTCGTACAATTGTGTTTTATGCTTATCTTTTATTAGCATTGTCTATAATATGCATATGGATAATTTTTCCTTTATTCAAATTGTTCAAAATAGGTAAGACCTTATCTTATGAACAAGCGGCAACAATTATCGGTAACCACTTCCCCACTATACAGGATAAACTTTTAAATTTATTGCAATTGCAATACATCTTATCTAATTCTGAAACATTATCATCAAAGTCTAACATAGATTTGCTTTGTGCGGCAATTGAACAAAAAACCTCTTTGTTAAAACCGATTCCTTTTCAGAAGGCAATAGATACTACGAAGACCAAACGTTTTTCTAAGTATCTTATTTGTGCAATAATTACCATTGCTATTTTAATATTTGTTTTCCCTTCCCTATTATCAGAGCCCAGCAAAAGATACATTAATCATAATACTTTTTATGAAAAACCTGCACCATTCAGCTTTGAAATAACTTCACCTTTAACGGCAGTACAACAAAGTGATTATCAAATCAATGTAATAGTAAAAGGAGAAATTCTTCCCGACAGAGTAAACGCGATAATCGATGGACAAAGTTTTGAAATGATTCAAAAAAATAAACGTCATTTTACTTATACCATTTCGCAGATTCAAAAGACTACCAATATACAATTTGAGGCAGCAGATGTTTATAGTAAGATATACAACATAATTGTTAATCCTAAGCCGATACTTACCGATTTGGTAGCCGAAATTATATACCCAAATTATACGAAATTAAATAAGGAAGTAGTCAATAATGTAACCGATTTATCTATTCCACAAGGAAGCAAAATAGTTTGGCACCTAAGGACAAAAGATTGCAATAAAGTTCTAATAACATCACTCCTTACCGAATCAGTGTCTGACATTGGCAAAATAAAGTCTGACAACAATTTTTTGAAACGCCACTTTGTAACAAAAGAATTTGAACCAGATAAAAAAGGACTTGTAAAGATTATAAACACCTATCACAAAAGTTCTAATATTGTCATAAAAACAAAAAACGATTTTACTCTTTCTACTGACAGTATATCTTTTAATATCAACATCATAGCAGATGAAAAACCTTCCATCGCAGTTATAGAACAAAAAGACTCTCTTATACTTGATAATATCTATTTTCGTGGTCAGATTAAAGATGATTACGGATTTTCTAAATTGAATTTTCATATCAAAGTTTCACATACCAATTCCAGCAGTGCCAAAGAATTCACCAAACATTTGAGTGTTTCTAACAGTGAGAATAGTCAAGAATTTTATCATGCTGAAAATTTGAATGAATATCAGATAAAACAAGGAGACAAAGTAGATTATTGGTTTGAAATATGGGATAATGATGCCATAAATGGGGCAAAACATACTAAATCTCAAATCTTTACAATAGAAATTCCTACAGAAAAACAATTGAATGAAAGATTAAATAACAATAATGAAAAAATAAAAAAGCAAGCAGACAAAACGATAGATGCAATTCGTAAACTGCAACAGGAAATCAACGAACTAACAAAAAAACTTACTGAAAAGAAAGAATTGGGGTGGCAAGATGAAAAACAATTAAGGCAACTGAAAGAAAAACAAATAGAAATCCAACAAAAAATAGAGGAAATTCAGCAAAAAATAGAAGAGAATCTTTTGCTTGAAAACAAGTATAGAGACATTGACGAAGAACTTCTAAAAAAACAAAAGCAAATAGAGGAGCTTTTTGAACAACTTAAAAATAAAGAGTTGGAATATCTGATGCAACAAATGAATGATTTGCTTGACAAAAAATTGAATAAAGAGCAAATAGAGGAACAATTAGAAAAAATATCTAAAAAAAACGAAGATATATTCAAACAACTTGATAAAAATTTGGAACTTTACAAACGTTTAGATGTAGAAAAAGATATTAACAATACTATTGACAAACTCAAAGAGTTATCAAAACGACAACAACAACTATCCGAAGAGACCAAATTAAAAAAAGAATCAAATGAAAGACTGGAAGAAAAACAAGAAGAATTGAAAAAAGAATTTGAGGACTTACAAAAAAAGATAGAGGAGACAAAAAAGAAAGATGATATGCTGCAAGAACCCTTTCATTTCAAACAAGACAAACAGAAAGAAAAACAAATCAATAACGAACAAAGAAACGCCAAAGAAAACTTAAAGAAAAACAAATATAAGAAAGCTGCTGATAATCAAAAACAAGCATCTGAGCAAATGCAAGAAATGGCTCAACAACTAGAGCAACAAATGCAAGAAAACGAAGAGGAACAATTAGGAGAAGATATAGATGATGTACGCCGAATTTTGAAAAATCTTATTGCTCTATCCAAAAAACAAGAAGCTCTTATTTATTCTACACAAAATACCTCCGTAAATGATCCTTCCTACCAGAAGATTATCAATAATCAAAATGCAATTAAAGAAAGTATGCGAGGTATTGCTGACAGTCTGTACCAGATTAGCAAACGGCAAACACAGATTAGCAAAATCATAAATGATGAAACATTCAAAATTTCCACAAATATAGAGAACAGTTTGAATACTTTGCTATTCTTTAACCAAAGTTATTACAACAATTTTAAAAACAATCAAGCTACGACCTCTCAACAATACTCCATGTCCTCTATGAATAATCTTGCTTTGTTACTTGTTGAAAGTCTTGAACGAATGAATGAACAGCAAATGAAGATGAGAAATAACAAAAAGAACAATAACAAAAATACCAAAAACAGTTGCAATTATCCTTCCCAGGATAAAGGCGGTAAAGAGCCCAAAAATATGCGTCTTTTACAAGAAGCATTAAATAAAGAAATAGAACGTTTGCAAAAAGAACTAGAAAAACGAGGTAATCACTCCAAGCAAAGGATTGGAGAAGGCAAAGAATTGAATGAAAGACTTGCGAGAGCGGCCGCTAAGCAAGAAATGATTCGTAAAATTATGCAACAATATATCAATGAGTTGAAAAAAAATAATGGGAAAGCTGTCGGGCAGTTGAATCAGGCAATTAAACAAATGGAAGATACAGAAAAAGATATTGTCAATAAAAGAATTAACTCTCAAACATTAAATCGTCAAAAACAAATTATAACACGCATGCTGGAAAGCGAAAGAGCAGAGATTGAAAAAGAAAAAGAAGACAAGCGAGAATCTAAAACCGGAGTAGACAAGAGTATACAGCAAAATCAGGTCATTGAAGAATTTAAAAAATTGAAAAATAGAGATATGGAATTGTTCAGAAAAATTCCTCCTGTATATTCTTCATATTATAAAGTGAAGATTTCAGAATATTTTAGTAATTTTGAAAGATCAAATAAGTGAAATCAATAGAATAATTAAAAGAATGATGGAGAAGATATACATTACTAATGGACAAATATCTAAATTCGAAAGTTTCATGGAACCTATCTATGAAAAGTATCGTCTTTACAGTTATGCAGGTGCTATACATATTGCAATAGAGAGCGTATTAAATATTGTAAATCAGGATATCATACTATCATTTTCGCATTACAAGGATGGTATTTGTTTTTCTATAGAAGTAAATAGTGATTTATTCTCTCAAATCAGCTTTTCTGATACGAAAAATCAAAACTTTGATGCTCTATTTCTTATTAAACACCTTGCTAATTCAATAGATATTTCACAAGACGGCAAGATAATGAAATTGTTTTTCTCAATTGATGGAATAGAAGAGGAACTTTCTGTAAGTAGGAAAGAAAAGATTAAAGCATATTCGTTTCGCAAGGTAAAAATTTTGCAATAGATTAGATTATGGCTATACATTTTTCTATTGAAAAGTCTTTTGTTTTCAACAATCGCCTTAGAACAAAGGCGTGGATAAAACAAATCATAACCAATCACAAAAAAAAATGTGGTAATATATCATATATTTTCACTGATGACAAAAATATTTTAGTCGTAAATCAACAATACCTCAATCATGACTATTACACCGATATTATTACCTTCGATTACGCAGAAAAAGAGATTATCAATGGCGATATCTTTATATCTGTAGAACGTGTTAAGGAGAATGCTCAAGAGTTTAATACAAGTTTTGATAATGAATTGCATCGTGTAATGATTCATGGCATACTTCACCTCTTGGGTTTTAAAGATCATTCCCAAAAGGAAGAACAAACTATGCGTCAAAAGGAAAACGAAGCTCTTGCCTTATTTTATAAATAATTTTATCTGACGCTTCAATTTATTACTTCAAAAAAAGATTTTTTCAAAACCTAACTTTAATTTTTCAAAATTTCACTCTAATTTGCTGACATTTAAAAATCAATTTTTCAAAATTATTAGAATAGAAAATGTTTTCAAAGTTTGATATAATAGTTGTTGGTGGTGGACATGCCGGATGTGAAGCAGCTTTGGTATCTGCCAATTTGGGAAATCGTACTCTACTAATTACCCAAAATCTAAATAATATTGCTCAATTATCCTGCAATCCAGCTATGGGAGGAGTAGCTAAAGGTCAAATAGTTAGAGAGATTGATGCCTTAGGAGGTTATTCTGCTATCAACACTGATAAAAATACCATACAATTTCGTATGCTCAACGCCTCAAAAGGTCCAGCTATGCATTCTCCACGAGCACAAGTGGATAATATTTCCTTTCCTATTGGGTGGAGACGCAAACTTGAACAAACAGACAATCTATTTCTTTGGCAAGATGAAATTACAAATATAACAATAAGCAATCATAGGGTAACAGGAGTTAAAACCAAGCTTGGAATATCCATAAAAGCAAATGCTATTATTCTAACTAATGGGACATTTCTTAGTGGCAAAATACATATCGGACAAACTAATTTTTCAGGTGGTAGAATAGGTGAAATCAACAGTGATAGTCTTTCTAAAAATTTGCAACGATTGGGGTTTATCTGTGCAAAACTAAAAACAGGAACACCGATGAGAGTAGATGGGCGAACAATTGATTTTACAAAACTGACAGAACAAAAAGGTGATGAACAACACGGACAATTTTCTTTTTTATTCAGGAGTAAGAAGACCTTAATTCAGCGTTCGTGTTTCATTGCTAATACAAATTCAGAAGTGCATGATATTCTTAGGAGCGGATTCTACGCCTCTCCTATGTTTCAAGGGCGTATCCAAGGGAGAGGTCCTAGATATTGCCCATCCATAGAAGACAAAATTGAACGATTTGCAGATAAGGATCACCACCAATTGTTCATTGAGCCTGAAAGTAATTATACTAATCTATGGTATGTCAATGGTTTTTCATCATCTCTACCATTAGATGTGCAGTTTGAAGCACTTCATCATATTAAAGGATTTGAGAAAGCAGCAATAGAAAAACCAGGATATGCAATAGAGTACGACTACTTCCCTCCTACCCAACTCAAAAACACACTTGAAACAAAGTCAATAAACAACTTATTTTTTGCAGGTCAGATAAACGGAACAACGGGTTATGAAGAAGCAGCAGCACAAGGTTTGATCGCAGGAATAAATGCCAATCAAAATATAAAGAATCTTGAAACTCTTGTACTAAAACGCAGCGAAGCATACATAGGTGTTCTTATTGATGATCTGGTTACAAAAGGTGTGGATGAACCATATAGGATGTTTACTTCAAGGGCGGAATACCGTATTTTGTTGCGACAAGACAATGCAGACGAACGACTAACTCCCAAAGCCTTTGCTCTGCATTTGATAACCAATCAAAGAATGAAAAACTTGGATAGGAAACTTAAAATGAAAAATAATATTATAACTTATATTAAATCAACAAATGCAAATCCAATTGACATAAATGATACTCTCAAGTCACTAGATACTCCAACCATATCTCAACCTACCAAAATATCTTCTTTATTACTTAGACCGCAAGTAGAATTGAATCATTTAATCTCTTGTATAGACGAATTACAAAGTAAGGTTAACAAAATACCGGCAAATAAAAGAAAAGAAATATTACAACTTGTTCAAACCAATGTTAAATACGAGAATTATATACTAAAAGAACAGGAAACAGTAGATAGAATTAATAAGTACGAATCGCTAATAATCAAAGATGACTTCGATTACCAATCATTAAAATCACTATCCTTTGAGGCAAGAGAAAAACTGTCTAAAGTAAGACCTCATACTATTGGGCAAGCCTCACGTATCAGTGGTGTATCTCCCTCAGATATTGCAGTACTTGTTCTATTTATTTCTAAATAACGACAAAAAAGTAACTACTGATTTCGTAAGGAATAAGTAAAAATAACAATTAAAAAAGATTTTTAGTTATTTATAATAATCATTGAAAAAAATAATAACTAAACTGCACTCTATTTACAAGTCAATTTATGAATTATTATTTCATATTTAAATATTTAACAAATATCCAATGAAATAATCTGCTTGGAGTTAATTTTTTAATTAAATAATCTTATGTGTTCTATATTCAAATTTAAATAGCATTAAAAGAGCCTCAATAAGGAACGGTTATCAACTTTATCTGTCTCCATATATCTTATATAAGAAAAATTAAAGTTCCGTAAAAAAAAAACTAAAGTCCCACATCAATATATTGATGTGGGACTTTAGTTTTCCGAAATGTCACCTTGTTTACTCCAAACAAAAAATTTTTTATTTTTAATTTTGCAAGAGATGAAATAAATTGTAACTTTGCAAAACTTTTTTTACAAGATATCTATATATATCTTTTTAGTTTTGAAACAATTAACACAAAATAATAACAATTTTATGCAAAAAACATCAAAGTTTTACAATTGGATTGCACAACTTAATGATTCAAAAGAACGTTTTGGTTCAAAAGACTGGTTTAAGTCCTATGGTATGGTTGTGTTAGGTACATTCATTTTTGTACTTGGAGATATTATGTTTGCAAATCCTTATCATTTAGCACCGGGAGGAACATATGGTTTATCTAATGTACTCAATGCTCTATTCCCTTGGAAACTTTCTTTCTACGTCGTCTGTTTGGATTTACCTTTATTGATACTTGGTCTCATTGTTTTAGGACCTAAGTTTGGTGTTAAAACTCTTTTATCAGTTTTTTTAGGATATATATTCACTTATATACTGGAAACGACATGGGGATATGCCCCTTTCCTTCACATTGGAGAGATATTGAATTCCAATTCAGCAATGCCACACGAGGGGATGATGATTGAAATAGGTCGAGAGGGTAGATTTTTCTTCCCAGATTACATGCTTAATACGGTTGTTGCAGGAGTAGTCTATGGTCTTGGCATAGGACTAATTTTTAAAGCGGGAGCCACCTCAGGAGGTAGTGATATCATTTCTATGATTGTTCATAAGTACTCCAAAATATCCTTAGGCACCATGGTAATTATTGTAGATGGTCTGATTTCTTTAACATCTTTTATCATAAATCAAGACTTTCGTTTTCCTCTTTACTCTGTTATCTTAGTTTATATTGAAGGAAAAGTTATTGACATGATTGTCCCTCCCGTAAAAAAAAGAAACAACAGGAGAAAATAGAAACAGCGAATTAAATCATCAGTAGGTTATAATAATACTACCACAACGTTATTATCTTTGTGGTAGTTATTTTTTTTAACAAGCAAATATCATAAAATAATTAGACACCCATATTGCCTATTCCATCAAATAACGAGAAAATCTATCCGTTTTGGATAAAATAATCGGGTTTTTATCTTTCCAGGACAAAAAAGCATTCCATTTTTGTTTGTTTTCTTTTATCCATTTAGTACTTTCATTGAGGTTCCCGTACGCAAAGAGCCAGTAGTTATATGCTTGCCAATGCCCTTTGGAAATAATCTCATTCCAATATACAAACAACGGATTCATAAAATCTGTAGCTTTTGTTTTGATTAGATTCAATAATCGCATACGTATTGAAATCAATGCCGAAATATCTATAAATCGTATACCTCTTGCTGATTCTGTCATAAAACTATCAAAAATTTCAGGAAATTTGTTTCTCCTTTCAAAACTATCACTATAAACTATTATTGTACTATTAAAATCCGCAACTGCTGCTCCTTTATTCAAAATGAAAGCATTGAAATAAGCATCAAACAATTTGCACGATATTTTCTCTTTCAAGGAATCATTTTGTGATAATACCATAAATAACTCCCCATACATTACAGCCCAAACCATTTCAGTGGAAAGAAAATAAATTGTAGTGGCACCGTAATAATTTTCTTCATACATCGGTCCCTGCTCTATTCCCTTTTCAAACCAGTATAATGCTTGAGGATATAATCCTTCCACAAATTTCTTACATCCTTTATCGTAACATATTTCTTCTTGAGTCAATGTATTTTCTTCTATCGGCAACTGAGCAAACATATTGTCAAATAGAAAAAAACATATAATTATAAAAAATAATTTTTTCATAATTTCAATATTTTTAATTGTGCAAATTTAATAAAATTTTCTACATACAATATTCTACATTCAACATTTCTTCGTATATTTGCACTACTAAAATTTTCTATACATATGATGACATGTGACGATGCCTCTCTTGAACGTTTGGTTCTACATAGAGTAGGTAATAAAGCAAACGGTGAGAGTCTGCATTTAAGTAAAGCACCATATATTTTGAATAGTGATATTTCCGGACTGCTACTAAAATATTTTACGTCTCCATTTAAGGGTTCCCAATATTATGTTTTTTCAGATGAAAGGGGACTAAATAATAATAAAATCTATATTGCAGTCAGCAAAATTTTTGACAATCCACAAGAAAATCTTTATTTGGCTTCGTGTGATATGGCAAAACATCTGTTTGATGTAAGTTTGCATCCCAATATTAAAGCGGGAGAGTTATATATTACTTATTTGCAAAATTGCTATCTAGACGGGGAGATTTTAGATGCAGTAGGAATTTTCAAAAGCGAGACAAGACAGACCTATTTAAAAATTTATCCACAAGGAGATGACTTTTCAATAGAGTCAGATGATGGAATAGATATTAATAAGTTAGATAAAGGTTGTATAATATTCAATAAAGAAAAAGACGATGGTTATGTTGTTTCTATAATTGACAAAACAAGTAGAGGTAATGAGGCAGTTTATTGGGTAGATGAGTTTCTTAATCTAATGCAACGGCAAGATTCATACTTTAAAACAGATAATATGCTCAATATTTGCAAGGATTTTGTTACCGAATTTTTACCTCAGGAATATGAAATGACGCGTATAGACC
The DNA here is from genome assembly GCA_052170555.1 of Bacteroidales bacterium. GTDB lineage: Bacteria > Bacteroidota > Bacteroidia > Bacteroidales > P3 > Scybalousia_A. Next base: position 88,065 of record JBQNAI010000006.1, on the reverse strand, counting down.
AAGCGGATTTACTTAATCGCAACCAAGAGTTCTTTAAGGAAAATAAAAACTTTAACACTAATACCTATTCCGAGAAAGTCTTTGGCGATGACACTTTCGGAGAACAATTTCGTAAATTTAAACAGCAATATGAAAGTGAAAACGGAATGCAATTGCAGGATAATTTCCTTATAAATGAGGAGGCCCTAAAACGAGCTTCAAGATATTTGCGTAGCGTAATAAAACTTGATAAAAACTTTACAATTTATATTCATGGTAAAAGAGAACGGGTGGAAATGGGCGAAGATGAAGACAAGGGATTGAGATATTATAAATTTTATTTTGATAAAGAATCATAAATATTAAATCCTCAGTATATAATATCCACTGCAATTATTGTAAATAATCCAAATCAATGATACCAATCGCTAAATTGTTAACTTGCGAAGTTAATAACTATAATGCATATTAATATTTGTTGATCAAATACAAAGATTACAAATGTAGTATTTGATTTTATTCATATGATTGCAAAGATAAAAAAACTAGTAGAGTTGTCTACGATTTTATATTGGCGACTTAAAGAAAATGTCGTAATTTTGCAAAAATTAGATTGGAAGGTAAAAAATAAATTTTCAAATAATCGTAAAATAAATGAAAGATTTTGTAGAAGAATTGCGTTGGAGAGGTATGATCCATAGCATAATGACGGGCACAGAGGAACAATTGAAAAAGGGAATGCAAACGGCATATGTAGGAATAGACCCCACAGCCGACTCTCTTCACATAGGACATTTAGTAAGTATAATGATAATGGCTCATTTTCAAGCTTGTGGTCATAGACCATTGATAGTGATTGGTGGGGCTACGGGAATGATAGGTGATCCTTCCTTTAAAAGTTCGGAACGAGTCCTTTTAACTCCTGAAATCATCAATCACAATCTACAATGTATAAAAGTACAAGTTGAAAAGTTTTTAAATTTTGATGCATCTGCAAAAAATTACGCCCAAATTCTTAATAATTATGATTGGACAAAAGAATGGTCATTCATAGATTTCATAAGAGAAATAGGAAAGCACATAACTGTCAATTATATGATGGCAAAAGATAGCGTTAAAAAGAGGATAGAAACAGGTATTTCATTTACAGAATTTTCCTATCAATTACTACAAGGTTATGATTACTTTTATTTGTACCAAAACTACGACTGCCATCTGCAACTAGGCGGTTCGGATCAATGGGGTAATATAACAACAGGAGCAGAATTAATAAAACGCATGATCAATGGAGAAGCATATGCCATAACTTGTCCACTGATTACAAAGGCTGACGGAAAAAAATTCGGGAAGACAGAAAAGGGTAATATTTGGTTAGATAGAAAAAAAACTACTCCTTATCATTTCTACCAGTTTTGGTTAAATCTATCCGATGAGGACGCAAAACGTTTCATTAGAATCTTTACTTTAATGACTCAAGAAGAGATAACAGCATTGGAAAGAGAACATGACAAACAACCAGAAGCAAGAATACTCCAAAAAGCTTTGGCAAAAGATATAACCGTTCGTGTGCACAGTACGGAAGATTACGAAAAAGTAACTGAGGCTTCGCAAATACTTTTTGGGAAAGGTACAAAAGAAACTTTAAGCAGACTTGATGAGATGACCTTCTTAAGCGTTTTTGAAGGAGTTCCTCAATTCAGTGTAACAAAATCCGAAATAGAGGCTGGAATCTCTATAATTGATTTATTGGCGGAAAAGACTAAAATTTTAGCTTCAAAAAGCGAGGTCAGACGAGAACTCAAAGGTAATGCTTTATCAATAAACAAAGAAAAGATTAGCGATACTTATGTAACAAGTTCCGAATCACTTTTGAATAATAAATATATTCTTGTTCAAAAAGGTAAAAAGAATTATTTTGTCATTGTCGCTGAGTAATCAACCCACCATTTCTATAATAGAAATTATAGAACCAAACAAGATAATAATCATTAATTAACAACTATTTATACATAGTTGAAGTGAATTAAAGAAATACTACAAATCAGTACGAGGTTGTATTATCGTTCCCCACTCTCTTTTTATTGCTCTTTTGTTTAATATCTTTATTTGTTCTATTGCATAACGTCCATTAGGATGGATAGATATCATATCTACCACTCCATCATGATGTTTGAGAACGACACGATTTTTATCATAATTATTCTTTTTTTTCCACGTATGTACAAACATTTCTTCTAGTTTAGTAGGATTATAATTGGGACAGTCCCATTCGTGAGTCTTAGTACAAAAAATTTCTTTCCACCTATTGCCCGTATAAGAATAAATGCGAAAATAATTGATATTAGTATAGTCACGATAAACCGTCATAAAACTGATTTCATCCGTACCATCTCCGTCTATATCTCCCTCATTGACTAAAAAATATACTCCTAAATCTCCATCTAACTGCAAAGGTGTTAACTCAGTATTGTCACTGTAAAGCATAGTCGCTGATTCATACAAATTTTCTTCAAATCCATCACCGTCAAAATCTCCTCTTATTGCGAAACGTGTAGAATTACTTTTATTCCAATGCCATTCCGATGGAGCAAGATCAGTAGTTATTACGTCCTCCCAGGTCTTCAGTTCCATAGCATTGGATTCGTTACCATTATCTTGGGCATTTATCCCTTGTATAGGTAAAAAAAGTAATGATAAAACAAACAAGCCGAATATTAATCGCAGGATTTTGATATCTTTTCTTTCCATGACTATTTTATTTTTAACGTTTTTCTTTCTCATGCCATTAACTATGCCGTATACTATATATTATATGTAATACTTCTTGCAAATAACGACAGCTTATTTCTCAATCGCTTCGTAACGAAGATTATCTATTATGTAATTCTGACGCTCAGGGGTATTTTTCCCCATAAAAAACCTAAGAACCTCAGAGGTCTGTGAATCATGATTTAACAATACAGGATCCAGTCGTATATCTTTGCCAATAAAATGGGAAAATTCATCAGGTGAAATCTCTCCTAAACCCTTAAATCTCGTAATTTCAACTCCTGATTTCAGTTTTTTGATTGCAGATTGTTTCTCTTCTTCAGAATAACAATAGAACGTTTGTTGCTTATTTCTAACCCTAAATAAGGGTGTTTGCAATATATAGATATGTCCTTGCTTAACAAGTTCGGGAAAGTATTGTAAAAAAAATGTCATCAATAACATACGAATATGCATTCCGTCTACATCTGCATCAGTCGCAATTACAATATTATTGTATCGTAAATTATCCATGTCTTCATCTATATTTAGAGCTGCGTGTAACAGATTAAATTCTTCATTCTTATAAACTATTTCTTTTGTCTCGCCATAAGAATTATAAGGTTTACCCCTAAGAGAAAAAACAGCTTGAACATTCGGATCTCTTGACTTGGTAATACTTCCAGATGCAGAGTCTCCTTCCGTAATAAACAAAGTAGTCTCCAAACGTCTTTCATCCTTACTATTGTAATGTACCCTACAATCTCTAAGTTTGCGATTAACTAATGAAGTTTTCTTCGCACTCTCTTTTGCTAACTTCTTGTAGTTCTGCATTCCCTTACGGTCCTTCTCATTCCTTAAAATTTTTTCCAAAATTGCATCAGCGACCTCTCCATGCATGTAAAGATAAGGTTCAAGAGTTTTTTTTACTGCATCATTTATATAATTTCTTACTGTAATTCCCCCCTCCTTATCATAGTCTACACTCCCTAATTTAGTTTTTGTTTGAGATTCAAAAACCGGGTCAATAATCTTTAAACTTATTGCTGCAATTAACCCACTTCTTATGTCGGAAGGTTCATAATCTTTTTTGAAAAAATCTTTAACTACTCTAACTATAGCCTCTCTAAAAGCCACAAGATGTGTTCCCCCTTGTGTTGTGTGTTGCCCGTTAACGAAAGCATAATGCTCTTCAGTCAAAACTTTATCTGAGTGAGTGAAAGCAAATTCAAAATCATCCTGTTTAAGATGAATAATCGGATAAAGAGATTCCTCTTGAGATGACATATTGTCATTAAGTAAATCTAAAAGTCCATTAATTGAGCGAAACTTTTGTTTATTATAAACAATAGTTAATCCCTTATTGAGATAGGTGTAATTTTTCACCATTTTATCTATATATTCACCAATAAAAGAATAGTTTTCAAATAATTCTTTATCTGGAATAAACTCTATAAGAGTACCGCTCTGCTCCTTGCTAGACTCTATCTTGTATTCTTTTACAAGTTCCCCCTTAGAAAATTCTGCTTTTTTTGTTTGACCATCACGAAAAGACTGTACTAAGAAATACGAACTCATGGCATTCACTGCCTTTGAACCAACACCATTCATACCTACGGATTTTTTAAAAGCTTGTGAGTCTATCTTCCCTCCGGTGTTCATTTTAGCAACACAATCTATAACTCTACCCAAGGGGATTCCTCTTCCATAGTCTCTAACCCTTACCTTACCACTATCGAACTCCACATCAAGTTCTATTGTCTTACCTTGCCCCATTGCAAATTCGTCAACAGAATTATCCAGAACCTCTTTAATCAACACATATATACCATCATCAGCAGAAGCTCCATTACCTAACTTACCAATATACATTCCTGGACGTTTTCTTATGTGCTCATTCCAGATAAGTGTCTTAATATCTTCTTCGCTATAATTTACTATATCTCTTTTTATCTCTTCCATAATATGAGGTGCAAATTTACAATTTTTTTTTAGACAATTAAGAAGATTTTTCATAAATTTGCACCTCTAAACTCAATAAATATAGGAAAATGAAAAAGATTTGTGCAATCATTCTGTTGATTTGTATGAGTATTTGTGCAATATCGCAAGACGAAGCTAATATCCCTGAAAATTTGCAAGCAATAAATATAGATGACAATTCAGCCCTTTTAACTTGGAATAAAACAGAGGGGGCTCTTAAGTATATTGTATCCTATAATGTGGCGATGAATACGGATGTAATGTTTATTGAGAGTAATGACACTTCTCTTTATGTAGATAACTTACTCTCTGCTACACAATATTTGTGGAAAGTAAGAGTAATCACTGTAGATATGGATACAAGTTCTTGGAGCAATATTCATTCTTTTTACACTAATGGCTTTACCACCGATTGCAGCATAGTTAATCATCTAACCGTTTCATCATTTAATGAAAACGATTTAAATATCAGTTGGAACGCTAAGGACAACTGTCTGTATTGGGAAGTGGTGTGTGGTGAAATAGGAAGCAATCCGGATAATATCGGTAAAAGATACTTTACCACGAATATGGAATATGTGTTTAGCGATCTAAAACAAGGAGAGATCTACCAGTTTGCCGTACGTTCCCATTGTAATGGCTCTTTTGGGAATTGGAGTTATGTATATGCCAATTATACTTTAAATAACAGTCTGTTGGAATTGCCATTAGAAATAGATTTTTCACAAGATTCCTCAAAAAATAACATAGGCTTTGTGTCTTCCAATACAAATCCTTGGGTGATAGATAATATTATCAATGATAATGGTATATCCACTGAAAAATATCTATATATTAGCAATAATAATTCTCAATCCGCAATATTTAATAACTCAAAAAAAAGTACTTCATATGCATATATAGATTTTCTCGTACCACAAGAATCTACAGGTTTTTATTTAGATTTTGATTATAAATCTATTCTACAGTCCGAATCTGATGGGTTGAAAATCTTTTTGATAAGTAAAGGTAGTAACCTGGATATTGATTCCACTATAGAAGATATTTATTCATATGGAGAGGCTATCTATAACAATACACAGGACATATGGAAGACTGAACACATAGAATTTCCGAACCAATTTGCGAATTCTCCTCGCAAAATAGTCTTTATGTGGATTAATACTGCCGACTGTACAAACAATTCTTCCATAATATTGAAAAATATCAAAATAACTCCTCGTTATTGTCCTATTCCAGATTCGTTATTTGCCACAAATATCACCCACAATAGTGCGGAAATAATTTGGAATTTGAATAATTTTCAACAATCTTTCAATATACAATACAAACCTTCATCGTTAGAAAATTGGACTACGATAAATAATGCATTCAGTGGTATTGTAATTGATAATCTAGAGGAAAATACTTTGTATTCCTATCGTGTCCAAGCAAACTGTACCGGAGAACAGAGTTTGTACTCGGATATACATAGCTTCTACACCGAAATACTCTTAGGTATCATAGATATCAGTTCCATAAGCTACAAAACTACTCACAATTCTGCACAATTCACTTGGGAGGATAAGCAGAATGTAAAGTTTTATCGTATAAAATACAAAGAGAAAAACTCTCAAACGGAATGGAATACCATAGAATCTCCTGAGTCCTCTTGTAATATCAGCAATCTAGCTCCTAATACCGAATATTTATTCAAAGTCTGTCTGGTAACTATGCAAGATAAAGAAAGTAAATATACTGATGAGCTCCCATTTACCACCCTTTGTGCCCCTATTAGTAATTTCCCTTATATAATGAATGATGAGATTATCTATTCATCTCAAAAAGAATTTTCTAACGTACCAGTATGCTATGATACTTCTCTTGCTGTTGTGGAGACACCTATTTTTGATATTTCAGAATTACCGACCGCAGAATTAAGTTTTGATATTATTTCTACAAGTGAGGTTATGGTTTGTATCTCTAATGATGGTGGTACAAATTACAAACTTTTAGAGTCTTTCTTTACTACAAATCTTTTTTCCAATAACTATACGCATAAATCTTATATTCTTTCCGATTACATAATGGAGGAAAAAGTTAAGATAAAATTTATCGTAAATACAACAGGAGCTGACAGTATATCTGCAAAAATTAAAAATATTGCAATAAATAGTATATGCAAAGCTCCAAATAGCATAGATATAGAAGAGATAAGCTACAATCATTTTACAGTTTCATGGGAATCCAACAATATGACTACATCTTGGGTTGTCAAATTATACAAACAAGATAACGAATTAGTCAAAACATATAATATCCCCTCTAATTCCTGTTCTTTCAATGCATTAGAAGAAAATACCATTTACAAATTAGTAATATTAAGCAGTTGTTCCGAACAAACAAGTTATGATTCTTTAATCACATATATAACCACACTCAATTCAAACAGTAATATATGCAATACACCTATAAATTTCAAAGCATATTGGTTCAAAACGAAAGGTGATGAAACCATTTTAGCACAATGGAACAAAGTGTCAGATGAAAAAATATGGGAGGTGTGGTATAAAAAAGCATACGCAATAGAGTGGAATAGAAAAATAGTAACACTAAAACCGCAATTCTCTATTCGTAATTTGGAAAAAGGAGATACATATGAAATAAAAGTTCGTACAATATGTGCTCCCGGAGACACATCTGACTTTACAACAGTTGAAACTGTTCATATAGAAAATTATTCTAATATTGAAGAATTTTCGTATCTATCTTCAATAAACGTTTATCCTAATCCGACTCAAAATATGTTATATATAGAAAGTTCAAACGGAGAAATAAATGATGTGACTCTAACATCAACGGATGGTAAAATTGTTATGACTCAATATTCTACCATATTAAACACCTACAATTCAACATACAATATGGATTTATCATCATTGCCAAAGGGAGCATATATTTTGACATGCCATATTAACAATAAGAAATTCACAAAAACGATAATAAGACAATAAAGTAATACATCATTTGAATAAAGCATGAGATTAATAATTTTTTTTCGCAAAGAATTTATTAGTCCTATGTTTCATCTCTGTAGGATATACTTTGGGTTCAAATCTTATAAAAAATATATTATTGATTTTACCTCTTTACCTTATTAAACAAAAATACTATGACTAAAATTGGAGTAATGAGCGATTCTCACGGAATCGTGCCAAAACAAATTTACACATTCTTCAAAGATGTTGATATTATACTTCATGCAGGCGACTTAGGAAATCAAGAAGTACTCAAAGAATTGAGAAGCTTTAAAAAGACAGTTGCTGTTTATGGCAATTGCGATTCCAAATATATGGACAATGAGGTTAAATCTTTACTCAAAATACAAATAGAACAAGTAAAAATACTTATGACTCATATAGGAGGATATCCTAAACATTATCAAACAAATCTAATACCTTTTTTTAAAGAAGAAAAACCACAAATTTTCATATGTGGTCACAGTCATATTTTAAAAGTTCTTTATGATAAAGAATTCAACTTTCTTTTAATAAACCCTGGAGCATGTGGCAGACAAGGTTTTCACCAAGTAAGCACATTAATTCGCTTCGTTATTGACAATAATAATATAAAAGATTTGGATGTGTTGGATTTTGACAAGTTTTAAGCAATAAATAATATAAATATACGTAATACCAACATGAAAAAAGTACTTTTTATAATAGTACCATCACTCATTATATTTTTTAATGCTAACTCTCAAAAACGTTTTTGGGAGGTGGGAATACTATTGGGCGGAAGTAATTATGTGGGTGATATTAATAATATGTTTGTGAACGGGACAGACTATTCCAAGGAGTGGAATCAGTTTGAAAGTTGCTTCAATTTTTATAATCTTAATGCAGTAGGCGGATTCGTGGCGAGATATAATTTCAATCCTCGTTGGTCTTTTCGTGGTAGCATATTGTTTTCACGACTCAATGGCGAAGATAAACATTTTGGAAATACAAGAAATCTCAATTTTTTTTCAAATATTCAAGAATTTGCCGGAACAATCGAATTTAACTTCTTGGATTATCGTACAGGTTCTTTAAAACACCGTGTTACTCCATACCTTTTTGGAGGTGTGGCTTTGTTTCATTTCAATCCCAAGACCAAGATTAAAAACTTTTCCTCCAAAGAAACCGTTGTAGTTAATTTACATGATATGCACACAGAAGGTCAAACTTTCTATAAAGGGAAAGATAATTATAATTTATGGCAAATAAGCATTCCGTTTGGACTTGGTATGAAGTTTTCTTTGAATAAATACATATGCGTGGGAATAGAGTGGGGATTTCGCAGAACTTTTACTGATTATATAGACGATATAAGTTCTCAATACGTAGGAAGAAACAATATGATTTACCATGTAAATCAAAATGCAGCCATTGCATCTGACCGTACAAACGAGTTACCAGATAATATTAATGTTTATCACAAAGAAGGAGAAATGAGAGGAAATCAAACAACCAAGGATTGGTACAATTTCTTCGGCTTGACTATAACATCTCGTATTGCTTCTGGCAATAAAAAGTGTTTACGTAATTAAATCCTGAGTTTTTATTTTATCAATATTTATTTAATTCAAAATGTATAAGAAATAAGCATCTTCAAATATCAATGAAAAATAGTATTACCACATATAGAAAAATCTAAGTCCCACTCTAATAAATTAAAGTCCCACTTTAAAAATTTAATGTTAAACTTTAATTTATTGGTTTCACAATCTGCATAAGTTCTTTCTCCAATCGTTCTATTTTTCTCAAATGTTGCTTATATCCATCACTATCCGGATTGAATGGACGATGATTTTTCATCTGAAATAATTTAAAATATTTGTCACTCTTCAATATTGTCTGTTCAGAAAAATAAGTCTGCGAGAATCTCTGCCAAATGTAATCCACTGCCATCTCGTTAATATGCACCAAATCCTTTGCATAAAAACGATAGTCTCGCAATTCATCCATCATTATCTCATAACTGGGAAAATACTTCACATTTCTTCCGTTATATAGCAATTTATCAATAGCTAAATGGAGTATCGCCTTAGATATTTTATTATCATAATAACCCTCTTTGATATGTCTGACAGGTGAAACTGTGAAAATAAATTTCATATCCTTATTGAAAGTAGCACAAACACTGTCCATCATTTCATTAAGTGAAAAGATAATCTGCTCCATCGTTAGGAAACGTCTATCAATCATCTTTTGAGGTATTTTATGACAATTAGCCATTAAAATATTCCCCTGCTTATACCAATAACTTAGAGCCGTACCTATTGTGATTATAATGGTAGTGACATCTCCCAAATAGTTATGAATATCATTAATAATTCGGTTGGCGAGAGTAAGACAATCTTCCTTTTCCTTTCCCCTAATGTCTCCATGGGCTTCAAAGAGATAATAATACTCTCCGCTTTTAATAATATTTTGCGTAGAAAATAATTCATTTCTAACGGCTCTAATAATTAAATTAGCAATACTACACGGATTATAAATAGTACCAAATGGATTTTTAGCCACATTGAAACCGTGTTGTATAAATTTCTCTCCTATTTCATCGGTAAAACAAGAACCCATCAACAATATACTATCGTTATGAGTAATACTCCATACGGATTTTTCAATCGCAATCTTTGTAAAAAACTTATCAGTTTCCATTTCCCTCATTTAGAATTAGTAAATTGTAACATAAATATCTTCTTTTTCTCATTCTTTTCTACAATCAGTAACTTTTTTCTACAATTTTTCATTACCTATGAGCTCCTTTTACTAAAAAAAATATAATTGTAAGAAAGAAATACAACAATATTATTATATCTTGTAAGATTTCAATTGACTAATATGTCTCAGTTGAATAAAGTTTTTACAGTCCAACACTTCTGCTTCTCGTAGCAATAATTTAGCACAAGCATATGCATCAGAATCCGAATGATGATGGTTCAATTCTATCTTTTCTTGCTCTGAAAGAAAATCTAGTGAGAATTTTTGATTGTCTTTCCACGTTTTCTTTGCTAAAATGTAAGAACACATGTAGCGAGCTTTGGGTTTAGGAATATGATAATACAGCAGAGTCTTACGAAGTACGTTCATATCAAACGAAGCATTGTGAGCAATCAACATAGTATCGGTAAAAAAATGTGCAATTCGGGGCCACAGCTCATCAAATGTAGGAGCATCCTTTACATCTTCCTTTGTTATTCCGTGTATCTTCTGAGCAAACCACTGAAAATAAGGATAGCATATGGGTTTTATTAGATAATTTTCCACACTTACGACATTACTATCCTTGACAACTGCGATACCCAAAGAACAGGGGATATATCCCGTTGCAGTTTCAAAATCTATTGCTGTAAAATCAAACATCACTCTATAATCTATCGTCTATCATTCCTTTATCTAACACTCCCTTAACATCATATACGACTCCATCGCTTTGTAATAAAGACCTGATATTCAAATTTAAGAATTCATTATGAGCAACTGCCAAAATCACGGCATTGAATTGCATACGATTATGTAGTTTATTGATTATATCTATGTCATATTCCCTTTTGACGCTATCTTTATCGGCCCAAGGATCACAAATCGTTATATCGGCAGTATATTCTTTTAACGTATGATAAATATCTACAACCTTAGTATTACGAATATCAGGACAATTTTCCTTAAAAGTTATGCCGAGAATTAATATTTTGGAATCCTTAACTACAATTCCTTTCTTATTCATACATTTTATAGTTTGATTAGCGACATATGCCCCCATACCATCATTCAATCGCCTTGCATTACTCATAATTCGTGGCAATACCCCATAAACTTGTGCTTTTTGAATCAAATAGTAAGGATCTACACTTATACAATGTCCTCCGACTAAACCGGGAGAAAGCTTTATAAAATTCCATTTACTGCTAGCGGCTTCTATTACATCATGCGTATCAATACCCATAGCATTGAATATTTTAGCAAGCTCATTCATAAATGCAATATTGATATCTCTCTGGCTATTTTCAATAATCTTGCTTGCCTCTGCAACTTTTATGGATGGGGCTTTATGAGTCCCATTTATCAATACTGAGTTATATATTCTGTCCACTATATCTGCAACCTCAGGAGTAGAACCGCTAGTAACTTTTCTTATCTTCTCCACGGTGTGACATTTGTCCCCCGGATTAATTCTCTCAGGAGAGTAACCAGCATAGAAATCTACATTAAATTTCAATCCACTAACCTTTTCAACTATAGGTAAACATTCCTCCTCTGTAACTCCTGGGTAGACAGTGCTTTCATACACGACAATATCTCCTTTACTTATTACCCTACCTACCGTATCGCTGGCACTCCATAGTGGTTTCAAATTAGGACGATTATTAATATCTACAGGCGTCGGCACAGCTACTACATAGAAATTGCAATCCTTGATTTGTTCAAGTGAAGATGTACACCTAAATCCATGATTTTTTATTGCATCTTGTAACAAATTGTCCTCAACTTCCAATGTAGAGTCATGTCCTTGCATCAAATCTTGTACTCTACGGACATCTAAATCAAATCCTATTGTATGGTACTTAGTAGAAAATAATCTTGCTAACGGCAATCCCACATACCCCAAACCTATTACAGCTATTTTTATTTCTTTCATTGTATATTTTTTTCTAATACAAGCAAATGATATGATCGTGTTCAGATATTATATTTGCTTAATATGGTTTCACTTTACCAAATATAAATAGTATTCATTTTTTCTTAATAATTACGATAATGCAATTACTTTGTCAGTCATTATGATTATGTTTTATATGAGTGTCATTGCCATTATCTTATATCTCTTCAGTGTTTTTTATAATTTCTATCAAATCCGGTTGAATATGGGGAGTAGCTACCGCCACTCCCGGTATTTGCAGTACTATACTTTTACATCTTTTACCTTTGATTTTCAATAACGTCCCTTCTATCCCATCAAACAATCCCCCAATAACCCTTACTCTAACTCCTTTGTACAACTTTATTTCCTCTGGTCTATAAAAAGTTATATCCTCTTCCAAAAAAGAGACAACCTTCATAAATTCATTCATATCCTTATCTTGTACTACCTCTATTCTCCTTTTATGCCCATCTTTACGGGTTAAAAAATAAGTCTTGTATCCAAAACTTATCAATGCCCTTGCTTTAAAATCTTCAACTTCTCTCTTGGTAGCATGTACAAAAACTAAATCCCGAATAACAGGAGAAAAAATCTTTTGTTTCTTCCCTTTTATTACCCGGATTTTATAGTGCATTGGAATAAAATTTTCTATATTTCTTTTATCTAAGAGTGCTTTCACTTTCAATTCTGATGAAAAAATTGTCTTTAAAACAAACCACTGTAATATATCTTCATTCTTAGCTCCCAAATCCTCACACTTATTTTTTGCAAAATTAAAACAAATAATTCAATTGATTAAAAATCCAAATATGAAAAAACATCCTATGTTTTTTTCGCGTCTTTCTTTTAAATTCTTTCTTGAAAAGAATTTACTAATTTCAAAAAAGAATTTACCAATCTCACACTTTAATTTCCAGTTTCGTCAATATTTATCCACTTTTAGTCATATCTATAATTCTTAGCAAAAAGAGATTTTTTTCATCTAAATCTTCTTTAATTTTTTCAATAATACAACTATTACATAACATATAAATAACCCAGTATAATTATAAAAAAACAATATATATCCCCTCCTTGGCATACAATTGGAACAACTGTTTACTGCAAGTTCAAAATTTGATAAAATGAACTCTAATAATAATTTTCTGTAAAAAAGATTTGTAGCTAATTTTTTTTTCATACATTTGCAGAACGAATAGGAGGCTGTGAAAATCCTTGAATAGAGTAACATTTGTTTAATTAAATTATTTTTTATAACATGAAAAAAACATTATTAGCATTAGGTACTGTTGTAACACTGGCATTTGGTTTGGCTTCTTGCGGAAATAGTGATTGTGTCTGCACTGTTAAGATGCATGGTGTGGAACAAGTTCTTCCTACCTTCAAAGACCATGAGGGTGCATGTGATGAAATTAAATCTTCTGATTTCCCTGAACAGTGGCAAAACATAGAACGTCTCGGTGGTTCTTTCAAGTGCGTAGAAGAATAGTTATAACAGTGAATTTAAAAAAGTGGGGGGTATTCTTAATGGGGTGCTCCCTTTATTTCTAAAATGCAAATATAAAATAAATATGAAAAATATAAAATTTTTATTAACAATTGCCATGTTTGTATGTTTATTCGCATCTTGCACCGATACCAAAGATTGTAAATGCGAAGTAGAAGTACCTAATAAATCAACGATTCAAAAATTGCGAAAGATTATTGACTTCAAAGATTGGGATACTGATTGTTCCAATATCTCCACAAAAGATCTAGAAGAAGGTCAATTCTTAATTAATCCTTGCAAAGAAATCTAATATATCAGTAAATTAACATAATGAGAAGTCGGAACATCGCGGGTTTTATTGCTCGGATAGTAGTAGGATTGGTATTTGTTGCATCTGCTACAACAAAATATGTATCCATAGATGCTGTGGATTTATTTATTTACGAGCATCAGATATTATCATGGGAGGTAACTACTTTTGTTACACGCCTACTTATATCTATTGAGGCATTTGTCGGACTAATGTTAATACTAGGTATTTATGCAAAGCAAATAAAACTGCTATCTATAATAGTCCTCATATTATTTACTTCATATGTATTACTTAAACCATTATTGTTCAATGTAGATAGTTCGAACTGTCATTGTTTTGGCACAGTCCTTTTATTGAATGACACACAGACCATAATAAAAAATCTTATTCTTTTAGCAATATCCTCTTTTATGTTCTGGGATAAGGGTGCTAATAACTTAACATACAAACTTATTCGTAAAAAAACAAAAGAAGGGAAAATAATTGAACGCAACAAAAAGACTATCAATGGTTGGCTTTACTGCCAACGTAAATTTTTATCCATATTTTTATTCTTTATACTATTTTTATTATCAAATCTTATAACTCTACCTGAACCGATTGCAAGGAAAGTATTCCCTAAGACTGCCTCTATAGATAGAACTAAATTTGATATGCTAATAGGTAGACTTCCTTTTGATGAAATTTTGAAAGAAGACACAATTCTTATTCCATTATACCAATCCGCACAAGATTCTATACGACAACTAAATGTGACTGAGGGGAAAAAAATACTATGTCTTTATTCCACCGGTTGCAAATATTGTAAACGCTCAGCAATTCGCTTGGATGTGGTACGACAGCGCTACAACCTTCCAGATTCATCTATTGTCACCATATTTTGGGGAAGCGATGAAAAGATAGATTCATTCTTCACACAAACGAATACAAAACCGCTTCCACACACATTAGTATCTCATATTCCATTTTTATTAGCGACTAAAGGCAGGCAACCAGTTATAGCACTGATGAATGAAGGAAAAGTTGAAAAATTGTTGAAATATCCGAACATCAACGAAAAAGAAATCATTGAATTTCTTAATATAAATAAGTAATAATTATTTAATCTAAACGTTTTCCGTAAAAAGATTTTAAAGTATAAAAAGAAAAGAAAGATGGTTAAAATACTTTGGGCTGATGACGAAATAGATTTGTTAAAACCTTATATTTTGTTCTTAGAAGCTAAGGGGTATAAGGTTGTTCCGGCAACAGACGGAGGTGAGGCATTGGATATTTTAGATAAAGAGAATATAGATATTCTTTTTTTGGATGAAAATATGCCGGGTCTGAATGGATTGGAAACTCTTACAAGAGTTAAACAACTTCTTCCGTCATTACCAGTCATTATGATCACCAAAAGTGAAGAGGAAAACATAATGGAGCAAGCCATAGGATCAAAAATATCCGATTATTTAATAAAACCTGTTAATCCAAACCAAATTCTGCTAGTTTTAAAGAAACATCTTGACACTAGGAAGTTGATTACCCAAGCTCAAACAATGTCTTATCAACAAGACTTTCGTAACATTAGTATGCAAATCAATCAAGGTTTGAATTATAACGAATGGATTAGTCTCTATAAGCAACTTGTTCATTGGGAAATAGAACTTTCTGAGAGCAATGATGAAAGTATTTTTGATATATTGAAAACTCAAAAGAACGAAGCTAATGAACAGTTTTCTAAATACTATCAAAAGAATTATATCAATTGGATTAATGACGATGGGGATAATTCTCCGTTAATGTCTCACAGAGTTCTACAACATACAGTCTTTCCTTTGTTGAAAGAAAAGAAACGTCCCATATTTCTTATTGTACTGGATAACTTTCGTTTTGATCAGTGGAGAGCTTTAAAGCCAGAAATAGAGAAAAAATTGATGATAGAAAATGAAGGAATCTACTATTCCATTCTTCCGACCACAACTCAATATGCTCGTAATGCTCTATTTTCATCTCTTTTGCCAAGCGATATAAAAAAAATGTTCCCCCAATATTGGTTAGACGAAGATAAAGAAGGTAACAAGAATCAATATGAACAAGATCTATTAAACGAAAATCTTAAACGGCATAGAATAAAAGCTTCTACTACATATCACAAAGTATTGAACGTCACTTATGGCATGAGGATGATAGATATCCTACCTAATTTTATGCAAAACGATTTAAATGTTATAGTCTATAACTTTATAGATATGCTTTCTCATGCCAGGACCGACAGCGATTTAGTTAGAGAGCTAGCTGCCGATGAAAACGCCTATAGAGGTGTAACTCTTACGTGGTATGACCACTCTCCTTTAAAGGAAGTATTGAAATATTTATCCAATAAAAATGTTGATGTCTTCATTACAACGGACCATGGTAGCGTTAAAGTGGACTCTCCAGTAAAAATAAAATCTGATAAAGATGCTTCAGTAAACCTACGCTACAAAATAGGACGTTTATTGGACTACGATCCAAAAGAAGTTTTCGGTGTAAAGAATTCCGCCGACGTCAAAATTCCTCCTCTCAATATAATGAGTCAGATGATTTTTGCAAGAGACAACGACTTCTTAGTTTATCCGACAGAGTATAACAAATACGTTCAATACTATATGAATACATTCCAACATGGAGGTATTTCTATGGAAGAGTGTATGATTCCACTAATACATCTTGTCCCTAAAAAATAATCAAATGAAAAGAGAGTTTATCATACATTCACTTGATAACATACAAACTGCAGCAAAAGAATTTGTAACGTCCATAGGAGAAAATAGAATCTTTGCTTTCAATGGTGAGATGGGAGTTGGAAAAACTACATTTATCAAGGCTATATGTCAAGTCCTAAATGTAGAAGATAATGTGTGTTCCCCCACTTTTGCAATAGTCAATGTATACAAATCTTTTGACACAGGAGAAGTCTATCATTTTGATTTCTACCGATTGAATGAACCTTCACAAGCGTTGGATATAGGTATTGAAGAATATTTTTATAGTGGCAATTACTGTTTCATTGAATGGGCAGAAAACATTAGGGAATTCATACCCGAAAAATGCATATTTGTAGATATTATTGAGCAAGAAGATACTTCAAGGAAAGTAATAGCTCATCTGTAATTGTGTTTTATGAAAACAACTAAAAATAAGACCAATATTACTAAACAATTTATTTCTTTGGAGGAAATAATCGCTGCGAAGAATCCAAAATTGTTAAAATTTATTCCAAAATTTATTTTAACGTTATTTAAGAAATTTATTTGTTTAGATAAGATTAATGATATTATATATAGATATCGCTACTACAATGGCGTAGATTTTGCAAACGCTTTGCTAAACGAGTTAAATATCCAAAGAGAAATTTATGGCAAAGAGAATATTCCATTACAGGGACGACCACTTGTAGTTGCCAATCACCCATTAGGTAGTATTGATGGCGTAACTTTGATTAGTATCATGGGGAGTAATCGCAAAGATATACTATTTCCTGTCAATGATATATTGTGCCAACTACCTGGGTTAAAGGATGTCTTTGTTCCCATCAATAAATATGGTCGTAATGAAAGTAACCACAACGCCTTGAACAAAGCTTTTGTCAGTGATGCGGCAATGTGTTTTTTCCCAGCCGGTACAGAGAGTAAGATAATTAACGGTAAATTGCAAGACTTCGCATGGAAAAAATCCTTCGTCAATAAAGCACAACAATTCAATAGAGATATTATTCCTGTTCATATAGAAGGCAGGAATAGTAAGGCTTTTTATAGACTTTTCAAAATAAGACGTTTTTTAGGGATTAAATTTGATTTGGAAATGATAATGCTTCCTCGTGAAATGTTCAAACAAAAAGGTAAAAAGATAACATTAACTTTTGGCAAAATAATACCTAGTAAAAAATTAGATACAAGATACAATAGTTTGCAATGGGCAGATAAGATTCGTTCCTACGTTTATGAACTTCATACCAACAAAAATGCCGAATTCAAATACCAATGACTTATTATAAGTTACTTAGTACTCTGTTTTCGAGACAATATATTGCTATGAACTATCTTAAAAAGTGTGTAAATAATAATATTTCATACATTGTTAGACAAACAATAATAATAAGTTGTTATTTTGAAAATTTCGTCTTATATGTTATTAATAAAAATTGTAGTTTTGCAAAACAAAGATAACAAAATATTAAAATATTCCCAATATTCTCAGTTATGATTAAGACAATGGATACCTCATATGTTATTCAACCCATAGATAAAGAGTTAATTAAGGAGGAATTAACCGCAGATATTTTTTTTAGAAAGACAAATTATGGCGACAGATTGATTTATATCACAGATGCTCATAAGTCTCCAAATATTATGCGTGAAATAGGAAGGCTTCGGGAGATAAGTTTCGGGGCTCAAGGGGGAGGAAGCGGGACTGAGTGTGATATAGATCAGTATGATGTTGCACCATCTCCACACTGTTACAAACAATTATTTGTTTGGGACCCTAATGACGAACAAATTGTGGGTGGATACCGCTTCATAGTGGGTAAGAATGCATTTATGCAAGCTAATGGAGAATTGCTCTCTGCTACTGCCGACCTTTTTTTCTTTTCTGATGAATTTAAAGAACGGTATTGGCCATATACTATGGAGTTAGGTAGAAGTTTTGTGCAACCCGAATATCAACCGACCGTCAATCTGCGTAAAGGAATGTATTCGTTGGACAATCTTTGGGATGGATTAGGAGGTCTATCTCAAACAATGAACACTGAGGTCAAATATTTTTTCGGTAAAATCACAATGTATCCTCAAATGAACACAACAGCGAAGGATTATATATTATATTTTTACAAAAAACACTTTCCAGATAATGAAGGATTAGTGTTTCCAAAAGAAGAGGTGAAAATTCAGAGCGACTACAATGAACTAAACAAGATTTTCTCAGGCAAAAATTACAAAGAGGACTACCAAATATTGATTAAGAATGTCAAATCACACGGAGAAAATATACCACCATTGGTAAATGCTTATATGAATTTATCATCAACTATGAAATCATTTGGTACAAGTATAAATAAACATTTTTCACAAGTAGAGGAGACTGGTATTTTGGTAACCATAGCCGATATTTACGAAGATAAACGCAAACGTTATATGAATATGTGATATTTTTTTATAAATCATTAAATTTATTTACATATACTATAAATAGTACTTGTAATCAAATTTTGTCAATTTATCTCATTTTTGCATAGAAAAACAATCGAAATAAAATGATTGTTAAACTTTGCTTGCTCTGTACCCAATTTAATCCTTTAAGATAAAAAGAATACATAAATCCCTTTTTCTTAAATAGATTATTATTCCACTTCAAGCATATAGCTAACAATGTTGATTCCCCAATGTAAAATCAACATTGTTAGTTATATAAAGTCATTACCTTTTAGCAACTACAAGAGCAAATAAATAAAAAAAACAGATATATGAACTTATAATTTTAATGTTTGAAATGTCTGAACCCTGTCATCGCCATTGACATATTATGTGCCATACAATATTCAATCGATTCTTTATCACGAATAGATCCCCCGGGTTGTATAATAGCATCTATACCGTACTGATGTGCTATCGTAACACAATCTTTAAATGGGAAGTATGCGTCAGAGGACATTACCGCTCCATTCAAATCAAAGTTAAAGCTCTTAGCTTTCTCTATCGCGTGTCGTAAAGCATCTACCCTACTTGTTTGTCCCGTACCGGAACCTAATAATTGCATATTCTTCACTACAACAATAGCATTAGATTTAGTATGTTTTACAATAATATTTGCAAATTGTAAATCCTTTATCTCATTCTCAGTAAAGGGACGATTAGTTATGCTCTTTATTTCCTCATTTTGTTCCACTTTACTATCCCTTTCTTGCACTAAAACTCCATTTAATGCACTTCTGAATACATAATCTGATTTTTTATTCTTTTCTCTTTGCAATATGATTCGATTTTTCTTAGAAAATAACACATCTAACGCTTCTTTATCGTAAGATGGAGCAATACAAACTTCCATAAAAACTTTATTCATCTCCATTGCAGTATCTAAATCAACATTGCGATTGCAAACAAATACTCCTCCAAAAGCACTTATCGGGTCCCCTTCCAATGCCTTGAGATATGCTTCTTTTAATGTACTTCTAACCGCAATGCCACAGGCATTATTGTGTTTTATTATTGCGAATACAGTATCGGAAAAGTCGTCTACCAAATTGCAAGCCGCATCTATATCTCCTATATTATTATAGGAAATTTCTTTCCCGTGCAATTGTTTAAATTCCTCTTCTAAATTACCAAAAAAATATCCCTTTTGGTGAGGATTTTCGCCGTAACGCAACTGATTTGCCGAAGAATAGCTCTCTTTAAATATATATTTAGGTTTATTAGCCTTAGAGTTAAAATATTTGAATATCATAGTGTCATAATGAGATGACACCATAAAACCGTATGAAGCAAATTGCAACCTGTCTTCCGTATCACTATAACCGTTTTTACTGCAAAGCAAATCGTAAAATTCCTTATAATATTCCACGCTGGGAACAATAATAACGTCATTGTAATTTTTAGCAGCCGCACGTATTAAAGAAATCCCTCCTATATCTATTTTCTCAATCACGGCAGAATGTTCTGCACCACTTTGTACAGTATGCTCAAACGGATATAAGTCTACAATTACCACATCAAAGGAAGGAATACAATATTGTTCCATTTGTTGCAAATCATTCTGGTTGTCCATCCTTCCAAGTATTCCTCCAAAAACCTTAGGATGCAATGTCTTTACTCTGCCTCCCAATATAGAAGGATAGGATGTTAAACTTTCAACCGTCATCGCCTCAATACCTAAACTCTTTATAAAATCATAGGTACCACCTGTTGAATATATCTCTACTCCTAATTCATTCAATTTTTTGATTATCGGATCTATTCCATTTTTGTTAAAAACCGAAATCAATGCTCTTTTAATTTGTTTCATTGTTTTATTATGTTTTCTATTTCAGTTAATATCTCCTCCTTACCCTCCTTAGTCTGCGAAGAGGAAATCATTATCCTAGGTAATTCCTCCCACGTCTGTTCCAATACAATTCTCATTGCTTTAATATTTTCTTGCGTTTTAATTGCACTTTGCTTGTCTATTTTTGTATAAATTATCTCAAATGGGACTCCATTTTCTCCTAAAAAATTGATAAACTCCACATCTATTCTTTGAGGAGTTAGCCTTGAATCTACTAATACAAATACACAATACAAACTTTCTCTTTTCAAAAGGTAATCATTAATCATTCCCTGAAATTCAGTCCTTTGTGTTTTAGCAACTCGTGCATATCCATAACCAGGCAGGTCTACTATATACCAATTGTCATTGATAAGAAAATGATTAATTAATTGTGTTTTACCGGGTGTTGAGGATGTTTTAGCGAGTTTGGAATTATTGGTAAGCATATTAATTAAAGAGGACTTACCCACATTACTTCTACCGATAAATGCAATTTCTGGAAATCTATTCGGAGGACACTGATCAAGTTTTGCACTACTTATCTCAAATTTTGCATTTTTTATCTCCATAATAACATTATTGTCTAAGAAACATTCTAATGAGAGAATAATAACTTATCCTTTCAACATGCAAAGTTACAAATAAATCTTATTACAAATAAAATTCTTGCGGGTAATTATCTCCAAAACTGCCGTCCTATTCGCTATTTTCTGTATATCCACGATTATTTATAACTTCTTTTGTCTAATCTTAGTATACTATATGTATGTTACCCCATTATATTACAACCAAATCTCATTTGTCCGTAGTTAAATAATTATATAATTTAATAATAATTTTACTCTTTCTTTCCCTAACGGAATAAAGTCCCACAATAGTAAATTCTTTCTTGAAAAGAAATTTTCAATGTGGCGAAACAATTAACCAAAACGTCAATTTACAAGAAGAAACACAACGATCATTTGTACCACAATTATCAATGGTATTCCAAAGCGAAATTTAATATGCTTTATTTTATGATTAAATAATTGCATACCTAATAAAGATCCAATACTCCCACCTATTATTGCGACAAAGATTAACTTTTTTTCATTTATTCTCCAGTATCTTTTCCTACTTCTTCGTTTGTCCACACCATACAAGTAGAATGCAACGATATTCATTGCGACAAAATAAAAGAATAGCCACTTCATCTAACTAACACTCTATGAAAATCTATTTTTTTTGTCGCTTTATTCTTGTCAAACAATATTATAAGACAAGGTTGTATCATAAAGGATAACTTTTTCCCTATTGTAAGACGATAATTGCAAGTGATATTCCCATTGTTATCGGAAGTAATTTCTATAAAATCCAATTTCTTATCTATATCTGTCTGATCCAAAACAATGCAAAGAGCAATTTGTTTGTCAAAATCTATCGGTGTCGGAACTCCTTCTGTTCCCATAAAGGTTGCAGGTGAAAAATATTTATCAAATTCCGATTGCGAAAAAACGACAAATTCCTCTCTATCATTAGTTACCGATGTCTCGTCATTGAAAAAATAATTCTTTGCCACAATACTTTCGCTATGAGTATTATCTCTTTCTCTCAGAGGGAATACATCTCTAACGATTCGTGGTGATTTGCAACTTAAAATACAGAATGCTATAACAACCGATAACAATACACAAATAAATCTTTTCATACACCGCAAATTTACAACAATTCTTGGTATCGCAATAAAAAGTGACAATTTTTCTTGATAGTAGTGTGTCGTCTATATAGAATACTATAATTTTTTTTGTATCCATATCTCTATTTTCTGACATATTGCCATACATAAACCTAGTAAATCAAAAAGCAAAGCTCCTTTATATTATTTTTTGATAATATTTAACGTAAATGATTACGTAGATTGGTACAAAATATAATTCTTACTACATAAATATATATTCTTTTTGTTATATGCTTAGGATCTTTTTTAACACCAGGTAGCAAATATTTATAAAAATTGTTGCAAATATGAAAAAATGTGTACCTTTGCATCATGGATGTTGACAAATATCTAAAAAACGTAAGACTATATACAATCTGCATAACGTATGTAGTCTATTTTTAAAAATAAATTTAATCGCAGGTCGCAATAATGCAGATACGATTTGCACAAAACGATAAAAACATTATGGACAGTTATGAGTGTACGGTATGCGGTTACATCTACAATCCCGCAGTAGGAGATCCGGACGGAGGAATAGCACCGGGAACAAAATTTGAAGATATTCCGGAAGATTGGACCTGCCCGGTATGTGGCGTAGGTAAGTCTGATTTTCAAAAATGTTAGACTTTAGTAGAATTTAGAGTAAAGATACGGTATCTATCTCAGAAAGAAAATACCGTATCTTTTACACTAAATTGTCTTTTTTTATACTTCTTTACTTATATTCATCTTTCCTTTTAGGATTCATCGGGAACCACCCTTTTTTTACCCTATCTCTCTGTTGGAATAACTCTTTTATAGACCATAAGCTTGAAGCCCCCACAATACCTAACAAAGACGAAAGCACTATTTCACTAATAAATAATGCTAATGCGATAGATATAACACCCACAAGCAAAAATATCCACCAAAACTTCACACCTAAGTAATATTCTGCTTTAATCACTATCGGATGAAAACAACCTATCAGAATAAATGTACAAATAGCAATTATAACTCCTTGAAAATACATATCATTTTTATATTATTAAAGACTCAAATCATCTAGTATTTTGATAAGTTTTCTATCCAGCGGTTTATCTGAACGTATAGCCTCTGCAAATGGTATATACACAATCTCATTGTTACGTATTCCTACCATGATATTACGTTGCCCTTGAACGATTGCTTCAATGGCTCCATAGCCTGTCTGACTCGCTAATATTCTATCGTGTGCCGATGGTCTGCCCCCTCTTTGTAGATGTCCTAATATAGTAACCCTTACATCATACTCTGGAAACTCCTTTTTCACTCGTTCGGCATAATACATAGCTCCACATTTAGGACTCTCAGATACTATCACTATGCAACTCTTTTTAGATTTCCTTATACCACGACTTAAAAACTGCTCTAATTGATCAACATCTGTTCTGTCTTCCGGAATAATTGCGGCTTCCGCTCCTGATGCTATCGCCGAATATTGTGCCAAAAATCCAGCATCTCTCCCCATCACCTCAATGAAAAATATCCTTTCATGAGAAGTTGCAGTATCGCGAATTCTGTCTACACATTCCACGATTGTGTTTAAAGTAGTATCGTAGCCAATAGTAGAATCTGTTCCGTACAAGTCATTATCTATTGTCGCTGGTAGTCCAATACAGACAACATCATGTATCTGTGCAAAATACATCGCACCTTTCAAAGAACCATTACCACCAATTACTACCAACGCATCTATATTCTCTTTTTTGATAGATGCATATGCTTGTTCCATTCCCTCTTTGGTACGAAATCTCTGACTTCTCGCTGTCCTCAATATCGTTCCTCCTTTATTAATTATACCACTTACATCTTCTGTTGTGAATTCACTTATTTCGTCATCTATCAATCCTTCCCAACCTCTGTAAATTGCTTTGATTTTAAATCCCCTTGCTATTGCAGAGCGAGTAACCGAACGAATAGCTGCGTTCATACCAGGAGCATCTCCACCTGAGGTTAGAATACCGATAGTCTTTATTTCTGCCATTTTCAAAAAAATCTTATCTGTTCCATAACGAAAAAATATAGACTTTATTTTTAATGACATAAAATAAGCAACACTCTTTCAGATCTGAATCCTCTTAATGTCGTTTTTTCTCAAAATCTTTACATTAATAAGATATAAATTCTTAATTTTGCAATCCTGACTAAAAAAATTGAAAATAATTTATTGATATTATGAAAAATACCTATGTACCTGTAACCGTACAGGAAGCAGTCAACGTGATAAAAACAGGAGATCACATCCACTTGGCATCAGTGTCGGCAGCACCACAATGTCTGATAGGGGCAATGTGTGAAAGAGGCAAAAATAAAGAATTTACTGACGTTTATATCCACCATCTTCATACTGAAGGACCTGCTCCTTATACATCAGAAGAGTTCGTTGGAATTTTTAAACACGATGCTTTCTTTGTGGGAAAAAATGTCCGAAAAGCAGTCCAATCAGGCTTAGCAGATTATATACCTGTCAACCTTTTTGATACCCAAAAATTGTATCGTGAAGGAATACTCCCTTGTGACATTGTAATGATTCAGGTATCTCCACCAGATAAATATGGTTTTGTTTCTATGGGAACAAGTGTTGATGCCACATTAGCGGCGGTAGAAAAAGCGAATACAGTGATAGCTGTCGTCAATCCTAATGTTCCAAGAACATTAGGCGATAGTATTATTCCTATGTCAATGATTGATATTTTTGTTGATGACGACACTCCACTAATGGAAGCTCCTATTACACAACCTGACCAAATCCAAGATGCAATAGGACAATATGTTGCAGAATTGATAGATGATGGTGCTTGTTTACAAATGGGTATCGGTGCAATTCCTAATGCTGTTTTGCATCACTTAGAAAATCATAAAGATTTAGGTATTCATACGGAAATGTTTTCCGATGGGGTACTTGATCTAATTGAAAAAGGAGTTATAAATGGTAGAGAAAAAGTTATAAATCGTTCTAGAATAGTTGCAACGTTCGTTATGGGAACAAAAAAACTATATGATTTTGTCGGCGATAACGTTATGGTTAGAATGATGGACGTAAGCCACACTAATAATCCTCAAGTCATAGCATCTCAACCGAAGATGACAGCAATCAATTCTGCTTTGGAAATAGATATTACAGGACAGGTGTGTGCAGAATCCATAGGTACCAAATTATTCAGTGGAATTGGAGGTCAATTGGACTTTGTTGTTGGTGCTGCCTTATCTAAAGGTGGAAAAAACATTATGGCTATGCCTTCCGTAACTAATAAAGGGGAAAGTAAGATCGTACCAACACTGAAGGAAGGGGCAATAGGAGGTGCTCCTCGTAGTATGATACATTGGATTGTAACTGAATATGGAGCTGTTAATGTATTTGGCAAAAGTTTACAACAAAGAGCAAAACTACTTATTTCAATTGCTCATCCAGAGCATAGAGAAAAATTAGAAAAAGCGGCTTTCGAACGCTACGGCTCTAATTTTCACTTTATCAACTACTAATTACATACCAAAATTTATAAAAACAACAGGAGTTGTTAGATACAATATGTTTAGCAACTCCTATTATTTTTGCATTAGTATTGTGTATAGAAAAACGATGTGGTACGTTAAGAAACTGTTTTTTGATCTCAGTTATTTAATGTGTGACATCGATGAATTCTTTCTTGACATTAATAAATTAAAGTGCGATATTATTAAATCACTTCTTATCATTAGTAAAAAATAATGATGATATGATTCATTTATCTTCGTTTAAATTCCGATAACACAATACCGCAAGCAATGGAGGCATTCAAAGATTCTATCGCTCCATCTGGAGCATAACTTGGTATGCTCAGTGGACGATTTGTTATAGAAAGTATTTTATCACTTATTCCATGAGATTCATTACCTATCACAATTATACCGTCTGCTGTTAAATTCTCTTCGTATATACTTCGTCCATTTTGTAGTACCGTCCCATAAATGTTTTCCGAATCACTATCACATAGAAATGAGTAAAGATCAGTGTACAATATATTGGTATGAAAGATTGCTCCCATAGTAGATTGCAAGACCTTTGGATTATAACAATCTACCGTATTATTGTTACAAACAATATTATTCACACCAAACCAGGCAGCGATTCGAATAATCGTTCCTAAATTACCAGGGTCATTAATATTATCTAATGCCAAAACCAATTGATGTGCAATCTCAATTTTTTTTATTGTTTTTTGCATTACGACAGCCAAAACTTCATCGGGAGTTTTCAATAAACTAATTCTTTCAAGTTCCTTTTCACTAACAGTAATTATGGTATTGTTAATATCTTGCTGCCTGTACTTATTTATTCTTGAAAAACTATCTTTTTGCCAACTCTCTAATGCATAAATATTTATTATCTGATAATCGCTTTTCAACAACTCTTCAATCATCTTTCTACCCTCTACTACAAAAGTTTTAGAAATATTACGATATTTCTTCTCTTTGAGCGAAGTAATATTTTTTATCTGTGCATTAGTTATCATTTCAAAATAATATGAAACAAAGACAGGAGAAAATCTCTTACTCCTGTCTTTTTATCTAATAAAAATAATATTTTTCCCTTACTATTCGGCGATAACATCAAAAGAGAATTCAGCTTTAATATCCTTATAGAAGTTTATAACAGCTTGATAAGTGCCAAGCCCTTTGATAGCATCTCCTTTAATCATTATCTTTTTGCGATCAATGTCTATATCAAACTGAGTTTTTATAGCATCTGCTAATTGAATAGAATTAACCGATCCATATATCTTACCATTCTCTCCTGCTTTAGTAGCAATCTTCAGACCATTCACTGCTGTAATCTTAGCAACCATTGCCTCAGCCTCTGTTCTTATTTTTTGCTCCTTGAAAGCTCGTTGCTTAAGATTTTCTGCTAGTACTTTCTTTGCAGAAGCAGTAGCTACAATTGCCAATCCCTGTGGAATAAGATAATTATTTGCGTAACCGTCCTTAACTTTTACTACCTCGTCTTTATAGCCTACGTGTGCAACGTCTTGTTTCAATATAATTTCCATTTCTTATCCTCCTTTATTATTTCAATAAGTCAGCTACGTATGGCATCAAAGCAAGATGTCTCGCTCTTTTCACCGCCTGAGCAACTTTCTTTTGATACTTATTAGATGTTCCAGTGATTCTTCTCGGTAAGATTTTACCTTGTTCATTTACGAACTTCAGAAGGAAATCTGCATCCTTATAGTCTATATATTTTATACCACTCTTCTTAAATCTACAGTACTTTTTTCTCTGCGATTCAACTTTTATCGGTGTTAAATACTTTATTTCGGTCTCATTTGCCATTATTTGTTTCCTCCTTAATTATTTATTCGCTAACCTCCTCCATCTTCACTTCTTTAATATCTCTTCTTTCTTTTTTCTCAGAAGATTTCTGCTGACTCTTCAATCCACCTGCACGCTTCTTTTCGTTATATGCAACAGCGAATTTATCCAAAGATACAGTCAAGAAACGAAGCAATCTTTCATCACGTTTATATGCTGTCTCTAACTTTGCAATTAAACTTCCTTCTGCCTTAAATTCTATCAGATAGTAATACCCTGAAGTTTTCTTCTGAATAGAGTATGCAAGTTTACGCATTCCCCAATTGTTTTCATCAACAATCTCAGCACCACCTTCTTTCAATAGTTTCTGATACTTACCTACCGTTTCCTTTATCTGCTCATCAGATAAAACGGGTGTCATAATGAAAACGGTTTCATACTGTTTTACCATTTTGTTTTATTGATTTAATTTATTAAAATGTATATAGATCTTTTTTCGAGTTTGCAAAATTACTTATTTTCCTCCATTCAACAAAATAAATCGCTGAAAAAAAACATTAAAATGCCTTTTTATATAAAATTCATAATTCAACAGTCTAAAATTTACATTATTCCCCTATACGTATACCAACTAGATTTAGTTTAATCGTTTCATAATTTTCTTATTCAGAACTAACAATTCCACACCCTCTAATATCTGTATAATTCTTCTTCCTCTAAAATTGGATAATTCTTAACTAATATCAATATTTATAAAATTTCATTTACAATTTTAATATATTGTTTTACAATAATCCCAATAAAATATATAAAATTCATTTCTAATCCATGTCCATCTTTAATAAAATCATAGTGTATCAACATTTTATTCTTCTAGAAAGAAAATATTAATAGAATAAACTAGAACATTTGCAAATTTAAAGCAAAAATACTCTTTACTCTTTAATAGTTTTTTAAAATATTTCTTAAATCATGGTAAAAAAAACAAAATTTAATATCATCACTATGAAATCTACATTCATATGATAATTACCTAATACAAAGGACTATTATATTTTGCTTGTAAATTTAACATTATACATTTTGAACTTGCAATAGAATATAAAATTTATTGGACTTGCAATTCTCAGTTTTGATACGAGTACTACAAGTCCAACTATCAGTATAAAATTTTCTAAATACTTACTTTATTTCCCAAGTTTCACCGCTATTAAGTAAGTCATCAACACACTTAATAGGCGATTTTTGTATTTGTTCTTTCTGTTGATCTTCAAACATTCTGTTGTAAGTCGGTTTCTTCACTGCACGAATAACTCCGAATACCATAGGATACTCCGGTGGTCTCATTTGAGCCAACATAATATGAATTCCTGTATCCTCTATAGTCTCATCATGGACAAAAATATCTTTCTCTGTCACTCCGTTTTCACCAATGGTTGCAACCTCAAATTTCCTTCCTTTAAGGATTAGTCCTTTACTCCTATCCTTTCCGAATATCATTGGTTTGCCATGTTCAACCCACAACTGATTCTCTTCCCTATTTTCTCTATCTGTTACATCCTTATGAGTCCCGTTATTAAATATCACACAGTTTTGTAATATCTCCACAACAGCACAACCATCATGTGTAGCCATTCTATCACACACATCCTGTAATTGTTTAGTCTGAACATCAACTGCACGTGCAAAAAACGTACCCCTTACTCCCATAACCAACTCTCCTGGATTCAATTGATAATCTAATACCCCAAATGGAGAGGTTTTTGTTATTTGTCCCTGCTTTGTAGTAGGAGAGTACTGTCCTTTAGTCAACCCATAGATACGGTTATTAAACATCATGAAATTAACGTCCATATTTCTACGGATTACATGCATAAAATGATTACCACCAATAGCCGTAGAATCTCCATCACCAGCCACTATCCAGACACTTAACCTCGGATTGCCAATCTTAACACCCGTAGCAATAGCAGCAGGTCTTCCGTGAATACCATGAAAACCATATGTATTAACATAATAAGGGAATCTAGAGGAACATCCGATACCCGAAACAACACAGTAATTCTCCTTCTTGTATCCAATCTTAGGGAAAATACCTTCAACTGCGGCCAAAATAGCATGGTCTCCGCATCCTGGACACCATTTAACCATCTGATCGGAAGCAAAGTCTGCTTTCGTCAATTCTACTTTTGAATGCTCTATCATCGTATTAGTCTCCTAAAATTTTATTAAACTCTTCTTTTAATTCACTAACCTCAAACGGAAGTCCTTTAATTTTGTTGTATTGATGAAATAAAATACCTTGAAATTTCATTCTAAGATAATTAACAAACTGTCCCATATTCAATTCACACACAACAATCTTTCTATATTTATTTAAAATATCACCAGTATTCTTAGGCAACGGACTAATGTAATTGAAATGAGTATATGCTACTTTCTTACCTTCTTGTCTCAGTTCATCAACAGCTGTTTGTAATGCTCCAGCAGTTCCTCCCCAACCTATAACTAACAACTCTGCATCATCATCCCCTTGCACTTGTTGTTCTGGAAGACGTTTTGCCAAACGGTCAATTTTCTCTTGGCGATAAGCAACCATTTTTGAGTGATTAAGGTTATCGGTAGAAACTTCACCTTTACCATCACTCTTTTCCAATCCACCTATTCTGTGTCTCAACCCTTCCATTCCAGGAACAGCCCACTGCCTAACCAATGTCTCGGCATCCCTTTTGTAAGGTAAAAAATCAGTATCATTTTCTTTTGCAAGTGGTGGATGAATCTCTGGAAAATCCTTCATTTGCGGTATTTTGAATAGTTGAGAACCATTCCCCAAATAAGCATCAGACAAAAGAATTACAGGTGTCATGTTCTCTAATGCCAATCTCCCCGCTTCAAATGCCCAATTGAAACAATTTGACGATGAGGAGGCAGCTAAAACTATACAAGGTGCTTCTCCATTACGTCCAAACAATGCTTGATTTAAGTCTGCCTGCTCAGTTTTTGTAGGAAGTCCAGTGGAAGGTCCGCCACGTTGAACATCTATTACAACCAAAGGTAACTCTGTCATCACAGCTAAACCCAATGCTTCGCTTTTTAGAGACAATCCCGGTCCAGAAGTAGAAGTGCAAGCAAAGTTCCCAGCAAACGAAGCTCCTATTGCAGAACAAATTCCGGCAATTTCATCCTCTGCCTGAAAAACTTTACAATTCAAAGACTTCCTCTTAGCCAACTCTACCATAATATCCGTTGCAGGAGTAATAGGATAAGACCCCAAAAACAAAGGGAGATGAGCCTTTTCTGCTGCTGCCAACAAGCCCCACGCAGTGGCGATATTACCTGTTATGTTACGATATTTACCCTTTTCCATCTTAGCTGTAGCTATTTCTACTTGTGGAAGAGGTGTCTGCTGAACATCTACGTTTTCGCAATAATTGTATCCGGCACGTATAACCCTTTTATTTGCTTCAATAACCTCTTCTTTCCCCTTAAACTTGGTAGCCAAATATTCATCGGCATGGTCCGTAGTTTTTGAGAAAATAAAGAAAATCATACCCAAAGCAAACATATTTCTGCATTTCATAGCAGATTTCCTATCGGTAAAAATCTCCTTAACAGCTTCAACCGTCAATGTCGTTATAGGAGCCTTTACAACGTTATAGTTGTTTAGAGAATCGTTCTCAAAAGGATTTTCAGTGTAACCCGCTTTTGCTACTGCATCATCCGTAAAGGTATCCAAATCCACAATGATTGTTGCACCGGGTTTAGCCCACTTTAAATTAGATTTCATACTTGCAGGATTCATGCAAACAATTACATCTGCTTTGTCTCCCGAGGAATAAATCTTTTTTCCGATATGCACCTGAAATCCTGAAACTCCAGCTACCGTATTGTGAGGAGCTCGTATTTCGGCAGGGTAATCAGGAAATGTTGCAATATCATTCCCATCCAAGGCCGAAGTATCGGAAAAGAGTGTGCCAGTTAGCTGCATTCCATCGCCGGAATCTCCGACAAAACGAATGACAGCATCGTCTCTTTTTTCTATTTGTTTTCTAACCATGTCAATTAAGTGTTATTACCTTTAAAATAAAGTGCAAAGTTACAAACTTTATTGATTTTACAAGAATTTTTATTGTTTTATTTTCAAAAATCAATGTTTTCAGTACAGCAAAGTTTTCGTCCGATGTGCATATTTCATAAATTAGCCTGTAAAATAATGTTATGAATTGTTTTATAGTTAGAGTAATATAGTGTGGTACGTCTGAAGTAAATATTAATCCCAAATCCCAAAATCATTATTTACAAAATTAAAGTGGGACATTGACTTTTTAAAGTCCCACTTTAAATGTTTAAAGAGGGACTTTATCATCATCTTTTACATAATTGTTACAACCTTATACTTAACCCTATCGGTAAATTAACATTCCATCTATTAATACTTCGGTATGTGACGACCTTATCGCCATTATCAAAGAAATAATTGAGAGTCGGCTCTATCGTAAAACTTATTCTTTTATTCAATTTTAAACATAGTCCCATACTAAACCCTACTGAAAACTGACAATGAGTGCTAATATGGTCAGTTTTATTTAAACTGGCAAATTTAATAGCACGTTTAGAATAAATAGGAGTCTCAAACGTACCTCCGACAGCAATATATGAATTAAATCTTCTTGTACTGTAGTAATGATATGCCAATTGATTTTTAATCCCCAAATATTGAAAATTGTCTTCTATCCTATCATTGTCCATATACAAGTATTCGGTTTTCAAGAATGTATAAGAAAGACCTCCATCTACAGAAAAGCATTTGCTCAACATTTTTTTTGCAGACAAAACTACGGTTATGGGAAGATGATATTTTGTTTGTTTCAAAATTTTGCGTGCATTATTCTCCATAGACCAACCGTCCTCTTTTAAAAATCCAATTATTCCTCCATTGCTTTGGTCTTTGCCGGCACAAACAGAAGAAATATCTAATCCCACTAACCATTCATTGTCTTTATCTGTACTTTTTGTTACATGTCTATGCAGAGTATCTACATGTGAGAAAATAGTATCGATATGATTCCATGTCAGTGACATTTCATTTGTAACAGTGGTATCAATAGGTGTAATGGTAATCTCCTTATCAGATTGGAACAATTCATAAAACGAAGTATCTTCCATATAATTTAAGCCTTTCCCAACACTTGCTGAATGTTCTGTAAGTATTTTTCTTTTCCCCTTGATAGAATTAGACTTTTGAATACTATCAACAGTAGATGTATGATAAGATTCGGCTGTATTATAAGTGTACTCATCAGAATTGTTATTTTCAATGAATGTTTCAAAATGGTAAAATTTAAACATAAAAAAAATAATAATCAACAAAGACACAACACCTAATGACCAATAAGAAGAAAGCATCACCTTTAAAGCTTTTTTTGCACGAGACAATTGGCTAGCTGAAGTTGTCGGTAGAATCTTTAGTTTGTCGGCTATCTCCTTGTGTGACATCCCTTCAAGTACTGCAAGTTTGAATACTTCTTTATACCCTTCTGGTAATTTCTCTATCATTTGCCGTATTGTATCATATGACACAATGTCGTCCTTATTTCCGACACTATCATCGTCTTCCGTTGTAGGTTCAACGGTTTGGTCAATAGAAATATTAGAGAAAATAGATTTTTTACGTAAGTAGTTGATTGCAGTATTTTTTACAATTGCAGCTATCCAAGGTTCCACCTTGGTTTTATCTTTTAATGTAGGTAATTTATTAATAATGATAATAAAGGCATCTTGTAGCAAATCTTCTGCAATGGTGGGGTTATGTACATAACTCATACACCTACCGAACATTTTTTTATAATAGGTGCGATAAATATTCTCAAATTCTTTGTTATTCAAATCTTGCTCAGACATACTTATTTAATGTCTATCTGAAATATCTCGCCCCTTCCCTCAAAAATTACCTCGTAATGTCCTTGTGGAATATTTGTTATTTGGAACTGAGCATCCCTTCGGCAAATACAATCGCAAATATTATCTCCCAATTCTTTAATAATAATTTTGTTATCCTCCACTTTAGTCATAATTTTCAATACACTATCACAACAATTATATGCTAAATTGTAGCAAGTCACTATAAGATCATCTCCATTTAATACATACTCCATTTTCTCTTGCTCGGTCATATCTTGTTCCGCAAAGGACTCTTTACATTTAGTGTATTTTATAACACTACAAGCCAATCCATCATTATTTTTTTGTTCATCTTCTCCACAAGATGTAAAAACTCCTCCTGTAAATAAGATTGCAAATAATAGAAAATACCATTCTAATTTCTTTACTTTCATTTCAATTTATTTATTTACTGGTTTAACGATATTTTTTTTCAATCTTTTACATAAAGACGTAAAAAATTTAAAAACATTGCACTCAACAGTCAATAAAATAATAAATCAATAATATTTAATCCTTACCACATCAAAGTAAAGAGTATGATTAGTTGAACTAATCATACTCTTTACTTTGTACATATACAATTATATCATAGTATATCGCAAATAACAATATGTTTATCTACATTAAACGCCAAGTAGCACCATCTTTACCATCCTTTATTTCTATTCCCAACGATTTAAGCACATCACGAATTTTATCTGATGTAACGTAATCCTTTTCATTACGTGCTTTAGCTCGTATATCCATAATAAGACCCATCATTCCATCAATAACAGAGGTATTATTACCCGTATTTTCCTCTTTAAGTCCAAGAATATCTCCTAAAATGATATTAAGATTTTTGTTTATATAACCCTTATCTTCCTTAGTTATAGTTTGCTTGCCATCAGATATGCTATTAATATACTTACACAATTCAAAAAGATTAGCAATTAAGATGGGAGTGTTAAAATCATCACAAACTGCTTTTAAAGCTGTCTCAATAATATTATGAACATCAAAACTACTCATCTCACTTTCCTTCAAACTATGTACTTTTGCTTTTGCCTCCATCAATCTTGCCAATCCTTTTTCTGCTGCAATCAAAGCATCATTAGAAAAATCTAACGTACTGCGATAATGTGCCATCAGCATAAAAAAACGTATGGTCATGGGGCTATAAGCTTGCTTCAAAAGATGATGACTTCCAGTGAACATCTCTGCAAGCGTAATAAAATTGTTATAAGATTTACCCATCTTCTTTCCTTCTATGGTAATCATATTGTTATGTAGCCAATATTTAGCCGGCATGTCCCCATATGCTCCTACCGATTGTGCAATTTCACAATCATGGTGAGGAAAAATCAAATCCATACCTCCTCCATGTATATCAAATTGTTCGCCTAAATATTTTTTTCCCATTGCCGTACATTCCAAATGCCACCCAGGAAAACCTAAAGACCAAGGAGATTCCCATTTCATTATATGTTCTTTTGGTGCTTTCTTCCAAAGAGCAAAATCAAATGGGTTCTTTTTCCCATGTTGTCCTAGTAATTCACGACTATTTTCCATAGTATCTTCCAAAGTTCTGTGAGATAATAATCCATAAGGCTTAACGTCTTGATTGTACTTCTCAACATCAAAATAAATACTTCCCTCATTTTCATAAGCAAGCCCTTTATTTATCAATATCTTGATAATATCTATTTGTTCCATTATATGACCTGAAGCAATAGGCATAATATTAGGACGCAAACAATTAAGACTATCCATTGCTTGCAGATACATCATCTCATAATACTGTGCAATTTCCTGAGGTTCCTTGTTCTCTATCTGTGCTCTCTTTTCAACTTTGTCATCTCCTTCATCAGCGTCAGCAATCAAATGTCCAACATCAGTAAAATTACGAACATAACGCACATTGTAGCCAAGAAATTTCAAAACTCTGTAAATAATATCAAAAGTTATAGCACTACGAGCATGTCCTAAGTGAGCCTCTCCATACACAGTAGGACCGCAAACGTACATTCCGACTCTATCTTCCTTTAAAGGAATAAATGGTTCTTTATCTCCTTTCATAGTATTGTAAACCATCAAATCTTTTTTATCAATTGCCATATTATATATACTTTTTATGTTCTAACCTAAATATTTTCCTTGATTCTTGAAGTAATTGCTCTAATTGATAGACCTCCTATTGATAATACCAAAACAAATACAATTATTATATCTCTAAATAGTACCTTTATCGGAAATGCATCAACTACAAAAGCATCTTTCATCAACTTTATCAAACCAAATTGTTGCTGCATAAAACATACCACTAACCCTAATGAGATACCAAGCAAACATCCCCAAAAATTTATTGACATACCATAAAGGAAATATATCTTGCGTAAATCTTTCAGTCGCATACCCATTGTGCGAAGTATTTTATTCATTTTCTCTTTTTGAATATGTAAAATTATTATTGTACCTATTATATTTATACTTGCAATGAATATAATAAATGCCAAAATAATATAAACAGCAAGTTTTTCCGATTTAACAATACGAAAATACAGCGGTTCTTGTTCTAATATTGTTTTGACAGTATAGCTATTAGTAAGATATTTTTGCAATTCTTGTTGTATTTTTTTTATATCTATTTCTTTCTTCGGTAATACATATACACTGTTGCATGTACTAGGAGACATATTGAGTAACTTTCTTGCCTTATACAACGATATGAACACAATACCCTCATCTAAATCAGAATGAGTTTGATAAGAAGCTTGATATAATACATAAATAGAAGTCAATTTATCTTCTATTACCATAGCATTCCTATTATTTGTGGCAGGTACGGTTAATCTCACGGGTATATCCATCTTTTCTGCTCCCTTATTAAGTCCTAACATGGCAGCTTGATTAATCCCCATTAAGCAAAAAAGAGAATCTCTTGAGTTAAATACATCATTACCATTAACGATACACGAATCCAAAGCATTATATTGAAAATATCTTTCATCAATACCCATAAGTGTTATTATATTTCGTTGACTACCTACGCTAATCATTGCCGTTGTTTTCACGACAGGTATGTATAATGCCTTCTCTAACGAGGGAGAGAAACCATTATGTTTTATGGTCTTACCAAAAATAATATTTGTATCTATAATATTCCCTTTTATAGGTTCTATCAGCAATGGGGGACAAGTTTTTTCCAACATTGTTTGAGCTACATTTGTAAAACCATTAAACACACTTAATACCGTCACCAACGCAAAGGAGCCCACTGCCACACCTATTAGAGAAATCAAAGAGATAATGTGAACTATCCCTTTATTGCGATTAGAAAATATTAGGCGTCTTGTAATAAAGGTTAGAATATTTAACTTCATCCAATCAATTTTTCAAGAGTTCATCTATTCTTTTCGCATACTCTAACGTATCATCAATAAAAAACATCAAATCTGGAATAATACGCAACTGGTGCCGTTCCTTTTGTCCCAAAATCAAACGAATATGGTCTTTTTTCTCCATCAAAAGAGATAATATCTGCTCATCCGTATGTGAATTACCTACAACAAATATACTAACATAAACCCTAGCAAATGATAAATCAGAAGTTATAGAAACCTTAGTCACACTCATTATAGCACCTAAAAAATCAGTCTGCGATTTTTCTCTCAATATTTCCGCTAAATCTTTTTGTATCAATCTGTTTACCTTTTCTATTCTTTTGCTCTCCATAATTATCTGCAAAGTTACAAATTTTATTTCATTTACCAATCCTACCTACATCTTCCAGCAGTACAAAATTTATTTCCCCTCCACTATTCTTTTTGTCTTGTCGCATTAAAATCACTAAATCCTTCATATCTTTTTCGTAATCGGGAATATCAAAATTATTTTCAATAAATTGCTGAATATGCCTTGCTTTATCCTTAGGAAAATTACGATATTTAACACTTAAATCTAATGCATAATGCATACCCACAGCCACGCTATGACCATGGGATAAATTATAAAAAATTTCTACTGCATGTCCGAGTGTATGCCCAAAGTTAAGACTCTTTCTAACTCCCTTATCATAAGGATCAATGGCAATAAGTTTCTCCTTCAATTCCACACAGGGGGAAATAAATTCAACCAAACTGTCTTTATCTGTAGGATTAGCAAGCATCTTATCTAACATTGTACTGTCTGCAACAAGAAAAGTTTTTAACATTTCTGCCATACCATCTTTAATTTGCCCAATTGATAAAGATGAAAGAAAATCCTTACAAATAAATACATCCGATGCAAAATTAAATGTCCCAATTAAATTTTTTATCCCCAAATGATTTATCGCAGTTTTTCCTCCTATTGCGGCATCTACCATCGACAATAATGTCGTAGGAATATTCAAATTTTTAATACCTCGTTTGTATATGGAAGAAACAAAACCTCCTAAATCCGTAACAACACCTCCCCCCAAAGATATCAAACATGAATACCTATCAGCTTCACTGTCCACCAATGTACTAATAATATTTTCTACAGTTTCTAACGTTTTATTTTCTTCTCCCGATGGAATCTCCAACAATACAGCCCCTCTGTCTGCTATATGCTCCACTCTTTCTAACAATATAGGCATACAATGATGTGAAGTATTGCTATCCACCAACAAAAATAATTGAGAAAAATTTTGCTCATTCAAATACACTGTCAACTCTTCTATCTTCCTAATCATCCTAAAAACTTATTAATTTCCTTTTTCATTTAACTCTAACCATATCATCTCTTTTTGCTCTATTTCTGTAATAATCATTTGCAACAACTCCCCCTGTTTAAGTAAATCCTCATTGGAAAGCTCCCCCGAAGAAAGTTTGTTTACCAAATTTTCCTTTCTCTGCTCCAATATTGGCAATGTTTTTTCTATATCTTCCAATAATTTTAGTTCTTTATAAGTAAGTTTATTTTCTTTACGTTTCAATGACTTTTGTTTCTTTTTTTGTTCATACTCATTTAGAATATTAATTTGATTAGTCGGCAATTGCTGTCTGTTATTTATTCTTTTTCTTTGCAAATAGTCGGAATAAGGTAAATAAAAATCCAGTATTTTACCATCTGTTTCAAATATGAATGTATGATTTTGCGAAATATTTTCTATAAATCGCCTATCGTGAGAAACAATCAATAAACAACCTTTGTAGTTTAGTAAAAATTCTTCTAATGTCAATAAAGAATAAATATCCAAATCATTAGTTGGCTCATCCAAAATCAAAAAATTAGGATTTTTGATAAGTGTTTTAAGTAAATATAATCTTCTTTTTTCTCCTCCGGATAACGAACCGTATTGATGAAACTGCATATCTTTATTAAAACCGAACTTTTCAAGAAAAGAAGATGCACTCATATCAATTTTTTTACCCTCATTTTGGATTGCAATTGTTTCTGCTTCATCTTTGATCACGTCTATAACACGTTTTGCGGCAACTTCCTCCAATCCTTGTTGCTGGTAATAACCAAAATTTATAGTTTCACCTTTAATAATGGTACCATTGTCCTGTTTAACTTTACCCATTATTATATTCAATAGAGTACTTTTGCCACATCCATTCTGACCTATTATAGCTATTTTATCCCCTTTCTTGAATGTATACGAAAAATCCTTTATCAAAATCTTATCTTCAAACGTTTTACTAATACTATTTATCTCTAAAATCTTTTTTCCTATACGAGTATCTACAACTGACAACGTTGATTGTATCTTATCCTGTTTTTGAAACGCTTTTTCTTTGACATATTGAAAGTTTTCTATTCTTTTTTTACTCTTAGTTCCCCTAGCTTGTGGCATACGATTTATCCATTCCAATTCTCTATTATAAAGATTTCTTGCCTTATCAATCTCAGTCTGTAAAAGGGTAGCATATTCCTTCTTTTTTTCTAAAAAATAGTCAAAAAGATGCATATTTTCATGTTTTTCACAATTGTATCGTGAAATTTGCCCTTTATAAAGTTCGTAAATATCTGTGCAAACTTTATCTATTAAATCTCTATCGTGAGTAACTATCAAAAGGGTTATATTCTTTTTTGTTAAGTATCCTTCTAACCATGCTATCATATCCATATCAAGATGATTAGTCGGTTCATCCAATACGTAAAACTGCGATGTTTTCAGTAACACTTTCGCTAACGCAACTTTTTTTTGCTCTCCTCCTGACAATAAATTCAAGGGGCGTTCCAATTCTCTCATCCCAAAAACAAACATCATCTCTTTTGCACGTGACAAAAAGGCATCTCTATCTTCATTATAATCTTCGTAGGAAGATAAAATTTCTTCTAATACGGACAAGTTGTCATTTTTCCATGTTTTTTGTGGCAAATAAGATGGATACGCCGAAGAATTGAAAACTACACGACCTGCATCTCTTTGATTTGCGTCAAATAACATATTTAGTAATGTTGATTTACCCTCTCCATTGCGACCTATAAGTGCTACCTTTTGACCCTTATTGATTCCAAAGCTAAGATCTTCAAATATTATTTTATCCCCGAAAGATTTGTGCAAATGTTCAACCGTTAATATCGCTTCCATAGTCAATAATTCAAAAGATTTAGATTTTAATTTGCAAAGATACTAATTTATTAGCAACGACTAAGGTGTATTTGCAATATACTTATGACATCAATATATAGACATCCTAATTGAAATTCAACATTAACAAATTAATGTCCCACTTTAATTTTTTCTTTTTTGAAAAGAATTTGTTAATCTCACACTTTAATTCCATGTGATGACACAGTTCCTCAATTTTTTCTTATCCATCTATTTTTTCTATAAAGATAGAGAAATTAAATAAAGATTTATTTCTATTTAAATACAGAATAATAAAATAAAGGACAATAAACCCAACACATATTAAAGCTAACATTATATCATTTAACGGAAAAAATAAATACTGAAATAAACAAACAACAATAATCAATAACGTCGGATACAAAAAAGCCAACCTTATAGCTTTGAGTACTTTATTTTGGGGAGTCAATATGGAAACTTTTTCCCCGACATTGAATTGTGAAGCATTATTTTGCTTTATTGTTAAATTCTTGCCATTCTTTGAAGTTTTTTCACAAAAAGCAGCTACCATACATGAAGAACAGGAGTCTTTTTGTAACACACGTACCGAAATACTATCACCTTGTATAAAGGTTATGACTCCATCATCTTTGTTACAATCTCTATTCTCCATTATTCAGATACGTCTAAAATTCTTATTTTCCATATATCCCACTTTATTATCTTCCGTCTGCACCTTAATCCAAGTATCTCCACTATTTTCAAGTATTTTTACCTTTTGCCCTTTGTACATGATTACAATATCCTTAGCAGTAATATTTTTAGTCTCTCTCAAATGCGTATTACTTTTCATAATTATGGCATTAGTGTTATCATTTACTATATTCTGTCGTACAATCCCCAAAAGCATTGAAGATAATGACAATACCAGACAACCAAGACAGATATAGAAAAACAAAACTTTTTTGTTTAAAGAAAAAAAGTATACAAAAAACATTACACAAGTCAAAATGAATAAGCCTATAAACAGTACCGCCCATACAGGTAAAGGTATTAGTCCTGAAATATATTTGACCCATCTAAGAAGTATAAAATCTGGCATTACATATGTGTCTCCTACTAAGCGAGAACGGGTAATATTTATATTCAATTGTATGTCTTCATTGGAAGGTGATAGTTTCAATGCCTTTTCATAATAAAGCATGGCATTGGCATAATCACTCTGTTTAAAACATGAATCAGCCTTTATGCAAAATTGTTTTGCAGATAGCGAAACATCATATTTTGACTGTGCGTACGACAAATCCATAAAGCCAAATAAAAGAAAACAAAACATGATAATACTCAAATATTTTGGGATGTTTATTTCATGTTCTTTCTTGATAGATACTGTTTTCTTTACTTTTTTCAATTTTTTCATCTGCTCTTCTATAGAGGATATAACATCAATTGTATCGTTGTATAAAGTAATATCAGCAATAGCCTCCTTATCTTGCGAGAACCTAAGATATTGACACCGATTCAATATATTAACCAATTTATTCACCGTTTCTTCTATCATACCTAATGAAATAAGCTCATCTTTGCAACCCTGCAGACTCAATTTCTGCCTATCCATTTTAAATCTATCCTCAACATAAGTCCAAAGAGCAATGGCAGTCTCATCTTCAAAAGATTCCATTTCTGACTTGTCTAGAAATTTCTTTGCCTTTTTCAATCTTTTGATAGCAATTTTAGTAGATCTTTTCATTTTTACGTTAACCACATCAGCACAAACTCGTTTATATCTTGAAAATATGAGTATAGATACACATAATAGTAAAATCAGAACAAAAGGTATACAATACAATATTGTCATATCAAATATGTGATAAACTCTATCCAAGGACGAAACATTAACATCAGATTTGATTTTCATATTTCTGTATTTGAGTCTTGCATCCAACTGATCTAGAAAATCAGAATTAACTTCTCCTTTTGCTACCTGCACTTGATAATCCTCTAAAATGAGAGTGTCAAACATTCTCTTATCAATATCATAATATGATATATTCAATCCCGGAAACACGAACTTACCTTCTACTCGTGGAATGACTAGGTAGCGAAATGTCCTCATTCCATATACTCCCGAAGCGTCCCTTTGAATATTATCCGTTATCTCAGGATCAGACAATTGAAACTCATCAGGTAAATTAAGTGGCAAATTATTTATTAGAGTGAGATTACCCTTGCCAGAAAGGGTATAGGTAAGATAAAATGGTTCAAAGGCCTTAAGTCGTTTTGAAGATATATCCCCAGAAATACTAAATTTACCAATACCTCCACAATAATTGTCCAATTTATTAGGTAGGTCCTTTACATTAAATGTAATTGCATTGGTATATATTTTCTTTTTAACACTTTTATAACTCGTACCAAAAGAGGAAAATAATGGATCATTAAAAAATTGGTCAAAGAAAGGGTCACCCGTTGAAAAATTTTGTCTTTTATGCGAAACAACATGAGCCACGATAGACAAGGACATAGGTTTAATACTTAAAGTACCACTGCGTTGGGGAAAAACAATAACTTTTCTCAGGTCAGCAACTTGATAACGCTGCCCATTGTAAACCTCAACTGATAACTTAGGATTAGATTGTCTATCTAGCTCCTCAATCCAAAAGCCAGTAGTAGAGGGAATCTTGTCAATCTGATACTCACTTACAGGTAAAAGTGTATAAAGTTTGTATGTAATAATTACTTCTTCTCCTTTAACAACATCGGTCTTACTTGGGAGAGCACGAACAAATACTGCCTTATTATCAATTTGCACCTCTTGGTTGTCTTGTGCCATGTTCTTTTGTGTTTGTTGCCCATATCTACCTCCTCGTTGCCAATTATACCCTCTCTGTGCCATAGTAGGATTATTAACCACCTGTATTGTCAAAGTGTTAGAGGAATAAGTTTGATTATTCACTTGAATCTTAGCAGGACCTATATTAACCGTCCCTTGTTTGGAAGCCACAAGAGTATAAGAAAAGGTTACAGAGGATGAAGACGATATCTTGCCATT
Organism: Bacteroidales bacterium; assembly: GCA_052170555.1. Taxonomy (GTDB): domain Bacteria; phylum Bacteroidota; class Bacteroidia; order Bacteroidales; family P3; genus Scybalousia_A. The sequence continues at coordinate 44,311 of JBQNAI010000006.1, read as the reverse complement.
GATACTTCTAGTGCTGGAAGAATGCATCGTAGAGGGACCTGCCACAATCTCTGCTCCACTAATTCTTGGCGGTTGAAAATGTGAAGGGTTGCTAGTATTGACAATATAACTCACTGTAAATCCCTCATTAACCCCCACTGATTGAGGAGCCTTTGCAACAAAGGATACCTGCCCTTGCGATAAAGAATATACAAACAAGCAAGTAAGAACAGTTAATATGCTACCAATCTTTTTCATTCTGCTTGTTATGAACATTTTCTTTCTGTTTTTTTACTCGCGATATTGTTTGCTTTTCGTTATTCTTCATAGCGTTAAGCATCTGGTTAATTTCACTATTATTATTGTTGTTTTGATTATTATTGTTATTATCAGGGTTATTATTATTCTTTAAAAGCCACATACAGACCGCATAATTGTACTTGGCATTTGAATCCTTAGGGTTCAATAACATAGCATTCTTATAGTCTTGTGCTGCTTGCGATAGATATTTCATACCCTCCTCGCTCTGTCTATTCTCCTGTGACAGAGAAAACAAAGCATTACCACGATTATACAACCCTTGTGCATATTTTATTTTGTCTTTGACTAACTTAGGCACCTTACCGTTTAAATATCTATTGTAATGTTTTATTGCTTGTGCATAGTCTTTACCATTATCTTGCATTAAAGCATTACCCATGTTGTAATTGGCAACAGAAAACGTAGAGTCATTATTCAACGATTTCTTGTAATTATCTACAGCATCAGAATATTTTTTCTTATTATACTGGTAATTGCCCTTTCTTGCGTATTGACGAGGTTTATCGCAACTAATACAAGATAGCAACAGTAATATCAAAATAATATTTTTTGATCCCGCGAAATTAATGTGAGACATTAATAGGTTCTTGTTAAAAAAGAATTTATTAATGTTAAAAAAGAATTTTTTGTTTCGCCATTTTATCTTATTCATATTATCAATAGATTCTATCATTGTGTATTTTTACTAATCTTTACCGAAAAACAGTTTCCTATTTACAAACCTATTTCTTGCATTAAATATTGTTATATCTATCAATAGCAATAGCAATGCTATAATTGCAGGAATATAAAATAGGGTTTGAAAATCTTTGAAATTGATCCCGTTAGAAGAATCTTTTTCAAGTGAATTTATGGATTGTAATATACTATTTAATCCCAAAGTTGAATTTGTAGCTCGTATATATTTACCTCCTGTCTTGGTGGCAATACTCTTTAGCATTGTTTCATCTAATTTAGTAACTACAATATTACCTTCTCTATCCTTTTTAAATGTTTCTACTCCATTTTCTTGAATAGGTATTTTTGTCCCCTGAATACTCCCTATCCCTATACAATTGATTATTATGTCTTCTTTTGCAATATCTACTGCCAAGTCCTCAGAAACTTTTTCCAAATCTTCTCCGTCTGAAATCAAAATTATAGTTCTTGAACGATGTTTAGACTTATTCTTACCGAAGCCTTTTACGGCAGTCTGTAAAGCAGAATAAATATCTGTACCCTGATTATCCACCATCTTAGTATCAATAATGTCGGTAAACATCTTGGCAGTAGAATAGTCACTCGTTAGGGGCAGAAAATTAAAACTTGATCCTGCAAAAACCACTATACCTAAACGATCGCCATTAAGTTGATCTATCAGCTGATTGATTGCCAATTTTGCTCTCTCTATCCTATTGGGGGACAAGTCTTGTGCAAGCATGGAGTTGGAAACATCCAAACAAATCATAATATCTGCCGACTTGTGTTCTTTATTCCCTATCGTAGTTGCTTTTTGTGGGTTAGCAGCCGCCAAGATAATAAAAACAAAAGCTATCATTAACATAATAAACTTTAGTCTTTGTTTACCAAAAGAAAGCTGGGGAATTATGTTATAATGCAGATGTGATTCTATTGCATTTTTAAGTTTCTTTCTTTTATTTTGTTGTGACCAAATAAAATAAACAGTTAGCAATGGTATCAAACACAATGACCATAAAATATCGGGAAATTCAAATCTGAACATTTTTTCTTTATACTTTTTTAATAATTGCGTTTCAATATGACATACCTCAAAACAGTTTCCATTATCAATACAAGCAAAGCAATAAATACAAATCTGTATCCAACATCTTGCTTTTGGTTATACACAGATAAGTTGATTATAGATTTTTCCATGGAGTCAATTTCCTTAAATATTTCTTCTAACGACGAATTCTTAGTGGAGCGAAAATACTTTGCCCCTGTAGCTGTTGCAATATTCTTTAAAAGACCCTCATCTATTTTAACATCCATCTGTTGATACTGTTTACCGAAAGGAGTCTGTACCGGAAAAGGAGCTTGACCTATTTTCCCAATACCTATAGTGTAAACACGGATATTATAGTGTTTTGCAAAAGAAGCTGCCTGCAAAGGGTCTACCTGCCCTGAATTATTGTCCCCATCGGTTATAAGTATTATCGCCTTACTTTTTGCTTTTGAATCTTTTATGCGATTAATCGCCGTCGTTAATCCATCACCTATTGCAGTACCATCTTGCAAATCTCCACTTTTTGTTTGTTGCAATAAATCTAACAATACACTATGATCAATAGTCGGTGGACACTGAGTAAAAGCTTCTCCCGAAAAAACTACCAATCCTATCTCATCATTCTTACGATTAGAAATAAATTCAGCAGCCACTTTTTTCGCGCTTTCTAACCTATTAGGTTTAAAATCTTCTGCCAACATAGAAGGAGAAATATCTAACGTCACAATAATATCTACACCCTCTATACTTTTGTCATCCTTAGATAGGGAAAAATGAGGACGAGCAGCAGCAATTAATAGTAGTAGCACAACTACAATTCGTAAATAGTCCGGAATATTTCTAAAACGTACTCTCCAAGTCTTTACGGATGCTATCGCCTGTTGTAAATTGGAATATTTAATCGGAGCAAAACGTTGCCTATCTTTCCTTAGAATAAATACAACTAGGGGAAGAATTATTACTGTCATCCATAAAAAAAAAGGATATGAAAAAGATATATTATTCATTCTCTACCTCCTTTCCCTTCATTACCACACTTTTTTCATTTTTTGAATTATTATTGATTTGTTCTATCACTATATTCTTTTCTTCAATAATGATACGTTTTGTTGCCTTTACAAATTCTTCTGCATCCCGCAACACAACCTGATTTGTTCTTACATCAGGAATATATTTTGCAAATTTCACCAAATCAGCAACAGAAAAAATATTATTAAGTTTACTCTTATCCTCCTGTTCCAAATCTTTATTTTTCATATTTCCCATAATACTTTCGGTAGTCATCTCAAAAGCATTCACATCAAAACGCCTATAAATATATTGCCATAAAATCTCACTCAACAATACATAGTGTTGTTTCTCTTGTCCTATCTCCAACAAATGAGCCTGCTTTAATTTATTTAAATTTTTCAAAGCTTCTTCATCTTCTGGTATGACGATAGCAGGTTTTGATTTTAAATCCTTTGGTCGTCTATCTTTATGGCGGAGAAAATAAATAATAAAAATAATAATCCCCACTAAAACAATTCCAATCAACGTAAATGGAATAATTTCTCTTAGTGTCAAAGGAACTTTCATTATATCTTTTAAAGGCTTTACTGCAATGTTTGTTGTGTCTACAACAGGCAGAAAAATATCTATGCTCGGCGATTGTACTACCCATACAGGCGAAATCTTATTAACTTCGTAGAATTGAAATTCTGGTAAAGTATGTGTCCCTTCTACAAAAGATACGAAAGTATATGTATACTTTATCATATTTTTTGCTGTATCTATATTAGTATTTACTAATTGTATGGTATCTGAAAATTGAAATTCGGAAGAAAAATTTAGACTTTTATTTGTTAAAGGTACAGAAAAAGTATAAGTTATCGGATCACCAACCATATATTGAATTTTATCCGTCTTTCCTTTTATAAGTTGTGCCGATAAAGAGATCACGGTAAGTAAACATACCATTATACACAATAATTTTTTCATAACCTTTCTCTGTTAGCAAACAATTTTATCAATCCTTTTGTATAGTCAGAATCTGTATCTATTTGGATATAATCTATCCCTAATTTTTTAAATAAATTTATTATATTTTTTTTGAAAATAATCATATTATCACTGAAACGTTTTCTTGTCTCTTTGTCAGAGGTATCAACCCAAAGTTTTTCTCCTGTTTCAAAATCCTCCATAAGTATTAGTCCCAAATTTGCTATCCCATACTCCATCCTATCATTGACCAAAATAGAACATAGGTCATGTTTTCTTGCAAAAATGGAAAGACTTTTGTCAAATTCAGCAATACCATCTGTTATCAAAAAGCAAGTGCAACGTTTCTTTACAACATTGTTCACGTATACAAAAGGCTTAGAAAACGATGTCCTTCTCATAGAAGGTTTTATAGACAATAATTCTCTAATTATTCTTAAACAGTGGGAAGATCCTTTCTTTGGGGGGATATACATCTCTACTTCATCGGAAAATAATATTGCTCCTACCTTATCATTATTAGAGATTGCTGAGAAAGCCAAGATCGCGGCTATTTCTGTTATTGTTTCTATTTTTAAACACGTTTTACTACCAAAACCCGTAGAGCCACTAACATCTATCATCAACATCAAAGTTAACTCTCTTTCTTCTTCAAAAATTTTCACAAAAGGTTTATTGTATCTGGCTGTCACATTCCAGTCAATAGTACGAATCTCGTCTCCATAAGTATATTCTCTTACTTCCGAAAATATCATACCTTTTCCTTTGAATGCACTCCTATATTGACCTGCAAAAACGCTCTTTGACAATCCTTTTGCTTTAATTTCAATCTTATGAACTTTTTTTACTAATTCCGAATACTCCATATATATGTCCCACATTTTAGTTCTAATCACTTTAGTACCATGAAAGACCGTAGAGATATCAAGACTACCTCATCATATCTATCATTAATCAATTATTTTTCTCAATATCATTAGCCACCCTCACACTCTCAATGGTTTATAAAAATTAAAAATATTGCAAAATCACTGACTATATTTTCTCAACACCTCTCCTAGGTAAAATAGACCTAAAAAAACATCATTAGCATTAGTAAGATTTTATAAGCTAAATATAAACCATCCCCAAAATAATAAATTTTATGGCACGTCTACTCTATTGACAATTTCATTTATGATGTCTATACTCGTTATATTCTCTGCTTCCGCTTCGTAAGTCAGACCAATACGATGACGTAATACATCAGAAATTATTGCTATCACATCCTCGGGTATTACATAGCCTCGTCTGTGAATAAAAGCGTATGAACGTGCAGCCAAAGCCAAATTTATGGATGCACGTGGCGAAGCTCCATAAGATATAAAAGGTTTTATTCTTTCCAACTTATAAAGCTCTGGAAAACGTGAAGCAAAAACAATATCTGTAATGTATTTTTCTATCTTAGTATCTATATAAACTTGTTTTATTATCTCCTTTGCTTTCTTTATTTGCTCTATATCTACCACTTTTGAAATAATTGGTTCTGTCATTTGTAATTTTTGATGAAGAATTTCTTTTTCTTCTTCGATAGACGGATAAGTAACAACAACTTTTAACATAAACCTATCTAATTGTGCCTCCGGCAGAGGGTATGTTCCTTCTTGCTCAATAGGATTTTGTGTCGCAAGAACGAGAAAAGGATTATCCAATTTGTAGGTATTATCTCCTATTGTAACTTGTTTTTCTTGCATAGCTTCCAACAAAGCTGATTGCACCTTAGCTGGAGCACGGTTTATCTCATCTGCGAGAATAAAATTGGAAAATATTGGTCCTTGCTTCACAACAAATCCTGAATTTTGGGGATTATATATCATTGTTCCTATAACATCAGCAGGTAACAAATCAGGAGTAAATTGTATTCTTGAAAAATTTGCATCTATTACTTTTGACAAGGAAGATATAGCTAAGGTTTTTGCCAACCCTGGTACACCTTCTAGCAATATATGTCCATCTGAAAGCAATCCTATCATTAAACGCTCAACCATTGCTTTTTGTCCAATAATGGTTTTTGCTATTTCTGAGCATATCGCCTCTACAAATACACTTTCTTGTTCAATTCTCTTGTTTAATTCTGTAATATCCATCGTATATAGTTTATAGTTATTTTATTGTCTTTTCTGAACTGATTAAACGTCAATTTTCATAAAATATTGCAAATATAAAAAAACATTAAATCATATCTATTCTATGTCGCATAATAATACAGAAAAACATAACCATACAGTATGAGAATTTGTCACAGTTTATACTACTTTTATCATACCGGTTATTATACTAATCTATTAAATATCTTATTTGTTCCCAATAATACTTCTTTTAATTGATTTCCTATAATTCTCTTTTATCTACTCTACGACATTTACTCCGTTTCATTGTAACTTAATTAAGATTGTAATCTACAAGATAAATTTAGTCCTGTTAAATAGCGTAAACCTGAAATGGAAAATACTTTTTATTACATAAATACATAAATCTAATATTTAGTATTGTCTATTAATACATATATCCTGGATAAATTTAACTAACACGTAGTATTTTTATTAAGAAAATCTTGTTATGTACTTTTTTTTTTGTATCTTTGCCACTTCAAAATAAGGTGTTTTATTTTTATTTGAATAAAAACAAAAGAAGAACTAAATACTATGAAAAGAAAAAAGTTACTTTTAAGAATGCTATTTTTCGCTGTCGTTAGCATCATGGCAGAAAATGTGTTAGCCTCTCCTTATGCAGAGGGAGAGCAATCTGGCTGGCTACAAATAGGTCCTAATAATTACTCAGGGCGTATCCGTGCCTCTATGTTTGATAAATTTAACGAAGGAGTTATTTATGCTGGTAGTGTTGGAGGGTTGTATGTTAGTGTAAATTACGGGAAAAATTGGCAGGAAATCCCCGTAGGCGATGCAGTACAAAATATTACTGCTATTACTCAGGGACCAGACGGGAGACTATATGTAGCAACGGGTGAGGGCTACTATACAAAAATGATACATAATGAAAATCCTATTGGCTACAGTAATCAAATGTCAGGAAGCATTAGTAACGGTATTTTCATGCAAACAGAAATCGTTACGAAAAGTTGGGCAAAAATTTTTACCGGTCCAAAGGCTGATTCTTTAAAATACGACTATATTGCTAAAAATTTCGGATTCACTGTAATGGGTGCAACAAAGCCGTCTTCAAAATATGCATTATCTGATGAATGGGCTTATGTTAATGATATTCTTTGTCAAGACAGTATTTTGTACATAGGAACAAAAAATGGGGGATTGAAGTACACACAAGACATCACTAATCCTAATGCAAGTTTTTCTAACATCACAATAAACGGAAACTCTTCTTTCAATGTATATGATTTGTGTGCTAATTCCCAAGGCAAGATAGCTATCGCTTATGAGGGTACTGTCGCAGTAGGAAAAGGAAATAACTTTAAAGTTATTTTCAATTCGGATGCAGATGAGGGGAACGCATTGAGTGCTTGGGGAATGAGTAGAATTAAATTGACTTTTGCAGATAAAAATCCTAATGATTTGTTTATTTTTGTGTCAGCTGATTTGACAAAATCACCAAGTTCTAAGTATCAGCCTGACTTCAATGGTTTTATCTATGGTATTTATCGTCCATATTTCAAAAAAATAAAAGGTGGCACATTAGATGAAAATACCGATATAGAAAGCTTGCAACCCATTACGTCTAACTGGTTTAATATTGTAACTTCTTCCATGGCAGGAATAGCAGGAACATCTTTGGGGTATGGTCAATCAATATATGTAGATGATAGAAGAGCAGAAGAAATAGTATATTTAGGAGGAAACTCTATACTACTAGGTCAAGATTTGAATCATGAGGGAAGATTTACGTTCAATCAGATTACGTCTCCTACATCAGAGGATACCTCAGGTGTAAACATAGGTATCAATATACACAATATCCTACCTATGCCCAAACCTACAGATAGGGAAATGACTGCATATGATTCTTTATTTTTATTTGTCACTTCCGATATGGGAGCTTTCCGCTATGAATATGATTCTGTTATAGGGTCACTTCGTTGGTGGCCTTGTTCTTTTGGGATGGATAATTTACAAACGTATAAAGTCAGTGCTACTGCCGATGGCTCCGTCCTGGCAGCTACTCAATCCAATGCAATTGTATACATACCTACCGTAACAGATTCTACAAAACGAGGCAATAAGATTTGGTCTGTAAACAACCCTAATTATCCTTTTTCATCAAATATTACCACTTCTGCAGAAAAATTTCAAAATACTACTTTCACTGGGAGTGGAGTTAATGCATCTGCTATTCATAAGACAACTCCTTCCATAAGAAAGCCTATTTTGTTATCTCGTCCAGGAACAAATTTGACAAGAACATACAGTAATGCTGGTGATTTTGATGCAATAAATGATCAGACATGGACATACGGAAGCAAAGATTTACAAACATTCCTGAGTGCATCCGTTGCTGAAAATGCTATTTTTGATCCGTTTAATACACCTACTGCATTTTGGGAATCTTTTGATTTTCAAGGAGTGATAGATAGTGTTGAAATGGAATTAAATGACTATACTCAAATTAAACGTAACGGACAGACTTTAACATGTCGTAATGGTCAAGATATTCTTGTCGGGGATACTATTCTGGTTCAGAGTAACAATGTAGATTATCCATTTTTCCACATAATGTCTAAGACAGATACCATGGGAATTTCTAAAGCTTATGATACAACTACGTATGTTCTTGGGAATGATGATACTATTCTATTTAAGAATGCTAATATGAAAATCAAAATACCTCAACCTATTCAAGCAAGAGTCTTGATCGCAACAAACACAGGAGCTTTTATTTGTGGAAAAGTTTTAGATTTCTCAAAAACTATCAACCCTAATGCTGCTATGGAAAATAGATGGGGGAATTTAACATGGGCCAAGTTATATTCTACTGGACCTGCATCTTCCGAAGACGATATCTCTACAATGAATAATAGAATACATGCTGTAGCTTTGACGCAAAACGGAAATTCTGCTTTTTTGGCAATTGATAAATATTCCGATTTTGATACGTATAACAATACTGAACTAGTAAGAGTAGACGGTTTGAATGATGTTAATGTCGGCGATGATAAAATATTCAGAGGTAATAATGTAGATATAAGTAAATTCACAAATGCAGTAATAGCGACGTTTAGTCGTCCTATATCCTCCATTGCTTGCGATCCTAAAAATTCTAATAATATGGTTGTAACCTTTGAAAGCACAACCTCTACAGATGCTAATGTTAAACAGACGACTAATGCTTTAGCTTCAACTGTAGTTTTCACAGATATAAGTTTAAATATAGACAGGAATAATAACGTTGTAACGAATGATAAACCTGTATTTACAGCTCTGTATGAAGGTATCAATTCAGGCAAATCCACTCCAAGTGGAAGATTGTATGTGGGTAGTGACGATGGTATTTATTACAGGGAAGGAGATCAATGGATTTCTGATAATAGTAAGATGCCCAACGTTTCGGTTTTCCATCTATGGCAACAAACAAAAAAACTTCCTAAATGGGTATTTTATTCTTACACTGGAGATAATGCAGAACTCACTACGTTTGAAGCAACTAAAAATACTGGAGTCATTTATGCTGCAACCTATGGAAAAGGTGTTTGGGTAAATAATGACTTCAAAGATACAAATGCCATACAATCTAATGTGTCTTTGACTAACATCATGAAAGACATAGAGAATGAGTCTCTAAGAATTTATCCTAATCCCGCAGTTAATGAAGCTACTATAACTTACACAATAGATGTTGCAGATAACGTGGAATTCCGTATGTATGATATGAACGGTAGAGAGGTTTCTTCATTCAACAGTGGTATGCAATCTAAAGGCAACCACTTGCAGTCAATAGATGTTAGTAGATTACAACGTGGCATCTATATGATTCGTATGATTACAAAAAACTCTTCAAAGAGTGCAAAATTGGTTGTTAAATAAACAACTAATAAAATACGACAAAAGAGAGCGGTGCAATTAAGTACCGCTCTCTTTATAGCAATCCTATAAGTTAATCTCACACTTTACTACACTAATCTCATACTTCAATAAATTAATCTCGCACTTCAATTTTATAACATAATCCTTTGATTACAGTTCTCTATATATCGTTAAAATGAATATTTATTCTTTTTTAAAAAAAACATATATTTCAGCAATTAATGCTATACTTTAACAATAAAAAAACATAATAAAAGATATCTTTTTAAGTTATATGAAATGTCTAGTGTTGGCAATTAGATTTTATACATGAGAATAAAAAATATTATTTTATTACTTACTGGTATTTTACTATTATTCAATGCTTTTGCTCAATCCAAAGAAGAAATATATCCAAATAGAAAGAAAGTAGCTGTGGTATTGTCTGGAGGTGGAGCTAAAGGTACCGCACACATTGGAGTTTTAAAAGCCTTGGAACGAGCAAATATTCCCATAGACATAATTGTTGGTACTTCTATGGGAGCATTGATGGGAGGGCTTTATTCTATTGGCTATGATGCAACTATGCTTGACTCACTAGTCAGAATACAAGATTGGCCGTTTCTACTATCAGATAAAATTAATCCTTTAGATCAAAGTCTTGTTCAAAGAAATAAAGAAAATACTTATATGCTTTCCTTGGCTATCAATGATATAGGTAAATTATCTTTTGCAAGTTCTGGTTTTATAAAAGGGAAGAATCTTTCAAATCTATTTGCTCGTCTAACGTTAGGATACCACGATAGCATTGATTTCAACAAATTACCTATCCCTTTCGCATGTGTCGCCACTGATTTAACTAATTTCGATGAGATTGTTTTTCACAATGGTAATCTTGCCACTGTAATGCGTGCTTCTATGAGTATACCCGCCATTTTTTCGCCTGTCTACATGGACAGTATGGTTCTGGTAGATGGTGGATTAAGAAATAATTTTCCGGTAGATGTAGCAAAAAAAATGGGAGCAGATATTGTTATAGGAGTTTCGGTACAAAATGAGATGAAAAAACAGGCATACAAATTTAGTTCTGCTATTGCTGTTGTCAACCAACTAATTGACATTGGCAATCTAAACAAATGGGATGAAAATTTAGCACAAACGGATATTTTTATTAAAGTAAATGTCGCAGGATATTCTGCTACAAGTTTCAATATAACATCAATAGACACTCTTATCAAACGGGGCGAAGAAGCTGCAGTGTCTAAATGGGATGATTTGATGCAATTAAAAACTATACTTCACCTAGATTCTGACTATATTGTCTCACGACCAAGGCGTTATCACATGGCAAATCAAGGATTACGAATGAAAATAAGCGAAGTTATGTTTTCAAATATTGTCAATAGTGATGAAATTTATTTAAATGAGAAATTTAATCTAAAAAAAGGTGAATCTACAACAATCCAAGATATAGAGAAGATTATGACAGCTTTACGAACTCATCTTTTTTATCAAGATGCTTCCTACAAAATAGAATATAGGAAAGATGGATATGCAGTTTATATAGAAAGTGAGGGGAAGAAAGCAGCAGAAGTTTTCATGGGCGTAAGGTTTGATAATGAAGAAAAAGTTTCTTTGCAATTCAATGCCACTATACCATTAAAAATTGTTGTTCCCACTACATTACAGGGGACATTACGATTAGGTAAAAGAAGTATGGGTCGGATGGAAGCTATTTTCAATCCACCATCTTTAACTTCTTTTACACTTGCCTATTCTTATAGACATCAGGATATAAATGTTTATAGACAGGGAACAAGAAATTTTAATCCTGATTATACACAACATCAATTCGATTTTGGTATCATGAACTATGGCTTCAAAGATTGTTTGTTTGATGTTTTTGCTCGGTGGAATTATTATCATTACAAACAGATTCTTGTTGGTAATAAGACTGAAAATAATTTTATTGCTACATCTTACTTGTATTCTTATCATGCAAGAGTACATTATGATGATCGTGCAAGCAAATATTTTGCAAATAGAGGTCAAATATACGAAATACTTTATGCATTATATACCGACAATCTCTATCAATATGACAACAGACAACCAATACATGAAATAGCATTTAATTTTCAAAGAGTTTTTCCTATATCTAACCAACTTGTTATAGAACCAGGTTTGTACGGCAGGGGTGTTTATGGCAATAAGGTACCAACAGTCTTATGTAATACAATCGGAGGGCATTATTTCTCTCATTATGTAGAACAACAAATGCCTTTTGCTGGTATAGGCAATGTAGAAGTTATGCAAAACAACTTTGTAGCAATGGAAATAAATTCTCGTTATCGTTTATTAGACAATAACTATCTAAGTTTTACCGCTACATTGGGACAAAATGCAAAAAAAATAAAAGAAATTTTTACAGCAAGTTCTTTGTTTGGTTTACAAATATCCTATGCCTACAATTCTATTATAGGACCCATCGGAGCTTCTTTGGGGTACTCTACACATACGAATGAACCTTATATTTTTATGAATATAGGTTATGAATTTTAGATGTAAATCAAGGAAAAAAAGAGCAAACAGGTAGAAACAAACAACTGAAAAAATGTATCAAATATGTATTTATTGATAACTATTATAAGAAATCTTCTATTCAATTGTGGAATTCTGAAATCAAAGTCATATCAAGATGTGTTCATTTTATGTGTCGGCAATATAAGAGTTGGAGGTACGGGCAAAACACCAATGATTGAATACTTAATTCGCCACCTCAAAGATGAATTTCCTTTAGCCGTTGTCTCTTTAGGGTATAAACGCAAGAGTAAAGGTTTAAAGGAAGTTTTACTTTCCGACTCTGCTATATCTGTTGGTGATGAATCTAAGCAAATGAAAGAAAAATTTCCAATGATTCCTTTTTTTGTTAATAAAAATCGGAATACTGCTATTGATTATATCAGAAATAAGCTTCCTAATATCCAACTTATTTTACTTGATGATGCATATCAATATAGAAAAACCAAGTCTACAAAAACAATATTATTGACAGAATTTAACAGACCATATTTTCACGATAAAGTTATTCCTTACGGGAGGTTGCGAGAAAAAAGAAGTGAAAGTAGACGAGCGAACTATATAGTTGTTACCAAATGCCCGGATGATATAACCACACAAGATAAAAACACATTCATACAAAAACTCAATCCTAATAAAAAGCAGCGAATATTTTTTTCAAAAATCAAGTATAACGACTTACTTCTCTCTCCTGCGACTTCTCAATTATTATTTATTGCTGGCATAGATAATCCTCAACCTGCACTTAATTTTTTATTATCAAAAGGTTATGATGTAATATTAAAGAAATTTTCAGATCATCACATATTCAAACAATGTGATATCAATCAAATAAAAAAACTTGCAGGAAACAATAGACTTATCGTTACCACTGAAAAAGATGCAGTACGTTTACGACATTTTGACTTAAATTTTAATGTTCTTACAATAGAGAACGAGATTGATAATAACTTCATATATTTTTTAAAAAATGAATTACGCAAACATATTAGAAGCAACAAATTTCATAAAATCTAAAATCAATGCTAAACCAAGTGTAGCTATTATTTTAGGTAGCGGTCTTAGTCCTTTAGCAAATGAAATCAAAGATCCTATCATTATCAGCTATGAAGATATTCCACATTTTCCGACTTCTACAGTTAAAGGACATGCTGGGAATCTAATATTTGGGCAGATCAATGGTAAAGATATAATTTGTATGCAAGGAAGATTTCATTATTATGAAGGATATACAATGGATCAAGTTACTTTTCCAGAACGTATATTTGCACTTATGGGTATCCGAATATTGATTGTTACCAATGCTGCCGGAGGTATAAATAAAGACTTCAATCCAGGTGATATCATGTTAATAACCGACCATATTAATTTTATGCCAAATCCTCTTATAGGCAAGAATGACGAACGTTTCGGAGAACGTTTCCCATCTATGAATGAGGCATATGACAAGATTTTGCAGAAAACCGCAATTAAAGTTGCAAAAGACTTAAATATACAATTACAAAAAGGTATATATCTCGCAGGTACAGGACCAAGTTTTGAAACTCCAAGTGAATATCTTATGTATCGTTTATTGGGAGCGTCTGCAGTGGGAATGAGTACCATACCAGAAGTCATTGTTGCAGTTCATTCCAATATTAAAGTCTTAGGATTAAGCGTTATCTCAAATGTTTTCAATGCCGATTCCACAATCCAACAGACTCATAACGAAGTTTTAGAAAACGTTAAATCGTCTACATCCAAAATGGTTGCTCTTATTAAAACCATTATACAAGTTTTGTAATTAGGCTTTTCCACTATGTAGGAATTTTATAAAATCAATGAATATTTATCATATTTTTATTGCATAATCTCTTGTATTACACCTAATAATAATACGATCAATCATATTACAATATGATTAAATATAGTTACAATGCTATTTGTTGCAACTGTTACATATCCAAAATAATAAAAACGTTACCATTAAGGATTATTACCTCCTCATTAGCAAAATATTTTATCACTTTAGAGAATGCAAGTCCTGTAATAGAGGAATGTATCTGCTCATTCCCATTGTGAATCTATAATGATAATCTTTTTTTATCTTGTTTATATATATTTCAAGCAAATATTGAGCAATGTTATTATGTATAGATTCATCGCCAAAGGATTATATTTATCAATTAAGGACAGATCCTTTTTTTAGGAACAAGTTTTATTAAGTTAATTAATAATTTATCATTAATTTGCAACATAAACGTAAAATCTTCACCTGTAATAGGTAATCCCTTTGTATGTACAAATGCCATGGTCTCCACCAAAGAAAATAGTTCTTCCACAAAAGGATTAAATGTACAAAAATATCTGACGTCTTTGTGTAATGTATCTGCATGAATGTCTCATCCGATTTACTCATTGTTGTAATAACAGAGCCTGAAACCATAGAATAAAATATAGAATATTCTTCGTACTGCAATAAAATAATATCCGATTTTTCAATTTTGCATTCTCCATAACAATACGTAGGACCAGTTGGAACTCTTATTATGTCATATCTCTGAATAATGCACAATCAATTCATTTTTTTCTAATACCATCACAAAAATTAATGAAAATATTATGTCATTCTCAATAACATTTATAAAAAAGTATAATCCCCTAAAAATTAATTTGAATTTCTATTAATACAAATAAATTCCTCCTATGGTAAGATATATAATCACTTTATCTCCCTGTAAATATAATTGTTCAACATACAAATTTACAAATTGCTAAACAGAATTTACAAATAATTAATCGTATAATCAAAAAACTATCCGTCTTATATCAAAAACGGATAGCAAACAATAACCTTTAACTAATCTATTACGGTCAAAACAGCACAATTTTCTTTGTAATTTTATTTTTATTTATTGCTTTTCTTATTTAATCAAAAAGGTAAATTTATCATAGCTTTTCAATGCTACGCCTGTTCCTCTCGCAACTGCACGTAATGGGTCTTCAGCTACATGAACGGCCAGCTTGGTTTTAGCTCCAATTCTCTTGTCCAACCCTCTTAATAAGGCCCCTCCACCTGCTAAATAAATACCTGTATGATAAATGTCACTTGCTAACTCAGGTGGTGTCATAGCAAGAGCTTCTAATACCGCACTTTCTACCTTTGCAATACTCTTGTCCAATGCATGTGCAATTTCTTTATAATTAACCGAAATCTCTTTTGGAATACCTGTCAAAACATCACGTCCCTGAACTAAAAAGTCCTCAGGCGGATTATCTAATTCAGGAATAGCAGCACCACATTCCATTTTTATTTTTTCAGCCATTCGTTCTCCAATATAGATATTATGCTGTTTTTTCATATACTCAACTATATCGCTATTGAACTCATCCCCCGCTATACGTATACTCTTATTGCAAACAATTCCTCCCAAGGCTATAACAGCTATTTCGCTTGTTCCTCCTCCAATATCAATAATCATATTACCAACTGGTTCCAACACATCTATACCGATACCTATTGCCGCGGCCATAGGCTCATGTATCAGACGAACATCCTTAGCTCCCGCTTGTTCCGCTGCATCCCTTACCGCACGTTCCTCAACATTTGTGATGCCTGAAGGAATACAAATAACCATCTTCAGTGCAGGTGGAATCAACGATCGCTTAGCAGGAATCATTCTGATAAGCTCCTTAATCATATCGTTAGCCATATCAAAATCCGCAATAACCCCATCCCTCAAAGGACGAATAGTTTGAATATTATCGTGAGTTTTCCCGTACATCTGCATAGCACGTTTTCCCACCGCCATTATTTTTTTCGTAGAACGGTCAATTGCAACAATACTCGGCTCATCAACAACAACCTTATCATTACAAATTATAATAGAGTTAGCCGTTCCTAAATCTATCGCTACTTCTCTTGTTAAAAATGAAAACAATCCCATTTTCTTTGACTATCTTACTTGTTTTGTTTCTAGTGTTACGCAGTTTTTTCTATAATGTTACAAAACTACGTGTAAATTTATCAAAAAAAAATATAAAAAATCATAAATTATATAGGTAGCAAGTGAACAAATTTCATATAAAATATTTGTGAACAATATTTTGTTTTCATTTTATTATTTATTCAATATCCTTGCTTGTAAAATTTTATCCCCTCATGTACATATCGCAATAGCACCATAGCAGTTTATTTGTTAGATGACACACAATAACAAATTCTTTTTTAAAAAGAGTTTGCTAATGTTAAAAAAGAATTTATTAATCACGCACTTTAATTTATTAATGTAAAAAAATGTTTTTCCCATTCCCCAATTTATCACATTTAGTATATAATTCAAATATTATAAGTCACTACTTAGGTACACTTTTTCGTATTGCCTCCATCATGATATGAAATTGAATATCATTTTGTATTACTCCATGAAAATTTTCACTACCTGGTCCCTCAGCATATATCACAATGGGAGACGAAGTATGACCGGTTGTGCTCCATTTACAGGTATCCATATCATTATGTGCAACAGGCAAAGTCAAACCCCCAGTCTCATGATCGGCAGTTACGACGACCAATGTATTTTTATCTTCACGGGCAAAATCCAAAGCAATCTTTACACAGGCATCAAAGTCCAAGGTTTCATCTATCACCTCAACAAATTTATTATTATGTGCTTGCATATCTATTTGTGAACCTTCAAGCATAATAAAAAAACCATTTGCCTCCTCTTTGAAGCGATTTATTGTCGTTAATAGTGCTGTTTGCATAATCTTTCCTCTTTCTTTGTAGAGAGGTAGATGATTATTTGCAAAGAATCCAGCTATTCTGTCGGTGGTTGTGGACAATAATTCTTTTTCATTGTGTACAATTTCATACCCTTGTCGTTCCAATTCACTTATAAGGTTTTTGCCATCTTCACGATTAACAAACCTATCCATTCCTCCTCCTAAGAATATATCACATTCTCCCTTCAGATAGTACTTTGCTATATCCTCATACATTCCCCTATCTTTAACATGTGCAATATAAGAAGCTGGTGTTGCATGTGTTAAATCGCACGAAACTATTAATCCTGTCTTTTTACCCATCTGCTTGCATATCTCAAGCATGGAGGCAATAGGGATAGTGTCTCTGTCAACTCCAATCGCACGATAATAAGTTTTTTGACCACAAGCAATAGCTGTCCCTCCTGCACCGGAATCCGTTACTCTACGATCAAAACAATTTGTAATAGATATGGCCGTATGTGGCATAGTGTATATATTCAAAAATTTGTTATTGGTCTCATATGAGCTATATAACTGATTTATCCCCATCCCATCACCTATCAAGACAATTATATTCTTTGTTTGCTGTGCCGAAATGTTACTTAAAAGTATTGGCGTAATTAAAAAAATAATTATTTTCAATTTTTTCATCACTGTTATCAAGATTTGAACGGGCAAAATTAGAAATAATTTTCAAAAAAACGATATTCCAGAAATTTTAATTTATGTAAATTTGCAAAAAACTGTGATAAGGATCGTTTATGAAACAATATATTTTAGCAATTGAATCGTCTTGTGATGATACTTCGGCAGCAGTATTAGATGAAGAGTTTATTTGTTTAAGCAACGTAACAGCTTCGCAAAGCGTTCATAAACAATATGGAGGTGTTGTACCTGAACTTGCTTCACGAGCTCATCAACAAAATATCGTTCCCGTAGTAGATGTTGCTATCAAACAAGCGGGGATTAACAAAGAGCAATTATCTGCCATTGCTTTTACAAGGGGTCCGGGATTATTGGGAAGTTTGCTTGTTGGCGTGAGTTTTGCAAAAACTTTTGCTTTGTCTTTAAATATCCCCATCATAGAAGTAAACCATCTGGAAGCACATGTGTTAGCTCATTTTGTCAAAGAAGATATTCTTCAATCTGTACCGACTTTTCCTTATTTGTGCTTGTTAGTTTCTGGAGGTAATACTCAGATTCTACAAGTCAATTCACCATATGGAATGGAGCTTTTGGGTAAAACCATAGATGATGCTGCAGGAGAAACCATAGATAAGGCTGCAAAAATATTAGATTTAGGCTATCCTGGAGGTCCTATTATTGACCGTCTAGCCAAAGAAGGGAAACCGACATTAGAATTTGCCAAAAGTCATTTGCCCCATTACGATTATAGCTTCTCAGGTCTAAAAACAAGCATTCTATATACCCTACGTGATAAACTAAAAGAAAATTCTAATTATATAAAAGAAAACATTAACGATATTGCTTGCTCTGTTCAACAAGCTGTTGTTGACTCTCTTTTGGATAAATTCGAAAAAGTTTTAAAAAAAACTAGAATCAAAACAATAGCAGTAGCAGGTGGCGTGAGTGCTAATAGTTTATTAAGGGAAAGGTTTTTGTCTCTTGGCAAAAACTACGGTTGCGAAGTATTTATTCCAAAATTTAATTACACAACAGATAACGCTGCAATGGTTGCTGTAAGTGGTATGTTTAAATTACAAAATAACGATTTTGCATCTTTATCCTTACCAGCCTATGCAAGATAAAGGCAAACGTATCGTTCTCGTGGGATATATGTATTCAGGTAAAACCACTATTGGGAAAAAACTTGCTCAGCATTTAGACTACAAATTTTACGATATAGATACGGAGATTGAAAATAAAATTCATCATAGCGTTGCTGATATTTTTAAACTTTTTGGCGAAGATACTTTTCGTAAATTGGAGCAACAAACATTGAAAGAGTTATTGCAAAAAGACGATGTAATTATAGCGTGTGGTGGAGGTACCCCATGCTTCTTTGACAATATGCAACAAATCAAAGAAAAATCAATTTCCATATATATAAAGGTAGATATAAAACATATTATTGCACGGCAAAAATACAGTAAAGCCGAACGCCCTCTGCTATCCGACAAAACAGAAAAAGAAATACGACAATACATAACAGAATCCCTTGATGATAGAAAAAAATATTACTCCCAAGCAGATATTATCTCAGAAGATTTTAATTTTTCAATAAAATCCATTGTTGAAAAATTATCTAATTTTGATAAATAATGATAACTCTACCATAATAAATAGAATATAAAAAATCTATTTTTCAATATCAAGCCATCATTTTTTGGGGAATTTATTAACTCTGAAGTTTAATTCAGGAGATATTCACCCTACCTTCATGTTTCCCGTGCACAAAAAAATATTAACTAAAAATAGTTTTTTTATAAAAATATTTTGTCAATTCACAATTTACTTGTAATTTTGCAGACTCTAAACCCATATTGGTTTAACCCGTTAATCCATAACCGATATAAGGTTTTAGAGAAATTTGAATGCTTGCAAATACTTCTTATTGGCCTTTGAAGTATTTTAGTCGAAGCGTTTGTATATTTAGTTTTTGTAAAAATTTAAGAATTTAAACAAAAGAATGAATACATTAAGTTATAGAACGCAAGTTGCTAAACCAAGTTCTATTGAGAAAAAGTGGATAGTTATTGATGCCGAAAATCAAGTTGTTGGTCGTCTGTCTACAAAAGTTGCCAATATACTTAGAGGCAAGCATAAGCCATATTTTACCCCTAATATGGATTGCGGGGACAACGTTATCATTATTAATGCAGAAAAAATTAAATTTACCGGTAATAAATATACTGAAAAACAGTATGTTAGACATACTGGATATCCTGGTGGTCAGAGATTTGCTACGCCTAAACTTTGGTTGAGCAAATTTCCCATAAGAGTATTGGAACACTCTGTCAAGGGAATGTTACCAAAAAACAAATTGGGGGCACAGTTGTACAGAAATTTGAAAGTTATTGTAGGACCGGACTACAGCAAGTACAATGGAGTTAAACCGGAAGTCGTAAATCTTAATACAATCAGATAATGGAAGGCGTAATAAACACTATTGGAAGAAGAAAGACTGCTGTTGCGAGAGTTTATATGAAAATTGGCAACGGAAATATTACTGTTAATGGAAGAGACTATAAAGAATACTTCACTACTGCTCCATTACAATATATTGTTTGTCAAGCTCTTGAAACTATAGATGCTATGGGTAAATTTGATATAAAAGCTAATCTTGATGGTGGTGGGGTTACTGGTCAAGCGGAGGCTTTAAGAATGGCTATTGCAAGAGCACTATGTGAAATTAACGCCGAGGATCGTCCTGCCTTAAAATCCAAAGGATTACTTTGCAGGGATTCGCGTATGGTGGAGAGAAAGAAACCAGGTCAAAAGAAAGCAAGAAAACGTTTCCAATTCTCAAAACGTTAGGATATTACACAATAATAAAATACCGTTTAGTATCCAAATCGATAAGATTTGATTAAGAAAAATAAAACGACTACTTATCGATTGATTTAGTTTAAAATTACCAAGGAAAGTAAACACAAAAGAAAAATGTTAGAATTTGAAAAAATGTTAGAGGCAGGTGTCCATTTTGGACACTTGAAAAGGAAATGGAATCCTAAGATGGCTCCTTACATATTCACGGAACATAATGGGATGCATATAATAGATTTATATAAAACTGCCGCTAAGGCAGAGGAAGCAAGTGCCGCACTGAAACAAATTGCAAAATCAGGTAAACAGATATTGTTTGTTGCTACCAAAAAGCAAGCTAAAAACATTGTTGCTGATATTGTAAAGGGAACAAATATGCCTTATGTTACGGAACGCTGGCCTGGAGGAATGCTTACCAACTTTCTTACTATTCGCAAAGCTGTTAGAAAGATGGGGGATTTGGAAAAATTACTCAATAATAAAGACAACAACTCCATCTCTAAAAGGGAACGCTTGCAAATTACTCGTGAAAAAGCCAAATTAGAAAAAAATTTGGGTTCCATTGCGGGACTTAATCGTTTACCGGCGGCATTATTCGTTGTTGACATTAATAAAGAGCACATTGCTGTTGCTGAAGCGAAAAGGTTAAATATTCCTACTTTTGCTATCGTTGATACTAATTGTAATCCTGATATTGTGGATTTCCCGATTCCGGGGAATGATGACGCTTCTAAGTCAATCTCTCTTATTATCGAATATATGTGTAAAGCAATAGAAGAAGGAATGCATGAGAGAAAACTAGACAAGGAAGCTCAGGTAGAAGGTATAGAAAAGGAGTCCAAAGAAATTCCAACTACGGAAGAAAATGGAGAAAAGACCATTAGAAGAAGACCAAGAAAAGTAATGGCAAAAAAAATTACTGATAAGGAGTAAAATTTAAAGGAGAAAAAACTATGGCAAACATAACAGTTCAAGACATCAATAATCTTAGGAAGCGTACGGGTGTAGGTATTATGGATTGTAAAAAGGCATTGATTGAAAGTGATGGTGATGTTGAAAAAGCTATTGATTATTTAAGAGAAAAAGGACAGAAACTGGCTGTAAAAAGAGCAGACCGTGCTGCTAATGAAGGAGTTGTTTTGGCTAAAACTTCTCAGGATAGAACTTTTGGTGCAGTGGTTATGGTTAACTGTGAAACGGATTTCGTTGCCAACAATCAAGATTTCATTGCTTTTGTTCAGAGCGTTATTGACGCCGCTATCATTACAAGGGCTAAAACTTTAGATGAAGTAAATCAATTAATAGTCGGAGGCGTCAAAGTTGAGACTTTAATTATTGACCAGTTAGCTAAAATAGGGGAAAAAATTACTCTTTCTTCTTATAAAGCTATCGAGTCTCCTGTTGTTTACTCCTACATTCATCCAGGCAATCGTACTGCTTGTGTCGTGGGTCTAAATAAGGTAGGTTTCGACGAAGTAGGGAAAAATATTAATTTTCAAATAGTATCAATGAAACCTGAGGCTTTAACGAAGGAAGACATTTCTCAAGAAATTATTGATAACGAAATGAAAGTGAATATTGAAAAGTCTAAACAAGAACAAATAGATAAAGCCGTTGAAGCTGCATTGAAAAAGAATGGAATCAATCCTGCACATGTTGATAGTGAAGACCACATGGAAAGCAATATAGCAAAGGGGTGGATAACCGCAGAAGATGTTATAAAAGCTAAAAACATT
The DNA here is from genome assembly GCA_052170555.1 of Bacteroidales bacterium. GTDB lineage: Bacteria > Bacteroidota > Bacteroidia > Bacteroidales > P3 > Scybalousia_A. The sequence goes on along the minus strand of JBQNAI010000006.1, from coordinate 21,725 downwards.
ATTTCTAAAACAACTGAAGAGAAACGTGCGAACCTTAATGAGGTCATGATTCAAAATATTGCTAAAGGTCGATTGGAGAAATTTTTCAAAGAAAGTACACTACTTTCTCAAGAATATTTCATTGACCCTAAGAAAACTGTTGCTGAGTATCTTAAATCAGAGGATATAGAACTCCAAATTATTGCATTTGCAAGATTGGAACTTGGTGCATAATTAAAAAATATTAAAAGGTAAGGGAGATTTCGTGTATACGATATCTCCTTTTATTTTTATTACTTAAAATCCCATAAAAAACCTATATTCCTCGGAATAAACTCAAATATTATTTGATGAGATGTCTTATATCTCTTCTACCGACAATAACAATATACATTCATTATTAAATACCTTTATTTCTCAATCTATAACTATTTAAACATTACTTTTAATCCTTAAAGATAAGTAATGAAATGGAAAAAGTTAAATATCGTATAATATAATAAGAAATCATTATAGTTGCTATAACAAATTATTTATTCTTTATCAAATAACAAGATAATATATTAAAACAATATGATAAATTAGCTCTATTTATTGAATGATCTCTTTTTTTATTAGACTTTTTCAATTCAAAATTTGAAAAGTTTTTTAACAAATTTATCAAAAATAGATATATAAAGTATACTTTTGAATATATAAATATTTTCTATTAAATTGTTTTAGTTATATTTAATATAATATCTTGATATATCTTTCTTTGGTGTAAACTGATTTTAAGGTATCAGCATTTTGCATAGATAATGGTAAAAAGAGACCAAAAGAATAAAGCGGAAAAATAAATAAAATCTAAGGATATCAACCTTTTACGTAGGATCTATTACGTCGTTTAAATGATATTAGTAGTTTTTTGTAACTTTGCAAAAAGAAATTAAACATCATTGGAAAATGAATTTGGAAGATTTTGAAATAATGTCTCCCGTGGGAAGCTATGAATCATTATCGGCAGCAATAGATGCCGGAGCAGATAGTGTCTATTTCGGTGTTGGACAATTAAATATGCGTTCTCATTCAGCAAATAACTTTAGTTTAGAAGATTTGAAACAAATTTGTCAAATTGCAAAAGCACATAATGTTAAAACCTATCTTACTGTGAATACTGTTATTTATGATGAAGAGTTGGAATATATGCATCAAGTTGTTCAAACTGCACAAACACACGGTATAACTGCCATTATTGCATCAGATATGGCCGTTATATCATATGCTAATACTATCGGGATGGAAATACATCTGTCCACACAATGCAATATTACTAATTTTGATGCAATAAAATATTATTCTAAATTTGCTGATGTAATTGTTACTGCGAGGGAATTAAGTCTTGACAAAGTAAAAGCCATAACACAACAAATAAAACAAGAAAATATTAAAGGAAGAAGTGGTAACCTATTAAGAATAGAATGCTTTGTTCATGGTGCTTTATGCATGGCTGTATCAGGTAAATGCTATATTTCATTGGATAATGCAAATATGAGTGCAAATAGGGGTGCTTGCTTGCAATTTTGTAGACGTCCTTACAAAGTAACAGATATAGATGGTGGGACAGAGCTAATTGTAGACAACAAATACATAATGAGTCCTAAGGATTTGAAAACTATTGATTTCTTGGATAAAATAATTGATGCCGGAATTAGAGTTTTTAAAATAGAAGGACGAGGTCGTTCTCCCGAATACGTAAAGATAGTTACAAGGTGCTATAAAACAGCCCTCAAAGCATGTGTAGAAGGTACTTGGAATGAAGACTTGAAATCTAAACTAAACGCAGATTTGCGAAGAGTCTACAATAGAGGTTTTTGGGATGGTTATTATTTAGGGCAAAAGGTAGGGGAATGGAGTCAAAAATACGGTTCTCAAGCAACAACAACGAAAATTTTTATCGGAACAGTAACCAATTATTTCAAAAATATTGGTGTTGCTGAAATAAAACTGGAAGCAGGAGAATTAAACAAAGGAGAGAATATATATATTATAGGTCCGACGACAGGAGTTTATGAAGATAAGGTAAAAGAACTAAGATTTAACTTAAAAAATGTTGAACAGGTGAAGAAAGGTCAATTATTTTCCATGCCAACAAACCAACTTGTCAGACGCAACGATAAACTCTACAAAATAATCTACAATAACAGATGAAAATAAAGACAAATTATCATTCACACAACACATTCTGCGATGGTAAAAACACGATGGAAGAGATTGTTTTATCTGCAATAAGTAAGAACTTTACACATTTCGGAATATCATCTCATGCCCCAGTACCTTTTGATAATACTTTTGCTTTGACAGAAGAGAATTTTACAGCTTATAAGAATGAATTTTTGCGATTGAAAGAAAAATTTAAACACAAAATACAGTTATTTTTAGGTTTAGAGATGGATTTCATCTCAGATTTGGTAGAAAATATTTCGCAAGATGCTCATCAGAAATATTGTTTAGATTATTTTATTGGCTGCGTTCACCAAGTAAAAGAACACAATACTAATATAAATACATGGTTTATTGACGGGAGTAAACAAGATAAGTATGACAATGGATTATATAATATCTTCTATGGAGATATTCAGAAAGCTGTTACTTGTTTTTACAAACAACAAAGTGAAATGATTATAAAAAATCGTCCCGATATATTAGGGCACTGTGATAAAGTAGTTATGCATAATAAAAATAGATATTTTCAACAAAATGAGAAATGGTATAGGGATCTGGTTTATTCCTTATTTGATACTGTCATCAAATATAATACTATAATAGAAGTCAATACACGCGGTCTTTATAGGCAACGTAATGATGATTTCTATCCATCTCATTTTTGGCTTAAATATTTAGTAGAAAAGCATGTACCTTTGACTATCAGTACTGATGCACACACCTCTGAAGAGGTGGATCTATTATATAAAGAAGCTTTGGAATATTTGCAATCTTTGAATTGCGGCGAACTTTATTATTTTGATGGAGTATGGAAAGCGGAAAAAATCAATAATTTCATGGCTTAATCCATAATTTATCTTCTTGTGAAATTTTTTTTATTAATTTTGCAATATAAATAAAAATAAATATGAAATACAAACGAATATTATTGAAACTTTCCGGGGAAAGTTTAATGGGAAATCAGGCATATGGCATATCTTCTGAGATATTAGAAATGTATTGCAATGAAATAAAACATATACACACCCAGGATGTTCAAACAGCAATAGTAATCGGTGGAGGAAATATATACCGTGGCTTACAAGGTTCTGCAAAAGGGATGGATAGAGTGCAAGGCGATTATATGGGGATGATGGCCACGATGATTAACTCATTAGCTTTGCAAGGGGAGTTAGAACATCAAGGGATAAAAACACTGTTGTTGGGAGGCCTATCAATAGAGCCTATTGTACAATCTTTTTCTCGCAGGCGTGCTATTGAAGCGTTAGAGAGCAAACAAGTAGTTATCATTGGTGGTGGCACAGGCAATCCTTTTTTCACTACGGATACCGCTTCCGTATTAAGAGCAATAGAAATTAAAGCAGATATTATCCTAAAAGGGACTAGGGTAAATGGAATTTATTCGGCAGATCCAGAGAAATACCCCTCAGCTACAAAGTACGAAACTTTAACTTTTGATGAAGCTTTGAATAAAAAACTCAAAATTATGGACCTTACCGCTTTTACCTTGTGTCAAGAAAACAGTTTACCAATATATGTTTTTGATATGAATAGTGTAGGGAATCTGCAAAAAGTCATTCAAGGAGAAAATATCGGCACTTTGGTATGTTAGTTCGCTCATAATTCCCTAGAATCCTAACTTATTATCATATTATTGGAATATCGTAAAAATAGAATTATATTAAAAATGATAAGAGTTAGCTTTATTAACGGCTAGGATGAAGGGTTAATTTAGATTATTAATAATAAAAAACTATACAAATGAAAAGAAAAAGTATTTTGGCGAATGTTTTTTTTACATTCGCAATAATGATGGGAACAATAAGTAATGCTTGTACTAATTTCTTGTTCACTAAAGGTTCAACAAAGGATGGTTCTACAATGATAACCTACGCGGCAGACTCTCATACGTTATATGGAGAACTTTATTACAGAAGGGCGGCACAATATGCTGCTGGTACAATGATACAGATAATAGAATGGGATACAGGTAAACCTCTTATCAAAATTCCACAAGCGGCATTAACCTATACCACAGTAGGTAACATGAATGAATGGGGTCTTGCTATTGGAGAAACAACTTACGGAGGTAGAGAGGAGTGTTGGGATTTAGGAAATGGTATTGACTATGGTTCTCTTATCTATTTAACTTTACAACGATGCAAAACAGCCCGTGAAGCTATAAAACAAATCGCTGATTTTATGGCGACATATGGCTATGCATCCGAAGGAGAAAGTTTTTCTATTGCTGATGGCGATGAGGTATGGATAATGGAGTTGATAGGAAAAGGGAAAGGGAACAAAGGTGCTGTTTGGGTAGCAAGAATGATACCTGACGGTTATGTCTCCGGGCATGCTAATCAAGCACGCATTACGACTTTTCCCCTAGAAAAAAAAGACAGAACAGCAATATCATACAAAAATATAAAAAAAATATTTGATAAGAATATTACTACTGTTTACGCTGACGATGTCATTACATTCGCAAGAAATAAAGGATGGTTTAATGGCAAAGATGAAGAATTTTCATTCTCCGATACTTATGCCCCATTGACATTTAGTAGCATCCGTGGTTGTGAAGCAAGAGTTTATGCTATGTTTAACAGGATCAATTCTTCCATGCACAAATATGAAGATTACGCTATGGGAAAAACTTTTGGAAAACCAAATATGGAAAGAATGCCATTATGGATTAAACCGGATAATAAAGTGTCTACAAAAGAAGTCATGGATTTGATGAGAGATTATTATCAAGGTACAACAATGGATATGAGTAAAGATTTGGGGGCTGGACCATTTAAATGCCCTTATCGTTGGCGTCCTATGTCTTTTACCGTTGATGGTCAATCTTATGTTCATGAAAGAGCAACCTCTACTCAACAGACGGGATTCTCTTTTGTAGCACAAACAAGAAGCTGGATGCCTATTAAAGCAAAAGGTATATTATGGTTTGGCGTTGACGATACCTACACAACCGTTTATACTCCTATGTTTAGCTCTATAAACAAGGTACCTCATTGTTTTGAAGTCGGTAATGGTTCTATGGTTGAATATTCTCCAACTTCTGCTTTTTGGAAATTCAATCAAGTATCCAATTATGTATATACTCGTTGGATAGATATGATTAAAGATTTACAAAAAATCCAAACAAATCTGGAAAATACTTTTATCAATGAGGTTATACAATTGGATAATAAAATAAAATCCATGGATGATGTTGAAAAAATGTGCGAGGAACTAACCAATTTTTCTATATCCAAGGCTAATCAAACCTTTGATGAGTGGAGCAAGTTATACAACTATCTATTAGTTAAATATATTGACGGCAATATAAAGAAGGAAAAAGATGGCAAATTTGAGGAAACAGGATACAGAAAAGGTGACTGTGTATTTCCGGACCAACCTAAGTATCCGGAAGAATGGTATCGTATGATAATCAAAGACCATGGGGACATTATCAAAAACTTAACTCCGACAACAAAATAGGGAAATGCTCTTATTTAATACGAAAATAATATTATGTATTTAGGGCACAATCCTAAACAATAAAAAATTTCTACCGGTACCTATTATCTTGCATAGTAGATACCGGTTTTTTTATATAAAGTGGGTCCAATATCTCTACCCCTATGAAAAAATACCTTAGTAAGGTATAATTTTGTAATCGTTAATGTCAAATAATAAAAAATAAAGTCTGACAATAAAAAAATCTTTTTTGAAAACAATTTACTAATATCAAAAAAGATTTTTATCTTTCTTAATAAGAATAAAGATTCACAATAAAACTAAAAAAAGAATCTAAAAAAAAAGAATAATTCATCTAAGCAATATAATCTTAATCTAAATAATAAAAGTTTGCAATAAATAATTAATAATTGATAATCAGAATTTTGATAAATAATACTAAGAAAAATAAGAAAATAAATATAAAAAATTTTGCCAGAATCAAATTATACTATAATTTTGCAGTACACTACTACACTAATACAGTAGTCTGTTTTTTATGATATAGAAAAAATATATCAAAAGTGAATAATAAGGATAATAAATCAATAAAGTAATGAAAAAAATAAGTTTATTAGCGATTTTGATGTTATTTTATGTAACAACAAATGCACAAAACCTAACCATTAAAGGTAAAGTCTTTGAAAAAAAGACCAATACAGCACTACCGTTTGCAAATGTTATGCATGTAAGCGATAGCTCATCTAGTGCAAAACTTATAAGTGGGGTAACGACCGATGATAAAGGTGAATTTACTTTAATAGTCAAGAATCAAAAACCTATATTGAAAATAAATTCTTTAGGGTACAAGGATAATATCTTTGTTGTTAATTCCTCCAACTATCAAAAAGAAGGACATTCTATAAATATAGGTACAATATACTTGGATATTGATGCAGAGAATTTAAATGAAGTTTCCATCATCGGTAAACAAACAAGAATAGAGATGAACCAAGACAAAATAGTTATGAATGTTGATGAAGGACTCTCCTCAACGTCTTCCAACGTCTTTGAAATGCTTAGAAAAGTTCCCGGAGTCGTTATCGATAAAGATGAGAATCTCACGTTGCAAGGGCAAGGTAACGTTCTATTTCAATTTGATGGCAGAGATATTCGTATACCTTACGATGGTATGAAAGCAATTTTAAAAGGTATGTCTCCTAATGATGTTGAAAAGATAGAGACAATTACAAACCCTTCGGCTAAATATGAAGCGGAAGGTACCGCTGGTATTATCAATATCGTTATGACCAAACAGAAAACAACAGGTTTTTCGGGTGATGTGAATAGTTGGACTGGAATTAATGAGTCTTTCAAAAATAACACTGGAGTAAATCTCAACTGGGTTACTAAAAAATGGACGGTGTCTACTGGAGCAAATATTAATAAATATTCCGGCCGCAATAGTATGGAGATGCATCAATATATATGGAGAAGTGCTGGTGATACAACCCTTATTCATATGGATAAGGTAGAGGATAAATATGATTTTAGGGGTACAGATTTCAATTTATCAGCGGATTATAAAATCAATGATAATAATTCCATTGGAGCAATGCTTTCTTTCAATCGCAACTGGTCTCCACACGAAGACGAACCAGAACATTTTACAAGAATATCTAAATTTCCTTATAACGTAATTGACTCTTCTTATTCCAGTGTGCACGATGAAGAATCCAGTTCCAACAATATTATGGGTAGCATTTATTACAATCATAAGATTGATTCGTTAGGCGGACAGTATTCTGCTGCTATTGATTTCAGTCATGACATATCCGAAAATATATCTAAAATGCACAATTTTTATTACCAAGGAAACAAAAATGCCATTACAAAAAAAGAAAATCTTTTCAATGATGCCGATAACAAATACAATTCTTATTCGGCAAAATTAGACTTTGTCAAGCCTTTTAATGAGAAACAGACATTGGAATTTGGAGTTAAAAGTCGCTTGGCAATTGTTGACAATAATTTCGAGGCTAAAATTGATGACATTATAGATGTTTCTCGTACGCAAGCATTCAAATATAAAGAAAATGTCAATGCTGCATATATCAGTTTCTCCAATAAAGTGAACGAAAAGTTCTCATGGCGTATCGGATTAAGATCGGAACATACTTATACCTACTTTGACTTGAAAACAACTTCTCAAACTCATGAGAACAATTACCTTTCCTTATTTCCTTCTTTATCCATAAATATGAAGGTTGGTAAAATGGACAACCTATCTTTGTCCTACACTCGCAGAATCTCACGTCCAGAATACAATTCGTTGAATCCTTTTGTCTCAAAAACTTCAGATTATACTTATTACAAAGGTAATCCATATTTGGACCCTGAATATACACATAAAGTGTCTTTAAATTATGCTTTTCGTTATATGATTTTTCTTACAGCTTCGTACGGTTATAATGCAAACAAGATAAATCAGACTATGATGGCAAATCCCAATACGCTAATCCTAACACAACAACCTTATAACAACGGTTATTCTCAAGATTTTAACCTGGGGTTGTCTTCCATGTTACCATTGGGTCCAGTTGAATGGACTTTGTGGATGCAGGGGGCTTATCAACAAGCTAAATGCGATGATCCATATTTAAAAGTAGATATTTCTCGTTTCTCATTTATGACTTGGCAATCATTAGCTATAGATTTCTTTTTCAAAACAAAGCTCTCCCTTTCCTGTTTCTACTCTACAGGCGGTATACAAATGGGCGGAGAGTACGATGATATGTTGATGTTATCAGCAAGTTTATCAAAAAAATTCTTAAATAATGCTTTGAATATTTCTATTGGTGTGGACCAGTTACCAAAACGAGATTTTCATGTAAATGCTTATAATAAAAACTATCGTTTGGATATGAATATGTGCTGGCAATGGCCACAATTCACTTGCAATATTACATATAACTTCGGTAAATCCTCAGATAATAAGACGTTGAAACGTATAAAAACGGACGACATGGACTCTCGTACAGGTGGAGACGCAGCAGGTGGGCAAGGACAAATAAAAGGAAAGAAATAGGCAAATACTTCAGTATTTTTAGTCCTGTAATTGTTAATTGAAAAACTTTTATATACTTGAAAACCTAAATTTTCATTGCGACAAGTCAGATATTTTTATTGCGAATTTTAGTAATACGTAAATTAAATGGGTAAAATTGCAACTCTATCAATGGATATATAGCCAAGATCATCAAAGAAAATCTACGGTAAATAATAAAACAACATTATGATAAAAATAAAAAATCTGAAATTTAGGTACAAAAAAAATAAAATGGTACTTGAGGATATTAATATGTCACTTAGTGAGGGAAACATTGTAGGATTATTAGGTAAAAATGGAGTTGGTAAATCTACTTTGCTGCATTTGATTGCCGGATTGCAATTCCCAACACAAGGAAACATCATTGTCGGAGGACAAGAACCCAAAAATCGTGACATTTCGTTCCTTAAAGAAATATTTTTACTTAGCGAAGAGGTGCCAGAAACTAATCTATCCATAGAGAATTTCAAAAAAATTAATGCAATATTCTACCCTAATTTCTCCGATGAAGACTTCAAACGATTTCTCTTGGAATTTGAAATCGTGAACCTAAAACAATGTATAGATAAACTTAGTTTCGGAACACGCAAGAAAGTATTCATCGCATTTGCTTTGGCATGCAATACAAAATATTTACTTATGGACGAGCCAACTAATGGCTTGGATATCCCAAGCAAAGCATCGTTTAGAAAAATACTACGATTAAGTATGAGCGAAAACAAACTAGCTATAATCAGTACTCACCAGGCACGAGACTTGCAAAACATTCTGGACTCAATTGTTATTTTAGATGATACTAACGTATTGTTAAATGCTAATGATAGTCAAATAACAGACAAACTTTATTTCGGTATTGCCACAAATAACGAAGTAAATGAGCAAATACTTTACAGTGAACAATCCGTTGCTGGTAATCAAATCGTTAAACTTAATACCAAACACGAACAATCCAACATAGATGTCGAATTATTGTTTAACGCAGCATTCAATAGCAAAGAATTATTCAAAAAAACTTTTAATATTAAATAAATATCTTGTTATGACTTCTCCAAACATCTTATTCTAAAATCGTAGAGTATGAATTACTGATCTTATTTGCATGCTTTACATTGAAAAAAGAAACTTAAAAGAAGCATGTATGGATAAAAAAAGGAAAGGATTAGGTTATGGTTTTTAATTTCAACAGAACAGTTAATATTTTAATAAGAAAATTTTATACAATACGAAAGTCACTTGTAATATTCGCAAGTGTTTTCCTTTTTATCATGTTATTTGCTCATATTCAGTCTATTTTTACCTCTGACATGCTAGTTGTCAATTGGAATATGCAACTTTTGTTATCCTGGGATACCTTAGCGATGATAATAATGGCAGGTATATTTCCATTTTTAGAGATAACAAATAAAAAAAATGCCGCTTTTGAGTTGTTATACCCCGCTTCTCGTTTGGAAAAATTCTTAGTGGAATTTCTTACTTGCTTCATTTTTTTGCCAATGTTAGTGATAATTATTGATATCTTAGCAATATATGGCAGTAGTTTAATGGTTAAATTCTACACCTCAAATCATGGTTTAGCACATCACCTGCCTAATTTTTGTAAAATGTTCAATAAATTATCATTGTGGAGATATTCAGACTTTTTAATATCTGTCGGAATGATAATCATCTCATTTCTCGGAGCACTATTATTTAAAAAATATCGTATAGTAAAGACTTGGGTATCTGTCGGCTCTATTATTTTATTATTAATCCTGATAACAATATTATTTAGGCATTATTTTTACCACTCAATGGAAGAATTCTTTCCGTATAGTATTGTTACATCCAAACATATAGACAACAAGACTGGTCAGATTATCAGCAAAACAGTAGCTTATTACAAAAATCAACCACTAGACTATATTCCTTGGTTTTTCAAAGAAGTTGTATGGACAACTGTTGGCACTATAATGGCACCAAGTCTATTGGCATGGACATGGATTCGCTACAAAAAAGAAAGGGCTTAGACAATATGATAACGAGTAGCGACAAACCTATTTTTATTCAGTTAGCTGAAGTTATAAAAACTAGAATAATTGATAATGTTTGGAGAAGTAACGACCGAATCCCATCAATAAGGGAGTTGGCAGCAGAATTTGAGGTGAATAATAACACTGCTATGCATACCATAGAAACCCTTGCGAGGGAAAATATAATATACCAAAAACGTGGGATAGGATATTTTGTTACGCAGGATGCAAAAGACATTATTCGCAAACAAAGACATTTACAATTTAATCAAGAGGTTCTACCTATATTGAAAAAGTCCATGCAACAATTAGATATTTCAAAGGAAGATTTGTTGAATATGCTTTAAAATATTGTGTAAGAATAGTATGCATTATCATATTTTTATTTTTATAATTAATGGTATAAATTTAACAGACGATACAAGATATAGAGTTTCCTAATGCGGTGTAGTAACTTTAAGGAACAAAAAACTAAAGTGCGACATTAATAAATTAATGTCGCACTTTAGTTGATTATTATTGCACTTCAATTTCTTTAAAAGAAACTAATGCTTATTCTTCCAAAGAGGGCTCAACGTTAATCAAAACATCATTTTTAGAAACAGCCTGTCCCTTTTTAACGTTTATGCTTTTAACTACACCGTCTATGTTTGAACATATATTATTATCCATTTTCATGGCATGCAATGACAATAAAGCATCTCCTTTCTTTACTTTATCTCCCTCTTTTACAAATATATTCATAACGTTGCCCGGTATAAAGGCGTATACTTCGCCTGCGGACACTTGCACATATAATTGCCTGTATTGTTTTTTATTTTCTGACATAATTTATTCCTCCTATTTTTTTAAAATGGTGGTAATCCGTGTTTTTTGAACGGAGTATCTATCTTTTTATTCTTAGTCATTCTTAACGCATGCTCAATATATTTACGCGTATCGTTAGGTTGAATAACCGAATCTACATAACCGTAAGATGCTGCAACATACGGATTAGCAAATTTTTCACGATACTCATCTATCTTTTCTTTTCTAACCTGTTCTTTATTCTCTGCTTCATTTATCTCTTTGCGGAAAATAATATTTGCAGCTCCCTCTGGTCCCATCACTGCAATTTCTGCTGTTGGCCACGCAAATACAAAATCTGCTTTCAGGTGTGAAGAACACATTGCAATATATCCACCGCCATAAGCTTTACGTAAAATGACAGTAATCTTAGGAACAGTTGCTTCACTGTATGCATAAAGGATTTTAGCCCCGTGACGAATTACTCCTGCATGCTCTTGGTCAATACCAGGTAAATATCCCGGCAAATCTACTAAGGTGACTAATGGGATATTGAATGCATCACAAAAACGGATGAACCTAGCTGCTTTATCAGATGAGTCACAATCTAACACACCCGCCATTGCTCCAGGATTATTGGCAACAAAACCTACCGTTTCACCCTCTACTCTCCCGAATCCAATGACAATGTTAGGAGCAAACAATTCTTGAATTTCCAAAAATTCGCTAGAATCGGTTAAACCCTTAATAATATCACGTACATCATAAGGTTGAGCAGGATTAGTTGGAAATACACTATTTATTTTAAATTCTTTGGTATTAGGCTTTTTAGCTTCAAATGCATCTGCTCTTTTTGTATTATTCCAAGGTATATAGGTAAACAAATCTTGTATCTGTTTGAAGCATTCTTGTTCACTTTCTGCATAGAAATGTGCATTACCACTAATTTCAGCATGAACTCTTGCTCCCCCCAGATCCTCTTTATTTATCTCTTCACCCAAAACCGTTTTGATAACCTCGGGACCTGTGATGAACATATTGGAAATCTTATCTACAACAAATACAAAATCCGTCAGAGCTGGAGAATAAACTGCACCTCCTGCACAAGGTCCTAGGATAACACTAATTTGAGGAATAACTCCTGATGCCATAGTGTTACGGTAAAAAATTTCACCATATCCCGCTAAGGCATTTACTCCTTCTTGTATCCTTGCACCACCTGAATCATTGATCCCAATAATAGGTGTCCGCATAGCCATAGCATGATCCATTATTTTGCATATCTTTTTTGCGTGCATGTATCCCAAAGAGCCCCCGGATACCGTGAAATCTTGTGCATATATACAGACAGGGTGCCCACTTATCGTACCTGTTCCGGTAACTACTCCGTCACCAGGTAGAATCTTCTTATCCATATCAAAATCTCTTCCCGAATGTTGTATAAACAAATCATACTCATGAAAAGATTCTTTGTCCAAAAGAGCAATTATACGTTCTCTTGCCGTAAGCTTGCCCGATGCTTTCTGCTTTTCAACAGCTTTTTCTCCTCCTCCCTGCAATGCAGCTTGCATCCTTTCTTTCAATTCCTTGTTTTTACTGTTTATTGACATAACTCATAAGATTTAAATCAAAAAATATAGTTTAGGGGTGCGAAGTTAAAATATTTTTATAAAATATCGCCGTTTTTTTCACGAAAATCTAACAATCTCAATCTAGAGTAGATTAATAAAAAAGAAATAAACATATCAATAAATTGTGGAACACAGCACTAAATTTTTAAACCATTTTTTATTAAATTCAATGAAATCTTTCTATCTTTGCATATTCAAAAGATCATGCTAAAAATGAAAAACAATAAGTTGGTATACACATTATTGATAGTAATTATATTTGCCTCATGCTCTATCTTCAAAAAATCACCTAAGGTCAAAACTTCTATGCAAGACAGAAAACAAACCGAAAATGTGGATACTCTTCTAACAAAAAAAACAACAGATAATCCTACAAGGATAATATCTGTACCAACAATTGAAAACCAAATAAAAAAATCACCATACAAAACTTGTTTATTCAAATGTAAGACCTCATTTAAGGGAATGCCTATCAATATTTCGGTACGTACGACATACGACAGTTTATTTTGGTTTTCTGCATTGTCTATGGGCATAGAGGTTTTTAGAGCTAAGTGCAATAAAGATTCCATCTACCTGCTTGATAAGTTTAATAGGGAATATATACAATGGTCTTACGCAAAAGCAAGTATGATTGTTGGGTTGCCCCTGAGTTTTGATTTCGTACAGGAGCTGTTTACAGACAGCATCTTGGTTAAATCTTATAATACGGCAAAGTTTAATGGTACAATTGTCAAAAAACTACAAAAAGTTAATAATATTTCGTTGCCTATACTGATCAATATTAATGGTAAACTGAATAATAAAGACCAACACATAAACATTATTATCAAAGACCATAATCTTAACCCTAAAAATTCTTATCCTTTTGATATTCCAAAAGGATTTAAACGTAACTAAAAATATCAACCTCTACTCTTAAACGCAATTATATCTATTGAAGAATGCAATTGAATACATCTCAATGACAAAACAAAAAATTTTCCCCAATAATTCAATTAGGCATTAATGAAAAAGACTTCAATTTTTACATTATTATCACAATAAAATAAATTAATTTCAAGTTTATTAAAGCAATCGCAAAACAAAATAATTGTGTTAGCCACAATTTCAAAACAATTTCAAAACAATTATGAAAAAACGACAGATCTTAATATCATTCATATTAATTGTCGCTTATCTAATATGCAATCTATCGAGGATATCTTACGCCCAGGACGTGCCTAAAAATATTCCTCATTACGATCGTAAATTCTTCTTACCAGGTTGGTTCTGCGGAATCAATACCATGTACACTGATATTTCAGATAAAAAAAATCTACCATATCAAGATTCTATTATGTCCTTTAATGCACATACAAAACCTGGAGTCCAACTCGGAATTATGGCAGATTTGCGATTGCTTTCCTTTTTGTACATAAGATTCCTCCCTAATGTATCTTTTTCTGAAAGAAATTTTTCTTTCCTTATTAAACAAAACTCCACCTTTCATACAACTAATCAAAGTTTTGAAGTAATTTATTTGGACCTTCCCTTTGAAATCAAATTAACAGCCAAACGTTGGCATAACTTCCGACCATATTTATTGGGAGGTTTCAAATACGATTATGATTTAGGTTCTATTAGAAGAAAAAAAATAAGAAACGATGAATTCCTCTTCAAAGTAAATGATTCAGAAGTGTCTTACGTTATCGGTGCTGGGTTTGATTTTTATTTCCCAATGTTTAAAATGACATTGGAGATTAAAAATTCTTTCGGTACAACAGATGTGATCAATCACGATTACAAGACTGTGTATGCCGACTGCATAGAAAAAATGAGAACACAGATGTTTTATATCAACCTAATCTTTCAATAAATATGAGAAAAACAATACAACTAACTTTAAAGCCTGAAGCATATTTTGATAAAGATGCATTGGAAAAACTTATAGCACAAGAAAGTGGAATAGAAAGAAAATATCTTTCATATATGCTAAGTAAAGAAAGTTTGGATGCAAGAAAGACTCCTGTTTACCATTTGGATATTATAGTATCTTCAAATAATGATTTGCCTAAAATTATACCAGAGCCTTTTTTGAATGTGAGCAATTCAATGCAAATAATAGTTGTTGGGGCGGGACCTTGCGGATTGATAGCTGCCTTGAAATTGATACAAAAGGGATTAAAACCTATCATTGTTGAGCGAGGTTCACAAGTAGAGGTTCGCAAACAAGATACAGCGAATATCGTGCGTAATGGCTCTATTAATGAGGAAAGCAATTTTTGTTTTGGAGAAGGTGGTGCAGGGACTTTCTCTGATGGTAAATTATTTACGAGAAGTAACAAAAAAGGCAATGTTGAAGAAGTTTTACGGTTGTTAGTTCATTTTGGAGCGAAAAAAGAAATTCTCTTTCAAACACATCCTCATATAGGAACCGATGTTTTGAGTCGTATTATTAAAAATATCAGAGAACAAATACTAAAAAGTGGTGGTGAATACAGATTTAATACGAAGGTTGCTAATTTTATTGTGAAAGATGGGGAAGTTTTAGGAGTTACAACTTCTGATGGAGAAGATATTATTGCATCAAAAGTTATACTCGCTACAGGGCATTCTGCAAAAGATATATATCAGTTGTTTTATGACAACAAATGGATGATAGAACCCAAACCTTTCGCCATAGGTGTGCGTGTAGAACATCCACAGGAATTAATTAATGAAATTCAATATCACAATACTAATTATTCTCCATTACTTCCGCCAGCAGAATATTCATTGACAGCACAAAACAATGACAGGGGAGTATTTTCCTTTTGCATGTGTCCAGGCGGAGTTGTGGTTCCAACAGTCGATAAAGAAAATATAATGGTTGTGAATGGTATGTCCAACTCTTCACGTAGTGGCAAATTTGCTAATAGTGCCATAGTTGTTACGGTTAACGAACGAGATGCAAGAGAATTTAAAGAATTTGGTGCTTTATCTCTATTGAAATTACAACAAAAATGGGAACACATTATGCATTTTAATAAATGTATTTGCCCTGCTCAGCGTTTAGATGATTTTGTTGCAGGGAGACAATCCGCTACTCTGGCAGAAAGTTCATACAAGCCAGGATTAGTTAACATGAAAATGGAAGATAGATTGCCTAAATTTGTATCGGATAGCCTTAGAGTTGGCTTTCAGATATTTAACCGTAAGATGAGAGGTTTTATTTCAAATCAGGCTAATATAATAGGGCTAGAAAGTCGTACTTCTGCCCCTGTCCGTATTGTGAGAGACAAAAATAGTATGCAACATCCTCAATTAAAAAATCTATATCCTTGTGGTGAAGGAGCAGGATATGCTGGAGGTATCACTTCTTCGGCAATAGATGGAATAAATGTTGCAAAAAGAATAGCGGAGGAGTTGGGTGTTTAACTTTTTTTATGAATTGGTGCATTTAAATGAGAATAATGTTGTAATTTTACACTCTCAATGTGCATCCATAGTTTTTCTTCAAACTAAAATAATTTAGAATAAAAAATATGATATTATACAAGAAGATATTATTATTGCTATTACTTGCATTTGTGTCAAACATTGTTGTTGCACAGAATGATAATGATGAGATATATTCCAATTTTGAAAGGAATTACAACGAGTTACTTCAATCCTACTACATAAAACAAAATGCCAAAAACCGAAATCAAAAATTTTTTACCCCTACATATAATAGTCATACTGCAAAAGAAACAAGCGATGGAGAATTTCAACAACGTCTGAAGCAAATACCTTCTTGTGTTCCATTAGTTTATAACAATATTGTACGTAATCATATTATTTATTATGTAGATCGTATTGGAGAGAGGGTCGGTATTATGTTAGGAATTAGCAAATATTATTTTCCTATTTTTGAAAATATTCTTGATGCATATGGTGTGCCTAGCGATTTGAAATACTTAGTTGTCATTGAGTCTGCTTTCAATCCCAGAGCTGTATCTAGAGCAGGGGCAACAGGACTTTGGCAGTTTATGTATGCCACGGGACGTACTTATGATTTAAGGGTTAATAGTGTTGTAGATGACAGGCGAGATGTAGTCAAATCTACTATTGCTGCTGCTAAATATCTCAATGATTTGTATTCCATTTATCGTGATTGGTCGTTAGTGTTAGCTGCTTACAACTGTGGTCCCGGAAATGTAAATAAGGCGATCAAACGTTCAGGTAAGAAAAGTTTTTGGGAGATATATGATTATCTGCCAAAAGAAACAAGAAACTACGTCCCAGCTTTCATTGCGGCTACATATGTTATGAATCATGCTGATAAGCATGGAATTCGCCCAATCGAATTAACACGTCCCTTAGATTTAATAAATGATACTATAAATGTTTCTAAAGATATCTACTTTGGACAGATAGAAAAAGTTATGGGTATCTCCGTTGAGCAAATTAGAGATATGAATCCTCAATACAAAATGGATTATATCCCAGGTAGTTTGGGAGAATACTATTTACGATTACCGCTGAAAGATATTGAAACATTTATAGAATTAGAAGATTCTATATCTAACACGGACAAAGAGAAATACAATCCTAACAATTTACTAAGTAATGATGGTATCTCCTCCGTTACATACTCAAATGATTCTACTCAAATAGTTTATGTAACAAAAACTATTATGCACAAAGTACAGAAGAGGGACAGTTGGTCTTCTATTGCACGTAGATATGCTGTAACAGTTAGTGATTTAAGGAAATGGAACAAAAGAGTAAAAACAAATAAACTTCGCAAGGGAACACTGCTATCTGTAAAGCAAAAAGTAGCAGTTGAAAAAAAGAAATATATTCCTCCTACTGAGAGTGAAAACAGAAGTATTGTGGAAGAGAGTATCACGGCAGCAGACAATGCTAATAATCAACAAGAGCAAACTGTTGTAGTTTCAACACAGATGGATAATTGTTCTTCACAACAAACGACCAAACCTAATAAAACAATAAAACAAAACAAAAGATCAACACAAAAGACTAATTCAAAGGAGAAAAAAAATAAAGAACAATTCCATACTGTAAAAGGTGGCGAAACAATTTCAAAGATTGCATCTAAATATAATACTTCAGAAAGTCAAATTCTAAAGGCAAACGGTCTTAATCAAAAAACTGCTAAAAAAATACGACCCGGTCAAAAATTAAAAATAAAATAAAACATTAACGTTGTTCTTCTGCAATTTTGATACTGATAAAATCATGAAAATTTCAAAAGTTATTTTTTCCCTTTGTATAATTTTTTTGATTTTGGGGTTAGTGTCTATTTTATTTCCTCGCAGTGGTGTAAATATAGGGAGTATACACCTAATATTCCCTCCACTTGACGAGATATTTTTTGATAAGAAACCTCAATATGCTGATATAACTTCTATTGTTGTAGAACAAAATATATCGGATGAACAAGAAAAGAAGATTAAACGAGTAAAAATCAAGGCAGATAATATTGTTAATATAGAGTTTCCTAATGAGGAGTCTACATATTTGGATAGTTTTTTTTCTTCTTTAAATAAGATAGCAACTGATAATAATGTAGTAAGAGTTATTCATTATGGCGACTCTCAAATTGAAGGAGATAGGATAACCTCCTATTTACGTGCAAGGTTGCAGGGAATGTTTGGAGGAGATGGACGAGGGGAAATCCCTTTGTATTCTCGTTCCAATATCAAAAATATTACTTTTTCATATTCCGATAGTTGTCAGTTTTATTCAATTATTCATAACAAACGAACTTTATTCCGCAATTATGGATTAATGCAAAGTGTTGTAGTTTGTGTTAAAGATACTTCTTTCATAACTATTCATTTTGACAAAAAAACTGTAGCAAATATGACATTGTATTGTAAATCTAATTCTCCAATGTCACATATCAATATACTGAATGGGGAAAACATTTTAACAACTCTCCATATTAATAATTCAGAAGGGCTTTCAGCTCAAAAAATTAATAACAACACTATCGTGAAGTCTTTAACCTTTCAAATAATCGGTAATGTAGACTTATATTCTTTAGACTTCAGTGATACGAAAGGAATATATGTGGATAATGTTCCTCTGCGTGGCTGTTCAGGAAATGGTTTTACAAAAAATAATCCGGAATTCCTTGCCTCCATGAGTAAAAAACTTAATGTCAAACTACTTATCTTACAATTTGGAGTTAATGCTGTTCCACAAGATGAACAACAGGTTGTGCCATCTTATAATTATTACAAAGTTCAACTAAGAAAAGAAATTAATTTTTTGAAGAAATCTAATCCTGATGCTGCTATTATTATCGTTAGTGTCTCAGATCGTTCACGCAAAAAAGGTACTCATTACGAGACAAATCCTAATATTCCCAAAATCTTATCAATTCAGAAACAGGTTGCCAAAGAATGTGGTGTTGCATTTTGGAATCTTTATGAAGCAATGGGAGGAAAGAACTCTATGCCTTCATGGGTATTGAGAGAAAGACCTCTTGCCAATCCAGATTTCATACATTTCAACAACATAGGAGCAAAATATGTTGGTGAAATGTTTTATAAAGCTTTGGAAAACGCATATTATGATTACCAAGAACGATGAAAAGAATATGTAATTTTTCATTTTTAAATATTATCATGAAATTTGTACCTTACCTACAGCAATTATTCATTTTTATTATTACTTATGTTATCCATTGCTAAATTCGAATGATGCCTAAATTATATTGATTACAAAGTATTTCCATTTATCTAATGATCTCTTTCATTGGAATTAGGCAAGGGAGAGCAATATAATACCAACAATTGTGTAGATTCTCATAACAATATTTACTTTCAGGGCCATCATAACTGTAAATATTGTGAAATATCTTTTATTTTTATTAATTTTTTTTGTTTTGGATCACTATTCAATCACAAAAATATCAAAATTATTTTAACCACTTATGTTTTTTACCATTCTGTAAATTAATTAATATAATACGCTTTTTTACAGGCTGGAATATTTTTTATATTAATGGTTACTAGATACCTGATTAATCTCTCTACTATGGAATAGAGATAAAAACACCTTAAAGATTAAATATTGATAGTAGAATGAAATAGTCATATCTGTTTTGTACAATGGGAATAAATTATCTCACAAAAATGTTACATTGTTTCCCGTTATTGGTTATAGTATTTCCTTTTTTGTATTAATGTTTACATACTCTTTTGGTCATTGGTATTGTGAATTGTATAGTAAAATCAATGATTTAGATAATATTTGTAAAGCTACACAGAGGCTCTATTTGAGATATAAAGAAGTTCTCTTGTTTTGAACCGATAAATATCCTATTCCCATTCACAGATATATGCATTTACTGTTTCTTCCCATATCTACATTTTGTATCATTCAAAATCTACATTATACAATCTTAATCCAAAATAGATAGTTTGTTTCTTCTTAAATTTTTAAATGTTTTACAGCATCCATTTATTTTATCAAGTTAGGTATTAACTCACAGCATCCGATATCGGTATTAAGTCGGTTACTATATTTAATTATCCATACTTTTCAATGGGCTGCAATACGGAAAAGGTATATATTCCCCTAAAATTGTATTATATATAATATTGATAGGAGCGACAAGTCCAATAGTTAAAATAAAGACTTTTCATACAAAAACATTGAGACCGATGGACAATATACATAGTAATCAAGTTCATTAGACAGATGTGGCATAATTACAAAGTAATGAAATATTTACATATATCACATTATTACCCCCTGATGAAATTACCTTTAGTCCTAACCAAGAAGATCATTCATGAAGTAAAAATCAGATCTTAGCATATAAGACTGTAAAAATGGACACTTTATATTTAATTATAGGTTATGTAGTCAAGAAAATTGTTGGATACAAATAGATAATTTAGTGGTTATTTTGTAATGGATGGTAACGAATTTAATATTAAAACTGAATAATCTGCCATTATCTGAACAGTCCTAAAAAAATAATTACTCTCCATCCACTTACATAATCTTAATGTATATGATATTTATTCTAAAATATAATATTTTTGCATTTTTCTGATCATGTCTTAATTATTTTCTATTTGATTATATATCTTCTTTGTTATTCATCACATATTTTCTACTTCAAATACCAAATATTTCTCAGCTCCAATGTTTCTTAATAATGACTCCATTAACAAAAATAATTCCTGTATCCCTGACCATTATTCTGTAACACAAACAAAATTTGCTCTCGCTACTAATATTTTTGTACTGCTTTGTCTTTATCTGTTTAATAGGTCTCAAAAAAAGACACTCAATCCAACTTCTCAAAGATAAATCCAATTCACAAACTTTTTCCAATATTAATTGATCATCATAAAGCGACATACCTTAATTGTCATTTAACGGCACCTTATATACTTCATTATTGCTTTTACATCCAAAACTATTATCAGATTGTCATTATATTGATAATTTTTATAACTCAATTATATATTTTACAGCCAACACTAAATATTAATCGTAACAATAATAATCGTCCTCTTTACGCCATTACACAAAAAACTTTCTCTTGATACATATTAAGACTCAAAAACA
>JBQNAI010000005.1:0-135982 GCA_052170555.1 Bacteroidales bacterium | reverse complement strand
TGGCGAGAAAAAGTCTCGCCATTTTCTTTTATGCCCTCCTACAAAATCCTTTCTTGAAAAGAACAAATTACTTTTTGAAGTTGACAGATTCTTTCTTGAAAAGAGTTTTATTATTAATAATGATATAAAAAATTATTCAATTTAGATATTTTAGAGATTCAAATTAATAGATTAATAAAATAAAAAAATCAATATGATAGAGTAAAGAAAAATAAAACAGTTGAAAGACTGATACCAAATTACAAAAACAAATTATATATTTTAGATATTGTGTCTAAATGTTAAAAAAAATTACGTAGAAGATATTACAAGATAGACTATCTTATAATTAGTTCATTGATGATTGTTTGACAAGCATCTTCCAAAAGTGTTATTGTATATTGAAAATCCTTCATATTACCATAGTAGGGGTCAGGAACATGAGTCTGACCTTTGTATTTGTTAAAAAATTCGCTAATTCTATGAACTTTTGATAAGTAATTGTCATCAGTACAGAGCATTTTAATATCTCTATAATTCTCTTCGTCCATAACAATAATGTAATCAAATCGCTCAAAATCTCCTTTGTTGAATTGTCTTGCTTGTGAAATGAAATCATAACCGTTTTGTTTACCGCATTTTTGCATTCTGTAGTCAGGAAATTGTCCAACATGCCACGAACCTATCCCAGCAGAATCTATAAATAACATTATCAGTTAGCGATAGTGAGATGATCATTTGTTTTAATATACCCTCAGCGGCCGGAGATCTACAAATATTACCTAGGCATACGAAAAGAATAGATATTTTATTAAATAAGCCCATAGTTTTTTAGAATTAGTATTGCAAAATTAATATTTTTATCAAAATATTTAAGGTGAATAAGAAACTTTTATGTATTTTTGCAACTCAATTGTGACAAATGATTATAATGAAGTTGAGACATATTGGAGCGATATTGACTACTTTGGCATTGTTTTTGCTGGTAGATACCGTGTATGCCCAACAAACAAAAGAGGATACTCAAAAGGAATTTTTTTTGAATAAAATTTTTAAAAAGAAAAGTGATACAAGAAAGATTGATAAACAGACAGAGCACCCATATAGAGGAGGCGGGGCGATAATATCTTTTGATAAAATATTTTTTGATTATGGTGAGGTATTGCAATCATCCAAGGCTGAAGTAACTTTTGAGATTTTTAATACAGGTAATGGAGATTTAAGAATAGATAGTGTTGAAATTTCTTGTGGATGTGTTGATGTGGAATTTACCTCTAAGTTGATTAAACCGAAAGGCAAAGCACAAATGAAAGTAAGATACAACACAAATATAGTAGGTGAGATTAAAAAGAGTATTACAGTTGTATGTAATGATTCTTTGCACAAAAGGACAACATTATTATTGACCGGTAACGTAGTTTTGAATAAGTAAAACATAAATGTTTAATAAATAAAAGGAATTAATAAAATGAAAAAACTAGTTTTATCATTGCTGCTTATTTTCGCAGTAGTTTTTGTGGGTAATGCTCAAGAAAAAACAGGTAGTAAGGTATCTGGCGGTACACATGCAGAAATTACTTTTACTGAGATGGAACATGATTATGGTGAAGTAGAAAAAGGAGGAAATGGTATCTGTGAATTTGTTTATAAAAACACCGGAAAAGCCCCTTTAATGTTGACAAATGTTCGTTCTTCTTGTGGTTGTACTATTCCTTCTTGGAGTAAAGAACCTTTGATGCCAGGACAAACTGCCACTATCAAGGTAAAATATAATACCAACAATGTTGGACCTATAAATAAAACGGTTACGGTAGAGTCAAATGCCAAAAGCGGAAAAACAATCTTAAAGATAAAAGGAAAAGTTATCAACAAATAATATAATATACAATAGAAGAATTTCCGATATCTAAAAGTTTAGAAGATAACGGAATTTTTTTCTTTTTAAATAAATAAAACAAATTATAAAATGCCAAAAATATCAGAAAAAGGAGCAACTTTACAAGCTTCAGCAATCAGAAAATTAGTGCCTTTTGCGGATGCTGCAAAAGAAAGAGGAATAAAGATCCATCATCTGAATATCGGTCAGCCGGATATCAAGACTCCAACGGGGGCATTGGATGTTTTAAGAAAAGCAGATATGGAAGTAGTAGCATATACTCCGTCTAATGGTAATGCATCTTACAGGAAAAAATTGTGCGAATATTATCAACGTTTTAATATTAAACTTGATGCCAAAGATATCATAATTACTTGCGGAGGTAGTGAAGCTTTGCAAATAGCATTTAATGTTTGTTTAAATGAAGGGGAAGAAGTATTAGTTTCTGAGCCATATTATGCCAATTATAATTCGTTTGCAAAACTTTCAGGAGCAGTTATTAGAACCATACCTTCATCTATTGATACTGGATTTGCATTGCCTTTGATGGAAGAGTTTGAAAAAGCCATCACGCCTAAGACTCGTGCAATTATGGTGTGTAATCCTAATAATCCTACTGGTTATTTATATACTGAGCAGGAATTGAGACAATTGGCAGCTATAGTAAAAAAACATGATTTGTTCTTATTTGCAGACGAGGTATATAGAGAATTTGTTTATGATGGTAAAAAGCATTTTTCTATTATGGAAATAGAAGGCATTGAGGAAAATGCTATTCTTTTGGATTCTGTTTCTAAACGTTATTCTGCATGTGGAGCTCGTGAAGGTATGATTATTTCCAAAAACAAGGAAGTTATGATATCTGCAATGAAGATGGCACAGGCGAGATTGTGTCCCCCTTATTTTGGACAGATATTTGCGGAGGCTGCCATTGATACTCCGGAAAGTTATTTTAGGGAAGTTAACGATGAGTATGACAGAAGAAGGCGTGCTTTAGTTAAAGGAATTAACGAAATACCTGGTTGTAAATGTCCTAATCCAAATGGTGCTTTTTATACTATGATAGAAATGCCAATAGACGATAGCGATAAATTTTGTGAGTGGTTATTGACAGATTTTAATCTAAATGGACAAACTGTTATGTTGGCTCCAGGAACTGGATTCTATGCTGATCCAGAGAAAGGGAGAAAGCAAGCACGTATCACCTATTGTCTATGTATTGAAGACTTGATGGCCGGTATTAATTGTTTAAAAGAGGCTCTTAAGGTTTACCCCGGTAGAACTATGTAAGGATATTATATTATAAAAATAGATATTTGTTTTAGTGACCGGTTGCATAATTGTAATGGGTCACTAAAATTTTATATGAAATAATTAATTTATTTAAATAGATTATTTGTTTATTGGATGAAATATGATTAATACGTAAATAAATTAATAAGTTATTCGTATAAAGTCTATTATAGCAAGATTTAATGTGAAGAATAAACAATAAAATATATTTAAAATGATATTTTATTAGTGAGAGTTAAAACAGAATAATTACAAGAATAGTGTCTATCATAATAAAATGATAAAAAATTATATACATAAAGCAAATATACTTAGATTTGTATTACCAATCCAAGTAAACGGGAAATTTATGTCGTCCCTCATCTAAATCTTTTTTCTCTATATTGTAATACAAAATGTTTTGAGTAGATTGAGATAGAGGAGTCAATATATTACCTTTCATATCAATCACATAACACTCTCCACCGTAATCCAAATTCATAGAGTCTTTGCCGTATCTATTTACTCCGATGATATAGCACTGATTTTCAATAGCACGTGCTTTTAAAAGAGTTTCCCATTGTTCGCTTCTGCCCCATGGCCATGAGGCGACAAAGGTCATGATATCGTAATTGAATAAAGGACATTGTTTATTATATTTTGAGTATTGTATTCCATTTTTACAAATATCTGCAAATCGTAAATCATAACAAGTTTTGAGATTTACATTCCACTCATTCACTTTTGCAATTGTGGATTCTTCTCCTGCTGTTAACACTTTAGCCTCATTGGAAAGAGAAAATAGTTTTTGTTTATCGTAATACCATTCTTTGTTTTGTGAAATCAAGTAATGACGATTGCGATAAATGGTATTCTTTCTGGGAATAGTATTATTTTCAGCGATAAGTAATGAACCTTCGACTGAACAAGATTTATTAATTGCCAGCTTGTGCATAAAATCTAATCCTCTGGTTTTGCTTATCTCACATAAAGATGTGTCCATAACGAATCCACTTATAAACATTTCAGGAAATATGACCCAATCGATCGTATTTGAAAGATTATTGCATATGTCCGTAAGATTGTTGAGATTTTTCTCTACTTCAAAATCAAATATCTGTGTTCTTATAAGTGCTATTAACATCAATTTTTATGATTTATCTACCGCAATTGCAAGCATTATCTTTTTTTATCTTTGCATTAGGAAAGGTATGCTTGATGGCTGCTTGTTCTTTCCTTGTCATAAGTATGGCACGTAGGTCAAGAAAACGTAGATTTGTATTTCTGAAACTTTTATCAAATTCTCTAATTTGATTATCCCACAATATGAGAGTATCTAGTGGGAGTTCTGATAATTCTTTAGGTAATGAGGATAAATAATTCTGTGCTAAATTTAGATAGTGTAATCTTTTTAGGTTTTTAATCTCTGCAGGAATTTCCTTAATAGAATTGCGAGATAAGTCCAATCGCTCAATATTTTTCATATTCAATATTTCGATAGGGAAGACCTTTATTTTTTGTTTTTTAAGCACTAGATTGATAACACTATCAGGATGTTTAACAGCCTCATCTAATGAAGTAAAGACAGTATTTTGACAAAATGAGATATAATATACTATACTTAGTATATTACATACAAAAAAACTTTTTAGCATATTCTAAATCAGAATTTATTTGCATAGATAACTCCTCTGGAGTAGCGAATTTTTGTTCGTTACGTATAAATTTATTGAATTCTATTGTTATTTCTTTGTTATAAATATCACTATTAAAATCAATGATATAAGTCTCTATTGTAGTTTGCTGAGCATTGAATGTAGGATTTTTACCAATATTTGTAATAGAATAGTATCTTATACTATCAATTATACTATTTGTGGCATAAACTCCTGCGTGAGGGATGATTTTTTCGCAATTTATGACTATGTTAGCTGTAGGAAACCCTAGTTGTCTCCCATTTTGAAAACCCTTAACTATTTTTGAACTCATTGAATATGGATATCCCAACATAGAATTAGCAATGGATATGTTGCCGTCAATAATTGCTTTACGAATTTGAGTGGAAGAAACCTCAATATCTTGAAAACAAACGTTCAGATTGTCCTTTTGAATTTTGATATTCCGATATATGCCATCTTTTAACAGTTGATCGAATTCACTTTTTTTCTCTTGATTATTTGCACGAGTAATTTTAGTTTTGGAAGGAAGGATGGCTCCAAATCTATTATCATACCCGAGCAAAAGAACTTTTATATCTAAATGTTTAAGTAGGAGGTCAAGGAATTGTTTGGGAGATAGGGCTGCAAGTTCTTTGGTGAAAGTGATAGGTATTATGTAATCTACACCAAATTGTGAGATTTTTTTGAAGCGTTCTTCTATTGTTTGCAACAATTGTATTGGATTATCTTTTTTTGTATCCAGAATGCTACGTGGATGATTAGTAAAAGTTATTACAATGCTTTTGTAATTAGACTGCTGTGCCATGCTAACCAATTCTTGCAGCATTTGTTGATGACCAATATGTACTCCGTCATACATACCAATGGTAACAACGCAAGGAATATACGTTTGATTATTTTTTTTGCACTTATAGTTAATATTTTCTAATGATAAAACTTCCAAAATAGTTAACTTAAAAATTTTTGCAAAGATACAAAAAAAACTCCATAGCATACTATTTTTGCGAATCGTTACAATAATTTTGCAGATATAGATATTAACTTAGTTTAGACGAATATAGTTAAAGATTTGGATAGTCTAAAATATTTTTGGACGGTTTAAATAGGAGTACTATGAGACATTATAGATTCATTTACTAAAAATGATTTTTTTTTATTTTATAAAAAATTTTTAATGGGTAAAGAAAAATGGGAATATACCTACATTATTACTGCAAAATATTAGTAGATTGGTGTGTCAAATATAAATAAATTTAGTAATTCTACCTTTATGCTTATCGGTTACAATAAGTGTTTTATGTATTCTGACAAAACATTGATAATTGGTTGTAAACATTCCTTTATATGTAGTAAAATAGAATAAAACTCTCCAAAAGAAAATTTACTACTTTATATTAAAAAAAAACTTTGTAACTTTGCAGAAATAAAATTTGTATAGGACAGATTTCTTTCAAATTCTATTGAAACATAAAGGAATACAGGGGGCATGAATAACGAAAATAAAATAATTAGTGATGTAACTAATGAACAGTATAAATACGGTTTTGTTACTGATATAGCAACAGATGATATAGGCAAGGGAATAAACGAAGATATTGTTCGAAAAATATCTGCTTTGAAGAAAGAACCTCAATGGCTTTTGGAATATAGACTTAAAGCATTTAGGATTTGGCAGACTATGACAATGCCTATGTGGGCACATTTGAGAATTCCTCAAATTGATTTTCAAGATATAATATATTATGCAGCACCAAAACAAAAAAAGAAACAGTCTTTGGATGAAGTAGACCCAGAAATTTTGGATACTTTCAATAAATTGGGGATTCCTCTGCATGAACAGAAGATACTTGCAGGGGTTGCCGTTGATGCTGTTATGGATTCAGTGAGTGTTAAGACAACTTTTCAAGATACTTTGCAGAAGTACGGTATCATATTTTGTTCCATGAGCGAGGCAATCAAAAATTATCCCGATTTGGTTAGAAAATATTTGGGTAGTGTCGTGCCTTATAATGATAATTTTTTTGCTGCATTAAATTGTGCTGTATTTTCAGATGGTAGTTTTTGTTATATTCCCAAGGGAGTGCAATGCCCCGTAGATCTTTCCACTTATTTCCGTATCAATGCTAAAGGTACTGGACAATTTGAGAGAACTTTGATTGTTGCAGATGAAGGAGCATCAGTCTCTTATATGGAAGGTTGTACGGCTCCTCAGAGGGACGAAAATCAGTTACACGCTGCTATTGTTGAAATTATAGTTATGAAAGATGCGATAGTGAAATATTCTACCGTTCAGAATTGGTATCCTGGTGATAAGGATGGAAAGGGTGGCATATTCAATTTTGTAACTAAGCGAGGCATATGTAAGGGCAGTAATGCAAAACTTTCTTGGACACAAGTTGAAACAGGTTCTGCTTTAACGTGGAAATATCCTTCTTGTGTGTTAGCCGGTGATAATAGTATTGGAGAATTTTATTCCGTTGCAGTAACTAATAATAAGCAGATGGCAGATACTGGAACGAAAATGATACACTTAGGTAAGAATACAAAAAGTACAATTATGAGCAAGGGTATTTCGGTCGGTAAGAGCGAGAATTCTTATCGTGGTTTGGTAAAAGTAGTTCAAGCAGCCGAGAATGCTAAAAATTTCTCTCAGTGTGATTCTTTACTATTAACAGATGGATGTGGGGCACACACGTTTCCATACATTAGTGTGGATAATTCAACAGCTGTGGTGGAACATGAGGCGACTACATCCAAGATTTCTGAAGAGCAATTGATGTATTGTCGTCAACGTGGCATAAGCGAGGAAAGTGCTATAGGACTTATAGTTAATGGTTATGCCAAAGATGTTTTAAATAGATTACCTATGGAGTTTGCTGTGGAGGCACAAAAACTCCTTTCCATATCGTTAGAAAATAAAGTCGGTTAGTATTTGAAATTATAGGCATAACAAATAAGCAATTATTTTAACAATAAAGACAAGATTATGATTGTCTATATTTTTTTGAGATAATTAGAATCTATATATTACATATAAACAATGATTTTATCGCTTTTTATATTTGTTATGTGTTTTGTATAGACTCTATCATCAATAATAGGCGATTTCTTATGTTGACAGGGGTTACACTGTTGTCAAAATCCAATGCAAGATAATTTAGTTTAGGATATAGTGCTTTAATTTTATTCTCGACACCTTTGCTAATAATATGATTAGCGATACAGCCAAAAGGTTGTAACGAAACAATGGTATTGATGCCGTGTTGTGTCATACTAACTATTTCGGCAGGTAGGAGCCATCCCTCTCCAAATTGGGCATATAGAGGTAAAATGCCTTTAACTTTATCTGCGAGTTCAAAAATGTTGTCAATAGGATGATAATAACGGAATTGTGCCATAATTTTATCGCAATTTTCAATGCGTTTTTTTACTAACTTATAGAAAAAGTCCATAACAAATTGTGGAATAAACTGCTTTTCTATATTATACTGCTTATTAACTTTGCGGTTAACAAAAGTTTGGATAAAAAATGTCATTAAACTTGGAGGAATTACCTCTATATTTTGTTCAATTAACCAATTGTTAACATTATGGTTAGCAAAAGAATGATATTTCAAAAAAATCTCACCTACAATGCCTACTTTGGGACGTTTTATTTCCTCTTTTGGTAAATAGGAATTGAAATTTTCCACAGCATTCTTCAACAAATTCTCAATAGATTTGCTATCTTTTTTTAGAATGAGTGATTTTACCTTGCGAATATAATCATCGTGTATTTCTTTTACGTAGTTTTTATCTTCCTGTCTGCATCTTACTACTGTGGAACAGTACAATCGTGAAAGAGAGTCGCCAAAAAGTATTGTGGAAAGGAGTATCGGAAGAGTTTTTTTCCAATTTAGGCGGAACCCATTTTGTTTTTTAGCAGAATTACCGCCAAAAGAAACCGATATTACTGGAACATCTTTAAATCCTGCATCTACTAATGCTTTTCTTATTATGGCATAGTAATTTGTTGCACGACATTGACCTCCTGTTTGTGTAATACCGAATGATATTTTATCTACATCATATTTACCACTCTTTAAGGCTTTGATAATATCTCCTACAATAAGCGTAGCAGGATAGCAAACTTCATTGTTAGCATACTTCAAACCTTCCTCAGCTGAGATTTCATCACTTTTAGGTAACACCTCCAAGTCATAACCATTGATTTTGAATAATTCCGGTAGAAAGGGAGATATGTAATCTGTAAAAAAAGGTGCTAATATTGTGCGATGTTTTTCTTTTATGGAGAAATTTTTGGTATCTATAAAAGGAATATCAGTCTTTTGTGTAGAAATGGAGTTTATTTTTATGCTTTCAATTAAACTCCTTATTCTCAATTTCAAAGAACCTGCATTTTGGATGTCATCAATTTTCAAAAAAGTGGCAGGTTTATGATGTCGTTTCAAAATATTTTGCACATCGTCTAATAGAAAAGCATCAGGTCCACAACCAAATGAAGTCATTTGGGCGTAATGAACATCATTAGACTGATAAGCAACAAAAAAAGCAGCATTTTCTATTCTATTAATGTAAGACCATTGAGAAACGATAAATGAATTATTGTTTTTAAGAAAATTTTCTTTTCTTGCAATATCTTCATTAATTACTGTAACACCTAAATGTGAAATAATATTAGCAATGGAATGCTGAATAAGGTCATCAGTATGATAGGGACGACCGGCAAGTAGAATAATAAGTTGATTATTTGCTTTTGCTTTTTTATAGAATTCAATATTTTTTTGATAGATATCATCCTCAAAATCTTGTTTTGCCTTTAAGGCTTTTCTGAAGGCATTCTTAAAAGCGGAAGATGAAATATTAAATGTTTTTTTCAGATATTCTTTACAATTTTTTTCTAAAAGACTCTCGTTTTTGAAAGTAAATACAGGATTATCTATTACAACATCCTTGTATCTTTCCTTCAAATGTTTGATAATTACATTGTAAGAAGATACAATCGGACAATTGTAAGTATTATTCTCTTGTCCGTTGGATCTTTTTTCATAAACGATATAAGGAAAGAAAATATGTTTTACCCCTTTTGCAATGAGGTTGTCAATATGTGAATGAGTAAGTTTAGCCGGGAAGCAAATATTTTCGCTCATCACTTGATTTAAACTTTTTTCGTATGTACTGTACATTGAAATGTCAGATAGTATTGTTTCAATGTTTAGATTCTCAAAAAGTGATTTCCAAAAATGGTAATCTTCGAACATATTTAAGGCACGAGGGATACCTATTTGTTGTTTAAAGATTTTGTTTTTGTAGTTTTGGTCATATTTTCCCTTTTCAAACTCTTTAGTTGAACCGAATAGTCTCTTATATTTGTAATGGTATATATTATCTCCTTTGATTTTTGCTTTAGCACAAGAGTTGAAAATCTTTTCGCAACGATTTCCTGAATGAAAAATATTGTTGTTTGTGAATTTATAGGTTGTTACCATGCAATTATTTTCACATCCTTTGCAAACTGTATTTTTTGTTGTGTAATTATCTGCATGTATTAAGTCAATTAGATTCAACGGCTTTAACTCTTTGTTACTTTGATATGCCTTTGCATGCAATGCACATCCGTAAGCCCCCATCAATTCAGGAGATGTGGAACGATAAACTTTTTTATTTAACATTATTTCCAATGACCTTACCACACTATCATTCTTCATTGTTCCTCCTTGAACAACGATATGCTCTCCCAAAGACTTACCTTCCAATTTAAGGACTTTATATAAACAGTTTCTTACGACAGAATAAGATAATCCAGCGGAAATATCACTTACCCCTCTGCCTTCTCTTAAAAATTGTTTGACTTTTGAATTCATAAATACGGTACAACGTGTTCCTAAATCACAAGGATGTTTAGCAAATATAGCCAAATGAACGAATTCCTCTATGTTGCAACCAAGTCCAGTAGCAAAAGTGTCTATAAATGTGCCACACCCAGAAGAGCATGCTTCATTTAATTCAATTCTATTTAGTACTCCGTCTTCTATGTACATAGCTTTCATATCTTGACCTCCTATATCAAGAATAAAATCTACATTAGGAAGAATTTTTTGTGCTGCTTTATAATGAGCAATAGTCTCCACGATAGAAGATGAAAGAAAGAAAGCCGCTTTAATTAAGTCTTCACCATATCCCGTTGAACAACCATCACATATAATGGGTTTTGCATTTTCTCGTTGTAACGTTGAGTGTAACTGCTTTAATCCCTTGATAACAGCATTTATAGGATTACCTTCGTTTTTACCATAATATGTAAACAGAATATGCTCGTCATCATCTATAAGTACTATCTTAGTAGTTGTACTGCCAGAATCTATACCCAAATAAGCTTTACCACTATAGTTTGTTATGCTTTTATCGTTGTTGCCTAATTTTTGCTTATCTTGTTTCCATTTATCATATTCTTCTTGTGTAGCAAATAGTTGTTTGAGTTGTTTGGCATTATTTTCAATTATTACATTCTTATCAGATATTATCCTATTTTCAATCTCATTGAGTGAAAATAAATTTACATTTTTGTTATAAAGACAACCTCTTGCCACTAATAAATTATTGTCTTCCATCTCTATTAACGATTGTTCGTTAATGTTGAGATATTCTAAAAAAGCATTTTTTAAAGACGTGATAAAAGTTAATGGTCCACCAGCAAAAAGGATTTTTTCTTTGATATCTTTGCCATGAGATAAAGAACTGATAACCTGGACAGCAATAGCATGAAAAATACTTGCACAAATGTCACTTATGGGTATATTTTTTGCAATTAAATTTTGCACATCTGTTTTACTAAATACACCACAGCGAGAGGCAATAGGGTACAAGTGACTGGATTGCTGACCGATGATATCCATATCTTGAATGGATAGATTCAAAATAGCACTCATTTGGTCAATAAATGCACCTGTTCCTCCTGCACAATTGCCGTTCATCCTCATGTCTGGGAAAGTGTCTTGTTCTAAAAATATGATTTTAGCATCTTCTCCACCGATATCTATAATGGTATGTAAATCCTTGCTAATATTTCTTGCAAAATTATGAAGAGCTACCACTTCCTGAATAAAGGAGAAAGAACATCTTTCCGCTAATCCCATAGCAGCTGATCCAGATAGTGTTATATACAGACTTATATTCCCAAGTTGTTCTCTTATTTCAGAAAAAATATGTTTTACAGTACCTTTTATGTCTGCATTGTGTCGCATGTAGGTGGAATAAACTATTTTGTCATTATCATCGGCTATAACCATTTTAGCTGTTGTACTACCTATATCAAGTCCTGCTCTATATATTTTTGTATCATTGGTTTTCATTGTGTCAATTCTCAAATAACCCGCAAAGGTACTATTTTTTTTGAAACTGAAATAATAAAATAATATTTAAAAATATGTAGATCTTATAATAGACATATTGGTTTTAATATTAGTATTTGGATACTATTTTTTATGTAATTGAAATAGTTATTTGAGTTGTAATATTTTTATTTAGATGTGGGATAAGAATTTATTAAAGTGAGACATTAATTTATTAAAGTGCGACATTATCAAACTGATGTCTCACTTTAATAAATCGTATTGACGATATTTTGTTAAAATGGCAAAAAATGTATAATATTTGTGGTGCAAAAGTGTATATATTAGAGAAGTAGCAGTTAGTAATGATGATGTATACAAAAAGAATTGTGAAAAAAAGAAGATAGGATATTTGCTTTTGCTACCCTATCTTCAATGCACGTATGTATACTAGAGATTACTATCTTTTTAGCCCTTTAAAGAACTTGTCTCCTAAGTATATAGCCTGTTCTCCCAATGCTTCTTCTATGCGAAGCAACTGATTGTATTTGCAAATTCTATCAGTACGAGATGCAGATCCTGTTTTTATTTCACCGGTATTCAACGCTACCGCCAAATCCGCTATTGTTGTATCTTCCGTTTCACCGGAACGATGACTCATAACTGCCGTGTAGCCATTGTTATTAGCCAGACGAACAGCATTGATGGTTTCCGTTAATGTACCTATCTGATTAAATTTGATAAGTATGGAGTTTGCAACAGCTTTATCAATACCCATCTGTAATCTTTTCACATTTGTAACGAACAAATCATCTCCTACTAATTGTATTTTGTCGCTTAAAGTATCTGTCAATACTTTCCATCCGTCCCAATCGTCTTCTGCCATTCCGTCTTCAATACTTATGATAGGATATTTAGCACACCATGTCTTCCAATAGTCAGCCATCTGAGAGGAAGTTAGTTTGTCTCCTGTTGACCACTTGAAATGATAAACTTTTTCTTCCGGAATATAGAATTCGCTTGAAGCTGGATCTAATGCTATGCGAATATCATCCCACGGTTTGTAGCCTGCTTTTTCTATCGCTTGTAAAACAACCTCTATTGCTTCTTCATTGGACCCTAAATTAGGAGCAAAACCTCCCTCGTCACCGACATTGGTTGAATGACCTTTGTCTTTAAGGACTGATTTTAAGTTATGGAATACCTCTGCACCCATTCGAAGTCCTTCAGCAAAGGAAGGTGCACCGACAGGCATAATCATAAATTCTTGAAAGTCTATTTTATTATCAGCATGTGCCCCTCCATTCAATATATTCATCATAGGGACAGGCAGAGTATAGGCATTAGCTCCTCCAATATAACGGTACAGTTCTTGTCCTGTTTCTTGAGCAGCTGCTTTGGCACAAGCAAGTGATATGCCCAAGATAGCATTAGCCCCTAATCTGCCTTTGTTATCTGTGCCATCCAATTCTATCATTCGCTTGTCAAGAAGGATTTGGTCTTGAACGTTCATTCCTCTTAATTCTTCGGCAATAGTCTTGTTTACATTGTTGACTGCCTTCAATACTCCCTTACCTAAGAACATTGATTTGTCACCATCTCTCAACTCTACTGCCTCATGAACACCTGTTGAGGCACCCGATGGGACTGATGCACGACCAAACGCTCCTGCTTCAGTATAAACTTCTACCTCTATTGTGGGATTTCCTCTTGAATCAAGGATTTGTCTTGAATGGATTCCAATTATTTGTGACATCTTCTAAAATTATTAAATTAATAACATGTTATATTAAAACGGATTGCAAAGATACTATTTTTTTTCAAAACGGCGTAAAAACTACAAAACAATGTATAGAAACAACATGCTTAGTTCCCGACACAATTCCTCACGTACAAACGCCAACCATCATAATAAGAACAATATGAGTATAGCATACGGGAAGCCTTTGTATTGGCAAGAGGAGAACCGTCTACTCCAAGCCATTGACTTTTGCATCTGGGACACACAATTAATACATTGTTGTCGGTATCTACCTCTAAACGACCGTTACAGCGTTTGACAACGCAAGAACGTTCGTATGCCATAAAATGGTAATGAGAGTTACGAAAAACAATTATACCTTTATTGCCACCTTCCAAGTATTCCCAACCTCTTGCTCCATCATTAAGATGGTGATATTCGGTAGTATCCGGCTCAATGAAAAAATTGACGTAACCCCATTCGTCAAAATCATCTTGACAACTGACAGCAAATAACAACAGGGGCAATAGGAATACGTATTTTTTCATACTTGTATAAAAAATCGCTTATTAAAGATATTTGTATTACTCTGCAGCAAAGAAACTTACCAAAATAACTTTACCGACAATGGCAAGAGAATTTTTATCTATACAGTTGATATCATCTTGTGTAGTATGCCAATGAGGGAAAAAAGAAGCATTTAATGAATTCTGCACAATATCTATTGTAGGTATCTTTGCGTAATGATTAATCCAAACATGGTCGTCCATAACAGAGTTGCTACTTTCATTAATGAAGATATTGCCGTATCCCAAATCCTCAGCAATATTCCAAATATTATTCATAATGGATTGAGCATAACCCATAGACTGCATTTCTTTGGAAAAACGCAAATCTTTGTAGCCTACCATATCCAAAAGTACTCCATATTTTGCACGATAATAGGGAATATGGAGATTCTGTGACCAATATTGCGAGCCTAAACACCAATCACTTTGGTCTTCTACTTCTTCTTTCGCCCAATATGGTGAGCCCTGATCTTCCAAATCAAAAAATATGAGGTCAAGTCCCTGCTTGATAGACTGTCCTTTCATTATGCGAGCTATTTCCATCAAAATACCTACGCCACTTGCCCCATCGTTAGCACCAATTATGGGGCTGTGGTGTTTTTTTATATCATTATCATGGTCTGCCCACATACGAGAATCCCAGTGCGAAGAAAACAAGACTCTATCCGTCGCCTCTATATTGAATGAAGCGATAATATTTTTACCTCTTACTTCTTTGCCATTCCAAAGTTTTGTGACAAAATTTTGAATATAAACAGTATCTGCCTTACTTTTTAAATAGTTGATAATAAACTCGGCACAATTATTTGCAGCCTTAGACTCAGGAATACGAGGACCAAAATCACATTGTTTTTTAACAAATAAATATGCACTATCTGCATTAAAAGGTGGAGTCTTTACCTGTTTATAGTTTATAAAAGAACTATTAGTAACTGTATTTTGCTTTTTAGAACAAGCAAATAGAAAAACAAGGCAAATAGTAATGAGAATCAAAAATCTTATTTTCATTTTATTAAAATCTTTGTTGATTGTGCTGCAAAGGTACAAAGTTTTCTTTTATTAACAACATGGATGTGTATAAAAAATGGATAGTTATTTATCGTGAAGTGTATACAATGAAATTTTATTTGATAAGTATTATGTAAAGATATAAAAATAAAAATAGTTACATTAGGAAGTACGAAAACAACTGGTCATTTATATAAATTAAAGCGTGAGATTAGTAAATTGCTTTTTGAGATTAATATATTCTTTTACAACAATAAAGGAGGGTATTATGATATAGCATAGTTTATTTGCACATATTCCATGTTGTACGGAAAGAATAAAGGACGTAGCATAGAATAAATTTTATTGAATTTAGATATTTTATTTATGAATTTTATATACATAGCTATATTTTCGTATGATATTTTTTAATATAGGATGTAAAAACAATCATATTGCTGTAATGAGATAATATTTTTTTTACATCCATTCATCACATGGATTAAAAAAAAATTGTACTTTTGCTTGGAATAAGACATTTGGGAATATGTTAGAATTATTACTATTGGAAGAAATAAAATGCACAGCCTGTTATTCGTGCGTTAAAGCTTGTCCAGTTCAAGCTGTATATGTAAATCACGATAGTATAACTCCGCGGATAAATAATGAGCGCTGTATAGGATGTGGCGCTTGTATTACTGCCTGTTCCTATGATGCTATTATACCTATACAGGAGATAGATAGAGTAGAGCAGATGCTACAAAATCAGGATGTAGTAGCAATATGTGATCCTGCTATTGCAGGAGAATTTAAAGACATATCAGATTATAGAAAGTTCGTTAACATGATACGACTTTTGGGATTCAAGTACGTATGTGAAGTATCTTTTGGAGTAGATGTAATCGCAAGGAAGCAACGTAGTATTCTTGCAATGCATGAGGGAAAACATTTTATTACTTCCCATTGTCCTGCAATGGTTTTGTATACAGAGAAATTTCAGCCCGAATTGACGGGAAATATTATGCCATTAGTTCCTCCGTTCGTAGCGACTGCTTGTATTGTCAGAAGAAAATATGGAGAAAATTTGAAAGTTGTAAATATCACTCCGTGTTTAGCTTCTAAGAAAATCAATGATAAGTTCGGAGGGTTGGCACATGTCGATGCTTTTTTATCTTTTAAGGCTTTGCGGAAGATGTTTTATTCGCACAATATAAAAGAAGATAATGTGGAATTCTCGGATTTTGACTCTCCTACAGGTAATTTGGGATCGTTATATCCTATTGCATACGGATTTGTGGAAGCTTGTGCAGAGGAAATAGGTATTATGGAAGGAAAATTTATAACTGCTGAAGGCAAACATGATGCCATTGATGCTATCAATCAATTCGCCAAAGAGTCTCGTTCATTAAATGCTAATTTAAATGTATATTTTTGTGAGGGCTGTCTTATGGCTCCAGGTTGTAGTAAAGGTGATAAATTTATTCGTAACGCCTTTACACGCGAGTATGCAAAAAAACGTGTCGGAGGAATAGACATTAAAAAATGGGAACAAGATATAGAATTGTGGGGTAATCAGAGTGAAATCATTCATATATATAGGCCCGATTCTCAGCGTTTGGCTACGCCGACAGATGAATGTATAGAGAAAGCATTCAAATTATTAGGAAAGGAAGCTTCATTCCGTTCCACAAACTGTAAATCTTGTGGATATGATACTTGTTTAGAATTGGCTGTCGCCATTGCTCAGGGAGTTGCAACGGAAAGATTGTGTTTCTTCCATGCAACACAGAACAATACGAATTATTCCAATCAATTGAAATTGACGACAGAAAATCTTGTTTCATTAAGAAATCAATACGAACAAACCTTAGAAATTCTAGCACAGACAAAACAATCGGATAATGAAAATAGACAATCAATATCCTCTATGCTTAATCATCTGTATCCCGCTGTTGCAATAGTTGACAATAATATGAAAATTATTCAATCCAATATGGCGTTTATTGATATATTGGGAGAAGATGCCAAGGAGATAGACGAGATTATTCCTGGCTTGAAAGGAGCTAATATTAAAACACTTTTACCCGAGAATATTTGTTCGCAAGTTGAATATGTGTTGAAAAATAATGAAGAAATTATAAATAAGGATGTTCCTTTAAATGATAAGAAATTTATTAATATAAGTATCTTCAATCTTGTTCCTAAAAAAAGTATGGGTATTATTATTCGTAATTTGTTTAGTGGAGAAGATCGTCCCGAGGAAATAATAAATCGGCTTAATGAGGTGATCAAAGCAAATCTTTTGGATGTTCAACAGATAGGATTTGTGTTAGGGGAGGGTGCAGCAAGGACAGAAAAAATGCTTAACTCAATTATACGTTCTTATAAGGAACAAATAGGTAAAAAAGAATAAATTATGCAAGTTAAAATAGAAGAATCATGGCGTGAGGTATTGCAGACAGAGTTTGATAAACCATATTTTGCAAATCTTGTTAAATTTGTCAAAGAAGAATATGCAACTAAAAAGATTTATCCGAAAGCAAAGAATATTTTTAATGCTTTTAATCTTTGTGGATTTGCTAATGTAAAGGTTGTTATCATTGGACAGGATCCATACCACGAAGAAGGACAAGCACATGGGTTATGTTTCTCGGTTCCCGACGGAATGCCAATACCTCCTTCGTTACAAAATATTTATAAAGAGATAGAATCAGATTTGCAAATTAAAATGAATTATTCAGGAGATTTGACAAGATGGGCTTCGCAAGGCGTATTGTTGTTGAATGCAACCTTAACAGTAGAAGCACATAAGGCTGCATCTCATCAAGGTAAAGGTTGGGAAGAGTTTACCGACAGTGTAATAAAATTACTGAATGCAAAAAAGAAACATCTTGTATTTTTGCTATGGGGAAGTTATGCAATAAAAAAATCGTTATTAATAAACACGCAAACTCATTTGATATTAACTTCGCCTCATCCCTCCCCATTGAGTGCCCATAGAGGCTTCTTTGGTAATCATCACTTTTCTCTGTGCAATAGCTATTTGTTGCAACATGCAATCACTCCAATAGCTTGGTGAATAAACAAATTAGTATTGACTACCTGTGTTATAGAAAAGGATTCCTAATCCAAAGGAATCCTTTTTTTGAGTATTTAAACTTCTCACGAGAATCTATATATGTATCATGTTGATAAAAGTAATTTTTTTATTGAACAGATTGACCACAATTATATAATATTACCATAATTTTAGACGTTCTGCTGGTGCGATGTACATTTTATCGCCCGGCTTCACATTAAACGCTTCATACCACATGTCTATGTGAGGCAATGCTCCATTTACTCGCCATCTCCCCAAAGAATGTGGGTCAGATTTGGTTTGAGAACGAATTGCTTGCTCTGTTATATTAGATGCCCATACTCCTGCATAAGCCAAGAAAAAACGCTGGTCTGCTGTCAAGCCGTCTATCGTAGGTAAGCTGTGAGTTTTTGTAGCATTTTTATAAGCATACCATGCTACTTGTAAGCCTCCGTGGTCAGCAAGATTCTCCCCAAGCGTTAACTGTCCGTTAGCATTCAAATCGGGTAGGATTTTAATCTTAGAGAAGAAGTCTGCGTATTGCTGACCTTTGATGTTGAAATTATCAACGTCTGATTTGACCCACCAATCAGACATATTACCATCTTTATCATAATGTGCCCCCTGATCATCGAAGCCGTGAGTCATCTCATGTCCAATAACAACACCTATTGCTCCGTAATTAAATGCATCATCAGCCTGAGGGTCAAAGAAAGGATACTGAAGAATACCGGCAGGGAAGCAAATCTCATTAGTTGTTGGATTGTAATATGCATTAACTGTCTGCGGATACATTTGCCATTTCTCAATATCTACTGGTTTGCCTACTTTCTCTTCCAAATTATGCTTGGTCCAAAATCGATGACACTCCAACATATTCTCATAATAAGTCTTGTCCGGATCTATAGTTAACTTACTCATATCGGTCCAAGTATCAGGATAACCAATCTTAACATAGAAAGTCATAAGTTTCTCTAAAGCTGCTATCTTTGTCTCGGGAGTCATCCAATCCTGAGCTTTTATTCTTTCAGCTAACGCAATTTGGAGATTCTTAACCAATTTCTCCATGCGTTTTTTAGATGACTCTGGGAAATATTTCTCTGCATACATCTTTCCAAGAACTTCTCCCATTTGTCTTTCAACTTGCGAGGTACAGCGTCGCCAACGAGGTTGCATTTCTTTGCTACCACTAAGTGTTTTGCCGAAAAAATCGAAGTTAGCTTCTGCTATTTCATCGGAAAGTAATGAAGCGGAAGAGTTAATCATATCCCACTGCAAGTATGCCTTATATTCCTCTGGCTTTAATGTTGCAATAATTTTGTCAGCACCCTTAACGAAAGACGGTTGTCCGACAATTAAGGTTTGAAAGTATTTACTATTTACACCCTGTGCATTCATACGTTTTGTCAGTTGAATGTTGGGATAATTTTTTTCAAATTCATCCAAAGACATCTTGTTATAATTAGCTTCAACGTCTCTTAGTTCTGTTTGAGATAAAGAAACGTTTGCTAAAGCCGTCTCCACTTTCATCACGTACTCCATTTTCTTTTTTGCAACTTTGTCTTTGAAACCGAAAAGTTTGAACATACGGATTATATGTTTCTTGTAAGCATCACGTATGGCTGTCGTATGAGCATCATTATCCAAATAGTATTCCTTTTGCCCTAAGGTTATTCCGCTTTGATAGATGTTAAGTATATTGTTTTTGGAATCTTTTTCATCAGCGTTGAAACCCATATACAGAAATTCCTGATTTCCCCAATCTGCTTGCTCTAATTCCCATTTAAACAACTCTGTATTAGTTTTACATATCTCAATAGCATTAATAATAGGCATAACAGGTTTGATTCCTTCTTTATTACGGCGAGTAGAATCCATAGAGAGTTTATATAAATCGGAAAGTTTTCTCTCAGTTGTGCCTTTATCATACGACTTATTCATAAGATCCTTAAGAATATTGTTGATACGTTCGCTATTGTCCTTAGCAAGTTGATCAAATGAACCAAAGCGAGAATAGGCTGCAGGAAGTGGATTATTAGCCATCCATCCACCACAAGCATATTGATAAAAATCATCTGTTGGTTTTACGCTTTTATCCAAATTCTTCAGTTCAATACCTGATTTCAACTGTCCTTGAGCTGCAACTCCAATTGTCATGGAAGCGAAGAACAATACAGGTGCAATTTTTGTAATTTTCATTGTATTATTTACTATTTTTATTATTAATAATTGGTATATATCTTAGTTATTGTTAGGACTAACAGAATAAAAATGAATATATCCGAATACAGATGTCGTTTAATGGAGAATAAAAACACTGTAAGCATGAACGTCAATGCAGGAATAAATATTAAACTCATTGTTGGTGTTGTCATAACATATAAAAAAGGCAATAAGCAGAAAGAGAACAGTACTATTATGGTTGAAGCACGTTTCCTTACCGAGAGTTTTTGCTCATTTTTGTAACTTAGTGTATAGAAAAATGCTGGTAAAATGAGCACAATTAAGTAAGAAACATATACTATTTGTATTGGTTGATTCATAAATGACCATTTTGGTAACAAAGCGAAATGAATTGAAAAGAAATTTATAATCATATGGATTTGATTATTTAAATAATATATTACCATCAATACTACATACGGTGCTATCAAACCTAATAAACTTACCATCAGAGGTCTCCAATTGTAGATCTTAAAATTAAATAATCCTATCCAAATCCAGAGCATAAACAACACATATGGAGCGAAGAACAATGAAGATAATGCTACTAAAAGTGCAGTTAGAAATACTTGATCCAGTCCTTCGTTTTTGTTATAACACTGTAAAAAAGATAAAATAGCCAATATCATAAAGCCATTTGCGAACAGAATACTACTTAGTGTCATTATCCTGTAATCACAACTAAAAAGTAACATGAAAATGAAAGCTGGGAAGTAAGAATTTTTCTTTGTAAGTTCATAATATGTGAAAATATAATTGACAAGCATGGCCTGTGTCATTATCAATAAAAAAGCAACTATGGTATTAACGATACTTTTTGTGGTGAATATTTGTGTTAAAGAGCAGTACAATGGCATATCCAAATTGCCGAGAGAAATTAATTCTGTGGGAGTAATGAATGCAGGTATCCAAAGTAACAAAGGCAGTAGGATTAATAATATCAACTGCATAAAATAATTTTTCTTGAATATAGATATTATCATTATTCTTGCGGATTTTAGTCTAACTTCCATTGTTCTACGCAAGAAATAAGAAAAAGATACATTTATTAGGAATTTTATCAATAAAATAGCTACCAATGAGGAAAAACCTCTAATCAAATTATTTATACAGAATAGTCCCAACTCTTAATAATAAAGACAAAATAGTTATTCATTGAAATAAAGTCTCACTTTAATTTTTTTAATGAGACATCATCACATGAAATATTCGTTTAGTTATCTATTTCGGTACATAAAATTTCCCATTCTTGCATCAAATGGTTCAAAATCTCTTTCTTATGTTGATAATTAATGAAAAATTGAGCATCAGGTGAATTATTAAGTTGTTGTTCCATAGCTGTAATATCGTTTTCTGTATTTTCTATTTGTTCTTCTATACTTTTAAGCTTGTTACGTTTTTTCTTTATTTCTTTTCCTTTTTCCTTGTTAATTTGAAAATTCAATTTGCTTTGACTAATTTGTTTTTCGTTTTCCTTTATCGTCCTTTGTTTGTAGTTCAATTCATCAAGAGATTGTATTT
This sequence comes from Bacteroidales bacterium, assembly GCA_052170555.1. GTDB lineage: Bacteria > Bacteroidota > Bacteroidia > Bacteroidales > P3 > Scybalousia_A. The sequence goes on along the minus strand of JBQNAI010000005.1, from coordinate 113,725 downwards.
TTTTCTTTTCCAAATAAGTATATATATCATCATGGTATTCTTTTATATTATGATTTTTAAATTCGTACAATGTAGTTGTTAGACCTTCCAAAAAATCGCGGTCATGCGATACAACAATAAAAGCTCCATTATATTTAATAAGTGCATTTTTTAGAATGTCTTTACTAATTAAGTCAAGGTGATTGGTTGGCTCGTCCAATACCAAAAGATTTACGGAACTTAGCAGTAACTTAGCTAAAGCTAGTCTCGTTTTTTCTCCGCCTGATAAAATTCTAACTTTTTTTTCTATATCATTATCATCAAATAGGAAATTACCTAATATATTTCGTATCTTAGATCTAGCATCTCCGGTCGCTATTTCGTCAATTGTTTCAAACACTGTTTTATTCCCATCAAGTAATGCTGCTTGGTTTTGTGCGAAATATCCTATTTTTACATCATGTCCTAAATGACATATACCCGAATAGTCGTTTATTTCTCCTACTATGATTTTTGAAAGAGTTGATTTACCTTCTCCATTTCTTCCGATGAATGCAATTTTCTCTCCTTTTTGCAATATAAGATTAATATTTTTCAATACATTTTTGTCATTATAGGATTTCGTCAAATCTTTTATTTCTAAAACAATTTTTCCAGAGTGAGGAGCCGGCGGAAACAAAAAATGAATGGAAGAAGAATCCACCTCATCCATTTCTATCTTTTCCATTTTATCTAACATTTTAATTTTGCTTTGCACTTGTTTTGCCTTAGAAGCTTTGTATCTGAATTTTTCTATGAATTTTTCTACCTCTACTATTTGTCTTTGTTGATTAATTATTTGAGATTGTTGGGATTGCATTCTTTGTTCATGCAAAATACAATAATCTGAGTAATTGGTCTTGTAATCATAGATTTTTCCAGCCGTGATCTCAATAGTTCGCTTAGTGATATTGTCTAAAAAACATCTGTCGTGTGAAACTAATATAATTGCCCCGTAATATTGTTGTAAAAATCCTTCAAGCCAAGTAATGGATTCTATATCCAAATGGTTTGTTGGTTCATCTAAAAGTATCAGATTTGGTTTTTGCAATAATATTTTTGCAAGTTCTACCCTCATTTGCCAACCAGAAGAGAATTCTGTCATATTTCGAAAGAAATCATTGCGATTAAATCCAAGTCCAAGCAGGACTTTTTGAGCTTGAGGTTCTGCATTATTAATATCTATTGTTATAAGTTTTTCATTAATATCTTGTTGCAATGATAACAGTTGTCCATATTCATTGCTGTTATAATCATTACGGGTAATAAGTTCATTATTGATTGTTTCCAAACGTGATTGTAATGTCTTAATTTCTTTAAAAGCCATCATTGTTTCTTGCAAAACACTGATAGCTGAACGAGGTATCATCTCTTGTGGTAAATATCCTACTGATTGGTGCTTACTTTTTACTATAGATCCACTATCTGCTTGTTGCAAACCACATAAAATTTTCAAGAGTGTGGATTTGCCAGCACCGTTTTTCCCTACTAAACCAATACGTTCTTTATCACCTATGGTAAAACTTACATTATCAAATAGATTCTCTCCATTGAAATGTATAGAAAGATTGTTTATCGTTATCATATCTTAATTAAATCAAGTAAAATAATCATTTCCACAATCAATAATTCATAACAATTTACTGACTACGAAAACCGAATTGTTAAAGTCTCACTTTAATTTACTGAAGTCCCATATTAGGTTATTAAAGTCTCACTTTAATTTTGCAAATTGCGGTATTAATGAATTATTATTAGAAATTATATCATAAAAAACACCAACCAAAAAGGTGAAACAACATTTTGCTATTTCACCTCTTTGATTTCAAATCGCAAAACAATAATTTTATTCTCTTTAGCCCTGTAAAGTAAAGTTTACTGGTAGATTAAACTGCTGTCTAACAGTCTTTCCTCTTTGTTTTGCTGGAGTCCATTTCGGCATCATCTTAACAACACGAATCGCCTCTTCTCCACAGCCTGAGCCTATATCACGGAGAATCTTTATATCTGTAATAGAACCATCTTTTTCTACGACAAAAGTTAGATATACTTTACCTTGCGTTCCTGTTTCTCTTGCTTGCTGAGGATACTTGATATTTCTTGCCAAGTATTTATTCAACTCAGCGGAACCACCAGGGAATATGGCAGAACTTTCCACCACTGTAAAGATTACCTCCTCTGCTTCAACTTCCACAACATCGTTTTTAATTTCAACAGTCGGGATAAATACATCCCCGTTCACATTGCTAGTCAAGGCATCAAGGTTGAATTCATCTTTGATCTCAACATTATCAGCAACTATTTCAAATTCCGTAGTAGAAAGCTCTACCTCTTGTTTAGGAGTCTCGGGTTGCTCCTGTTGAGTTTGGATAACCATTTCCTCAACTTCCATTGCTGCCTCTGTAACTACAGCAGCCTCTTCTACTTTGTCATAGCTTTTGAATTCAAAAGCAAACAAAACGAGAGCTAATGCTACAACGAATCCTATTTCAAGAAATAATCCTCTTTTGTTTTCAAGATTAGCTCTTTCTGATTTCTTAGCTTCCATTTCTTTATTTGTTTTTAACGTTAATATTCACCACATTTTCCGATCGCTAAATTACTTCATTTTTGAAATATGACAAAATTTTTCGCCGTTTTTTTGATTGTTTAATACTAAAACTAACTGTATATTAGACAAATAAGTATTTTACTATTTTATTAGAAGAGTTAGTATTTGAAACTGCTGCCACCTAAAAATTCTCTCATAATAGAGGTCGGTGGAATGAAATCTGAGTTGATGGAAATAAAATTATTCAAAAATTTTAGTAATCTTAGGGCGTCTGTGTAGGCAATAGAACTTTGTGGGACTTGCATTAAAAGTGGTTCGCAATGATTTTTTAGAAGTCCTATCTCATATAATAACGATGAGTTGAAAATACTGTCGGCATTTTCTTGATAAGGAAATATATGTTTCTCCTCTCCAGAACGAACGCTTGCCCATCGTAACAATGTATCCTCTGCTGAAGCACCTCTATAATTATTATCCCTGACTATTCTACGAATTAATCTGTTGTCAGATGTGGAAATAAGATTGTATTTGTCTAATGCAATTTGCGTAAGTGCAGAGACAAAAACAAAGTATTTATGTTTGCGAGCAATATTTTTAGAAAGGTGAGGATTAAGTGCATGGATGCCTTCTACGATTAAGATAGAATTTTCTTTTAGTCTAATTTTATTTTCTGAGAACGACCTTTTACCGTTGAGAAAATCAAATTTAGGTAACTTAACCTCTTTCTCATTCAAGAGTTCTTGCATTTGATAATTGAAAAATTCAAGGTCTACCGCCTCCAAACATTCGAAATCATATTCTCCTTTCTCATCCTTTGGCGTATGCTCCCTGTCATTGAAATAATCATCCATGCTTATTTGTACGGAATTCAGACCAAGTACCGCAAGTTGTGTAGCAAGACGGCGACAAGACGTAGTCTTGCCTGAAGATGATGGTCCGGCTAAAAAAACCATTCTAACAGTATCTTTCTTTTTGTAGATATTATCTGCAATTTGTGAATACTTTTTTTCATGTAGTGCTTCACTGACCTGAATAAGCGAATTGGTACGATTACTTCTAATAATATCATTCAAATCTGATACATAAGGTGTTCCTAATACTTCAACCCAATTTTTATGTTCTGAAAAGATACTGAACAATTTGTCTTGTTTAGTTAGTATTCCAGGAACTTGATAATCTTTATCATTGTCAGGCATAAACAACATAAGTCCATTTTCGAACGGCACAACATCAAAAATTTTTAAGTAAGCCGTTGAAGGTACTAATTCAAAGAAAAAAGAATTTATTGTCCCGCCCAAAATATCTATGTTAGCATAAAGTACTCCACTATTTTGGATAAGATTAGCCTTTTGTTGCATGCCAATAGATCTGAAAAGAGCGATAGCTTGTTCGCTTTGAATTATCTTTCGCTCAAAGGGGATATTATCTTTGACAAGTTGAAGCATTTGTTCCTTTACTTTCATTGCGACTATTTCCGTTTGTTCTTCTATTCCAATAAGTTCTGTATAATATCCGTCATTCATAGAGTGCATGATACGAACATCGCCTTGCGGGTACAAATCTTTAATTGCTTTATAATAAAGGAACATTAGACTCATAGAGTATATGCGTTTGCCGTTAGCATTGAATATATCAAGAAAGTTAATTGTCTTTGGAGAGTAAATTTTGTAGTTAAGATTTCGTATTTTGTTGTTCACTGTAGCACCAAGTATGTGTTGCGGATGTTGAAGACCAGAATAAGCAATAATATCTATCAAAGCAGTCCCACTAGGGACTAAAAATTTGGACTGATTATTAGTACAAAAAACTTCTATCATTTCTTTAATTATTGTATTCATAATAGTGTTGTTGTGTTTGTTGTTGTGAATGTGAAGGAAAGTTTTTTTATTCCTTTTTATTTTCATAATATTTATTATCCTTAATTCTTTTATAACTCTTCATACCCATCAATTCCCTTATTACAACGCTTGCTGCCATCAAACCGAAGATTGATGGCATATAGGATATGGTTCCAACTATTGTTCTCTTATTTTCAGACAATTCTTCTATGGTACAGTCTTTGGAAACGTGTTCAGGAGAAAATACAGCTACTATTCCTTCATATATTCCTTGTTTATGCAATAGTTTTCTTATATGGTGAGCAAGCGGACATTGAAAAGTTTGACTTATATCTGTTATTTTGACGAGTGAAGGGTCAAATTTTCCCCCACTTCCCATAGAACTAACTACCTTAATTCTTTTTTTGTAACAATGTGCAAGTAAAAAAACTTTTGGAGATAAAGTATCTATAGCATCAATTACCCAATCAGGAGAATAATCGTTCAATAATTGAGGCATTCGTTCGTCTTTGATGTATTCTTTTATTGAAATAACTTCGCAATCAGGGTTTATATCTTTAAGCCGTTGCTCCATAAGTAGGGCTTTACTCATTCCAATGGTTGAATGTAAAGCAATTAATTGTCTATTAATATTACTATTAGAAACAATATCGCCGTCAAAAATGACAATTCGTTTGATACCGGCACGAACTATTGATTCAGCTGCATAAGCTCCTACACCTCCCAGTCCTGCTACCATTACGCAAGCATTAGATAGCATTTGCATCCTTTGTTCTCCTACCAAAAGCAATGTTCTCTCTGTCATAATACTTTGTTTCAAAAATACGGTGCGAAGGTACTAAAAATATTAAAACAAAGTGCCGATTCAACAAATTAAAGTGGGAGATTAACAAAACAAAGTCCCACTTTAATTTATTGAATCGGCACTTTATTTTAATATATTGAAATTATATTGATAATTTTTTATTACTGAATAATATCAAATGAAGTAAAGGGGTATTTGCTCTTTAACAATGTTCTTTGAGGTGAAATGCTGTAGAAATTATTGTCCTTACCTCCCGTATGAATATACACATAACGATTCAAAAGAAAATTAAAAAAATACTCAGCACACTTTCTTGCATTAGCAAAAGAAATAAGGTATACGTCATTTGGATTAATGGGAACGATTTCATAGTTAACATACGTTTGTTTTGAATTTTCAGTCTCAAAATACCCCTCCATGCCGTCTGTTATTTGCTCTTCATTATAAAAAATCAATTTATCTTCTTGCTTTTGTTTGTTGTAGGTGAGCCAGATATTTATTCTAACACCATTGAGTTGCTTGTAAAATTTGAGTTCTGGGGTATAATCGTCTTTAATTGAATCGTAGAAAGAATATTCCTCTATTTCTGCCTGTGTAATTTCTAATGTGTGTTCATTATCCTTTAATATCGTAGGATTAGAGGTAACTTGTCTTACCTCAAATCCGTAAAACTCCAAACTATTCACAATTTCACGTGTGAAAATACTCAAAACAATGGTATCATCAACACTATCCAAAGTGGTTATGTTTGTCCTTATTAATTCGGTTGAAGGAATAAGATATATAATTTCTCTTTTTGTTTTTTCTCTTTGATTATTTAGAAATGTATTTGCTTCTTTTTGAGAAAAAACGCAACAGCTTATTAATATGAGGTTCAATATTAATAAAAATTTCTTATTCATTAGTGCTTTAAATTTGAGATTTATTGTATATTATTTGTTATATTCAACCTTAGAATAAGGACCCTTGTACACCTTTATCCTCTTCTAATTTTTCTTCAAAGAAGTTATCTTTCTGAATATCTTCTTTATCCCCTTCTTGTATAGGTTCTTCATAAGGTATAGGGTCAAGAACTTTGATTTTTGTTTTTTTATCTTTACTAATTTTCTTTCCTTTTGCTTTATGTTTCATTATGTCTACTAATTCTGTTACTTGCTTAGTTTCACCATTGATACTGATTTGACCTAGCCAGTCGGTAAGACAATATTTTAGAGAACTTGTTTCACTATCAAGGAAAGACACTCTGTCGTTTGATAATATCTCGGGAACAAATCGTTTAATATAATATGCCGAAGCCTTGTTTTCCCAATATATTACGGTGATAGGTTTGTTCGGATTGTATTTTTCCACTAATAGAGTGTCATCATCAAAATGTAAATTCAAATCTGGATCTGTTATTCTATATGTTCCGTTTTGTGTTATTATAATAATTTTGTCTCCTCCTTTGAATTTGCCCAAAAGATTTCCTCTTTCCAAAGTATTTAATTGCATAATGGATGTGTCAAGCCATATTTTCTGAGCCTGGAGAGTAGACACACCTCCTGTTTTCTTACTAATACGACGAACAGGATTGGGGTCAACAACATTTCCTTGTGCATTCTTTCCTTTAATGGAAAGTTTGGCAAAATCATATATGAAACTTAAACGGCGCATTCGCTGTCTAGCTTTCAGATATACCGTAACCTTTTCTGCCTCTCCGTTAGGATTGGCCGAAAAATATAGTATTGTAGAGCCTTTCACCCCTTGCGTAAAATCATATTCCTTATCACGAATAACTCCTGTGATGGCACAACGTTTAGCAAAGCATCTACCGTAAGGACCATTGTTATACATGATGTTATATATTGTACGGTCATCGTTACGTTTGAATACGGCAATGTGAATTATATCTTTACCGACAAAATCTTTCTCACTGATTTTTTTAACCACATACGTACCGTTTTGCCTTACCACGATGATATCGTCAAGCGTAGAGCAATCACAAATATATTGCACGTTTTCTCCTTTAAGTTTGTAGCCAGCAAAACCTTCATTGAAGTTACAATATAATTTCTCACTCGCTGCCGCCACTAAGGAAACCTCAATATGATGAAATGACCTAATCTCAGTTTTTCTTTCCCTACCTTTGCCATATTTTTCCTTAATATGTTTGAACCATCTAATTGCGTAGTCGGTAAGATGTGAAAGATTGTTTTTAACCTCCTGTATATCTGTTTCTATCGCCTCAATATCATTTTGTGATTTGGCACTATTGTATTTGGATATGCGATCTATGGGTATTTTTCGCAAATGCAGGATATCATCCAAGGTAATGTCTCTGATAAGTCCTTTAACAAAAGGCTCCAGCCCCTTGAAAATGGTTGAATTTATAGAATCATCAGTTGTACATGGTTTTATATCCTCATAAATTTCATTTTCAATGAAGATTCTCTCCAAACTAATCCATTGCCATCGCTCTTTTAAGTCATTTAATTCTAATTCTAACTCTTTTTTCAATAAATCAACAGTTGTTTGTGTGTTTCTTCGTAGGATATCACTGATAGGCATGAAGCAAGGTCGCTGATTGTCAATGACACATGAGTTAGGAGATATACTTTTTTGACAGTCCGTAAAAGCAAATAGTGCATCTATTGTTTGGTCTGATGAAACGTCATTGGGTAAATGTAATCTTATCTCTACGTTTTGAGCAGTGTTGTTTTCTATTTTTTTAAGCTTTAACTTTCCAGTGTCGTTTGCTTTTGCTATGGAGTCAATTAAGGAGTCTGCTGTGGTGGAATAAGGAATTTCTGTTATGACAAGAGTTTTAGCGTCTTCACGTTGAATTTTTGCTCTTATCAAAAGTCGTCCTCCTCTTACTCCATCGTTGTATTCACTCACGTCCATAAGTCCTCCGGTCGGAAAGTCTGGATAGATAACAAACGGTTCATCCTTCAAAATAGAGATAGAGGCATCTAGAAGTTCAATAAAATTGTGAGGAAGTATCTCACAAGCTAATCCGACAGCAATACCCTTAGCTCCTTGTGCCAAGAGTAATGGGAATTTGATAGGAAGAGTATCGGGTTCTTGGTTTCTACCATCATATGATGGGTGAAAGGTCGTAGTTCTATAATTAAATGAAGTTTCAATAGCAAATTTACTTAAACGAGCTTCTATATAACGAGGAGCAGCAGCGGAATCGCCTGTTAAAATATTGCCCCAATTACCTTGAGTATCAATCATAATTTCTTTTTGTCCCAACCCCGTGATAGCATCACTGATAGAAGCATCGCCATGTGGATGATATTTCATCGTATTTCCCACAATGTTAGCTACTTTATTATATCTACCGTCATCTAATTCATTCATTGAATGGAGAATACGGCGTTGTACTGGCTTTAATCCATCATTTACATGAGGAATTGCACGTTCTAAAATTACGTAAGAGGCATAATCCAAAAACCAATCTTGATACATTCCTCTTATGGATGCCGTTTGACGTCCTTTATTACCATTTTTTTCGTTAATGTTTCCTTCTTGCATTTGTAAAGTTTAATTTTAGATTTTGTTGTTTTGCAAATAGTCAAATAAAAATTATAAGTCGTCCTAACAAAGTGCCATCCTAACAAATTAAAGTCCCTCTTTATTTTATTAAAGTCTCACATTAATTTTATGAATTGGCATAGTATTTTTACAATATCAAAAATTGCTAATCAAAATTCACATTTGGTGCATTTTCACTGCCTTTTTGTGCCATGTAATAATCTTTTTGTTTAAATCCGAATATGTTTGCTATAATTCTTGTAGGAAAGCTTTTAATTTTTTGATTATATCGCTGTATCACATCAGCATAACGTTGTCTTTCTACGGCAATACGATTTTCTGTTCCTTCCAGTTGGGATTGCAATGCAAGAAAGTTATCATTAGCTTTCAAATCCGGATATCTTTCTATGACAACTTTTAAATCTCTTATTGCAGATGTTATTACTGTTTGTGATTTTTCTACCTCTTCAATATTACCTTGCTGTAATGATGACGTTGCTTGATTACGAGCTTCTATAACTTTGGTTAGAGTCTCCTGTTCGTGCTTTGCGTAACCTTTGACTGTTACAACTAGATTAGGTATTAGATCCATTCGCCTTTGGTATTGACTTTCTACTTTGGACCATTGAGAAGAACATCCTTCATTTAGAGTTATTAAACTATTGTAGTTACTTATTGTCCAACCTCCTAAAATTGTTATTATGCCTGCTATGATTAATAAACTTATGTTTCTTTTTGTTAACTTCATTTTTCTTTATATTTTCTATCGTTAATATTTTATTGAATTCATTTGTTTTTTTTATCAAGTTATAAAATCAAATAGTTGATATTTTGATATTATTATGAAATAAGTATATTCATTACCAACTTCCCCCTCCTCCTCCGCCACCAGAGAAACCTCCGCCGAATGATCCACCAGAAAAATTTTTGAATCCTCTGTGTTGTCCATAGTCTTTTACAGAATCCATACTTCCCATTATATTTCCCGCCATTATACCTCCAATAAGTGAAAGTGAATTATCCACCTTTTCGTCTATATTGTCTTTGTGATGACAGTTTTTACAATAATACGTTTTTCGTACTATATTTTTTTGTTTTAAAACACCGGTATGGATTATTTGTTCTGAAATTTTAGCGTATGTTTTAGCATGACATATGGGACAATTTTCATAATAAGAATTTTTTTCGTAACAATACACAGCAATTCTACCACATTTGGGACATAACCATACGTCATAATCTCTTGATTTGAGGGATTCTTCTAACTGTTGCGAATGATTTAAAAATTCATCTTCATTTTTTTCGGACAAAAGTCTCATTTCGTTACCACAAGTACAGAAAACTTTTTCATTTCTTATCATATAAAGTCGCCATTTATACATTATAACGAATATAGGTAATGTAAAGATAGATAAAGTGGCAATGATACCTACATAATTTCTGAATACTTTTTTATAACGATTTACTCTTTTAGATCTAAAAGTGTATTCAATATCTTTTATTGATAATTTTTGCAGTCTTGTAATTAAAATAAAAACAATACATCCAATGAAAAAATAACCAATCAACAATTTTTTTATTAAACTTTTGGAATCATATTCTTTACCTGTAATGTTAGAATAATTGTCATACTGTTTGTATAATTGATTGATAATTTCCATTGTTCCTTGTGTGACCCCCTCGTCCCATTTCCCTTCGATGAAGTATGGTTTCATTATCTGAGAAAAAATTTTTGTAGATTTTGCATCGGTAATAATGTGTTCAAGACCATAACCTGTCCTAAAAAAACACTGTCGTGCCTGAGTAACTACCAAAATTATCATGCCATTATTCTTATCTTTCCCTCCTGGTTGCCACAAGTCGAATAGTTCCATGCTAAGGTCACGAGCAGAAGTTTGTTTGTCTCCTTCTATAACGACCACACTTATTTGACATGATGTGGAGTCATATAAGCGATTGATATTTTCATTAAGCAACTGTACTGTCTGCATAGAAAGTATATTGTCTTGATTATTTACCCAATTTGTTAATCCTTTTATTTTAGGATTTTCAATACTTTTGGCATCTATTTGAGCAATAAGTGATTGAAAACTCAGAAAAAATAATACGGAGGATAAGAAAAATATTATGCTTTGTCTAGTTGTCTTCATTGTTATGTAATACAAAAATATACTACGCAGTATAAATAACGCACAAAGGTAAATAAAATTTTCAAAACAAAGATGCATCTCATATTAAATGAGAAAATAAATCCTAAGCAATACATTTCAATAAAGTAAAGTCCTACACTATTTCACCAAATTCTCACTTTAATTCATTAATGTGAGAATTTGGTTTACGTATATAAGAATGCTATTAGTTTGATTTGTTAGAATGTCGGCAGGTTGAACAATTGCAACTTCCTCCTTTGCAATTGCATTCTTTTTCTTTACCAGTGATTTTGCCAATAAATTTTTTTAAAAAGAAAAAAGCAGATACCATTATCACTAGACTAACTAAAATATTTTGTACTGCGAGACTCATATTGTTGTCTTGTTGTATTGATGTTGTATTTTCAAAGTTTGATTTGTTTTATCTAATAATCATAATATTAAGAAATGATAAGATTTCCTACCTGAAAGACTATAGTAGAGCAAATCCATGCTAAACAAATAGTATAAACCATAACAAATAGTGTCCATTTCCATTTGCCAGTTTCACTTTTAATAGCAACCACTGTTGACAAGCAAGGCATATATAGAAGTACAAAAATAAGCATACACAATGCAGATAAAGGAGTCATATTGTTGTGAACAAGACGTGAAATTCTGAGATTTGCTTCATCACCATCTACAATACCTGATGCTTCACTCTCACTGTCGTCAGAGGACGAATAAAGAACACCCATAGTTGAGGCAACAATTTCCTTTGCAAATGCTCCGCTGAGTAAAGATACGCTTTGTTTCCAATCAAATCCGCACGGAGACATTGCGGGTTCTATACTTTTCCCGATTTTTCCCAAATATGAATTTTCTATCTGTTCTTTGGAACCTTTATATGCATCGTGATTAGGATAATATCCCAATGCCCAGACTAGAATTGAAGCAAAGAGAATTATTGTGCCCATTTTTTTCAAATATTCCTTACCCTTTTCCCAAGTGTGTCGTAGTACCGCCTTCTGTGTAGGCATACGGTAGGGAGGAAGTTCCATAACAAAAGGTGAACTTTGACCTTTTACTATAAATTTACTAAATAATTTTGCCATAATTATGGCGAGCGACATCCCTAATACATATAAAAACAAAAGAATTAGCGGAGCTTTTGTTGGGAAAAATGCTCCTATTAAAATTAGATATACTGGTATTCTTGCAGAGCAAGACATTAAAGGAATTATTAGCATAGTTATCAATCTGGATTTCCTATCCTCAATCGTACGGGTAGACATTATTGCAGGGATATTACAACCAAATCCCATAATCATAGGAATAAAGCTTTTCCCATGCAGTCCCATCTTATGCATTAATTTATCCATTATGAAAGCTGCACGAGACATATAGCCACTATCTTCCATAAATGAAATAAATAGATAAAGTATTAAAATGTTTGGTAAAAAAACGATTACACTTCCCACACCTGATATTATACCATCTACAAGTAAATCTTTTAGGGGGCCGTCTGACATCAATAATGAAACTTTTTCTCCCAACCAACCAAATAGAGCATCTATCCAATCCATAGGATATTGTCCTATAAAGAATGTTGAAAAAAATGTAATGAACATAAACAAGATAAAAATAGGAAATCCTAAGTATTTGTTTGTAACGATAGAGTCTATACTATCTGTCAGCTTGTGTCCATTGGGCTTTTCATTTTTTTGATATACCTCTTTGAGAGCTCCTCTTATGAATCCATATTTGGCGTCGGTGATAGCAGTTTCCAAATCAGTTTTGTTTTCTTTTTCAAAAGCTAATTTGATTTCATTTCTTAAAGTAATAACACTATTATCAGGATCGTTGGCACAAACAAACGCTTCCATGTCTGCGTCATTTTCCAAAAGTTTAATGGCAAGAAACCGAGTAGACATATCGTCTGAGAATTTGTGGGAACAAAGTGCAAATCTGAGTTCTTTTATTCTCTTTTCAATATCTTCTCCGTGATTGACATGAATATGGTGAGCTTGTTTGTCTTTGTCTTCATAAACATCTATTATTTTATCAAACAAGGCACTTATTCCTTCTCCTGTTCTCCCGGTTGTTGGCACAATAGGGATACCGAGAAGTGTTGCCATTTGATAGTAATCCAACTTATCTCCGCTTTTTTGTAACTCATCAAACATATTTAATGCTATGACAATTTTCAAATCCATGTCAATGATTTGAGTAGTTAGATAGAGATTACGTTCGATATTTGAAGCATCTAATACATTTAGAATTATATCTGGATGTTTATTCATTATATGTTTGCGAACATACAATTCCTCAGGCGAATATGCACTAAGAGAATATGTGCCAGGTAAGTCTGTCAAGTTGAAAGTATAGTCCTTATATTTAAATGTTCCTATTTTTTCATCAACAGTAACTCCACTGTAATTACCAACGTGTTCATGTGCGTGAGCTGCAATATTGAAAACAGAAGTTTTACCACAATTTGGATTTCCTACCAAAGCAACATTAATGGTTTTAGATTTTTTTTCAGCAAGAGCTTTAATATTTTCAGGAATATCAAATTGAAGACTATGTAAAGTTGCATTATTTCTAGTACCTAACGAACTGGCATCATCAAAACTCACTATCTCTATTTGTTCTGCGTCTTTATGTCGCAAAGAAACTTCAAAATTTAGCAATTTGTATTTTATTGGGTCATTAAGTGGAGCATTGAGGATAGATTCTACGACATTACCACTCACAAAACCCATTTCTAAGATACGTTTTCTGAAAGCACCATGTCCGAATACTTTAACAATTATTCCTTTTTCTCCAGTTTTAAGTTCGGATAGTCTCATAGCAAACAGAGTTTTTATACCACATACCAAATTTGTATAATACAATGTAACATTATAAAAATACCAGTGTGCAAAAATAAGATTTTTTATAATTATGGTCAATACTCAATATTGAGTATTTTAATTGAAAAATACAACTTCTAAACTTTCGTACATTTTTGAACATTTGATTTAGATATTTGAATGTGATAAATTGAGTAAATGAAAGAAAAATTATTCAAATGAATTTCTACTGATTATAAAGTTAAATGTAATGATAAATACATAGGATAATGATATGAAATTGTAAATTTATATGATTTTTAATGGAAGAAATGGAGATTAAAAATGTGTTGTACTTATACTAAAATTTCAATAAATGGCGTTATAATACGAATCAATTTTTGGGAATAATGAAAGAAAAATACACGAAAGACGATAAAATGTTTGAACTTTTATGTTCGAACGAAAGGCTTTTGCAGGTGGTATCCCGTTTCGGTATTCCGCTGGGAGTAGGAGAAAAAACAATAGAGCAAGTGTGTCGTGAAAACAAAATAGATATTAAAACATTTTTAGCAATTGTTAATTTTACTTCCTCTGGTGGAGATTACGAGCCTATGGAGGGACAGGTTGATTTGTATACTTTACAATCCTATCTGCAAAATACTCATACTTATTTACTTAATTTTCTTTTGCCTCATATAAGACGCCATTTGATAGATGCTTTAGGGTCATCTCAGGATAATGATGTTACATTTTTAATTATTAAATTCTTTGATGAGTACTGTAAAGAGTTAAATTGTCATATGGAAACAGAGGATAAAGAAATTTTTTCTAAAACTTCAGATTTGATTGCAGGTAAAAGAGTTAAAAGTCTTGCAAACGAAATATCTAGAATGCATACTTCACCGATAGAACAAAAACTTTCGGAATTAAAAAATTTGATAATAAAATATTATTCTTCGCAATCTGGAAACGATATGGTCTATAATATATTGCAACACTTGTTTTTATGTGAATATGATTTATATATTCACGATAGAATAGAAACTGTGTTGTTGTTACCTGAGATAAGGCGTTTAGAATATCGCAATCAGAGGAATACTAATACTAATACAAATGTAGATGATGATGAAATATTATCGCAAGAGCTGTCCGAAAGAGAGAAAGAAATAATAATAGGCGTAGTAAAAGGATTAACAAACAAGGAAATAGGGGATAAATTGTGTATTTCTATTAATACTGTAACTACACACCGCAGAAATATAGCGAAGAAACTTAACATTCATTCTCCAAGCGGTTTGACGATATATGCACTTGTAAATAAGTTTGTGGATATCAAGGAAATCAACGTATAGAATTCTTATATAAAATCTAATAATTGATACCTATTTGCCTCTAATTATTTAACATAAAGTTTGATACTTAATTAGATGGAATTGGGCGTTCTTATGTTATTTCGTTTTTTGAAAAGAAAAAATCCTTTCTTGACATTGGTAGATTCTTTTTTGAAAAGGATCTGTTGACATGCAATGTAGAGATTAATAAAACTAAATACAATTGTTCTCGTATTGATATTTCTAAAAAAAAATATAAAAATATTATGTAAGAATATATCTAAGGAAATTTCTTGCTATAACAAAAGGCATAATCGCAAAAAAGTATAATGTTAAAATCTTAGAGTTGTACCTAAAGATGGCATTATAGGTAGTTGGTTTATACGCTCGGCTGATATTCTATCATAATAAAACATATTATTTCTATTATAAACATTAGTAACACTTGCTTCAATTTCCAATGTTGAGTGTTTGAACATACTAAAACGTTTTTTAACGGAAATATCCAAACGATGATAAGACGGAAGCCTTTTTGCATTTAATTCACCATATATCGTAGTCAAATTGCCGGCTGATGAGACGTAATCGGCTCCTATACCATCAGACAAAGACAGTACTTCTCCAAAACCAGCCGTAGCAGTAAAAGGGAAGCCCGAACCATAATTCCAACGAGCACTGATCTCCCAAGAACGATCTATACCTATTTGGTAAGAGGTTAGAATATTGATATTATGTCTCCTATCATAATGAGGAGTATATGTACGTTTCTCATTTGTTTTCTCAACTTTACCTATTGAATATATAGCCCAAATATATAACCTTCCATCACTGTATTTTAAGCTTATGTCTCCACCCCACGCTCTTCCTTGTTCAATAGCAAAGTTTTTCTTTTGATACTCGGGATATGTACTGTGATCTGCATCGTCATTATAGATACGGTCTCTATTAACAGCAATAAGATTGTCCATTGTCTTGTAATACGCCTCAATATTTAAACTAATATTTTTTATTACATCATATTCTATTCCAAATATAAAATGATTGGATTTTTCTACATAATGTTCAACTGCTTCATTGCGATAAGTAGATACAACTCCTCCAAAAAGATCGGGGTTAGCGGTTAGATAGCCTGTAAATAAATTAACAATATCTCTATCTGATTTTGTGTCTATAAAAGTCTGAGAATATTTACCTAAAGCGACTTTCAAACGTACATTATCAGAGAGATTCAATTTCAAAGATAGGCGTGGTTCTAAGATTGCTTCTGATAGAGAAGCATAGTAGGATAGTCGTAAACTAGGTTCATAAAGAAGTTTACTTATAAATCCTTTAAAAACCATATATATGCCAACATCGGATGAATAATCTTTCTGTTCTTCTTTCTGTTTTTCGAATTGAGTTTGGGTAGTATTCCACATTAGATCTACGCCATAACGTAGTTGATTTTTAGAAATGAATTGTGTCACGTCCAAACTACCGTTGAATGAACTTATGTTACTCTTTTGTTCTGTTGTTGCCGTTTTCTCTTTCATTTTCATAGAATAATCGGAATAGGCAATTACCCCCTGAACAATAGATGATGAACTGGTCGGAACAATTATAAAATTTGCTCCTCCGCCACTATTTCTCCAATTGAAGTCTGCAATACTTTTGTAACCATTTACTTTATCGGTGAAATTGAATCCAAAAATATTTGTCTTGCTTCCGCTTTTTGAGGCAATAGTTAATTTACCGTATAAATCAAAAAAGTCATATGGTAATTCAATCTCACTGTAAGAATAAACGGATTTTGATGTTTGAGAAAGATATGAATTTTTTGCCGTCAAAAGATAGGAAATAGAATACTCTTTATCTTGTTTATCTGCAATAACAGGTCCTTCTATAATAGTTGAAGTGCCAAAAGTTGATAGTGCAATCTTGCCGGATGTAACCTTTTTGTTTCCATCTCTTGTTGTAATATCCATTATGGAAGATAATCTCCCTCCATAACGAGCATTGAAGCCACCTGTATAGATATCTGCGTTACGAATAATATCTGTCTCAAAGACAGAAAACAAACCAATGGAATGAAAAGGATTGTAAATGGTCATTCCGTCTAATAAAACCTTGTTGTGAATAGCAGAACCACCACGTATGTATAATTGACCACCTTGATCTCCAGAAAAAACTACTCCGGGAAGTATTTGAATATATTGAGCAAGATCAGCTTGTCCACCGGTGGATGGTATCTTTTGAATATCAGCGACGGTTATTTTTTTGACAGATACACGAGACTCTATCTTTGCTAGTTCTTGATTGCCAAAAATTTCTACAGTTTCTAGAGTTTGTGATTGAGGGCTCAATTCTATCTTTATATTCTGTGATTTATCAGCAACAACATCTAATGTTATGACAGTATCTGCAAAACCTATGATTTGAATTTTTAGTTTCTGAGACCCTTTTGGTATTTTGTTTATCACAAAAAATCCATTTAAGTCAGTGCTAGTGCCCAAAGAAGTATTTTCTATAGATACGTTAGCAAACATTACGGGTTCTCCATTTGTAGAATCATATATAAACCCCTTTACTATTCCTGTTTGTGTAAAGGCAAGAATATTTAGCAATAATAAAATGAGTATTGAAAGTACTTTTTTCATATACCAAATTAATATATATACTTATTATATGTGTAAAATTTTAAAAACCAGTTCCCTCATTAATTCTCTATCACTCAGCATAGGTGAAACGTTTATTCCTTTGGATTTTAAATCATACTCATTGAAAAGAGAGATAATATTTAATAACTGTTGAACAGAATAATGATTTAGTGCTGTCATATAATCCTTAACGGCGTATTCCGATTTAAAATTAAGTGCATTTGCGACATTGCTTGCATTTTTGGGCGATACTTGTGAGGCGATCAAAAGTTTAGTAAAAAAAGCAAATAGTATTGGAATGACTAATTGCATAGGATTTTCTTTTGGATTTTGTGCGAAATAGTTGATAATATTATTAGCTTTAATTATATTTTTTGTTCCTAAAGCATGTTGAAGTTCAAAAACATTATAATCTTTGCTTATGCCAACGTTTTCACTAATGTCTTCTTTTGTTATATTTTTACGATTTTTGATGTTTAATATCATTTTACCTATTTCATTTGCAATTTTTTGCAAGTCATTTCCTAAATATTCACAAAGCATATTTGCACAGTATTCATCAATTGAAAAATTTTTTGCATGAACAAAATCGATTATCCATTTAGGTACTTGATATTCTTTAAGTTTATTACTTTCAAATACCATTCCTTTGTTTTTTAGTATAGCATTTTTACAACTTAAATCAAAATTTTGAGATTTATTGCAAATTACAAGAATAGTGGATTGCAGAGGATGGTTAAGATAAATAAGTAACTTTGCCCATTGATTCTTTTCCATCAACTGTGCTTCTTTTAATATTACAAGTTTTTTGTCTGACATCAAAGGATATTGCCTACAAAGAGATATTATCTGAACAGCATTGGTATCTTTTCCATAAAGAACCGATTGATTAAAATCTTTTACCGATTGATCAATAATTTTATTTTCAAATTCATTACAGATTAGATCTATATAATAAGACTCATCTCCTTTGAGAAGATACAAAGGCAATAGGTCGTTATTTTGAATGCAGTCTTTAATTTGTTTTAATTTAGAGTAGATTGATATTGTCGCCATTATAAAACTTCAAAAAAGAACCTCATGCAGAAACTATCGCATAAGATTCTTTGTTTTTATGAATTTATTATATTACTTCACGAATTTACAAACAGAAAGTATAACCCCTTCCTACTATCAAATCATATTTAGATACAAATATGTCTAATAATAAAACTACTTTCTTATATGGATAAATTATCTTTTAAATTTATTTTTATGAAATGCGATATTGCTTTACCTTTTCCTTAATTCTCTGGTGCCAACTCTATCCATAACGCAACGGAATCCTATCCAGTCTGTACTTTGGGCCTGATCTAAATAACGTCTCTCCCCCGGAGATAAGAATAAAGCACGATCTTTCCACGATCCACCCTTTACCACTCTTGATTTATCGTTTAGTAAAGAGTGTTTCCCATACTCATACATCCCGTTAGAAATACTGTTGTTCTTGTTATTATTTCCATCATTTTCTTCATCTTCATTTGTTGTATCAGATGTTAATTCATCGTCCTCATTCATACCACTGAGATTAAGTCCTGAACTTTTGGCCATTTCTTTACTATTCTGTTCCCAGGCACTTTGATCTAGCTGAGATGCTAAATCCCCATCAAGATAATTAATATTGTCCGCTTGCCTGTAGTTTCTCCTGCCGATATTGTCTTCTATGGTAACCTCTCTATATTGAATACGTCCCAAAGAGTCTTTTTCTGCAATCATCCCGTCTTCATCCAAAACCTTTGTCATATATACATTACCACGGAAAGGATTGATGTCCCCAGCATCTGATGGAGTGTTTGGACGATAGACATCTAATACCCATTCGGACACATTCCCCGCCATATTGTAAAGACCATAATCGTTAGGGAAGTAATAATTGACAGGTGCCGTATATTCCCAATGATCATTCAACACACTTGCCACTCCCATTCCGTCTCCTCTCGAACGTTTGAAATTAGCTAACATTTCTCCATAGTATTTTTTCTGATCGGTACGCACAACGTGTCCGTTCCACGGATAAATCCTCCTTTCTATGATACGCCCTTCTTTTGTAGTATTGCCAATCAGACCCAATGCTGCATATTCCCACTCAGACTCAGTCGGAAGCCTGAACTTAGGAAAAATAATTCCATCACCCATATTTACTTTTCTTGTACCTTCGCTATTAGGATTCAAATCCTTAAGATCTCTTTTTACAAAACCTTCATATTGTCCTGTCAGATAAGCTTCAGTTGTAAAGACATTTTCATTACTTTGATCAGGATCAATTTCTAACACACCTGCATCAATCAAAGCTTTCTCATTCAAACGGTCAGTTCTCCAAGCACAATAGTCTGTTGCCTGTAACCAATTCACACCTACCACCGGATAATTGGACCATGCAGGATGACGGAAATAATAATCAACCATAGGCTCATTGTAAGTTAGTTTAGTCCTCCAAACCAATGTATCAGGGAGCTGTTTTTCGCAATATTCAGGATAATCTACATATACGCGGTTTAACCAATACAGATATTCTCTATAGTCTTCATTAGTAACCTCACATTCGTCCATATAAAAAGAAGAAACTGTTACTTTGTGTGGTTGATTATCCCATTCATAACGAACATTGTCAGTAGTTCGCCCCATAATAAAAGCCCCTCCTTCAATAAATACCATTCCTGGGGGAGTTGAC
The DNA here is from genome assembly GCA_052170555.1 of Bacteroidales bacterium. Taxonomy (GTDB): domain Bacteria; phylum Bacteroidota; class Bacteroidia; order Bacteroidales; family P3; genus Scybalousia_A. Next base: position 93,351 of record JBQNAI010000005.1, on the reverse strand, counting down.
ATCTCTTTATTTTTTGCTGATTCAAAACCTCCCCATTTGGGATCGTCATAATTCCAACCTGTTTTTTGAGATCGGTTCTTGTTTCCGCAACTTGCAAGCAACAATAAACTGGAAACAGTCAATACAATCTTACTTAATGATGCTATGGTTCTCATATTGTTATATTATTTTAGACTCTAATGTGTTATTAAACTACGAAAAATTCACTTTTTTTGTTACAAAATTATTAGAATGAAGGGCACTTAATTGCTCTAATTCTTTTATGTTTTTCAGGACAAGGGAATTTGGCTCCTAATGAAATCTCGTGTGCCCCACCTGAGACATTAGACAATGTAGACACCGTTATATCATAACTATAACCTATTTTGTAGTCACCCCATTCCAATCCAAACAACAGTATCAAGGCATCTCTATTTTCTATTGCCATAGACTGGCGGAACCATACACCAAAAACGAATGGACTCCAATCCAAGTATGCTCCATAGTTAAGAGTATTGAATTCTCCTTGATGTTGATAAATAATATTTGGCGAAATAATAGGTTGTCCAAACAAAGCATTGGTACGCCTTGCATCTCGTTTTAAATTAAATCTCATCCCAGCGTTTGCAGTAAATTTGATAGGAAGACGATTATAAGAAATGAAACCTTCGTCGGGACGAAGCAAATTTACAGCAGAAAACCCAACATACCAGTTTTCTGAAAATAAAAGAGCTCCTGTACCAATATCAAAATACGTTTTGGAAGTCTTGTCGGGCATTTTTGCTAATGTTGTTCTGTATATTTGACCGTAACGAGTATCTATCATATCCGGGAAAATAAGCTCATCCCAATTCAATGCATGATTAGTAATCTCTGCTTGTGCTGCAAGATTCAACGTGATATCAGTGCTTAGCCTTAGACGTAATGAATAAATTAATTCAGCAGAGTTGACTCTATAAAAATCACTTTGTTTATCGCTCATAATATATAGACCTATACCGCCGGAGATTATATCAAAAAATTGATCATAAGATGCTGAAAATGTCTTAAATGCACCTAAGGACGGCCATTGATCACGATAAGTGATGCCAACCCTTGGACATACAGCGGCACCTGTAAAAGCTGGATTTGTATATATAGGATTGGCAAAGAATTGTGAAAAATGTGGATCTTGTGCTTTGGTCTCTGTGATGTACGATATCATGATGTACGCAAAAAGCACCCCTAATACTGTTCTTTTCATTACATTTAAAGACATATTCCTATAAATATTTGTTTGACAAATTCTTAATTTCAAACTGCAATATTACAAAAAAAAAATGATATGACACCTTAAAATTGATGTAAATCTACAAAAAATAATTTTGTACAGTTATTTACAGTTTATTCTTTTTATTGTGGAGTATACTAATGTAAATGTAAAAAAGTTACAAGTTGTTACATTTTTTTTAGTAGGCATACGCTATATGCCGCTATTCCCTCCATCCTCCCGATAAAACCTAATTTTTCAGAAGTTGTTGCTTTTATTGATATATCTTCGGTATCTATCGCAAGAATATTTGCCAAAGTTTCTTGCATTTTGGGAATAAATTTACTAACCTTTGGTTTTTGTAAACAAATGGTTGCATCTATATTTTCTATACTAAACCCCTTTTCTACAATTTTATTAAAAGTATCTTTCAATAATTGTTTACTGTCAATGTCCTTATATTTCATATCGTTATCAGGATACTGAAAGCCTATATCCCTAAGATTTGCAGCACCAAGTAGAGAATCTATGATAGCATGGATCAGACAGTCTGCATCAGAATGACCTATGGCTCTCACAAGAGAATTTTTTATTTCAACTCCCCCTAAAAATAGACTGTTACCTTCACTTAATTGATGGATATCATATCCTATTCCGATTTTAAGTTTCATAACTACAATTTTTTTTATAGAAGATAAGAATAGATAAGAAATTTTACAAAATTGTTTCTTGACATTAGTAAATCCTTTTCTCAAAAGAATTTATCGATGTGGGACATTATTCGGTTAATTTGGAGCCATTAAAAATTAAATGAAAGAGATACTCTCAGAGTGTTCTTTAATGGGTTATTATTGTGTGATGAAGTAGGTACAAGATAAGATATGTCTATACCTAATGAATTGTACTTTAAGGCTAATCCCATAGTAAAGTATTGACGATCGCCTTTTTTCTTGTTCTCAAAGAAGTAACCTGTACGAACTGCCAAGATATCACTGTACCAATACTCAGCACCCGCAGAAATATTGATTTCTTTTAATTCTTCCGAAAATCCGTCAGGTGCATCAAAAAAAGACTGGAAAACTCCTTGTAACACACCAACATTGTTTTCTTTACCCTCTGCAACATTACCCAATGTATCTCTGATAGGTGGGGTAGGGACTAATAATTTATTAAAATCCATCATAAAAGAAAATTTATTGAATTGATCCATATTGTAGGTATATCTTCCACCAATACGGAAGTTCGTAGGCAAAAAACTTGATACCATATCGTCGTCTGAATATGAAATTTTATTACCCAAATTGGAAATTTGCAAGCCAAAAGCTATTTGTTGAGGGTTATCAGTTACTATATCTTTTTGATAATATAGACCTAAATCAGCAGCAACTGCATTAGCAGCATGAGTTGTTGTTGTGCCGACATTTTGCCCCTGCGTCAAATCTGAGCGAATGTATTTACCGGTCACCGATGCTGCTAAACTTTCGGATAACTTCATTGAATAGGATATATCAAAAGAAAATTCATTTGGGCTATATGTTCCGATAGATGAACCTTGTAAATCTGTAAACTGAATATTACCTAATGAGAAGTAGGTTAAAGATGTTCCTATAGCACTGGTTTCGTTCAATTTATAATAACCTGATAGATATGCGAGGTCAATATCTCCGACTATATCTCTAAGCCAAGGAGAGTAGGTGAAGGATGCCGCCATCTTATTGTTAGCAAAAGCTAACTTTGCTGCATTCCAATGGTTAGAATTTGCATCAGGAGTTGTAGCTACTCCGATATCTCCCATGGCACCGGCTCTAGAATCCGGTGCTATCATTAATAGAGGTACACCGGTTGGAATAATTCTCGCTCCTTCTTTTTTTTGTCTTAGCAATTGTGCTTGATAGTTTTCGTTGTCTATAATCTTCGGACTTGTTTGTGCAAAAGACATTACTGTCATCATGCTTAATATGACGGTGAAGAGGAGAGGTCTGTGAATCTTCATGATTTTTTATTTAATGTTTATGACTTGTTAAAACGTTATATAGATTAATTTATTATTACTCGTAATTAATTTTTTTTCTCAATCCAACAAAATCATTTTATTTCCTCTAATAATTTTGCCTCCTTCAATAGTATTAAGAATGATTGAATAGAAATATATGCCACTTTTGACTTTAGCTCCACCCTTTGTTGTTCTATCCCAGTGGATTGGACCTATTGTGTATGCTCCTATCTTATCACTAATATCAAATTCGGTAACGATTGCACCTTGTTGATTAAAAATTTTAATATAAGCAGAATTGATACTTTCAGGTTGATTGTAACGAAGTTCTATTGTTGTTTTGTCCTTAAAAGGATTAGGATAGGAAGTCGTTTCATACTCCTTACTATTAGATGGTTTAACATTGAAAGTAATAGTTGTTTCTGTGGAAAAATTAAATATATTCCAAACTTTTAGGGTCAAGACATGTTTGCCTTGTGATAAGTTTTTGAATGGATATGTTATATAACCGATATTAGGATTTTTAGTATCGGTTGTGTAATAATCGTTAAGGATAAATGTATTAGCTGCATTATCCAGACGAGCAACTATATTATGTCCTAGACCAGACCCGACAGTATTGATGGGCACAGAGTCTAAAACGATAGCATATAAATTAGGATTTTCATCACACAAACCTCCATTTACAAAATTAGTATCGTTTAGATATAGTCCTATCTTTGGCCTTGTAACTTCAATTTCAGAAGCATTGGTATCTATTCCCCCTAATACAAAATCGTCGTAGAAACCAGAGGCATCGGTACTATCCGATTGAGCATAATAGCTCAATTTACCTTTACCGTAATTGTAGGCAATGTCTTTGGGAACTGTAAAGGTGTGAGTGAAATATCCATTTATGACCTTCGTATTACCCTTGTGTAGTATATTGTTTTGTTGTTCAAAAGCAAGATCTTTTTTACTGATATTTAGATTGGAATTGTTCAACATATAATATGTAGTTTTTTTATCGTACAAGGAAACTTGTACAGAGCCGTTAAAAGAGTCTATTCTATGACCTTTTGAATCGGTTATTTCTCCTTGAATAACTACGGTGGACAACGCTCTTATTGTGTCTTTATTATTTTTTGTAGAATTTGCCTTGGAAGAAACTACTTCCACATTGATGGTGTTTATATCGTATTGAGGTAACGATAGTCTCAAAGCAGGATCTCCTATAAGGGTGATACTTCTCTCAGATGTTACCAACTTATTACCGTAATGCCCAGAGTTAACTAAATTTTTTGAATACTGCATGACTTGACCAAAGGTAAGGGGTTTTCCATCTTCTTGTTTTTCAAGAGCATATTTAAATAAACTACGATTAATTGGATCGTTAGACGATATTTTTCTTGCAGCAGCAATTAGAGCAATCCCAGCACCATTTTCACTTATTAAAACATATTCACCAGCTGCTTGTTTATCTACTAGATCAAACCTATTAAATTCACAAGTTGAGGTAATCATTAATCCAAGTTTATCGTAATTTTGCCAAGCTGTGATATCCTGAATCTGTATTAATCTTTCACTTGACAGATGGTTGGGAGAACCATGCCCAAGATAATTAAAAACTAAGCATCCTTTATTCATACGATCATTGATGGCTTTGGAAGCGTCAGGATAAGTGGAGCCAGAAGACGAATTGTATTCTTTATAGGCATCTTCATAAACCTTTTGAACATTTAGTCCTGGATTAGTTTCCTCTATTTGAAAAGAGATATGCTCTGCATTGTCTCTAAAATATTTTTCAAACAATTCATCCATATCATCACTTGTTAATAGGATGGAATTACGCCAATCTCCATCTTGCTTTTTCAGTATATCTGATTTACTTAAATACCTTTTGCACTTATCTACTACAATATTTGCTGTAACTGTATCATTAACAGGGATGCGTCCAATTCCAACGAATAAAGTGTCGTACGTACTATTAGTTGAAGTGGGACCGATGGCGGCAAGAACATCATCGGAGGTATAATTATTGTCTCCCGTTGAATTGAGTACATTGCTTTGATATGTGGGTATATAGTTATTATTGTATTGTAAGATGTTTTTGTTGTCGAATGTGCCATCTCCAAATAGAAGTACGTTTTTGGGTAATTGGGAGTTGGATTTGTTATACATCATTGCAATAAATTCTCTTATAGCTAAAAAATCTTTTGTTCCAGAGGAAAACTCATTGAAGATATTTTGCAGCGGAACAACAGCCACTTTAATTTTATCGTATCTTCTGTGTATTTCTGCCAATCGTTCAGCCTGATTGATAAACTTCGGATGACTGATGATAACAAATTCTGCCGTATCTATACCATGAAGATTTTGATTTAGCACAGTATCTTCTAATACTGGGGTAGGAAAATCGGAAGAATTTAGAATAATTATGTTTCTTATCGTATCAGAAGGAACATTAAATGAAAGTGTATTATTAAATAATGTTGTATTTGTTATAGTTGACACATCAGTTGGGTTAGTTACATCCCAAACCATTGTATTTGCTGAACGAACATTACTGACTGTATATCTTATTGATTGATTTGTTTGGTCGCCAATAGAATAAAATTTTAGATAATTGTTACTAAGGTAAAGCTTTTTAGTATAGTTAACAAGTATATAGTCCAACCAACCTTCAGCCGTTGAAATAGAAGAGTTAAAATGTAAAGAAAAATTATTTGTAGGTGAAGATATATTAGCTTGTTTTTTGAATATTCCAAGATGAGCAACCTCTCCACTTGTTTTTGTGCCTATATTAATGCTCCCCAAATTCTCGTTGTTTAATTTGATATCATAACTACATTGTTGTAAGCTATTGGCAAAAAGTTGTATTTTAATGTTAGCTTTTTCTGCGGATACAATGTTTGGTAAATTTATAGGAATTTGTAAATCAGCTGCAACTGGTAAAAATCGCTCACCGAACCAATAGCGACCTGATTGTGCTAAATTTGTTAATTCTCTTTTGTAGAAAATATAATCTTTGACTTGTGTCAAATTTTTGGTAAATTCGGTAGGTATGTTATTCATCGGAGATATCCTTTTCTTCTTGCCGATGTTCTTATCAAAGGTAATAAAATATTTAGTTTCAGTCGCATATGGATGTAAAGTGCAAAAAAACTCCTCTTGTGTAATATTATAGGAAGTCTGAGTAGTAGCTTGAGCATAAAATAATATATATTTCTCTTTTTCATTGACATATATCGCATTTTCTTTTAAATCTGAAAACTGGTATGAAGCCCTTATCTCACCAATGGGTTTTCCTCCGTTGCCAAACACGGAAAGATTATTAAAATCTATACTGTCCTTTGCTACACCCAAAGAAATAAAATCGTCATATGTCAATTTATATATACCGTCAGAAGTTATGCTGACAGAATACCATACACCGTTACTTAAAACGCTCTTTGTAGGGTACTTTATTGTTTGTGCATAATCTTTGTAAGAGAATATGGTACATAGTAATAGTAGTATATATATTTTTTTTCCAACCATGGTATCATTCAATTTAAATTTCATATAGAACATGAAAATATAAAATTTATTGTAAGTAGGACTGACAAAAATGATACCTTCTATTATCAAATTTTAGGTGAATTCTATTTGTTGTAATATATACATTCTAGTACTCTATTTATGCGTAGCAAGATATTATGTAATGACCATTTTATATTATTTTGTTTCTTGGTTTTTAACATATGCTAACATTTGTTCTTATATTAAATACACAAATGTAGGCATTGAAATATTTATTTAGATATAAAAAAAGGTGATATCCTTTTTTGAAAAGGATAAATTCTTTCTTGACTTTAAAAAAATAAAGTGTGAGATTATTTTTCCAATTTCACACTTCATTTTTTAAGTTCATAAAACTATTTAATTTCTAATTCTTTCTGAATATTCGGCTGTACGAGTATCTACTTTGATTTTTTCTCCCTCATTGATAAATAGGGGGACTCTTACAGTGGCTCCTGTATTTACAGTGGCATCTTTCATCGCATTGGTAGCAGTGTTCCCTTTTACTCCTGGTTCTGTATAAGTTATTGTCATTTCTACAAAAGCTGGCAACTCACAACTTAATGGAGTTTCAGTGTCGGCATGAACAATCATTTCCACAGCTTGACCTTCCATTAGGAATTGCGGAGCATTGATAATATCTTCTTGGATCGTTACCTCTTCCCAAGTTTCTGAGTGCATAAAATGATATCCCATGTCGTCTTTGTAAGAAAACGTATAAGGTCTTCTTTCTATTCGTGCTATATCAATCTTAGTCCCCGAAGGAAATGTATGATCTAGAGTTCTTCCTGTTTTAAATGATTTGAGTGTTGTTCTGACAAAGGCACTTCCTTTGCCGGGTTTAACATGTAAAAACTCAACAACGGATAGTAAATCTCCGTTCATTTCTATGCAAAGTCCCTTCTTAATGTCAGCTGTTGTTGCCATAAAATACTCTGTTTTTATTCTTTGTTACTTAATTTATTAATTTCGTTCTCCAAATATGTAATTTTCTCTTTGAAAATATCTCTTTCTTTCTCCACTTCTCTACATAAATTACTGAAATATGTAGCTTTTAACATAGATGCACCAACCTTTAAAATAGCTATTGAGATTAAGCAAACACTAAGGATGTCAAAAGATGGTTTTCTAAATATATACAAAGCAAATATGAGAACTATTGACACTAATGCTAAAGTGTCCAAAACTTTTGATATTTTCAGTTTATTCATCTTCCTTAAGATCTTGAAATGAGGTTGCAAAGGTACAATTTATTTTAACTTCTACCAAATTTTCGGCGTTTTTATCTTATGTTTTGGATTATTTTCTTAACTTTGCACAGTGAATTGATAACTAATTTGTAAAGAATACATAACAGCAATATGAAAAAAATCTTTCTTGCCTTGATTGTCCTTATTAGCATGGCTTCATATGGTCAGAATACCCAATATCTTGATGATGAAAAGCTGACAAAATTTGCTCACGACTTGGTTAAATTGCCATTTACAGAGAGAGATGTTATATTTAAAGCAATAGATTTGTTTGAAAAACAATTTAAGGATGATAAACAATGTGCCGATTGGGCTTATCAATTGCTTTATTATTATCATGAGTTGTCTTGTGAAGACAAGACTAACACATTGCATATCCATTGGTCGGATGAAGAAATTCGTGCTTTGAAAATAAAAGATATAGAGGTTATTGCTGGGATTCGTTCTGGGATGAAATCTTTTGAGAAAGAGTATAGTAAGTATGGCTATAGAGTTTTTTCATATGAAGATACTTCTTATGCTGTTGTTGTACAACCGGATTTTCTTTTCTCTAAACTTCAGAAATATTTAACTGATGATTATCGTTTTTATCGTTCTCATTGGATTAAGGAATATGATTTTCCACCTCACTATCAAAAGTTTCCACCCTATCATCATGCAAAACAGATTTATTCTACGTCTGAAATTATGTATAGAATTCAATGGCGGGATGAACTTTTGGATAGGGTAAAAGATTTTTCAAGGAATGATTTGGTTACAAGGGAAATAAAGGAACTTTGTTTTATAGTTACAAAGGGTCTAGAGAATACTAGTATTTATGATGAAAAGGGAGAAATAAAAAAAGAATACAAAAATGCTCTGCAATCTTATTACAGAGCACATGTCGAGACCGTATGGGGGAAATATATGACAGAATTTGTTCATAGATTAGCACTGAACAAGTACAGATTCTCTAATGATATAGATAAATGGGTTATTTCAGAACTTTTCCCTGAGGGAAGAAAGAATATAGATCCACTTTTGAAATATGAAGACATTCTTGTAGATAATCTTATGGATTAATAGACGGTTATATATGGATGACTCGTATTCTATATAATCTGTTGTTTTGGATTGTGTGCAAATAAATAAGATATAATGAGAAAAAATAAAATGAAACAGTTGTTTATTTTGTTTGTGGGATTGGTTTGTAGTGTCAGTGTCTATACACAAAAAAGTATTACATTAGAAGATATTTGGCAAAATTATACTTTTCGTCCCAAATCAATAAGTGAGATACGTTCCATGGAAGATGGAGAACATTATTGTATACTTACACATAAAGGCATTGAAAAATATGAATATAAAACAGGTAAGAGGGTAGGTTATTTGGTGGAATTTACAAATCTTTCGTTAGATAAAAACAGTGTGGTTGTTGATTATTCTATCAGTAAGGATAGTCAAAAAATTCTTTTGGTGGTCAATCCCGAGTATATTTATCGCCATTCCTATATTGCAGATTACTACATATATGATGTAGAGAATAAAAATGTTATTAAGTTGAGACAAGATAAGGTTAGGTTGGCAGAGTTTTCTCCTTCAGCGGAAAAGATAGCTTTTGTAAAAGATAATAATCTCTACGTTACTGATTTGATTAGCATGACAGAGAAGCAGATAACGTATGATGGGAAACATAATTATGTTATCAATGGAACGACGGACTGGGTGTACGAAGAAGAATTTGCCATAACCAAAGGTTTTTTTTGGAATAGTAGTTCAGATAAGATCGCTTATTATCGCTTTGATGAATCCGAGGTTAAGCAGTATACTATTCCTTTTTATTTGGGTGATTCCATATATCCGAAAAATCATACCTACAAATACCCTAAGGCGGGAGAAGATAATTCTGTTGTAGATATATATGTATATGATTTTAATGATGGTAAGAGTCATAAAATCAATATTCCCGAAAAAGAGGATATATATTTGCCACGTATCTCATGGACTAAGGATAATAATCAATTGTGCTATACGTGGATGAATAGACATCAGAATGAACTACGTTTATATTTGGTTAATACTACTAGTTATCAGTCTTCTTTAGTTTTTGTAGATACAGATAGATGTTATATTGAACAACCGGAGGATGTAATTTTTTTGAATGACAAGAAGAATGCAATTGTTAGGAGTGAAAGGAATGGTTATATGAACTTATATCTTTTGAATATTTATACAAAAAAAATTGTTCCCATTACAAAGGGTAGTTATGATGTGGATAATATATGTTTTGTAGATCCACAGGATAAATACCTATACTTTACTGCTGCAAGCACTTTTCCATACAATAGAGAACTATTCAAAGTTAGTTTGAATGGTAGAACACTTGTTCAGATTTCGGACCCTCAACATTTGGGTATATATACAGCTACCTTTTCTAATAACGGAATGTATTATATCTCGTCTTATTCCAATGCAACAAATCCTACAAAATACTCAATAAATGACAATAAAGGCAAATGTTTAATTACATTGGAAGATAATCAGATGTTAGGCGAACAGTTGAGAGATTATAATTTGCCAAATAAAGAATTCTCTTCTTTTACTACTTCATTGGGAGATACTCTTTATTATTGGATCTTGAAACCTAAGGATTTTGATCCAACAAAAAAATACCCTGTGTTATTTTATGTTTATGGAGGTCCAGGTAGTCAAGAGGTACTTAATTCCCAGTCAAGGTTTTTTGATTACATGTGGTTTAGATTTTTAACTATCAAAGGCTATATTGTTGCTTGTGTAGATGGACGAGGAACGGGAATGAGAGGTAGTCAATTTAAAAAATGTACATATTTGAATTTGGGAGATAAGGAATGTTTTGACCAAATGGAAGCAGCAAAATATTTCGGAAAGCTTGACTACGTAGATAAGGCTAGAATAGGTATTTTTGGATGGTCTTTTGGCGGTTATCTGTCTTCATTGTGTATTACGAGGGGACATGAATATTTTAAGACAGCTATAGCAGTTGCTCCTGTAACAAACTGGCGTACTTATGACAATGTATATACTGAAAGATTTATGCGTACCCCACAAGAAAATCCAAGTGGTTATGATGACAATAGTCCTATCAACTTTGCTAATGAACTCATTGGGAATTATTTATTGATACACGGTAGTGCTGATGATAATGTTCATTTACAGAATACAATGAAATTTACTGATGCTCTGATTAAAAATAATAAACAGTTTCTACAATTTACTTATCCGGATAAAAATCATTCTATTTATGGAGGGAATGTTCGTTATCATTTATACCAAATGATGACTTCTTTTATTGAAAAAAATCTTTAAAATAATCTATGTAATATGTGATAAATATTATTTGTTGTATAATCATATTACTAATCACATATAAAAAATTATACAAATCGGATGTATCAAGAGTTTATTAGATATAATAAGGAGAATTGTCTTTTTGATATTCATAATGATAAAATATTACTTGCAGTTAGTGGTGGAATAGATTCTATGGTTATGGCGGACCTATTCAGACGCCTTGGTTGTAATTACGCCATTGCTCACTGCAATTTTCACCTTCGTGGGGCAGAATCTGATCGTGATGAGAAATTTGTAAGTGATTATGCGATCCGAAATAATATTCTTTTGTTTAAGCAAGAATTTGATACCTTTGCTTACATGGAGGAGAATAAAAAAAGTTTAGAAGTGTCAGCAAGAGATTTGCGTTATGATTGGTTTCAAAAGATTATGTCGGAACATAGGTTTACTTTGTTGGCTACGGCTCATCATGGGGATGATAGTGCAGAAACCTTTTTGATAAATTTATTGAGAGGGACAGGAATTGCCGGACTTCATGGCATACTTCCCAAAATTAATAATATTATTCGTCCAATGCTTTTCACATCTCGTAGGAAGATAAAAGAATATGCTCAGAAGCACAATGTTCTTTATGTTGAGGATTCTACGAATAAAGATAACAAGTATACAAGAAATAAAATTAGAAATGAGATTGTACCAATATTAAAGGAAATATCACCAAATTTTGATGTAATTATACGGAGAGATATAGAGCGTTTGAGGGAGACGGAACAGATTTTCAGAGTTGTTGTGGATAAGACAAAAAAAGAACTTTTACAAACAAAGGACTCTGTTACAACAATAGAGTTAAAAGAGCTGAGAAAACTTACACCCATACATATTTATTTGTATGAGATTTTGTCTGAATTTGGTTTTAATGAAACGAATATAAACTCTATTTGTGAAATTATTGATGATGATAATTCTTCAGGGAAACAATTTTATAGTGAGAATTATAGATTAGTCATAGATAGACACCATTTATTGATTACACCAAAAGAGGAAGATGATAAAATAAAACAAAATTATACTTTGAATGATTATCAAACTAACATAACTTCTCCTATCAAATTACACAGTGAGGTATTGCGTGATTTGAATTTTATTAAAATCCCTAAATCTAAAAGTATTGCTATGTTTGACTATGATAAATTACGATTTCCATTGATTCTGCGCCACTGGCAGAAAGGGGATTTTTTTATGCCTTTTGGATTTAAGGGCAAACAAAAACTTTCTGATTTCTTTACAAATAATAAATATTCTATTTTAGAAAAAGAAAGTCAGTGGTTGTTATGTAATGGTGAAGATATTATATGGGTAATAGGTGTGAGGATAGATGATAGATATAAGATAACTGACAAAACTCAAACAATATTTAAATTGGAGGTTGATTGATGTTTGTTATGTCAGGATTAACTATATAAAATTAACAGAACAATACGATTTGTAATTTTATAAAACAAAGGTGTGTATGGATTGAAAGAATTTATTACGCACTTTATTTTACCAATATCAAGAAAGAATTTTATAATGTCCCACTTCAGTTTATGGTATTGACTAGTGGTGCAACTTATTGTTTATGTGACTATAAATAATATTGATTTTATATATGCAAAATAAATAATTAATAAGATTCGTTGTCCTTTTGTTAAAATTTAGTAACTTTGCAGTGTTAAGACGGTGAGACTTTTTTTTTATTAGTTTTGATGAAATACCTTGGTTATAAGGTAAGTATATTACAAAAAGGAGAGAAGAAAATGTTTGAGAATTTATCGGAGAAATTAGACAGAGCATTCAAAATCATAAAGGGTAATGGCAAAATAACGGAAATAAATATTTCTGAAAGTATTAAAGAGGTTAGAAAAGCTTTGATAGATGCTGACGTGTCATATTCCATTGCCAAAGAGTTTTGTGATGAAGTAAAAAGGAAAGCGTTGGGACAAAATGTTCTTACGAGTGTAGAGCCTGGGCAGATGATGATTAAAATGGTACACGATGAGCTTGTTACCTTAATGGGGACTTCTACCGAAGAAATAAACACTAAAGGTAATCCAGCCGTTATACTTGTGGCAGGATTGCAGGGTTCTGGAAAAACCACCTTTTCTGGAAAACTTGCTTTATATCTTAAATCAAAAAATAACAAAAAAGTTCTTTTAACAGCGGGAGATGTATATAGACCTGCCGCTATTAATCAATTGCAGGTAATCGCTGATAGTGTGCAAGTAGATGTTTATCGTGAGGATGATAATAAAGATCCCGTTAAAATAGCGTTGAATGCTATAAAAAAAGCGAAAGCAGAAAATTATAACGTAGTTATTATAGACACTGCTGGACGTTTAGCTGTTGATGAGGAGATGATGGTTGAGATTGCCAATATCAAGCAGGCTGTAAATCCTACAGAAACTTTGTTTGTTGTAGATTCTATGACTGGTCAGGATGCGGTAAATACGGCCAAGATCTTCCATGATAAATTGAATTATGATGGTGTGGTACTAACTAAGCTTGATGGTGATACTCGTGGGGGTGCAGCTTTGACTATTAGACGAGTAGTTTCTAAGCCTATAAAGTTCATGTCGATAGGGGAGAAGTTGGATGCTTTGGATGTATTCCATCCTGACAGAATGGCTAATCGTATATTGGGTATGGGAGATATAGTCTCCTTGGTAGAAAGGGCAGAACAGCAATATAATGAAGAAGAAGCGAGAAAATTAAGTAAGAAAATACATACAAATTCTTTTGATTATAATGATTTTTTATCTCAGATTAATCAGATAAAGAAAATGGGAAATTTAAAAGATTTGGTAGGTATGATACCAGGTGTTGGAAAGGCGTTGAAAGGTGTAGATATCAAAGATGATGCTTTCAAATACATAGAAGCAATTATAGGATCTATGACTCCGCAAGAGAGAAATAATCCTGATATTATAGATGTTTCCAGAAAGAATCGTATTGCGAAAGGGTCAGGTTGTAAATTAGAAGAGGTAAACAAACTGATTAAACAATTTGATCAAACAAGAAAGATGATGCGTTCTTTATCTGGTAACAAAATGCAACAATTGAAACAAATGCGAAATATGAAAAAATTTGCAAAGAGATAATTGGTGTATTTAATATAGGTTGACGTAGGCTACATAGAACAACTAAAATATCATATAATAAGAGATGGCAGAAAATAATAAAAAAACTATTTTTATTGATGGCAAAGTTATTGCTCAGACGATTAAAAACGAAATTAAATTGGAGGTATCTAAGTTACTAGATTGTGGTAAAAGACCTCCTCACCTTGTTGCTGTTCTTGTGGGTAATGATGGTGCATCTTTGTCTTATGTTAAAAGCAAGGAAAAACAGAGTATGGAAGTTGGGTTTACCTCGTCCTTATACAAGTTTCCCGAAACCATATCTGAAAAAGAGTTTTTAGAGACTTTGGATTATTTAAATAATGATTCAGAGGTGGATGGATATATTGTACAGTTGCCACTTCCTAAGCATATCAATACTAAAAATGTTATTGCTCACGTAGATCCTAAAAAAGATGTAGATGGTTTTCATCCTGTTAATGCGGGTAGAATGCTTTTGTCTATGCCTTCTTATCTTCCGGCTACACCGTTTGGTATTATTACGTTGATAGAACGTTCAGGAATTGAGACTGTGGGGAAAAACTGTGTAGTTTTGGGACGTAGTGATATTGTTGGAACTCCTATGGCCGTATTAATGTCGAGAAAAGGTATGGATTGTACCGTTACATTATGTCATTCTCGTACAAAAAACTTGAAGGAAATTTGTTCTCAGGCAGATATTTTAATAGCTGCGATAGGAAAACCTCTCTTTGTAACGGAGGATATGGTTAAACAGGGAGCTATTGTTATTGACGTCGGTATTCATAGAGTAGAAGATAAGAGTGAAAAAGGTTATCACATTATTGGCGATGTTGATTTTGATAAAGTTGCTCCTAAATGTTCATATATCACACCTGTTCCAGGTGGGGTGGGACCTATGACAATAGTTTCTTTGCTCATTAATACGCTGAAAGCGTATAAACATGAGATTTACGAACACGAGATATGAAAAAAATAACAACTTTTTAAGATATGTATAACTGTTTATGGTTTTTATGGCTTTAAACAGTTATTCTTTTTATAGGAAAATGGTTAATTCTTTTTCTTGTTGACTTTTTTGTAAAATAACTACTTATGAACTATTTTTCTGAAACGAAAAACAGTTGTAATTTAAGCAATATTTTTTATTAAAATGCTACATTAAGTTATTTTTTCATTTTTGCTGTTTCTGTTTTTATCTCTATCTTTTCTATAGATTGTAGTTTTTTATTTTCTTTTAATTCGTTGTCTTTATTTTTGGGTAAAATAGTGAGCTAATTTAAGAATATTAGATTTTGATAGTCCAGATTTTTTAAGGATATATATAAATTAGCTGTTTCTTTCATATTTTAAAATTTCATAAAGTTTGTTTCCTGTATTCTTTTTATCAAGAAAGATCTTGCTTGTCTTATGTCATGGCATAAGGTGTAGCTTTTGCAATACATTTCTTACTAATTTTTTCTGTATTATATTTCTTCTGTATAATTTTTTATTTCACGACTTGTGATTTATTTATTTTATCGTTTTTGTTTTTTCGCTTTTATTTTTTTTATTATTAAATATGAAAAAATATATCTTCTTTATGTCCATAGAATGTGGTTATAGAATTAGATAAATATTTCAATTTGGAGAATTTATCTCAATAACTTAATTTTGTTTCTGTATTCTGTTTTGTATCATCAAATAGATTGTGTGAATTTAAATTTTCCTTATTTTTGGATAATTTAATTTATTCACTATCCTCGTGTTTCCATTAATGACTCCATTTGATTTTAATCAGTAAATAACTTTTTGTTCGAAAGCTTCTTACTGATGGCGTATAGTGTAACAATCTATTGAGTAAGTAGAAGCTACAATTCTTCATTCCTCTGCATTATAGCTTTTAATTTTACACTTGAAATTTTCTGATGTGCTTATATGTTTAGAATTAATTTAAAAATATACTTATCCATCCCTAATAGTTTATGTTATAATTTGCAAGATGAATGTAATCTTTAATATTGTTTATTTGGATTATCTGGTTTATTAAAAATTTATATTGGTCATCAGTTGATATGAAATTATGATTAAGTTCCATATACTTGGATGCGAAAAAATGTAGATTTATAGTCTATATCTAAATTTAGCATTTCCGTTATTGTACTTAGAATACTATTTTCTTTCTTCTGCGCATTTGTATATCTTTATCAAAATAATCATATGCTTGTTCCATATCAAAAAAATCTGAGATTAAGAATAATCTTTGTCATTGAATTATTAACTATTTTGTCCTCCTAGGTTTGATATCCTTTAAAGTATTTGTATCGTTGGCGATTGTCAGATAGTTGTTCTAACCTATTGCATGGACTAATGTTATTAAGAAATATGATTTTTTTATTATTAGATATTCTTAAACATCTACTTACTTGTTATAAATATAAAGATATTGTAGAATTTGCTAATTGAATACGTTATATATTTGAACTATTAAAATTTTTACAGAAGGTATCTACGTTGCAAATTTGTTATACGAGATGACCTTTTATGGCGAGATAGATGTTGAATACAGGAAGTCTGTTCCTAAGATAAGAGAGTGTGTTATAGAGAAAACTTATGGGATAAATTTTTTCAATAGAATTCGTTTTTGTTAACAAAAAGGAGGATGAATGTTTGCAAACATATGCTTTGGATAGAGTAGAATAAAAACATATGAAAGAGGAAGAATTTGTTTTTCAGCAGGACTTTTTAATTGAATCTTATTTTATGAAATTTTGTTGAATTATGGTGAATGAAATTTTGAATATTGAGTTTATTTAGATGAAAGTGATCAGTAAAGATATTGATTATTTGAAAAAATTATCAATACATTTTACTCAAATAGATATTGAGATAGAGAAGAAGTATAGTATATCCTATTATTTTTGTGTTGTTCCGCCATATGATTTGTGTGATAAATGTTATTTGTTCAAATACTTTTATAGAAGTTTTATATCTGGGATACAAAAAATAAAATACTAAACAGATTAATTATTATGTTGAATGTATACAACTTGTAATAACGATAAATAAATTATTCTTTTATGAATACTTCTCTGTTGAGAGAAAACTCAAATCTACATTTTTTTCTTATGCGTTGCATGTTTTTGTTATTTGGAGAGACTTTACCGTCTTTATATTGACTTAACCCTACTGCACCGAAGTAAAATAATTTTCCTTTATTATTTTTGGTTATTTTTGTATTTTCATAGAAAAACCACCATCTGCCTTTATTGTCCACATACCACCTAAGCCACACACCTAGTTGAGTATCTCCTGTACCGTAGTTGCTGGTAACAACACCTTTTCTTGTGTCATAAGATGTTTGTATCATTACAATATCATTACTATAATTATTAATATACGTAGCATTCCAACGAGCATTTCTTACACCAGAATAAAACCATCGTCTTTGAAATACAGGTAGATTAGGTTTGTAATCATTGGGAACTCCTCCGGAAATAATTGGGTCATCAGTGTCTCCATAGAGCCAAAGGTTATAATAGAAATAGCCTAAATATTTTTTTAAATCTTCTTTCAAAACAATACCATTTACAATATCTTTCCCGATATTTTCGATATTAGATAAATTATTTAATTTGTAGAAATTTTCGAGTTTATGAGTTATTTTTTTTCTGGATAAATAATATCCTACATAAATTATGGGAGCGGTAATTTGTCCATATATTGATTGGAGGAAAAGTTTAGCATATCTGGAATAACAATCTATTTTTTCTTTTCTATTAATTGGACTTGCCATGTAATCATTCCATAAGATATCAAACATGCATATTTTTTTGTAAGAAGATTCCGTATAAATTGTAGTATCTATTATTTGTTTTTTTTCTTGTGCCTGCAAAACAGACAGATTGAATATTAGAATTAATTCTACTAATAGTATTTTGTTCATTGCAGACAAATTATTTAAGTTGCGAAGGTACGATATTCCCTTTATTTTTTATTGTAGTAAGAAAATAAAATTACTTTTTATTTAAAAAAATATTTGTAACTTTGCCAACCATTAGAAGTTTAATCAAGTAAAGAGTAATGAAAAAAATAATTGTTGCAATATTATTGATCTTACCTTTTGTGGTAGATGCACAAAAAATAAATATTATTTATTCATTTCGTACATATCATTCGGTAACTGTTGACTATGCAGAGATAAATACTTCTATAGATGTTTCTTCTCTGAAATGTACTAAAAATTCTTCTGACAAATATGTAAAGCAAGCAGAACTTACAACGTTTATATATAAAATGCACAATACAGATTCGGTAGTATATTTGGATAAACGTATTATTACAACTCCTGAAGTAATAGATTCTAATGAGTTAGTTAATATTTCGTTGACGGATATGCAAAGAATAAAGCTTTCTTCAGATACCTTTATTGTTATATTTGAAATTAGAGATATCAACTCTTCAATGCAACCTATGAGTTACAAAGATATCATAGTTATTTCTTATCCTGATAACGAAATAAACCTTTCGGATATAATGATAGTAGATAAATATACAAAGACTTCAAAAGAAAATATATATTCGAGGGGAGGGTATGATATGTACCCTTATTTATTTGATTCAATTAGTAAAGATCATAATGTAATTAATTATTATGTAGAAGTATATAATGCAGATAAAGTATTTGGTATTGATTCTGTGTATATTATTTCAACAATTGTGGAAAACGTTAATACAAATCTTAGAATAAATGGTCTACAAAAAATAAAAAGGCAAAAAGCAGAGAGAATAACCTCTTATTTGGGTACAATAGATTTAGCGAGTTTACTTGAGGGGTCTTATTACTTGACTGTAGAAGTGAGGGACAGGGATAATATTTTGCACGCCTATAAACGTTACCCTTTCTTTAAGCAGAATGATAGGAGAGTTTTAGAAGAAAATGTAGATATTCCTAAAAATGCTTTTGTAAATAATATTCCGGATAGTTTATTGAAAGAAACTATCAAATCATTGCGACCAATTGCTTCGGAAATTCAGATACGTTATATATTGAAAGATTTGAAATATTCAACTCCAGCACAAGATAGATATTTTATTTATCAATTTTTTTCAGTAATAGATGCTATTGATCCTGAAAAAGAATGGAAAAAATATTCTAAGCAGGTTGTCTTTGTCAATGAAAAATACTCTACTCCTATTAAAAAGGGTTATGATACGGACATGGGACGAGTTTATTTGGGATATGGTGTTCCTGATGAGGTGATTGATGAAAAGTTTGCATCTTCTGGAGGCAGTAACAATGTAGATAAATTTGCACAGAGAATGAATCCTGATCTTAATACTTCCGAAACTAAAGGGGTTATTTACTACCCTTATCAGATTTGGGTATATAAACATACACCACGCGGAGAAAGTAATCGCAAGTTCGTATTTTATGCAAGACAGGATAATCTCGCAGAGTATTTTTTATTGCATTCTAATGCTATGGGAGAGACGCAAGAGCTGTACTGGGAGAGTACACTTTCTCGTGGTACGCTTGATTATGGTGTAGTTGGTAAAGCGGGCAAGCAATACGAAAGAGGACATAAATAATATGTTATCTGTTGCTATTGTTATACTGAATTGGAATGGACGGAGATTGTTGGAGCAATATCTTCCTTCCGTTGTGAGATTTTCTTCTGAATACGATATATATATAGCAGATAATGGTTCTACTGATGATTCTATAAGTTTTCTTAGAATGAGATTTCCTACTGTTAAAATTATCGCTTTGGATAAGAATTATGGGTTTACAGGTGGATATAATAGAGCATTAAGGCAAATATCAGCTGATTACTATATTCTATTAAACGACGATGTGGAGGTGACTAACGGTTGGGTATCTCCTGTCATAGAATTGATGGAACAAGATAAAAAGATAGCTGTTTGCCAACCTAAATTATTATCGTACACAGATAAAGAAAAGTTTGAATATGCAGGAGCAGCGGGTGGGTATATAGATTATTTGGGTTATCCCTTTTGTGCAGGAAGAATTTTTGAGAAATTAGAGAAAGATAATGGTCAGTATAATAATGTGCGAGAAATATTTTGGGCGACAGGTGCTGCAATGTTTGTTAAGAGTAGGATATTTCATGAATTGAATGGTCTAGATGAAGATTTTTTTGCCCATATGGAAGAGATAGATTTTTGTTGGAGGGCAAAAAATATGGGATATAAAGTTATGTATTGTCCTACAAGTAAGGTTTATCATTATGGTGGAGGGACATTGAATAAACTTTCTCCTCAGAAGACTTTCCTTAATTTTCGCAATAATCTATTACTTTTATACAAAAATCTTCCTGAGAAAGAATTGTCGAAAGTTATGCGAAGAAGAAAATGTTTAGACTTATTGGCGGCATTTGTTTTTCTTTTAACTTCATCTAAATTGGAGTCTAAGGCTGTATTGAAAGCAAGAAGGGAATTCATGAGGTTAAGAGATTCTTTTGCTCAAAAACGAAATTCTAATGTAAAAAATTATCCTTCACAAGTTTATAGAAAAAGTTTGGTATTAACTTCAAAGATTCTGCACAAAGATTTATTTCATCAGATAGTAGGTGATATTAAATGAAAATATGTCCTGTAACTTTTGTGAATAGCATCGTATTTAGTATGATACTATTCTGTGTTTTGTGATATATGTGATTGAAGATGGCATATAATAAAAATAAAGTGAGAGATTAATAAAATAAAGAGGGACTTTGGAAAAATAAAGTGTGAGATTAATTTAGGATAATGGTTCTAAAAGTACGAAATATATTATTAGTTATTATTTTTAATTATAAAAAGTTTGTTTCCTTTCTTTATTATTGATATGGTTTAAGAAGTATAGTATTTTAATATATTGTTTGTTAGTAACTATCTGAAAGAATGGTTAAAATTATATGTATTTGGGATGTGAAACATAATATTGGGTTATATTAAATTGTCTGAAAAATTGTGTAGTAACTAAAATAGTTATACCTTTGCAAGCTGTAAATGAATCGTATGGATCATATAAAATATAGTAAAGTAACATAATTAAGATAGGTTTAAATAAGGGATGAAAAATAAGTATATAGATCTTGTTGAGCAAACTTTTGAATTTCCACAAGATGAATTTTCGGTGGAAGATGAAGAATTAAATTTTCATGATATTCCTCTGATGGATGTTATTAAGCAATATGGAACACCTTTAAAGTTGACCTATTTGCCAAAAATTTCATCTCAGATTCAAAAAGGTACGCGTCTGTTTAATGTTGCTCGTGCCAAAGTAGATTATGAAGGTATTTATAATTATTGTTACTGTACAAAATCATCTCATTTTGCATTTGTCTTGGAAGAGGTGTTGAAAAATGATGTTAATATAGAAACTTCATCGGCTTTTGATATCAATATAATAGAAGAATTATATAACCAGGGTAAAATAACCAAGGAACAATTTATTATTTGTAATGGTTTCAAACGTCCTCAGTATATAGAGAATATAGGAAAGTTGATTGATGACGGTTTTTGTAATATTATTCCTATTATAGATAATATAGAGGAGGTGGATGCTATGAATGACTTTGTTAACACAGAATGTAATGTTGGTATTCGTATTGCAACGGAAGAGGCTCCACAATTTGATTTTTATACTTCTAGACTTGGTATTCGTTATAATGAAATTATACACTTTTATAAAGCAAAGTTGCAAAACAATTGTAAATTTAAACTCAAAATGCTCCATTTTTTTATCAATACTGGGATAAAAGATACAGCATACTATTGGAGTGAATTGGGCAAGTGTGTTAATGTATATTGTGAATTAAAGAAAATAGCACCTGAATTGGATAGTTTGAATATTGGTGGAGGCTTTCCTGTAAAAAACTCTTTGGGTTTCGAGTATGATTACGAATATATGGCGGAAGAAATATTAGCTCAGATTAAAGATATATGCAATAAAAATGGCGTAAAGGAGCCTAACATTTTTACAGAGTTTGGTTCCTTTACCGTTGGGGAAGCTGGTTGTGTTCTTTACTCTATTATAGATCAAAAACGACAAAATGACCGTGAGGTTTGGTATATGATAGATTCTTCTTTCATAACTACATTACCTGACACATGGGGAATAGGTCAAAGATTTATTCTTTTGCCCATTAACAAGTGGAATAACGAATATGGGAGGGTTTTTTTGGGTGGTCTTACTTGTGATTCACAAGATTACTATTCAGCAGAGACTCATTCTAACGCAATTTTTTTGCCTAAATTTCAGAATGATGACGGGGAGCCTTTATATATAGGATTTTTTCATACAGGTGCTTATCAAGAGTCTTTATCGGGGTATGGGGGTATTCAACATTGTTTGATTCCTCAACCCAAACATGTCATTTTAGATAAGGATGAAAATGGTAATTGGACAACAAAATTATTTGCAAAGGAACAGTCGCATAAGTCCATGTTGAAAATATTAGGTTATTGAGGATGTTAATAAGTATATTTGTGTAGATTAATATATTAGAGTTATTTTCTTATTGTTGGTTTTGGAGCATTGTGGGACATATCTTCATAGGTATTTTTTTTTAATTTTTTGTTGTTATGGAGTAATTTCATGTTTATAGGATGGATTGAGTCGGTAAGATTGTGAAAAAGTACCATTCGTACGTTTTTTTTCACAAGTGGGTCTTATGGATAGAATTATGTGTCTCTCCTTTGATAATCTAATATCTAAGGCATCTATCTTTGTCTTGAGATTTTAAATTGTCTACAACACTTTGTGTATGTTTGAATGGCATATCAGTGTCTTTGTATCCGTGTAATATTCATGGGTGTATGTTTTTTACATCATCATAACTTGTAAGAGTGGTTCCTTGGTGGATAGTCATAATGGCTGTAATTTTGTTATAAGATGTACTCACAAAATGCAAAGTTTCATAGTAACCTAAACTTGTGCCAATAACATAGATGTGATTACTATCTAGATTGTAATTTGATTTCATACATTCTAAGATATTATTGATTTTATATGTTTCCATGCTCTGTCATATCATTTGAGGAGTTACTGTGATAGTATATACATTGTATCCCACATCTATTGTGCGTGACGATCTATAGCGAAGGACCTTATTTTAATTATTGCCACATAAAGAAGTTCTATGTAAGAAAATTATCTTGGGAGGGTTTTCTTACATAGCCTCGTAGCCATATGGGACATACTTCTTAAAAGTTGTAGTTTTTTTTTATTATATTACTTTTACTGTCATAGAATGATTTTGTTCGGATGAGAGAAAGGATATTATCATCACGTAGATAATGAAATTGTTTTATTAATTTGTTTTTATATTTTTCATAAAGTACTATTTAACACTCGTAGGAACACAAATATTTTTGAGGATCTCAGAACAACTCTTGTAAGAATATATTTTGGATATAATCATGGAATGATAATTTTTTCAGTGCTATTGCATTTCTATTTCTAATAACGAAAACTATATGTCATATTTATTAAATGGTTGTGATGGATGGATTTTTAATTTAATCAACTAAATGAATTAATGTCAAGAAAGAATTCACTAATGTCAAGAAATACTTTTTTCTTTTTTGAAAAGGATTTTATATAATCTCTATTGGAATGAAAATTTTATAATATAGAGCTAAAACTTAAGCTAATTTATTATCTTAGCAAAGAATCAAACAAAATAATCTTGGTAGATGAAAGAAAGGTTTCATTAGATGACAGGCAGAATGTAGCAGAAATACTGGTGAAATAGAAATGTAATACTGCGTATTTTTCTTATGAAATAAAAAAAGTTTTGATAAATTATTGTTGAACAAGAAAAAATACGTACTTTTGCAAACCAATATGACGAAACAAAAGACAATAAACGATATAATAGGTACAGAGGGCAGGGGATTGCATACAGGTAAGATCACCAAGGTAAGACTGTGTCCTGCTAAAGAGGACGAGGGTATTTATTTCGTGAGAACAGATATGCAGAGTTGTCCTATCATTAGGGTTGTAGCAGAAAATGTGACTAATACCGAGAGAGGGACAACTGTTTCCTCAAGTGGAGTGGGTGTTTCTACGATTGAGCACCTTATGGCTACATTGTTTGCCAACCAAATAGATAATCTAAGGATTGAAGTTGATGGAGAGGAAATTCCCATTTTGGACGGTAGTGCGAAATATTGGGTTGAATTGATAAATAAGGTTGGTACAAAGGAGCTCTCTAAAGATAAAAAGTATTTGGAAATAAGACGTCCGATTCATTATTTATCCAAAGATGGTAAGAGTGAATATTTTGCTTTACCTTCAGATACGTTCAGCGTTACTTCCACAATAGATTTTAATTCGGACTTGATCGGTACTCAAATGGCGGAAATTAAAAATTTGGATGAGTTTAATTGTGATTTTGCCGCTTGTAGAACTTTTGTTTTGTTGTCTGAAATAGGTTTTTTGTTGGATAATAATTTGATTAAAGGGGGAGATTTAGATAATGCTATTGTATTTGCAGACAAACCATTGACAACGGAAACTGTAGATAGGATAGCCCAATTTTTTAATAAGGATAAAGATAACATTGAAGTAGAACATGGCGTCATTAATACTGTAAAATTGCAGTATAATAATGAGCCTGCAAGACATAAATTATTGGATTTTTTAGGAGATATTGCTGTTGCTTGCCCTAATATTAAAGGACGCTTTATTGTTCTCCGTCCAGGACATACGAATAACACGGATTTTGCAAAAAAAATAAAAAAAGATATGGATATGGCTAATAATATTCCCGTTTATGATCCGAATAAGGAACCGGTATTTGATATTATGGAAATCCGCAAGAGACTTCCTCATCGTTTTCCGATGCTTTTGATAGACAAAATCATAGAGGTTGGAGAGGATTATATAGTTGGATTGAAAAACGTTACGGGAAATGAAGATTTTTTTAATGGTCATTTTCCTGATGAGCCGGTTATGCCTGGTGTATTAGTCGTTGAGGCATTGGGGCAAACAGGAGGAATGCTTGTTTTGAAAGATGCTAAAGAGGATGAGCACTATAATACTTATTTTATGAAATTTGAGGAAGTTAAGTTTAGAAATAAGATTGTTCCAGGTGATACTATTTTGTTGAAATTGCAACAGGTGGGACCAATTCGTAGGGGTATTATCCAAATGAAGGGAACTGCCTATGTCGGTAGTAAAGTCTGCGTAGAGGCAACTCTAATGGCTATGGTGACAAAGTAATAATCCGTCATTGTATATCGTATATTATGTCTCAAATTAGCAACTAACGGTATACAACATACATATTAAAATCATGAATAATAAATTATATTACTTAAATGCTGATGCTAAGATTGGCAATAATGTGATAATTGACCCATTTGCTGTAATACATCAAGACGTCGTAATAGGTGATAATACTTATATAGGAAGTGGTGCAGTAATATTTCCAGGAGCAAGGATAGGATGTAATTGTAGAATTTTTGCAGGTGCAAGTGTTGCTGCAATACCTCAAGATTTGAAATTTGACAATGAATATACTACTGTTGAGATAGGTGATAACAACACGATTCGTGAATTTGTTACGATAAATAGAGGAACTGCGGCTAGGGGTACGACAAAAATTGGGAACAATAATCTAATCATGGCTTATGTTCACGTAGCTCATGATTGTATTGTAGGCAATAACTGCGTGCTTGCTAATAATACCACACTGGCTGGTCATATAGAAATAGAAGATTTCGTAATTACAGGAGGTTTTACAGCTATTCATCAATTTGTTCACGTAGGACAACATGCTATTACGTCAGGAGGAACATTACTTGATAAAGATGTCCCACCTTATGTGAAAGTTGGTAAACAGCCAGCATCATATTGTGGTATCAATTCAGTAGGTCTTCATCGTAGAGGGTTTTCTCAGGAGGATATTAATGAAATACAAGATATTTATCGTACGGTATTCCAGAAAGGTTTGACATACTCTCATGCTTTGGAAGAAATAAAAACTCGCAAACAAAATAAGTATACCAATATTATTGCAACTTTTATGGAACGTTCCGATAGAGGTTTGATAAAAGGGTACAATCAGGTAACTAATATTGAACGATAAACAATAAATTATTACTAATACATAATTATCTTCCATAGAAAGATAATTATGTATTAGTAAACAGTAGTTGTCAGTTAAAGAAAATTAGTTGTTAATTGGAACGATTATTTTTGTATATAATATTAGACTATCTAATGTTGTAGTTGTTTCTCTATTTTTCCGATTATTTTTTTTCTTTGGTTAGCTATTGAGGGAGAAAAGGTGTTTGCCTCAAGCAAGTTTAATCGTTCTTGTAACTCTTTGAGTAGTTCTATATAATTAATACATTGTTTATAGGCTAGTTTCATTGAAAGAACTTGTATAGACGCAGAATTATTCAAATCACTTGCATTTTTAAGACAATAATCTAAGAAATCTGTTCGTATCTCACTTTTTTTAAAGTGACAGCGTTTTAAAAGCGTTAAGTACAATCTTATTGTTGTAGTATTATTATTACACATAGCTTTATCAATCAGTAGATCACGTTTACTATTTATCCATTTATTTTCACTTTTTGGTAAATGTGTTAGTATCCATGTTGCATTTTGAGAAATTTTTTGCTCATTGTCAAAAATCAAAGAAAAGATTTTTTCTTTTGATTCTTTTTTGCAAAGAAATTTTATTTCAAAAAGTCCTATTTTTTGAGATAGTTGTTTGCGTAATGTCATGTATTTTTTTATTTTATGTGTAATAACGATTATGGATTTGTTAGGAGATTATTGTCATTAATCTATCCAGGAGCACAAAGGTACAAAATATTTAAATAAAGTATAATAATTTTGAGCCAATTGCGATGGCAATATAAATATTATGTTGAAAAAAAATCTTGATATAGAAAAATAATTGTTATTTAATTGAGTTACTGTTGAATTTTTCGAATATTATCATTGTGATATTATAGAAATTTTACAAAAATTCATAACTTTGCACTGTGAAATCAATAAATACGTTGTTATAATATGAATATACTTCTTTTGGGAGGCGGGGCAAGAGAGTCTTCTATTGCAAGAGTAATTGCAAAGAGTAGTTTAACTGATAAATTATTTATTTCGCCAGGGAACCCTGGCATGAGGGTATATGGAGATTGCATATCACTAAATGATTTTGAAGAGATTGGGGAATTTTGTCTTAGAAATAATGTGGAGATATTGGTTGTTGGTCCTGAACAGCCATTAGTTGATGGGATAAATGACTATTTTGCAAATAATACGTTATTAAGTAATATAGTAGTTGTTGGTCCCAACAAAGTGGCATCTAGATTGGAAGGAAGTAAAGACTTTTCCAAAGAGTTTATGCTGCGTAATGATATTCCAACTGCAAAATATAAAACTTTTACTACCGAAACGATTGAACAAGGGCAACAATTCTTGAAAATATTGAAACCTCCTTATGTTTTGAAAGCGGATGGCTTGGCAGCAGGTAAAGGTGTTTTGATATTGGATAGTCTTGATCAGGCAATGGAGACACTAGATGATATGTTGAAAAATGAAAAATTTGGTTCAGCATCTCATAAGGTTGTAATAGAGGAGTATTTGGATGGAATAGAATGCAGTGTTTTTATTCTAACTGATGGGAAAAATTATATATTATTGCCAGAGGCTAAGGATTATAAGCGTATTGGTGAAGGGAATACTGGATTGAATACCGGAGGTATGGGAAGTATTTCACCTGTTCCTTTTTGCGATAAAACATTTATGCAAAAAGTCAAAACAAATATAATAGAAAAAACAATAAAAGGTTTACAAAAAGAGAAAATTACTTATCAAGGTTTTATCTTTTTCGGGCTTATGAATATTAAGGGTGATCCTTATGTTATAGAATATAATGTTCGCATGGGAGATCCTGAAAGTGAAAGTGTGTTTGCGAGAATTGATTCCGATATAGTCAAGGCGTTTTCTCTCATTAAACAACAGCGTTTGAATGAGTACTCCATAGAGGTTAATCCTATGACAGCTGCAACGGTTATGCTGTGTAGTGGAGGTTATCCTGAGAGTTACGAAAAAAATAAAATTATAAATGGTCTGGAAAATATGACAGATGCTATTGTTTATCAGGCGGGAACGAGGGAGAATGAAACAAATGATATAGTTACAGATGGGGGACGTGTGCTTGCAGTTACATGTTTGGCTGATAATTTGGTAGAAGCACTTGATAAATGCTATGACAATATTAATAAAATTGATTTTGATAAGATGTATTTCAGAAGAGATATAGGTAAAGACCTTATTTAGCAGAATATTTACCGTATTAAAAACTATATATATACAAAAAATGCGACAGTATTTGGATTTATTGGATTACGTTCTTAAAAATGGGGCAACAAAGAAAGATAGGACAGGGACAGGGACGAGAAGTATTTTCGGTTATCAAATGAGATTTGACTTGAATGCTGGGTTTCCGTTGCTAACCACAAAAAAATTACACATTAGGAGTATAATTTATGAATTGCTTTGGTTTATAAAAGGTGATACTAACGTAAAGTATCTTCATGATAATAGAGTTACAATTTGGGATGAGTGGGCTGACAGAAACGGAGACTTGGGTCCTGTTTATGGTCACCAATGGCGCCATTGGGATGCTGACAATGGTAGATTTGTAGATCAAATAAGCGAGGTCGTGGATCAAATAAAGAACAATCCTGATTCAAGACGACTGATTGTCAACTCATGGAATGTCGCCCAGATAGAACAAATGGCTTTACCTCCTTGTCATTGCATGTTTCAATTTTATGTTGCGAACGGCACTCTCTCACTTCAACTTTATCAACGTTCAGCCGATATTTTTCTTGGTGTACCTTTCAATATCGCATCTTATAGTATATTGCTAGCGATGGTAGCTCAGGTTACAGGATTGAAATGTGGAGATTATATTCATACATTTGGAGATGCTCATATATATTCTAACCACATAGAACAAGCAAAATTGCAATTGTCAAGAGAACCTTATTCCTTACCCACATTGAAACTTAATTCTGATATAAAAAATATTTTTGATTTCAAGGCAGAAGATATCGTCATAGAGAATTATCAGTTTCATCCGCATATCAAAGCGGATGTTGCTGTGTGATATATTTGATTATTGATGACAAATAAATATTACATAATGGAGATAAACGATGAATAAATTCAGTATAATAGTAGCAATTGCTCAAAATGGTGCAATAGGTCGTGGTGGCGGTTTGTTATGGCATATTCATGATGATATGGTTTTCTTTAAAAATACTACCAAAGGGCATCCGGTAGTTATGGGGCGTAAAACATGGGACTCTTTACAAATAAAACCTTTACCAAAACGTGAAAATATAGTAATAACAAGTAATAAAAATTTTGTATTAGAGGGAGTTAAAGTTGTCAGTAGTATAGAAGAAGTAAGACGTTTATTTGATTACGAAACAGAGGTGTTTATTATTGGTGGTGGAACAATATATAAAGAATTTTTACCATTAGTAGACAAACTTTATATTACAAAAGTTTTTCACACTTATGCAGATGCCGATACTTTCTTCCCGACAATCAATGATGACGAATGGATACAAGAAGACGAAAGTGAAATTTTTACAGATGAAAAAAGTAATTTGCAATATCAATTCTTAGTTCTGAAAAGAAGATCTTAGGTGTTTGGCTTTATATTGCAGTCTGACAGACATGAAATAATGTTACACTCAAAACTATATTTTTGTAAATGTTCTTTTCTATTAATCAGATTGCTATAATCTTATTGAATGAGACTGTTATTCGGTAGATAAAAAATTAAAATGTGACATTAGTAAATTCTTTTCAAAAAAGAATTTACTAATGTCAAGAAAGAGTTTTTTGTTTCGGCATTTTATTATAGTATTTAAATATTTTTAAAAAATATAACATGTAATTGAATTTGTGATATGGAGTATTGTTATGTTAAAAATAAATACTATCTTTGCACAATGTATGAAACAGACACCAAACAATAATATTGTTGAGATAAGAAATAAAAAGGCTTCATTTTTGTATTATTTGATGCAAGAATATACGGCAGGTATAGTATTGTGTGGTAGTGAAATAAAGAGTATTCGTGCCGGTAAAGCTAATTTGTCCGATGCTTGGTGTGTATTCATTAATGGAGAATTGTGGATTAGTCAGATGCATATAGCAGAATATCGTTTTACTTCCTACGGGAAGGTTAATGTCAAAAGAGATCGTAAATTGCTTTTGCAGAGAAAAGAATTAAGGAAGTTGGAGGCAAGAAGCAAAGAAAAAGGTTATACAATTGTTCCTGTAATGCTTTATATTGATCAACGAGGTTATGCCAAGTTGCAAATTGCTTTAGCAAAAGGCAAACATTCTTATGATAAGAGAGAGACTATTAAGGATAAGGACATAAAAAGGGATATAGAGCGTCAGTTAAATAGATAAAACATAGGATCAAATATGAGAAAAATAATTTTATTTTCAATATTAGTAATTTTGAGTTCAGGAGTACTTGCTCAGCAATACGTGATGACATCCAAGGGTTATGTTGTCAATGGGCAAATTTCTGATGGAGTAGGTTACGCTACACTTCGTATTTTTTTACCAGATGGTAATGAGCGTTTGGATTCTATAGAATTGGATAAAAAAGGCAGATTTGTATTCCGTGGATACACTGAACAATCTATTCCGGCCCTACTTAATATAAATGGAAAGAAATCTTATCGTATTTATTTGGAGCCTGCGATGAATATGGATTTGAAAATTAATCCTAAGAAAGACAAATTGAAAGTAGAGAACGCTCCTTTGACAAGTAAATGGTACTCTATAACCAATCCTGATGGAATAGAGGATAATGATGTATATCTTGCACGTTTGGAAAATTGGGTAATGAATAATGCTGAGGATATATTTGCTGCCGACATAATATCTTCCTATCTTGCTTATAGATGGGATTATGATGAATTATATAAACACCTGAATGTATTAAAAGGTCAAGCTATTCATTGTTATCATTACATCCATTTACGTAAAAGAGAAAAAAAACTTTCTTCAATTGCAGTCGGTCAGGTCGGCCTTGTTAGTATAAATAAGGACATAAATGGCAAAACTGTAGATTTGAATAGAATAATACGCCAAAACAAATATACGTTAATAGATTTTTGGGCTTCATGGTGTGAAGAATGTAGAGAAAATACTCAAAAATTGAGTGCAATATATAAACTTTATAAACCAAAAGGCTTTGATATTTACACTGTATCATTAGACAATAATGTAAATGAATGGAAGAAAGCTGTAAAAGAAGATAATATAATGTGGAATATTGTCTGTGATTTCAAGAAATGGGAATCTAAAATTGTAAAAGATTATATGATTAAATCTATTCCAGACAATGTGTTAGTCGACCACGAAGGTAAAATAGTTGCTCACAATATTGATCCGGATGAATTAAGGACTAAATTGACTAAAGTTATGGATAATGAAGGTTATACAATAACTGGAAATATTCAAGGCGTGAATGAGGGAGTTGTTACTTTGACACTTTTGCTTGAAAATGGGGAAAAGCAGACTTTTTCGACAAGGATAAAGAATGGCACGTTTATTTTTGAAGGTAAAGTTCAAAAGGTTTGTATGGGTATGATAGGTTTGCCTATGAAAGATGGAGTTTTATCCTTTTTT
Source organism: Bacteroidales bacterium (assembly GCA_052170555.1). Taxonomy (GTDB): domain Bacteria; phylum Bacteroidota; class Bacteroidia; order Bacteroidales; family P3; genus Scybalousia_A. Next base: position 61,211 of record JBQNAI010000005.1, on the reverse strand, counting down.
ATGACTAATGATTATATTACAATCACTGGAGAAAAGAAAAATTTGGAGGAAGTGAAGATTGAAGGCTCTCAATCTCAGGATGATTTTTTATCCATTGCAAGTAGTTGTAACAGACAAAAGAATCCTATGCAGTGTTTAACCGATTATGTTAGAACTCATACAAATAGTATTTATTCTCCTTTTATTATAAGTAATTATCTTTATCCTTATATGACTGAGGAGGATAGGAGTCGGGCAATTAGTTCTCTTAATGGGCAAGCTAAAACCATGTATCAGTATTCATTGTTAAAAGAACAGTTGCAACTAACAGAGAATTCCAAGAATATGCAGACGGATAAGGCAAAAGATTTTATTTTGAAGAATCTACACGAACAGGATATTACTCTTTACTCCCTTTTGCCATATAATGATTATACTTTGGTTTCCTTTTGGGCATCTTGGGATTATGTTTCTCGCAACCGTAATAAAGATTATGTCAGGGTGTTTAATAATTATGCTAATAAAATTAAATTTGGAGTTGTTGCGGTTTCACTTGATGATACTAGGGTGCAATGGGAGAATGCCATTAAGACGGATGGCTTGGATAAGTGGGAAAATCTCTCTGATTTGAAGAGATGGTCAAGTAGTGTTGTCAAGCTTTATGACCTTAATTCCATACCTTATGCTATGCTTTTAGATAAACATGGTAATATTTTGGGGATAAACCTTTCTGTTGATGAAATTGTAAGAATTATAACAGAGAAATAAAATAATAAAAATAAACACAATTATGACGGATTTAAAATTGACTAATTTCAAATTACCATTCTGGAAGACATTGCGAATATATATTGCAATAGCTTTTGGTATTTCGTTTTACGTTGTTGCATGGACGATATTCTTGATACCAAATCATATTGTTGGAGGAGGAGTCGTCGGATTGGCATCAGTTATATACATAATAACTAATCAATTTATACCAGTATCGTTGTCATATCTTGTGATTAATTCTATTTTGTTTACTTTGGGGCTCTACTTTTTGGGTAAGAAATTTGCGGTTAGTAATATATTTGGCATATTAGTTACAACAATGTGGTTTTGGTTTTTTCAGCAGTTTCTTACTATCCAAGAGATACCTGAACTTGTTAAGTTAGGTAATGCCGTTAGGGGAGGGTTGGACCCCGCCATTTGTTCTATTATAGGGGGTGTTATGTCCGGTATAGGTATAGGGATAGTACTATCCAATGGAGGTAATTCTGGAGGTAGTGATGTGGTAGCATTAATATTGAACAAACATTACAATGTATCGTTTGGTAGTGTGATTATGGTTGTTGATGCCTTGGTGATAATGTCTTCTATCATTATTCCAGGCAATTCTATAACAGAAATTGTATATGGTTTTTTAGTTTTATTATCTTATACCTTTACTATTGATTATGTGGTAGACGGTCGCAAACAAACATACAAGATTCTAATATTTTCAAAAAAGAATGAAGAGTTGGCAGAGCTAATAGGTAACAAAATAAAACGTGGTGTTACTTATATAAATGGCAAAGGTTGGTACAGCAAACAGGATGTTAAAATTCTGTTGGTGGTTGTACATAGAACAGAGAAAGTACAAATAATGCAGTTTGTAAAGACTATAGATCCAGAGGCTTTTATGACAGTTGAAAAGACCGAAGGGGTCTTTGGCAAAAATTTTGATGCAATCAAAAAGTAACTTTCACTAATTAAAGCAACTAATTTTTTACATTAGTATGCTGTTTGTAAAAAAATAAGACTAATAGTTTCCATTAGAAAAATGGATAAATCATATTGTTAAAATGAAGTGGCGTTTTAATGAACTAATGTCAAGAAAGAATTTTTTCTTTTTAGAAAAGAATTTATTAAAACGCCTTCTTTTTTCCTCTATATGCAATGTCGGTATTATCAGTTCTTTGTTTTTACTGCTTGCTTGTAATAATAAGTCTGAAGATAGCAATAAAAAGATATTTAAATATAATGAGAGTGCGGGTATATCAACGTTAGATCCTGCCTTTGCTAAGGATCAGGCTTTGATATGGGTATGCAATCAATTGTATAATGGTTTAGTACAATTGAATGATGATCTTGAAGTTGTGCCGTGTATAGCAAAAAGTTGGGAAATAAGTGAGGATAAGCTGACTTACACATTTTTTTTACGGAATGATGTATTTTTTCATACAGATGTATGTTTTAAAAAGCCGCGAAAGGTAATTGCTCAGGATTTTGTATATTCCTTTAATAGAATTTTGGATGAGAATACGGCATCTACAGGATCTTGGATTTTTGAATATATAAAAAGAGACACAATTTTTGAAGACAATAAGAAGGTTTCTTATAGTTTTACAGCAAAAGATGATACCACACTTGTTCTTCAACTTAAAGAACCGTTTTCTCCTTTTCTTGGGTTATTATCTATGCCATATGCCTACGTAGTACCCCACGAAGCTATAGAATATTATAAAGAAAATTTTCATAGACACCCAGTTGGTACGGGTGCCTTTTACTTTCAGTTTTGGAAAGAAGGGGTTAAACTCGTTTTATTACGAAATAACAATTATTTTGAGAGAGATAAGAATGGAAAAAGATTACCTTATTTAGATGGAATTAATGTTTCATTTATTGTGGATAAACAAAGTGTGTTTCTTGAATTCATTAAAGGTAATATAGACTTTATTTCGGGTATTGATCCTAATTACAAGGATGAAATATTGACGCATCAAGGGACCCTTCAACCCAAATATAGGGATAAAATCAACCTTTTGACTGAACCTTATTTGAATACTGAATATTTAGGCTTTTATTTGAGTGATAAAAAGTATAAAGCAGTGTTGAATAACAAACTAATAAGACAGGCGATCAATTATGGATTTGATAGAAAAAAGATGATAAAGTATTTACGTAACAATATTGGTATTGCTGGAGAAAAGGGATTTGTTCCTCCATCCCTTTTGGGAGAGTTGTCAAAAGATATGATGGGCTATGATTATAATCCACAGAAGGCAAAGCAATTGTTAGAAAAGGCTGGTTATTATAAGAACAAACCAATTGTAACATTAACTACAACAAGTGCGTATTTAGATTTGTGTAAATACATTCAACAACAACTGATTTTGTTAGGTATGAATGTTAAATTGGAGACTAATCCAGCGGCTGAACTAAGGGAAAGAATGGCACAAGGAAAAATTGAGTGGTTTCGTGGGAGTTGGATAGCAGATTATCCAGATGCAGAGAATTATCTTTCACTTTTCTATTCTAAAAACTTTGCTCCCTATGGTCCCAACTATACTCATTTCTCCAATGAACAATATGACCGTCTTTATGAGCTAAGTGTGACAGAAACCGATAAAAAAAAGCGTAATGAGTTGTACAATAAGATGAATGAGATAATAATTAACCAAGCTCCTGTCGTTGTTCTTTATTATGATGAAGTACTACGTTTTACACATAAGAACATTCATTCTCTTAGTTCAAATGCAATGAACCTTCTTTCGTTGAAATATGTTCGCAAAGATTAGTATTATTTATCAAACATATTACTATACTTACTCTTTTAGCCAAATATTTACAATTTCTCCGATATACATTGTATGTAATCCTATATTTCGTTTATCATACCACAGCTTTATATCTTTGGGTAAAGCATTTAGTTCAAATTCATGCGAATAAATCTTTTTGGCTTCAATGATTATCTTACCTTCTTTGAAGGTTGCATTGCCATTTTCTGTAAATATCGGTGTTAATTTTGACTTGCTTACTTTGTCTTCGTTTCTCCCTGAATGAGAACCTAAATATACTAATTTTTCCCTATATTGTTCTTCAAAGAATTCAACGGTAAAATACTCATTCTCATCCATGAACTGTTTAGTATAACGAGAACTTGATACGTATACAGTGATTATCGGTTTGTTCCAGAGAATTCCAAAATCTCCCCAACCAATAGTCATCGTATTGTACGAATTTAGGTCACCAGCTGTCACTAATGCCCAATTTTTTTCAAACATCTCAAAAGTGTTTGTTTGAATATCTTGCGGATTGATAAGCTTAAATCCTTGTTGTTCTAAATTTGTTGACATATTATTTGCTATTTGTGATTGCGATTTTATACTTGCTATATTTAATATTATAAAGGTTAGTATAAATATAGTTCTAATTCGTTTTAGTGTTACCGCTAATCTTCTCATATTTAATTTTATTATATTTTATTGAAGAAACCTTTTAGTACATACAAAAAACAGCGGCATCATCTTTATTTTTTGATACCGCTTCACCATCTTTGGTGGTCCCTCTTGGGCTCGAACCAAGGACCCCCTGATTATGAGTCAGATGCTCTAACCAACTGAGCTAAGGGACCGCTACGTAAAAAGTACTAAACCCAACGAAAGCGTTTGCAAAATTACGTTAATTTTACAAACTGACCAAATTATTTTAGTATTTTTTGTGAATAAATTTCAATTAGTATTGATCCATAGAGCATTATACAAATATAATCTTGTAAAAGATAATTTTATTTTGCTACATATATAGGAAAACCAAGTAATTAAAGTAATTGAAAATTTAAGAAGGGTAGTGAAATCTAAAACTTATGGTAGTATAATACTATCATTAGTGATTAGGAATAAATTATAGTGTTTTGATATGATGAGTATTGTATACTGCAAATCAAGGAGCCAAAAGAAAAAATTAAAGTGGGACAATAAAAAATTAAAGTCTCATTTTAATTTTTTATTGTCCCACTTTAATTCATTAGATTGCTACTTTACATCATTATTTCTTCTTTTTTAGAAATTGAAGCCGTTCATTATTATAATTAATCTGTGAGTCTTTTTTTTGCTTCCTTATGACCTTGTTGTGAGGCCTGAGAGTACCAGTATGCAGCTTTGACTAAATCTTTGTTTATCCCTTTCCCTTGTTCATAACACAATCCTAAGTTGTATTGAGCATCGGCATTACCTTTTTGAGCAGCTTCTTTCCAAAAACTAACCCCCTTTGCAGTATTTGTTTTTACGCCAAGACCGTTGAAATAACAGTATCCTAAACTGACTATTGCCTCTTCACTTCCTTTTTCATATGCTTTGGTGAGCCAATACACTGCTTTTTTATAATCTCTAGCTACTCCTAATGAGTCCTTATAGCAATTACCCAAGTTAAGCATAGCACCTACAATATTTTTTTGAGCAGCCTGCTCGTACCAGTATACTGCAAGTGTATAGGAGGTGTCTACACCATCACCATTGAAGTAATGAACAGCAAGATTGTACATTGCATTTGCATGTTCTTGCTTTGCAGCTTTTTCATACCAATATACAGCTTGTTTTTTATCTATTTCAACACCCCAACCCTCATCATAGCAAATACCCAAGTTGTATTGGGCGACCTTATTTCCTGCTTTTGCATTTTCTACATAATCTTTAGCATTTTGTCCTTGTAAAGAATAAAATACTAATGTTGAAAGTGCCAAATAAATTAATGCTTTCATAACCTATTTTATTTATTTTTTATATAAAATTATAAATGTATTATGAAAATATATTGATCAATCATCATCATCTTCAAAATAGTAGTCGTATATTACTTCTAAGTACTTGTCAAACTGAATATAATCTTTTGGATAACAAAAAAAAGTATAATTACTTATGAATTTATCTCCATAAAATCCCTCAATAAACATATAATCTTTATTCGGATTGAATTCTTTTATATCCTTATAAGCTATACTTGTTAGTAATTGTACGGCATTTGACTTCATAGATAATTTTTCTCCTATTTGAATGTAATGAATAGAGTTGTTATGATTCATAATTCTGAGTTTGTAGGTTAAAAATGTGTCTTTTGTTAAATCACTACACACGTACACTTTTACACTGTCCTTATCTGTTTTGTCAATTGTAAAAATAACATCTTCAAATGTTTTTTGTACGGTATAATATAAAGGTTTGATTTCTGAAGATTTCTCAATGCATCCCCAACCTATACAAGGATAAGGGTCATTATACTGCCAAAACAACGTTCCCATACAATAAGGCTTGTGTTGTCGGTGTGTTTCTATTGCCATTTTCATTCCCTCCTGCTGAGTCAATTGAGAAAACAAAATATACTGCTCATCATCTCTGTATTTTCCAAACCATTCATAAATTCTGTTATCAATAAGTTCAAAACCTCGCGGATGTTTTTGGTGAATAGCAAATTCCTTGTTTTCTTTCGTGTAAGGAACAGAACAATATCTTAATGCAGTCTCAGGATTCATAGTACTCTGAAATCCGTATTCACTCATAAAACGAGGAACCTTATGGGTGTAGGTTTCAAAATTGGAATCTGCCCACCAAACTCCATAATAATGACAATCTCCGTGTGTCAGACTTTGTTGATTTCCCCAACCATGATTGACAGGAGACGAGTGTATATAATCGAGAGTAGGAGCATATTTCTGGCTAATATTTTTTAATATATCTTTAAATAAATAATTGTAATTTTTCACTACTTGAATGGTATCTTGTACCTTTTCTTTCCAGCCCCAATGGTTCCATCCTTCCCATATTTCGTTATTGCCACAAAGAACCGCTAAGGAAGGATGTCCTGATATACGCATAATATTTTGAGTTGCCTCGTGTTTGACGTTATTTATAAAATCATTATTTACAGGATACAATTCTGTGGAAAAAGGATAATCTTGCCAAACAAGAATTCCATATTCATCGCAGTAATTAAAGAAATCATCACTGCCATAATCACTTCCTGCCCAGACACGTAGCATATTTATATTGGCATTTGCAGCAAGTATTATGTCGTTCATAGGATTGTCGTAAGTCATGATATAATTTGCTCCCTTCATAAAGACATTTTGATTATTTACCTTGAAATAAAAACTCTCTCCTATTGAATCTTGTTCTCTTATTAGGTCTATTCTGCGTATTCCAAATCGGGTAGAATGTAGTACGTTGCTTATCTTATCCAAACAAATATTGACTTTATATAAATATTGTTCTCCTGTACGATTAGGGTACCACAATTCGGCATTATTAATAGTAAATTCTAATGTGTAATATCCCGTATTGTTCGGATATAATTCAAATTCTAACGTATCATTTATTCCAACGGCATATTCATATTCTTGTTCAGCATTTGTAACTATTAATGTATGAGGTTCTGTCAGAGGCTTGCGAAAATAAACATTGAGAATCATTTCACCAGTTTTGGAGTTGTTGTTATTATACATGATTTTCGTCGTTTGAATGTTTGCATAATCTATGCAAGGTAAATCTTCCTCAAACGTAAGCCATATGCCATTGATACGTGGTGCCAATGTTTTGGGATACCAATCCCAACCGTACAAATATTGTGGAGACCTCTGATTCATACGTATAGAGTCCTTAGTAAAAAATCTCAATTCAATTTTATTTGTCCCAGTTTTCAAAAATTTTTTTATATCATCACAGTTGTAAATAAATGAATTGTTATAGTACTTTACAAATTTATTGTTGATATACAAAGAACAATTGCCATCAATATTCTGAATATTCAGATATGCAAAGTCTTTTGATAATTGTTTTCTTGTAACCTTGAACTTACAAGAATAAATCCAATTCATTTTGTCTATATCTTCAAGTTGTTTCTCATTATCACGTACAAACATAGAGTCAATTATACCGTTAGACTCTAGAATGTCGTAAGTATTTATGTGAAAATCCAAATCGAAGTTCTCACATTTGATATTCTTTCCATTAGATAATTTTGCATTATAAAAGAATATCACATTATCCTCAACTTTTTCTTGTTCTTGTGCAAACAGTGTAGAACAGACAAGCAATAGTACTATTATAAATATCCTTTTCATGAAAATAATTACATACTACGTGTTGCTAATAAAACTTTATAAAAAAATAATTTTTAGAAACAAAGTGCTGCTGCTCCCAAAATGGCAGCATTTTCTTCACCTAAATCTGATAATTCTATAGTTACGGTATTCAGAAAAACTGAAAATAGAAATTTTTCCATATATTCTTTTAATGGATTCAATAAAATATTCCCACTTTTAGCAAGTCCCCCAAATAAATAGACTTTTTCTGGAGAGGTTATCTCAACGGCATTTGCTATACCCAAAGCTAACTGTTTTGCTGTATAATCAAAACAATTCAAAGCGAGTTTATCTCCCATTAAGGCGGCATTGTAAATATCTTTACTTGTGAGTTTATCTTCCTGAATTTCTCTCAAAACAGATGATGTTGTGTATTTGGATAATATTTCCCTCATAGTAATAACAATACCTGTTGCAGATGCATATCTTTCCAAGCATCCTTTTCTGCCACAATTACACATTCTACCGTTGGGGTCAATAATAGTATGACCCAATTCTCCGGCAAATCCGCTGTGACCGTATACTAATTTACCATCAACTACAATCCCCGAACCTACGCCTGTACCTAACGTTATCATAATGAAATTTTTTATATTCTTTGCTTTACCGAAAATCATTTCTCCCATAGCTGCTGCATTAGCATCATTAGTCACAGTAACGTTAATGTTATACCCATCTTTTAATAATAATACTTCCAAGATATCTTTTAGTTTTATAATACCCTTGAATGGTAAATTTGGAGCATATTCAATACTTCCGTGATAGAAATTACCATTTGGAACCCCTATGCCCACACCTAAAAGATTGTTTTCTTCCTTGACATTATCTGCGAGCAATTCTATTTTGGTAGTTATTGTTTTTAGATAATCTTCTATAAGAAAAAAGTCTGTAGTTTTTAGTTTTTCTTTTTTTACAACTATACCCATTGTATCAACAAGAGCGATGACGGTATTAGTTCCGCCAATATCTATTCCAATGCTATAATTCATCCTATTTATTATTTATTTCGTCCATTAAATCTTCCATCGTAAAAAATCCTTTTTTATCTTTAAGGAATTCAGCACCTAAAATAGCACCGAAAGCAAGCCCTTTACGGTTTAGAGCTGTGTGTTTGATTTCTATAATGTCGCAATCTGAATCGTAAGATATGATATGAGTCCCAAATTCTTCGCCTTTGCGGACAGAATTCACAGGCATAATGTTTTCATCGCCCTTAATATCCATCGCCCATGAAGATATTTTATTGTAGTTATGCAATAGTTCTTCGGCAAGAGTGATAGCAGTCCCTGATGGGGCATCTTTTTTATGAATATGATGCACCTCGGTAATAGAGGGTGTGTATGTAGGGTAATTGTTCATCATTTTTGCTAAATAAACGTTTAGCTGACGGAATAGATATACCCCAATAGCAAAATTAGAAGAGTACAAAAAGGATTGTTGTTGCTCATTCACGATTTTTCTTATTGATTCAAGTTCATTATACCAGCCTGTTGTACCACAAACAAGTGGAATATTGCGTTTAAAACACTCATTGAAATTATTAATTGCTGCACTTGGATTAGTAAACTCTATTGCAACGTCAATATTCTTAGGATTTATTTGATTGAAATTATCATTTATATCGATAATACTTTCTATACGATGTCCTCGTTGCAATGCTGTCTTTTCTATTTGGTGCCCCATTTTGCCATACCCTATGATCAATATATTCATTTTAGATGTTATTTCATAATTTTTATATTGCAAAATTATGAAAATAATAAATAGAATTTTTTTTTCATGAGAAATCTTATCAACAATAATATCAACAATAATAATCTGCTAATTTTTCATGTTATGATTCAATAAAGAATATATTGCTTTAGATATTTTCGGCGAAAAGTTTGTATATTTGCACACACAAAGACACAGTATTATACTGTTGTGCATAGTAGATGGCAGAAAACAGATGAACACACAAGTTTTGTTTGCAAAGGTTATATTAGCGTTACATTTACCCTATTTCTATACTTATCGTGTACCAACGATATTGATAGGTAAAGTAAAAATCGGACAACGTGTGGCGGTACAGTTGAGACAGAAAATATATTCAGCTATAATTATTGATTTGACCAATGAATTAAATGATGATAAAACAGAGAAAAATCTTCCAATTAGTCCCAAATTGCAATTGAAGTTTGTACTAGATATTATAGATGAGCAACCGATTGTAACAAAGCGACAAATAGAATTTTTTAAATGGGTCTCAGATTACTATATCGCCTATATTGGTGATGTGTTGACTGTTGCCATGCCAGCATCTTTTCGTTTAAAAAGTGAGACTATTATAAATATTTCTCCTTATTTTAATTCTGATATTTCGGATTTGGAAGATAAAGAAGTGAGAATAATTAATTTTGTCATGGGTAAAGATAAGGTGACATTGGAAGATATAAAAACTATGTTAATATCGGAGGATTTGACACTAACTCAAGCATTTGTTTTGAAAACTATTAATAAACTGATAGAAACAAACGTACTTATTACAGATGAAGAATTATATAGTAAATATACTCCTAAAAAAGAGATTTATATTACACTAAATGATATATATACTTCACAACAAGAATTAAAGAAATTGTTTGATAAATTAGATAAAGATAAACGTACTAGACCACAATGTGAAGTTATTTTAAAATATCTTGCATTAACCAAAACTAAGAGGATAATCAAGAAATCGGAATTAGAAGAAAAAGATTGTAGCTCATCAACTATTGCTACATTATTGAAGAAAGAAATTTTTATAAAACAATCTCACGAAATATCTCGGCTAAAATGTAATATGAAAACAGATGATGCTTCATCTATTCGGTTAAGCAAAGAACAACAGCAATGTTTTGATAAAATTATTGCACATTGGAACGATATTCCTATAAGTCTTATTCATGGGGTTACAGGAAGCGGGAAAACAGAGGTTTATATTAAATTGATAGATAGGGTAATTAATCATACTAAAAGTGACGATAATAAGCTTAATCAAGTTTTGTATCTTTTACCTGAAATAGCTATTACAACGCAACTGATAAAGCGTTTGGAGAAGTATTTCGGTAATCAAGTAGTTGTTTATAATTCCAAATTTTCTATGGTAGAGAGGGCAGAGATTTGGCAAAGAACGATAACAGATGAAGGAAACAACAAGTTTCAAATTATTCTCGGTTCACGTTCTTCCGTATTTTTACCATTTACTAATCTAAAACTTGTGATAATAGATGAAGAGCATGATACATCGTACAAGCAAACAGAGCCGGTTCCTCATTATAATGGCAGAGATTGTGCGTTGTATATTGCAAAGATGTTTAATGCAAAAGCTATTTTAGGAAGTGCCACTCCAAATGTAGAATCTTATAAAATGGCAGATGAAGGAAAATATCAACTATTAGAACTAAATAAACAATATTTTGATTTGCCTTTGCCGAAGATTGAATTTGTGGATATGCAACATGAATTAAAAGAAAATAATATGCATGGTATTTTTTCGCAACGACTGTATGAGGAAATAAATTCTGCATTGAATGATAAAAAACAAGTAATTATTTTTCAGAATAGGCGTGGTTATGCTCCACACATAGAATGTAATGTATGTGGATTTGTACCTCATTGTCCTAACTGTGATGTTGCGTTGGTTCTTCACAAAGAAGAGCAGGATTTGGAGTGTCATTATTGCGGTTATCATACAGATGTATTATCCTATTGTCCGCAGTGCCAATCCCATTCAATAAGGTGGGTTGGAATAGGTACGGAAAAGATAGAGGAAGAGTTGCAAATATATTTTCCAAATGCCAAAATCAAACGAATGGATTCAGATTCTATGAGGACGAAAGATGCGTATACCAACATAATTAATGATTTTGCATTACATAATATAGATATCCTTTGTGGAACACAAATAATCTCTAAAGGTCTTGACTTTGAAAACGTATCTCTTGTAGGTGTTTTGGGAGCTGACGCTATGCTTCATTATCCTGATTTTAGGGCTTTTGAACGTGCTTTTCAGATATTGACACAGGTGAGTGGTAGGGCAGGGCGTAAAGGTCAGCAGGGAAAGGTACTGATACAAACATTTGAACCTGAAAATCCTATAATGTTAAATATTATGCAGCGAAATTACAAACGAATGTACAGAGAACAACTTAGAGAAAGGCAAATACTGAATTTTCCTCCCTTTTGTAAGATGATAAAACTGACGTTGCAACATAAAAATAGAGAATTTTTACGGCAAAAAAGCATGGAATATGCATTGCATTTGCGAAAGATTTTCGGAGGACGTCTGTTTGGTCCCCAAGAACCTATAATTGCAAGAATAAAAAATCTATATGCAATGGAGATATGGCTGAAAATAGAGAAAAATATATCATATACTATGGCGAAACAGTGTCTTAGACAATATAATGAGGAGTTTCTTATACAGAAAACAAATATGCAGATTCGTATATCAATAGATGTAGATCCGGTTTGATAATTTATCTAAAAATTATTTGATAAGTTTGTATTTTCTTTTATTATAGATTGTTCTAAATTAATTTGTAGTTTATTTATTCGGTAAGATATTTTTTCGTAAGTGGAAATAAATTTTTTTACTATCTGATATATTCTTCTGTTTGGTAGTAATATTTTTTGTGTTACTCAAAATATCTGTGTAATAATACATAATATGTTTGTAATTGTAGGAAAGAATTTTGTAAATCTCCAAAATAATTTGTTTTAGACGGTCCGAAAGTTTGTTTTGAACCGTCTAAAATCATCTTTTAGACCGTCTAAAATTATTTTTCAGACCGTCTAAACAAGAATAATGCTTACAATTGCAAATTTTTTTTGAGAGATTGTAAAACTATTTTTATGATTTATTAAAATAGTTTTTGAAATGTCTGTTTGTATATAACTAATCTTTTGTACAAGATGTTGTATAATAAAAATATATCTGTTGTTCAGATATTAAATCTGAAAAAAAAGAAGAAAAGTATTGCCATTATCTTAATTTTTTGTAAATTTGCAAATTCTTATTTGCGTGAGAGTAAGCCTGTTATTGCTCGCAAAAAGATTTAACCGTATGTTTAACAATTCGATCTAACAGGAGATTGTACAAAAAATAAATATTATTCTCATATGAGAGATTTAAAAAACATTCAGCCGTTACAAGAATTTGATTGGTCGTCAATAGATAACAAGCAAGTATATAGTAACGAAGATAGAGAGAAACTTCAATCTGCTTATGATAAGACTTTTGGGTCTATCGGTAACGATCAGTTGGTGGAAGGTACGATTGTATCCATGAATGATAGAGAAGTTGTTGTTAATATAGACTTCAAATCTGATGGTATTATATCGGCGACTGAATTCCGTTATAATCCGGAGCTTAAAGTGGGAGATAAGATAGAGGTATTTATTGAAAGTCAAGAAGACTCTAATGGTCAGTTGCTTTTGAGTCACAAAAAAGCGAGAATATTGAAGTCTTGGGGTAGAGTTAATGAAGCTTACGAAGCTGGTGAGATTATTAAAGGTTATGTCAAATCAAGAACTAAAGGAGGTTTGATAGTTGATGTCTTTGGTATTGAAGCATTTTTACCTGGTTCTCAAATAGATGTTAAGCCTATTAGAGATTATGATGTTTTTGTTGATAAAACTATGGAGTTTAAGATTGTTAAGATTAATAACGAGTACAAAAACATTGTTGTTTCTCACAAAGCTTTGATTGAGGATGAGATTGAAGCACAGAAAGCGGAGATTATGTCACACCTTGAGAAAGGGCAGGTTCTTGAAGGAACAGTTAAAAATATTACTTCATATGGAGTATTTATAGATTTGGGAGGCGTTGATGGTCTTATTCATATTACAGATTTGTCTTGGGGTAGAATTAGCTCTCCTGAGGAAATTGTCCATCTTGATGATAAGATAAAGGTGGTAATCTTAGACTTTGATGAAGCAAAGAAGCGAATAGCTTTAGGATTAAAGCAATTGACTCCTCATCCTTGGGAGCAGCTTGATGCGAATTTGAAGGTCGGGGATAAGATAAAAGGAAAGGTTGTTGTGATTGCAGACTATGGTGCATTTGTTGAGATAATTCCTGGTGTAGAAGGACTAATCCATGTAACGGAGATGTGCTGGAGTCAGCATTTACGTACAGCCCATGATTTCTTAAAAGTAGGTGATGATGTGGAAGCGGTAATCCTTACGTTGGATCGTGCAGAACGAAAGATGTCTTTAGGAATGAAACAATTGAAACCAGATCCTTGGATTAGTATTGCAGAAAAATATCCGGTAGGTAGCAAACATATTGCAACTGTCCGCAATTTTACTAATTTCGGAATCTTTGTTGAATTGGAAGAAGGCGTAGATGGGTTGATTCATATCTCAGATCTTTCATGGAGTAAGAAGATTAAGCATCCTGCCGAGTTTACTAAGGTTGGTGAAAAGATGGAAGTGATAGTTCTTGAAGTAGATCCTTCAAATAGGAGGTTATCTCTTGGTCATAAGCAGTTGGAAGAGAATCCTTGGGATGTATTTGAAACTATCTTTACGGTAGGTTCTACCCATGAGGGTACAGTTATCAGCGTTAATGAAAAGAGTGGAGCTGTTGTTAATCTACCTTATGGTATTGAGGGCTTCTGTCCAAAAGGTCAAATGCAGAAAGAAGATAAGAGCAATCCTAAGGTTGATGAGAAACTTCAATTTAAGGTGATAGAATTCCAAAAAGAAGCTAAACGTATCGTTTTATCTCACGTAAAAACATGGAGACAAGAAGACGAAACTAAAACTAAGAAGGATGGGAATATGGTTAAAAAGATTACTCAGACGTTAGAGAAGACAACTTTGGGTGATTTGGATGTCCTTGCTTCGTTGAAAGAGGAGATGGAGAAGAGAGAAAACTAATATTTCCATATAGAAAATAGTTTTGCATAGGTTCAGACTGTCGGTATCATCTATCGGGAGTCTGAATTTTTTATATACATATTTTGATATTAGAATTTCATTTTCTTTATCTGACTAGTTATTACTAATTGTGGTAGTGATATTTATAAATCATGATTTGCTATAGGTGTATTATTATAGTACGGGTATGTTATTTATAAAAAAACAAGCATAAGCAAGATTATATGGAGAGAAATAAGCTATATAGCATAATTAAAGGTATATGCACAATGATAAATGGTAAATAAGTAAGGAGGATATGAAAAAACATAGTAATAATATTATGAAATAAATGAAAGATGTGTGAAATTAATGAAAAATACTGTAGATTTGTTAATGTACAATATTAACTTCCAAAATTGAGATTGATAAATAATTAATCAAAGTGGGACTTTGATTAAATAAAGTCAAGAAAGAATTTTTTGTTGTTGCACATCAAAAGAATAAAGTTCCACTTAGATTTAAATAATTCATATTTTCCTTTTTATTAATCCGATATTAGTGTTCAAAAAAATATAAATATCATATTTTTCTCATTGAATACTAAACAGATTACATATATGGCTGATAAAATTACTAAATTTGTTGAACAAAAAAGATTTTAACAGTAGGTGTGATTACTAATTATACAATTAGTATCGTAAATATGACTCTTCAATCAGGGAATATTCGTAGAGATATCAATGAATAAAATTTCCAGATTATACATTATCGTAATAATCAATAAATTTACTACCTTTGCAGAGTGAATTACTTATTTGTTAATGCAAAATAAAAAGAAATTATATGGCTATACTGCAATAATTGTTGCAGTTATTCTTTGGGGTATGAGTTTTGTTTGGACCAAAGAATTGTTGTATAAAGGTTTTCCTGTTTTTACTATAGTATTATCTAGGTTGATAGTAGCGTCTTCCATTTTGCTTTTATTATTTAAGCCGAAAGGCCAAATAGAGCGAATAAAGAAAGATGATATTTCTCTATTTTTCTTATTGGCTTTATTTGAACCCTTTTTATATTTTATAGGAGAGAACTTTGGATTGCTTTTCGTCTCTCCATCAGTAACATCGGCAATAATAGCATTAATACCTATTGTAACAGCATTGAGTTTGTATATGTTTTATAAGGAACATATTCATAAAAAGTTATTCGTTGGTGCCGCTATTTCCGTTATTGGTATTGTGATTATGAGCTTTGGGGGACAAGGTAAGGATATTAGTATAGGCGGTTTGTTACTTTTACTTTTGGCTGTTTTGTCTGCTACAATGTATGGAACTGTTTTGCAAAAAATATTAAGAAAGGGTTATGGTCCTATTACAATCACTACTTTTCAAAATATTATCGCTATCATATATTATCTACCTTGTTTTTTGATATTTGATATTAATAAAGTGCAGTCATTAGATTGGTCTTTTGCAGCAATTACGGATATAATAGTATTGGGAGTTTTATGTTCAGCAGTGGCATTTGCTCTATATTCTGTAGCAGCTAAGTTGATAAGTGTAGCAGGTGTTGTTGTGTTTACGAATATTATTCCCATAGTGACACTTATTATGAGTGTTACTATGGGAATAGAAAAAATAAATATTCAAAAAATAGTAGGTATATTAGTTGTTATTGGTGGAGTTCTACTGTCACAGTGGGGATCTCTCAAAAAAGACTGATTACATGCTATGTATATCGTTTTATAATAAAATAAAATGACAAATAATATAGGTAAAATGAAAATTAAAGTTGGATTGATGCAGATGTCTTGTGTAAAAGATAAGACATTGAATATGAATAAAGCTGTAAATAATATAAAAGATTTGGCTAAACAAGGAGCTAATATTGTTTGCATGCAAGAATTATTTGCTTCCTTGTATTTTTGTGATATTGAAGACTATAATAATTTTGCTTTGGCAGAGCAAATACCAGGAGAATCTACGCAGATGTTTTGTCGTTTGGCGAAGGAATTGGGGATTGTAATAGTCGCATCAATGTTTGAGAAGCAAATGGAGGGTCTTTATTACAATACTACTATTGTTATAGATGCTGACGGGACTTATTTAGGGAAATATCGTAAAATGCATATACCTGACGACCCCGGATACTATGAAAAGTTCTATTTCACTCCTGGAGATCTAGGTTATAAGGTATTTCAAACGCAGTTTGGTCGTATTGGAGTTTTGATTTGTTGGGATCAGTGGTATCCAGAAGCAAGTCGTTTGACTGCAATGAAAGGAGCTCAAATTCTGTTCTACCCTACGGCAATAGGTTGGGCATCTTCTCAAGATGAGGCAACTAACAAAGAACAATACTTTGCCTGGCAGACCATACAAAGAGGACATGCAATTGCAAATGGTTTGCATACGGTTTCAATAAACCGTACTGGGAAGGAGGGGAATATGATATTTTGGGGTGGAAGTTTCGTAAGCAACCCATTTGGGACGATATTGTATGAAGCATCTCATGATAAGGAAGAAAATGTTGTGGTAGAACTGGATTTGAACGACACAGATTCATATCGTGTACATTGGCCATTTTTTAGAGATAGAAGAGTGGAATCCTATGGTGATATAGTGAATAGATATATTGAATAGATAATAAAAACATATTAAGTACCAATAATTATTTGTGCGAATTATGTATAGCAACAATAGAATACAAACTATCAATCCGTCAGTGGATGGATTTAGATTCCCAGCGGAATGGCATACTCACGAAGCAACATGGCTTTCTTATCCACATAATGAAAACTCTTGGCCGGGTAAAATTGCCACTATCTTTCCTTACTATAATAATTTTATAGAGGAGTTATCCAAAGATGAAAAAGTGCATATCAATGTTTTGAATAAAGATATGCTACTAAGGGTGCAGTCGCAGTTGCAGATGAACGGGACCGATATGTCAAAGATTTTTTTCCATGAGTTTGAAACTAACGATGCCTGGATAAGAGATCATGGACCTGCATTTATTATCAACAGAGAGGAGAAGGCGATAGTTAATTGGCAATACAATGCTTGGGGAGGAAAATACCCATCAGAAAAAGATAATATGATAGCAAGTAAGATTGCTGATTATCTACAATTGAATAGATTTGATGTTGATATCGTTATGGAGGGAGGGAGTGTTGATTTTAATGGAATAGGTGATGTTATAACAACGGAAAGCTGTCTTCTTAATAAAAATCGTAACCCACAATTCTCACTTAGACAAATAGAAGAACGACTTTGTGATTATTATGGGATACAAAATATTATTTGGTTAAAGGAAGGTATTGAGGGTGATGATACTGATGGACATATTGACGATATTACTAGATTTGTTAACGAGGATACGGTTATTACTATGGTTAGCGAAGATAGGAATTCGGAAGACTATTCTGTTTTGAACAAAAATCTTTCCATTCTTAGTACAGCTCGTTTGCTTAATGGGAAGCAATTAAATATTGTAGAGATGATTATGCCACAGAATGTGGTATATGATGGACAGAAATTGCCAGCATCTTATGCTAATTTTTATATTGCCAATAATAAAGTAATAGTTCCACTTTATAAATGCGATAATGATGATAAAGCAATGCAGATATTTGAACAAGTTTTTAAAAATCGTAGGATTGTTGGTATAGATTCTACTGATATTGTGTGGGGTTTGGGTAGTTTTCATTGTCTGAGTCAGCAAGAACCGAGGATATAAACGAGAGAAAATAACAACTAAAAATAAAATTATAATGAAAAAAGCTATAGCATTATTTATGATTTTGGGATTTGTGTTAAATATTGTGGCACAACCTACATTTGAAAAATTGTATGCAGGATCTGATGGAATAATTTCATTGGGGGGTGATTTTTATGCAGTGAAGAAAGATAGTAAGTGGGCAGTTATGAGAAATTCTGTGCTTGTTCTTGATTTTTATTATGATTCAATAGATGTTATAAGTGATGGTATTATAACATACTTAAAAAATAATCAAGTAGGTTTTTCAGATACTGTCGGTAATGTTATAACTCTTGCAAATTATTTTATAGAAACGCCATATAATCGTTCTGATGAATCTATTTTGAATGTATTTCAATGTGGTAGTGCTTTGGTTTACGATGGCGAAAAATTGATATTGTTGGGTAAAGATGGTAAACAAATTAATGATAATGATTGTGAAATAATTTCTAAGGCAGATGATGTTGTCATATTTAAGAGAAAAGCTGCTTATGGTTTGATGGATGCAAAAGGAAATATAATTGTACAAAATAAGTATAGGCGGATACAGACTGTTATAGCGGGTGAGTTATATGCTTATACAACTAATAAGAATGGGATAGATTATTTGGGACTTATAGATAAGAAAGGTACGATCAAATCTGAGGCTCAATATGACGATTTGACGGTTGTTAATAAGAAAGATAAATTTTATATCAAAGGATTTACAAGTACCGGAAAACAAGCGTTGTATGATATTTACGGTAATATGCTTTTCAGTCCCATGTTTCAAAATATAGAACCTATAAATTCTAATGATTATTTTATTTATACAGATAATGGTCGTAAGGGATTGATAGGAAGAGATTATATTACATTTATTCCCGCTGCTTATGACAAATTACAGATGACTACTTTACATAAAGATACTTTTTTCATTGCTAAAAATGATCAAACCACATATATCTTGAACAAAGATAACAAGATGATAGATATTATCAATGGGGATATTAAGGATTTGATATCTTATGACAGTCATGAGTTAATATATATTGCAGACAGTATGCTAAATTATGGTATTCGTTCAAGCCAGAATGGTTGGCTGGTAAAACCTAAATATCTTGACATATTTGCTCAAAGTAAAGGAATATTTGTTGTTATGGAAAAGGATAGATGGGGAGGTATTGATATGAATGGTCAGATTAAAATTCCATTTGAATACAAAAAGGTCCGTGCTTCCAATAGTAAAACTTGTATTGTTTTTTATGATGGAAGAAATAATTCAATATTGTTAAAAGATAATGGGCAGAAAATGGAATTCCCTAAAACGAAAAATGTATTACCTATGTCTGATTATGTAGAATATAAGATAAAAAAAGAAAGAATTCGTTTGTATTTTGATGGGATGGAGTTGAAAGATAAATTCAAAATTATAGGTGCAAATAAAGGTGGTGTGCTATGTGCAAAAGATAAAAAAGGATGGTCATATTTTGATAGTAAAACCTATAAGCCTTTGACAGATGAATATTTTGATATGGTAACAGGTTTTGTTGATGGAGTAGCTTATGTAGTTAGAAATAAAAAATTATTTCAAATAGATAGAAATTTCAATATTATCCAAACGGTGTTAGATGATAATTATTTGGATATAAATAATTTGGCAGTAGTTTTAAGTATGTCTAAGTTGTTACAACAAGATGCAATAATTGTTGTAGATAAGAATAAGAAAAAAACTCTACTGAAAATAAACAGATAAATAAGAAAGGATATGAATATGAAACAAACAAAATTTATTATGCTTGGTGCAATGGTAATGTTGCCGATGATAATAACAGCACAGAGTTATAGATCATTTTCTATGAATAGTGGTAAAGAGTCTTCAAATAGTATAATTTACAATTTACCGAAAACTGATTTGGTTATTAGATTTAAAGTAGAAAAAACTACACGAACAAAAGGAATTTATTCAGATAATGCTTACATGTTGGGAATAGATAATATTGCATTGAAAAATACCACAACATATCGTATTGTCAGTGCAGATATTTCAGAGAGAATTTCAGCAGATGCCAATAAGCGTTACATAATGAATGTAGATAATAATGTTCGTGTAGAAAAAACTACGTTTGGAACTATAAAAAGTGTTTTGATGAAAGGACAAAATATAAATAATGAGCTATATACAAAAGTTATGTGTGATATTCCTTCCTGTAAATATGATTCGGATCCAAAGGAGATGCAAAACAGACAATCATTATCTTTGGAGGTAAAATCAACTTACGAAAAACTTTTGATGCAACAAGGATTGTTAACTAAGTATCCACAAATGACGGCAGATAAAGTTGTTGTCGAGATAAAAAGATTGAGAGATAAACAAATAGAGTTGCTTTCAGGTGGATGGGAAGGGACGTATATGAATACAACTGTTGATTTTATGTATAAACAGTTGGATGAAATTATTTCATCTTACGTAGCTCTTTTTACCGGGATAGAGAAAACTGAAACGGAAGAATATATTTTTGTAATAACACCTGAAAAACCTATAATATTGGAAGAAGATTTATTACTACCTGTCTGTAAATTTTCTGCAACGAATGGATTGATGGATTTAAATGAGAAGGGAGAAGGAGTGAAAGTTAATGTTCGTATACATTCTTATGTAACAACAGAAGAGAATGCCAAAAATAGTATGGATAGTTATATGAACGAGCAAATGAAAAAGAAGTTAAATAAAGAAGGTGTTGGTATTTATTATATGGTTCCTCAGAAAGTGAAAGTAACATTGCAAGGAATGGATATGACAAATGTATCTAAAATTGTAAAACTTATGCAATATGGTAATGTTGCCTATACCCTGTCGTACGAAAACAATATTTTGTTTGATCAGAATACAGGAGAATTGATACGTATATGGTAAAAACGGTAGAGTATTGCTATTGTTATACTTACTAATAAAAACAGGTAGAATAAAATTACATTTTATTCTACCTGTTTTTATTAGTAAGTATAATATTTTGTCCGTCTTTATCGTTACTGCTAGTAACTTTCTTCTTTAATCAATCTTTTATTTCATGGATAAGTTGCTGGTCGGTCATAATCTCAACATTTGTTATCATATTTGTCAAAGACAAAAGTAGTATGTCGTAGATTATGATTCTTGTCTTTTGATGTTTCTATTGTTTTGGGGACTATTTTCGTTATTAGATTTTAATGATAGATTGACGATATATTAATTTATTATTTTTGTTCTTTATCTTCAATCTTTAATGTATTGAATTTGCGTTCCAAAAAAGATTGTAGATAGCTTGTTGTGATACCTTGACGAATAATTCCTCCTTCGGCTATAGATATTTGACCTGTTTGTTCGCTAACTACCACTGCAATAGCGTCTGTGTTCTCGGTTATACCTAATGCTGAACGATGTCTAAGACCCATTGACAACGGAATGTTTGTTGCATGGGAGACAGGGAGAATGCAACGAGCAGCTTGTATGTGTCCCTTGTCAATTATCACTGCTCCGTCGTGGAGAGGAGTATTTTTAAAGAATATTGTTTCCAATAATTGGCTGGATAATTCACTTTTGAAGACTTCTCCTGATTTTATCACTGAATCCAATTTGTTTTCTTTGCAACAAATAATTAGTGCTCCGGTGTAAGTTTGAGACATATGACCACATGCTTGGACTATTGCGTTAACATTCAAGTTTTTAATGATGTTGTTGGTTTTCCAGAAAAAGAACTTTCTACTTCGTTTTGCAAATCCGCGTGAACCCAACATAACAAGGAAACGTCGGATCTCCGGTTGAAATATAACAATGAGTGCCATAAGTCCCAAAGATATGAATTGACCCAATATTTCACTCATTATTCGCATTCCTAATATAGAAACAACTTTCCATATTATATAAAGAATAAAGAACCCTACAACAATACTTATTGCATTTGTTCCTTTTATCATTTTGAAAACGAAAAATAATAAGATTGCAACAACAAAAACATCAATAAAATCAATGATTTTGAAGGTAGGTAGGCTTTGTATTATATCTAATAGGAACATAGTTAACTATTTTTGTAAAGTTGGTACAACTTTATACAATTCTTTGCTACTTTTACATCGTGTACTCTGAGTATATCTGCACCGTTTTGAAGGGCGAAGGCATGTAAAAAACTTGTTTCGCTAACAATGTCTTGTGGCGTTAGATTTAGAGGTTTGTACATCATACTTTTTCTAGATATGCCGGTAAGAATAGGTAGTGAAAATAAAGCAAATTCCTTTTGACGGCGGAGCAATTCGTAATTCATCTCAATTGTTTTACCGAAACCATAGCCTAAATCAATTATTATATCAATTACTCCTTTGTCTTTTAGGATATTGATTTTTTTTGAAAAATATTTACACAAATCTAGATATAGATTATCATAATGGATATTTTTTTGCATACGCTCAGGTGTATTGTTGGTGTGCATAAGTACATAAACAAGATGATGCTTTGCAACTTGGTCAAAGAGATTTTCGTCAAATTGTCCTCCTGATATATCATTTATGATATCTATGCCTTCATTAGCTAAAGCCTCTATTACTTTTGCCCAAACAGTATCAATACTTATAGGAATATTTGGATACCTTTTTTTTATTTCTTTCAAAACAGGTAAAATTCTATTTATCTCCTCTTTTTTATCTACAAGTTTTGCTCCCGGACGTGTAGAACAAGCTCCAATATCTATTATGTCTACACCATCTTTTATCATATTATCGACTCTAATGATGGCCTTGTCTAAAGTGTTATAACATCCACCATCGAAGAACGAGTCATCCGTCAAATTCAAAATTCCCATCACTTTGGGAACTTCCAAAGAAAATAGATTTCCTCTAATATTTATTTTCTTATATTGTGAATTTTCCGTAATTTTGTCTTCCGAAAGCATATTTATTTTAAAGGTTTAAAATTAAACATTTTGCAAAGGTAAAAATTTTATGGCAAATACATCTATTGAATATGACAATATTATAAAAAAAACACGTGATTTGTTTATAAAAAAGATGAAAGATTATGGTACTTCATGGAGAATCTTGCGTCTTGCCTCACTTACTGACCAAATATTTATAAAAGCCAAACGTATTCGTTCCATTCAGCAAAGTGGGGTCAATCTTGTGGGAGATAATATGGAAGAGGAGTTTATGGCAATAGTGAATTATGGAATTATAGCATTGATTCAGTGTGGATTAGGTGAGAATGATTACGATGATATTCCATATCAAAGAGCAGAAGAACTATATGATAAATACGCCATGCAAACAAAAGACCTTATGCTCAAAAAAAACCACGATTATGGGGAAGCTTGGCGAGATATGAGAATAAGTAGTATGACGGACTTGATACTTCAAAAAATTCTAAGACTGAAGCAGATAGAGGATAATAATGGAAAGACAATTGTTTCTGAAGGACCGCAGGGCAGTTATACTGATATAATCAATTACGCTGTATTTTGTCTGATTCGAATGGGAGAAGGAGAGAATAAATAAAGGATTACGAATAATAATAGCACACATAAAAATACTAATAAGTTAAGTGACTAAAATAAAGTGGCGAAAGGAAAAATTATTTTCAAAAAAGAATTTACTCTTTTCGAAAAATAACTTTTTTGATTAACTTTTTATTTTGATAGATAGAAAATAATAAAAATTAAATACAAAAGTAAAAATGAATACGCAAACAAAAAATATTATAAATCATATATTAAGATTTATTTTTGGAGGAGTCTTTATATTTAGTGGTTTTGTAAAATCAGTAGATCCTATGGGGACGGCATATAAGATTGAAGAGTATATTAACGTCTTTGGATTTGATGGGCTATTACATGTGATACCCACATTGCCAGTGATACTCAGTATTTTTTTGTGTTGTGCCGAATTTCTTATAGGAGTAACTATTTTATTGCATGTATATAACAATATAAATAAGTGGGTAGCTACTGCTTTTATGTTATTCTTTACGGTAACAACTTTGATAGATGCATTGACAAATAATGTATCTGATTGCGGTTGTTTTGGAGACGCCGTTAAGTTAACAAACTGGCAAACTTTTTTCAAAAACATTGCTTTAGATATACTACTTTTTGGCATATTTATTACTGATATTAATAAACCACAGCGACTATCAAATCCTAAAAATTGGCTTACTGTTAGTGTGTTTACAGTATTGATTTTGATTTTTGGTGTGAGAAATATAATGTATGAACCAATAATAGATTTTCGTCCTTGGAAAATTGGTAATAAAATGGCTCCTAAGAAAAGCGAACAGGCACCTGTTGTAACATTTGCTACATATAAAAATAATGTTAGCGGGGAAATGAAAGAGTTTTCTATGGACGAGTTGATGCAAGAGAGTCAAAAAGATATTGATTTTCAACTGCACTGGACTTTTATCAAGTCTCGTTATTCCAATCCCAATGAAATTAAAGCCGATGGTTTTAGTTTACTTGCCTACCAGTCAAATGAGGATGAGAGTTTGGAACTTTTGAGTGATACAACTTCTTCTTTGTATATTCTTGTTGCCGTTGATTTGAGTAGGGTAAGTGATAAAGGGATGAAGAGGGCTATTAGTTTTTTGAAAAATAAGTTTGATAGAGGCGAAAGGGTGATAGTTATTACTGCTTCCACACAAGATATGTGGTATTCATTTATTGAAAAATATAATTTGACAGATTATTCTATTTATTCGTGTGACGATAAAGCTATTGAGGCAATGGTGAGAAATAATCCATCAGTTATTCAGATTAAGGATACAAAAGTGGCAAATAAATGGGCATGGCGATCACTTCCTAAATAAAAATGTTAAATTATATACTTAAAAAAATAAGTTATGGACTATTAGTAGTTTTTGGAGTCGTAACATTAGTATTTTGTTTGTTCAATATTCTACCTGGTGATCCTGCAAGAATGATGTTAGGTCAAAGAGCAGACAAAAAAAGTGTGGATATGATTCACAAAGACTTGGGATTGGATAAACCCATGAGTGTTCAATATCTGAATTATCTTAATGATCTTTCTCCCATATCTTTCCACAGTACAATAACTTCAAGTAACTTTTTTTTAGATACTTCAAAATACACATCAACTACTACACTTATTAGGATAGGGAGTAATTGTGTAGTGTTGAAGTACCCATATCTTAGACGATCTTATCAAAGTAAAAATAATGTATCAGACATTTTGGCACAGGCTTTTCCAAATACTATAATCTTGGCTCTTTCCTCTATTTTGTTTGCTTCTCTCATAGGAGTAATATTAGGTAGTATTTCTTCGCTTTATGCTAATAGTTGGTTAGACAGAGTTATACAATTGATAACATCAGTAGGTATGTCTTTACCATCTTTTTTTGCTGCCATAATTATAGCTTGGTTTTTTGCATTTGTTCTCAGTAAGTATACTGGATTAAGTATGTTTGGTTCGTTATATGTAGTGGATGATTTAGGTATCGGGGAACACCTATGTTTGAAAAATCTTATCTTACCATCTCTTACATTGGGAATACGTCCTTTGGCGGTTATTACCGAATTGACTAAAGCTACTCTATTGGATGTTTATTCGCAGGATTATATTCGTACAGCTAGAGCGAAGGGACTTAATAATCGTCAAATAATTTGGAGACACGCTTTGAAAAATGCACTTAATCCTGTGATAACGGCTGTTAGCGGTTGGTTTGCCTCACTTATTGCGGGAGCAGTTTTTGTAGAATATATATTTGATTGGAAAGGTATTGGAGTAGTAATAGTAGATAGTTTGGAGAAATATGATTTTCCACTAGTAATGGGTGCATTGCTTGTGATATGCGTTTTATTAGTGATAATAAATATAATAACAGATATTCTATATGCTGTGTTAGATCCTAGAATTAGAGTAAAATAAAATATGATACAGTGAACAATCATTTTATTATGATATACAAATGAAATAAACTCTGACATTATTTTACCAAAGTCAGACTTTACTCTACTGATGTCAGACTTTATTTCAGCGATTTCCTATGATGTATTTCTATGTACTCAAAATGTATCTATGACTCTTTTAGGTAAATTATTTAGTGCTAGAAAAATAAAACAGACTGTAAATTTACAGTCTGTTTCATTGTCAAAGATATGAAAAAAATAAAGAAAATACAATCTTTATTTCTGTTCAATAGCAGCTTGTGCAGCAGCCAATCTTGCCAATGGCACTCTGTATGGAGAACATGAAACATAATCAACACCACATTTATAGAAGAATTTCACACTTTCCCCATCTCCTCCATGTTCACCACATACTCCTATTCTCAGTTTCGGATTTGATTCCCTACCATGGCGAATAGCACGTTCAACCAACAAACCCACACCGTCTTTGTCAATAGTTTGAAAAGGATCGTTAGGAAGTATTTTTTGTTCGGTATAAGTTGCTAGAATCAAATTAACATCGTCTCTTGAAAATCCAAAAGTCATTTGTGTTAAGTCATTAGTACCAAAAGAGAAAAAGTCAGTTACTTTAGCAATTTCATCTGCTGCCATAGTGGCACGCGGTACCTCTATCATTGTTCCAAACTTGTATGAAATTTTCATTTGTCTTTCTTCTTCAACTTTTGCATGGATATAATCACATAGTTTTTTTTGATGTTTTAATTCTTCAACAGATATAGTTAAAGGTATCATTATTTCTAGGATTGGGTCAAAGCCCTCAGTCTTCACCTCACAATATGCCTCAAATAACGCACGGAATTGAATCTTAGATATTTCTGGATATAAAATTCCTAACCTTACACCACGAATACCCATCATAGGATTGACTTCTTGTAAGGCTGTAATTCTATCTTGCAATTCCAAAACAGATATTTTCAAATCTCTTGCAATGATTTTTTGTTGTGCTTCATCCTTTGGAGTAAATTCATGTAGCGGAGGGTCCATTAAACGTATTGTTACGGAATTGCCACTCATTATTTTTAGAGTTGCTTTTACCGATTCTCTCATATAGGGTAGTAATGTATAAAGATATGAACGTCTGTCTTCGGTTGTATCGGATAAGATTATCTTTCTCATAATTGCAAGGGGTACTTCAGAGTCTTTTCCGTAGAACATATGTTCTATTCTGAATAATCCTATCCCTTTTGCTCCGAAGTCAAGTGCCTGTTGAGTGTCTGTAGGATTATCAGCATTAGTTTCAACTCCAATCGTTTTGATATCATCTACCAAAGACATAAATTGTTTGAATAGGGGAGAATCCGTAGGGGATACCATCTTAATAGTACCTTCATAAACATAACCTTTAGAACCATTAAGCGAAATAGTATCGCCTTCTTTAAATATTTTGTTACCGATTTTTACAACATGGGATCCCATAATGGACAAATCTTCTGAGCCAACTATACAACACTTACCCCATCCTCTTGCAACCAAAGCAGCATGTGAGGTCATACCTCCACGAGCAGTCAATATACCACCGCAGGCTTGCATGCCTTCCACATCTTCCGGGTTGGTTTCTTCACGAACTAATATGGCAGTTTCACCAATGTCGTTAAGACGCATCGCTTCTCTTGAACTCATTGCTATTTTACCACAAACACCACCGGGTCCTGCGGGTAGTCCATGTCCTATTACCTCTTTTGTTTTCTCATCAGTGATGTCCAAAACAGGATGTAACAATTCATCAAGTTGATTTGTGCTTACACGACATATAGCAGTCTTTTTGTCTATTAGACCTTCTGAAAGCATGTCTACGGACATCTTAACGGCAGCTGTTCCGGTACGTTTGCCTACACGACATTGCAACATGTATAAAATTTTATGCTGAATAGTAAATTCAATATCCAACATATCGTGATAGTATGTTTCTAAGATGTGACGAACATTACACAGGTTTTCGTAGACCTCCGGCATAGTTTCCTGTAGTGATATAAGATGTTTGTTATGTGCATTTTTAGTTGTATCATTCAATGGATTAGGGGTACGAATACCTGCAACCACGTCTTCTCCTTGTGCGTTAATCAACCATTCTCCGTAAAATTCGTTATCTCCCGTGGCTGGGTCTCTTGTAAAAGCAACCCCGGTTGCAGAATCTTCCCCCATATTCCCGAAAACCATAGCTTGGACATTCACAGCAGTCCCCCAATTTTCTGGAATCTTCTCTATACGCCGATAGGATACAGCTTTGTCTCCCATCCATGATTTAAAGACAGCCTTAATACCCCCTTCCAATTGTTCATTTGCATTATCAGGGAATTCAACTTTCAATTCCTTTTTTATAATTTGCTTAAATTTGTTTGCTATATACTGAAGATCTTGACTGGTTAGCTCTGTATCAGATTTGTATTTGTGTTGCTTTTTGTAGTCTTCAAGATAATCGTCTAAAAGTTTGCGGATACCTTTTTCTTGTACAGGCTCCCTTCCTTCCGCTTTCTCCATCACAACGTCAGCGTACATCATAATCAAACGTCTGTAAGAGTCATAAACGAAACGTTCATTTTGAGTTTGAGCAATAAGACCGGGAATAGTATCACTTGACAATCCAATATTTAGAACGGTGTCCATCATACCAGGCATAGAGATACGAGCTCCCGAACGACAAGAAACTAGCAAAGGATTCTCCTTGTCTCCAAATTTGGCCCCCATAATATCTCCAATTTTATCCATGCCAGCCCAAACTTCATTCATCAAACCATTAGGAAGTGAGCAGTTGTTAGCATAATAATCCGTACAACATTCTGTTGTTATGGTTAAACCGGCGGGAACTGGAAGTTGTAAAAGACACATCTGTGCAAGATTAGCACCTTTCCCCCCTAGCAGATTTTTCATAGACGCATCACCTTCTGCCTGCATATTTCCAAAGGAGTAAACATATTTCTTGGTCATAAAAAATAAAAATTAAATATATTCTTGGTATTATTCACTGTATTGAAACGCCACTGCATCTCAAAAGCACTTGCAAAATTACATTTTTTTTGAAAAACAATAGCATGAACATGACGAAAACTTTTGCTGTAGTTAGATATGAATTCTGTTTTTATTCTCAATAGCACCAATGCATGGAGGATCCAAACGATGAACACCAAAAATATCATTGGGCACAATAGAGTTGTATACTCCATTACCAGTACCGATGGCTGGAGATGTATCTTCAAGATATAAATCTCCTGAAGTAATATCTTTGAATTTAGGGTCTTTATTGAAAATACAAGAAACGACATTTTTATTGTTATTCTTTAACAATGAAGTTTTGATCAAACAATGATCGAAATAATATCTACTGCCGTTATTTGTCAGTAGATTCAACTCTAATTCATTTTCAAAAAGTGAACCATATATTATTGTATTGTGAAAATTGCATTTGTTGATTTTTCTTGCTTGAATATTTTTATCTTTTGTCTCATACCAATCATTTAATAACAAAGTTGCGTCTTTTCGTGTAGAGTTATATGACCAAAAATTAGCAAACGTACAACCAATAAATTCATAACTACCCCCAATTGTCAAAGCTACCGTATAAGATCCCGTATTCTGTACCAAAAGATTCTCTGCATATATGTGAGCTCCCCGAGAATAGAGACCATGTAAAGAACAATTTTCAATTCTTGTATTTCTAATTTTTACAGTGGGATTATCATTTACGCAAGTATCAACAAGGAGAGCAATAGTTGCATTTTTAATGAATACATTGCTCAATTGATTGTTTTTACTTCCGGCCCATAACCAAATTTTTCCCCACTGTCCCGGAATGGTTGCATATCTGTCTTGTATGCGTATTGACTGGAAAATAATAGGATTTGTTGTTGTACCATTAGCATTCAATGTTCCATCCTTATATACCCAAAAATCAGCATTATTACCCATATATATTTTAGTGTTGTTAGTTAAATTGAGGGTAAAAGCACTATCAACCACACAAGTACCTATTACCACGTGTGGTTTGTCGTTTTTCCATGTAATATCTTTGCCATTTACAACAACACCAGCCTGATCAGATCCTTCATTTGCTAATGAATAGGATATTGTTTGTTCTCCTGCTTGCAATATGTGGGTTGGTTTGTGGTAATAGGCGTCTTGTCCATAAGCCATCAAGAGAATTGATTGAATTTTTCCATTAAAAGAACAGATTATAGAGTCTTCTACCAACATTGGGTTTGACTTATTGTTTGGGTTAAGTTCCACTCTGATAAACACAAATATGGAGTCTTTTGCTTCTATTACAACGTCACGAGCGACTATTGAAGTATCTCCATCCACATTCAGCCTGTAATAAGAATTTCTTCCAGAACCTAATGTGATGAAGTCCAATTTTATAGCATTATTTTCAGGATTGAAAATACATACTTTTTTAGTTACTGAGCCTATGGTAGTGAATATTGTATCAAAACTTATTGTATCTGAAGAAAATTGTAGTTTTATGGAACTGTCTTTTGAATATTTCTCCTCATCCAAACAAGAAGTTAAGCAAATTAGACATAAGACAATTATTGATATAGATATTAAGAAAACTTTCTTCATTATTCAAAAAAAATTACATTACAAAGACATATCTAACAACTAAAAAAAAAATATTTTATTGTAATACAACAAAATAAAATTACAGTTTTGTAGCTTTGTTTCAAAATTTTTAAGATACGAACCATATATTACCAAGCTCATTCTTAAAGAGAATTTATTTATTACGTATTTTAAAGTTTCAATGTCAAGAAAGAATTTTTTATTGTCACACATTAAAAAATTAAAGTGTGACTTCAATATGATGAATGGGCGAGTTAATTCACCTATGTTAGAAATGGTAAGAACAAAACAAAAAATGAAAAAGATAAAATATATTGTTGTTTATTTCGTTAAGTAATAGAATTTTCTTAATTTTGCAAACTGTTTATCAAAGAGTATATAGGAGGAGAGAAATACAATGATTAGTAAGATAATCCATAGATGGAGTATATTATTGATAGTGCTATGTGTAATGTCTTTTGTGATTTCATGTAGAAATTCTCATAAACAACTACTTAAAAGCAATGATAATGAAAAAAAATATGAGATTGCGGTAAAATCCTATGAAAACGGAGATTACTATCGGGCGAATCAGTTGTTTGAGAACTTAATCATGTACTTTCGCGGGCGAGAAAGAGCAGAAGAAGTTAATATGTACTATGGCAAGAGTTTGATGCAGAGCGGTCAATATTATGATGCCGGTTATCAGTTTGAAAATTTTGTACGTTGGTTTCCATATTCTCCTAAGGCTGAGGAAGCTTTGTTTCTTAGTGCCTATTGTAAATATAAAGAATCTCCGGAATATTATCTTGACCAGACGCTTACGTTGGAAAGCATGAAAGCCTTTCAAGATTATATTAATAAATATCCAAATGCAGAGAGAGTTAAGGATGCTAATAAGTATTTGGACGATATGCGATTGAAGATTATAAAAAAAGATTATACAAACGCATATAATTATTACAAGGTCGGTCAGTATCAAGCTGCCTCTGTAGCTCTTAAAGATTTTATTAATAAATATTCCGACCGAACAGAATATCGTCAAAATGCCATGTATTATATTGTTTTGGCAGATTACCATTATGCCTATGGATCTGTGGAAAATAAACAGAAAGAACGATGGCAGAATATGATACTTGATTATGAACGTTACCAAACTTTATTCGAGCAGTTTACGGATAAAGATAAAGTATCTGACTTAAAAATAAAATATGATTACGCAAAAACTCAGATAAAAGACAAATAATTGGAATAAATTGTTGTAATACAAACATTAATTCGTTAAATATAAGGTTAAATTTAGAATGGATTATAAAAAAATTAAGGCTGATACCAGCATCAAAACAAGAAATCTGAATGATTTCAGTAATGTGACGACCAATGTGTATGAAACGGTTTCTATGTTATCAAAACGAGCAGACCAGATTGCAAGTGAAATGAAAAAAGAATTACATGATAAAATTGAAACGTTCAAATTGGACGATAGTGGAGCAGAGGAAACTTTTGAAAACAAAGAACAGATAGAGGTTTCTAGATACTACGAGCAATTGCCGAAACCTTATTTGATTGCTATTAAGGAATATCAGGATGACTTGTTGGCTTATAGAAATGATGTGTTGGAACACGGCAACTTATTGACAATTCCTACTAAATTGAAGGGATAACAACTCCCTACATCTAAGTTAATGTCTGTTATAAAGGGCAAAAATATTCTTGTTGGTGTAAGTGGTGGTATTGCATCTTGCAAAGTGCCTATCCTTATCAGATTATTGGTAAAGAAAGGGGCTGACGTGAGGGTTGTTGCTACAAAAAATGCATTGGAATTTATAACTCCTTTGACTTTACAAACGCTTAGCGGCAATAGGGTGTATAAAGATATGTTCAATGAGTGGGAGGGAAGTACTACTGAACATATTGCTTTATCACAATGGGCAGATTGTTTGATTGTTGCTCCTGCTACGGCGAATGTTATTAGTAAGTATGCCTGTGGTATTGCAGATGATGTCCTTACCACAACGCTTCTTGCATGTCAAAAGCCCATTTTTATATGTCCTTCAATGAATTCCGCTATGTATTTCAGTAAAGCTATTCAGCGAAATTTGGAATTGTTACGACAAGATGGCGTAAGGATAATAGATAGTGAAAGAGGATTTTTGGCATGTGGTACATCCGGTAAAGGACGTATGAAAGAACCTGAAGAAATTGTTGCAGACATTGAGATTTTTTTTGGGAATAAAATGGATTTCGTTGATAAAGTTGTAACGATTACTGCAGGTCCGACAAGGGAACGAATAGATAGTGTAAGATTTATATCAAATAGTTCATCGGGACGTATGGGTATTGCCTTGACTAATGAGTTTCTCCAAAGGGGTTCTAAAGTTAATCTTATATTAGGACCTGTTAGTGTGAATATTCCTCAACACGAATTACTGAGTGTACAAAAGGTTGAATCTGCATCGGAGATGTATGATGCAACATTGAATGTTGCTCATAATTCTTCTGTAATTATTTGTGCAGCTGCAGTATCTGACTATACTCCTCTTGAAAAGTACTCGGGCAAAATGAAAAAGACAAAAGATAATCTTCAATTGAATCTCGTACAGACCAAGGATATTTTGGCAGAATTAGGTCGTCGTAAAACCTCGTCACAAGTTCTTGTAGGATTTGCACTTGAGACGGACAACGAATTGGAAAATGCCAAAATAAAACGCGAAAAAAAGAATTTGGACTTAATTATCCTTAACTCTTTGCGTGATGAAGGAGCGGGTTTTGAAGTAGATACCAATAAGATTACAGTAGTAGATAGGATGGATAGTATAAAAAAATTTCCATTGAAGAGCAAAGAAGAGGTAGCAAGAGATATTGTCAATCTAATCAAAGGTTTTTTCTGATAGTATGGGACGCTTGGTGTATTATGTACTGATGTGGTTACTTGGTTTTGTAGTTTCAGCACAGGAATTCAATATTTCGATATCTGTAAGTGCTTCACAGATTCAGGGAACAGACAAAGAAATTTATAATACTATACAAACGGCTTTGACGAGTTTTGTGAATGACAAAAAATGGACAAACTTTCATTATGACGATATTGAAAAAATTGAAGGTAGTATAACCATTAATGTAAAGGAACGACCTACTCAAGAGGATTTCAAGGGAGATATATTTGTTCAACTGCGACGTCCGGTATATGGCTCCACATACACGACAACCATGCTTAATACTCAAGAAAAAGATTTTCAATTCAAATTCATTGAAGGGCAAAATATGGAGTTTGATGAAAATAACTATACTTCCAACTTGTTATCTACTGTAGCTTTTTATTTGAATTATTTTCTTGCGTTGGATGGTGATAGTTTTGCATTGGCAGGAGGAGAAAAATATTTCCAAATTTGTCAGAACATTGTCACATCTGCACAGCGTAGTGCTAATGATGGGTGGAAGCGTGCCGAAAAGAATACGAATAAATACTGGATGACAGAAAATTATACTAATACTACATATAGTACAATTCACGATGTGTGGTATAAATACCACAGATTGGGATTAGATATGTTGAGTGGAGATAATCAAACTGAGGCGAGGAATAATATTTATTTGGCATTGAAAGATTTGAAAAGTGTCAGTGATGAAAGGAGTGGGTTGATATGTGTGACACAGTTCATAGAGGCAAAAGCAGATGAAATAGTTAATATATTTAAGGGAGCACCTGCCAATGAGCAAACAGATGTTATTGCCATAATGAAGCAAATAAATCCGGCTCAGACCAATAAGTATGAGCAGATTAGTCAATCTACTATCAGGTAATATAAGAAGGGTTTAAGAAAAATTGACTGAAAATGATTATGCTTGAACAATAATGATAAATTTTTTCTATTTTATAAGATAAAGTGGGAATAGGTTAAATTCTTTTCAAAAAAGAATTTACTGAAGTCAAGAAAGAATTTTTTCTTTTCAAAAAAGGATTTTATTAAATGGCATATTAATTTAATAACATAAAAATATAATATAATAATGAACACAGTACCATTAAACAGAACGGCAGTTAATAAGATAATTGCAGATAACAAAATAAAGAGTGTAGGGAAGGCTTCCATACGAGAGGTAAAGAAGATAATAGACGATGTAGAAAAAAAGTTCGATTTTCGCTTCGTTCGTATGGAGATGGGAATTCCCGGATTACCAACCGTTAAGGTCGGAGTAGATGCTCAAATACAAGCATTAAATGATGGAGTGAGTGCTATATATCCTGATATTTATGGTACAATAGATTTGAAAAAAGAAACAAAATGTTTTGTTAAGAATTTTTTAGACATAGATGTGCCAGAGAATTCTTGCGTACCTGTAACGGGTTCAATGCAGGGTAGTTTCGCTTCATTTATGACGGTAACAAGAATGGATGCAAAGAAGAATAAGCTGCTATTTATTGATCCGGGTTTTCCTGTCCAAAAGCAGCAGTGTAAAATTCTTGGTATTAAGACAGAAACCTTTGACGTATATCAGTACCGTGGCGAAAAATTAAGAGCAAAACTTGAATCTTATTTAATAACTGGCGAAATAGCAGGTATAGTGTATTCATCCCCTAATAATCCTGCATGGTTTTGTTTCAATGAGCAAGAATTGAAAACGATAGCTGATTTAGCTAATCACTATGATACTGTTGTTATGGAGGACTTAGCTTATTTTGGGATGGATTTTAGAAAAGACATTTCACAACCCGGTGTTGAGCCTTTTCAACCTACTGTAGCTAAGTGGGCAAAAAAATATATATTGATGATATCTGGTTCAAAGGCTTTCTCTTATGCCGGTGAAAGAATTGGAGTTATTGTTATTTCTCCCGATTTGTATGCCTGGCATACAGACTATATGAAGACTTATTTTGCACAGGACACGTTTGGTCGTGCAATCGTTTTTGGTAGTATTTATGCTCTTTCCTCAGGTACATCACATAGTGTTCAATATGGGCTTGCTGCCATAATGAAAGCTTGTAACGACGGGACGTATAACCTTGTTGATAGTTTGAGAGAATACGAAAAGAAGGCTAAGTTTATGAAGGATGCATTGCTTGAAAATGGTTTTGAAATTGTTTATGATAAAGACCAAAATGTTCCTATTGCTGATGGGTTTTATTTCACATTTAATTATCCTGGAATGACAGGAGAGCAGACTTTAAATGAGCTTGTTTATTATGGTATCTCTGCAATTTGTTTAGATATTACAGGTTCTGATCAGCAAGGGTTGAGAGCATGTGTTTCTTTGGTACCTCGCGAAATGCTTCCCTTGTTTGCAGAACGTATTAAGCAATTCAATATTGATCATAAGAAATAACAAACTAATAAAAATATGATAAAGGCAGGCAATTAGCCCGCCTTTATCAGTAATATGGTAATAAATATATATGAAGTTTCAAATAAGTTTGACCGTATAACAAATCAGACTATCAAAGAAATATGTCAATATTATAATTTAATAAAGAGATAAGATGAAGAGCATAATCCTACTTCCGAATAAGGAAAAATCTTTATCAAGACGTCATCCGTGGTTATTTTCTGGTGCAATTGCTAAAAAGGATAAGAATATCAGCGAGGGAGAGATAATAGAAGTATTCTCTAATCAAGGGAAATATTTGGCAACAGGTTACTTCCAAAACGAGAGTATTGCTGTTAAGATTTTGACATTTGACAGACAGCAAATCAATCAACAATTCTTTGATAAGACAATACAATCAGCAATAGAGTATCGTAAGATTATGGGATTTTTTGATGATAAGGATAATACTATGTTCCGTATCATTAATGCCGAAGGTGATTTTATGCCAGGCTTTATTGCAGATATCTACCAGAATAATGTAATTGTTCAATTCTATAGTGTTGGCATGTATCTGGTACGAGAAATGATAATTAAAGCTTTGGTAGCTAACTTACCAAATATTGAAACTATTTTCTCTAAATCCTCATCTACTATGCCAAACGGTAAAGGTATTGAAGTAAAGGATGAATTTATTTGGGTGCGAACGACAGATCGGAATTTGAATTTGGATAAAGATATTTTTTTGAATACAGATGAATTTTGGGATGCCAAAGAGAATGGATGGCAATTTAGAATAGATTTTAGAGGTGGACAAAAAACAGGTTTTTTCATTGATCAGAGAAGCAATAGACAACTTGTTAGTGAATTGAGTTTCGGAAGAACTGTATTAAATTGCTTTTGCTATACGGGAGGATTTAGTGTTGCTGCATTGAAAGGAGGGGCAAAAAAAGTAGATTCAATAGACATTTCAAAAAGGGCATTAGATATTTGTAAACTTAACGTGGAGATTAACGGTTTTGTAGACAAAGAGCAAATCATCAAACATTCCGATAAACAAATAAAAGACATTGTTTCACAAAATACATTTGTCCATGAAACTAAATGTGAAGATGTCATTCAATATATGGAGAAAATTCCCGACGATATGTATGATATGATAATTTTAGACCCACCTGCGTTTGCAAAACATCAAAGAGATTTGAATAGAGCATTGAAAGGATACCGCAATATTAATCAAAAAGCAATAGAAAAGATAAAAACAGGAGGGCTACTCTTCACGTTTTCATGTTCACAGGTCGTTTCACGAGATGATTTTGCAACAATGTTGTTTTCTTGTTCAGCATTAGCAAAACGAAAGGTTAGAATAGTAAGACGATTACCACATAATTTCGACCATCCTCAAAATATATTCCACCCCGAAGGAGAATATCTAAAAGGTTTCTTGCTTTATATAGAGTAGATTTACAATAAGAATTCCTTTACATAGAATAATTTTTGATTGTTTGAGAGTGTGATGAAATAATTAGTTAATTTGTAGGTTAGACTTCGTTTAATGCTGAAATAATTCTTGTAATGGATTCGTCTATTTCTTCATTTGTAATTGTTAATGGTGGTTTTATACTAATAGCATTGGGATTAAATAGGTGTGTTCCTGTAATTATTCCGTTATTGAAACAAGCAGTCAATACTCTTTGCCACTCTATATTGTTATTAAGATATATTGCGTTGAAAAGTCCTATACCTACTACTTTTTTTATATGTTTATGTCGTAGTTTTTGACGATAAATTTCTCCTTTTTTTTGAACATCTTTCATTAATTCATTGTCTAGTATATAATTTAGTTGAGCCAATGCTGCTGCAAGGCAAACAGGGTTGCCTCCGTATGTAGTTGCATGTCCAATAAGTGGATGGTGATTGTTCAATCGTTGCATTATCTCTTCTTTGCCAATAAATGCTCCAATAGGCAACCCACCCCCCATAGCTTTTGCGATACATAGGATATCTGGGGTGAAATCAAATTGCTCAAAGGCAAATAGTGTTCCAGTGCGACCGAACCCTGTCTGGATTTCATCTAAAATCAAAATGGCACCAACGTCATTGCATCGTTTACGAAGTTTTTTCAGATAATTGTTTTTTGGTAAATGTACCCCATCTCCAACAGCCACCGTTTCTGCAACCACACAGCATGTATTCTCATTAATCTTGCATAAATCCTCTTCGCAATTGAATCTGATATTATCACAACATGGTAATAGCGGTAGAAAATCTTGTCTAAATTTTTCATCACTTAGCATTGAAACACAGCCAATAGTTGCTCCATGATACGAATTAGTGTAGCTTATTATCTTATTTCTATGATTGTACAACTTAGCAGTTTTTATTGCTCCTTCTATCGCTTCACATCCACTGTTTACATAAAAAATTTGTGTTAGACTTGATGGTAAAAATTCTTTGATTCTCAGAGCATAATCCATTTGTGGTTTTTGTATAAATTCACCGTATACCATCACATGCAGATAATCATCACATTGTTTTTTGATTGCTTCCACTACATTAGGATTTTTGTGCCCTACATTGCCAACACAGATTCCAGATAGCATATCAATGTATTTTTTGTTGTAAACATCTGTAATCCAAACTCCATCAGCAGATTTTGGCTCTATAATTATGGAATCTATCTCTTCTATCTGTGCAATATTTTTTCTGAAATCTTTGAGTCTTATTGCCATTGTTTTTAACAAATTATTAGTTCAATTTTGCAAAATTACAGAAAAAAAACTTGAAAAAAGGATGGATTATCCTTCCTTTTAGTGTAAATATTCTAACTATCATAATTAATGTTATGGATGGTGATGTTAATTTATATTCAATTGTTCTATTAAGATTGATGTATATAATCAATAAGATAAAATTGATGCTCAATAAATTATTTTTTAGATCTCACAAATTAGTGTATGATGGTAGTAAATTAAAGTCCCACATTAAAAAATTCTTTCTTGAAGTTAATAAATTAATGTGGGACTTTAAATTTACAATACGTGTAATATATTTTATTCTAACAATTAAAAGCAATTTAATACCAATAATTGTAAAACTCATTCTAACAAGGACGATGACGTTGTTACTATCAATTAGTTTATTCAATTATATTGATGCCATAAATAGCATGTAATTGAGAACAAATCTCCCCTTGTTTGTCTTTATCAAAAGAGATTTTTATTTTATTAGTGCCAACATAGGAATAAGTTTCTTTTGTAAAATTATTTTCTTTCAAAAACTTATTCACTTGTTCCATCACAGCAAAATCAAAAGAAAAAATAATTTCAATTTTGGGCACTTGAATAATTATTTCTGATTTATTAATAACATTTTGTGCAGCCGTACGATATGCCTTAGACAAATTAGCTGCCCCCAATTTAATGCCTCCAAAATATCTAACAACCACGATCAACACGTTTTTTAACTCATTAGAATCTATGGCCGCCAAAATCTGTATTCCTGCCGTATTATTTGGCTCCCTATCATCATTGGTACGACAAAGTATAATTTGGGGGTCATTATCGTTGATATTTTGCTCATCAATCCTCCAAGCATAACAATGATGTCGTGCATCAAAATATTCACTTCTTAGTTTATTAATCAAAGGCTTAACGTCCTCTGACGAATTGATAGGATAAGCAAAAGAAATAAACTTACTTTTCATTTCTTTATACTCTGAAACAGCCGAATTCTTGATTGTCTTGTAAGCAGACATTACTTTAATATTGTCAATGCTCTATTGAGTGAATAAATAAACATATCTATTTCGTCCTTTGTTGTATAAACTGCAAAAGAAAGTCTATCTGTTCCGGAAATACCAAACTTTTGCATAACAGGTTCTGCACAATGGTGACCAGTCCTTATAGCTACACCCATAGCATCCATTAACGTTCCCAAATCCAGATGATGTACTCCCTCAACTAAAAAAGATATGCAAGAGGATTTATGTTTGGCATTCCCAAAGATACGTACGTCTTCAATCTCCAATAGTCTATTGGTAGCATATTGCAATAACCAATCTTCATAATTAACAATTGCCGCTATATCTTGTGATTGCAACCAAGTCAATGCTGTACCTAATCCTATGACATCGGCAACCGATGGCGTACCTGCCTCAAATTTGTAAGGAAGTTCGTTGTATGTTGTCTTTTCCATAGTAACCTCTTTTATCATTTCTCCCCCTCCGTGATAAACTCTCATTTCGTTCAACAGTTTCCTCTTAGCATATAATACACCTACCCCCATAGGAGCATAAACTTTGTGTCCAGAGAAAACAAACATATCTGCATCTAAATCTTTCACATCAATAATTTGATGAGCGATGCTTTGGGCACCATCAATTAACACTAAAATATCGTGTTTATGACAAAAATTTATAATTTTTTTAATATCATTAACCGTACCTAACACATTGGAAATATGACATAAAGAAAGGAGTTTGGGCTTATTGGCAAGGAGTTTTTCTTCTATATGTTCCAATTCTCCATTGCAGTCAAAAGTCAAATAATCCAAGTGAAATCCATACTCGTCTCGTGCAATCTGCCACGGAACAATATTAGAATGATGTTCCATTTGGGTAATCATAACAGTGTCTCTCGGAGTTATGATAGTATTGCAAAGACTATGTGCGAGCAAATTAATACTTTCCGTCGTACCTCTTGTAAATATTATTTCCTCTTTACTATCTGCATTTATAAAGTTACGCACAATATCTCTTGATTGCTCAAACATATCGGTAGCAAGACCGGATAAATAATGTACTCCACGATGCACATTGGCATTATACTTAGTATAATAATCAATTAGCGAATTGATTACAACAAATGGCTTTTGCGTAGTTGCTGCATTGTCCAAATAAACGAGTGGATATTTGTTTCTAATTTTTGTTTCCAAGATTGGAAACTGTGAACGTACAAAATCAATATCAACCATATAACATCTTATATTTAATGTACATAACAAAAAAAAGAATAGCAGACAAAAACAAAATTATATAAAATATTTTACTTCCTGTTTTACTCAAATGTACGTTAGTTTTTTGTTTATCTTTTTTTAATTTCTGCATGTCCATTTTTGTTTCTCCTATTTGATACACTATATTTTGCTCTTGACATATCCTATTTTCGCTGTGTATTATTATTTATACATTGCAAAAATACGATTTTTTTATTCATAGTTACTATCTAAAGTTTTTTTTATTTCCATTCCTATTTCAACATACCAACTATTCATATCAAATTCCATAATCAACAATATATTATATAATTTTCAATAAAAAGTTGATCAAAATCAATTGTCAATCGTATGGTTATCAAAATTATCCCACATTAAATACATAATATTTATGTTAATCAAATAAAAACTTTTGTTAAATAACAAAGTATCTTTATCTATCTCCCCAACAAATTTATACACACGCTAACAAGAGGAACGAACAATGAAAACATCATTTTCAATTGTTCGCTCCTCTTGTTATAAATTTATTTAAAATATTTAACATCTATTTTTTAAGAGTGTTATTGCGTCTTCGTTCTATTAAACGACGATTCTGTTTTTCCAAATTTTCCATACGCTGTTGCCATTTAGATTTTTTCATAGGTTTTTTGGAATTTTGTGCCAAACGTTCAAGGATTTTCTGCTCATCAATAGTCTTTCTAATTATACACATCTGCAAGACAGAAATAAATAGAGATAACAAATAGTAGTAATTCAATGCAGCAGAAAAATTATTCAATATAAAAAACATCATTATAGGCATTCCAT
This sequence comes from Bacteroidales bacterium, assembly GCA_052170555.1. GTDB lineage: Bacteria > Bacteroidota > Bacteroidia > Bacteroidales > P3 > Scybalousia_A. Next base: position 19,142 of record JBQNAI010000005.1, on the reverse strand, counting down.
ACATCATAAACTTCATCCCAGGCATAGAATTAGTCTGAGCCTGCTGATTCATTGTCATTTTGGTATAGAATAACTGAGCAACAGTCATCAAAATACAGAATAATGAAATATGATTTCCCGCAAAAGGTATATTGAATGGCAAATTAATAATACTATCGTATGTAGACAAATCGTCAGCCCATAGGAATGGTTGTTGTCTTAACTCTATTGACGAAGGGAAAAAGCGAAACATTGCTATCAATATCGGAAATTGTACTAACATTGGAAGACAACCAGCCATAGGATTGATGCCTGCACGACGATAAAGCTGTTGGATAGCTTGTTGTTTTTGTATCATTTGGTCTTGTTTAGGGAATTTCTCACTGATTTTACTAATTTCTGGTTGTAAAACTTTCATTTTAGCCGTAGAAGAAAAAGATTTGTAAGCCAAAGGAAACAAAACAATCTTTACAAGCAAGGTAAGAATCAGTATTATTAAGCCATAATTTAATCCATACCTAACAAGAAAATCAAAAACAGGAATAATTACAAAGCGATTAACCCATTGCATTAAGAAAAATCCCCATCCCAAGGGTATTGTTCTTTCAAAGTCAATATTATATTTATTAACAATATTATATTTGTTAGGTCCAAAAAAGAAATCCATAGAATAGGTAGTAGCAGGTTTGGATTTGTCATAACCCAGTGCCATAGAACTTGACATGGTACGCATGTAATCTGAATAAGTCTGCTTTTTTGTTATTGTTTTCAAGTTGGCACTCTCAAACCATGAGTTTTTATCATTACAAATCAAAGCGACAGAGAAAAATTGTTGTTTATATGAAATCCATTTTATTGGAATACCGTTTTCAGATTTGTTATCATCTCGTCCTTGCTCCTTTAAAGACTCCACATCATCGGAAAGTTTATAGTAAATGGTAGAATTTTTACGTTCTATATCAATATCCTTTTCCTTTACTAACAAATCACTCATCCAAACCATTTCAATTTGAGAATCATCACTGATAACATCTTGCATATTATTCAAGATAATATTGTACCCCAATCTATAATCATTACCTCTTAACACATAACGATACTCAATATAGGATTTGGATGTTTTAAAATAGTCTTCATCCGAAAGGTTTATCGTATCTGGTTTATTAGGATACAAACGCATACCAATAGTCAACGAATCTTTGCCAGTAATTTTCAAAACAGAATTTCCGTCATACATTTTACCATTAACAAATGGTACGAAATAGAGGTCTTGTGTTGGTACTACCACCTGACCGACCGAAAGGTTTAGTCCATAAGAGTTGCCTTTGTCAGCAAAGAAGACAATAGGTTTTTTATTGTAGTTCTTATAGTCTTTGAGTGTCACCTGACTAACTTGACCTCCTTTATTAGTCAAATTTACTTTAAATATATCGTTCTCAAGCGTAAAATACTTCTCATTCTGTATAACACTGTTAGAAAAAGAGGAGTATTTGTCCTTTACTTGCTTTATAACTGCTGCTTTGAGTGAATCATTACCTTCACTATCAGCCATCATTCTGACCAAATCGGCAGTTTCATTATCTTTATCAGTCCCATTATTTGTCTGTTTTTGTTTTTGCAATTTCTGTTGTGTCGCTGCTATTGAATCATTATAACGATTTTGTTTTGCGATTTCTTCTTTACTCGGACGATTTAGCCATCCGAAAATAAGAAATACCGCACATATCAATACAAGTCCAATTATTGATTTTTTATCCATAATATTAGTGTATATTTTCTTGGTTACATTTTGACAAACTATTCACAGAGATAAATATCTCGTTTGATAACTGACCGTGAATACCACAAAAAATTAAGGTGCAAAGATATAAAAAAAATACTTACTAACAAAAATAAATTAAGTTGTTTTACTTTTTTGACCATTCATACAATAAAGATCGCAACAATACAATAACACAAAATACTTATCAATAATAAAATTTTATTATACTACAACAATCTTACCAATTCAACAGTCCAATTATTTAATCATTAAAAAGTACTTTTTAATATCGCAAAATAGTCATTTAAAGTCCCACTTTAATTTACTAATCTCAAAAAAGAATTTTTTAATGTGAGACTTTAATAGCCTTGTATTTGATTTCGTTTTGATAATATAAGTCTTTTATATATTTAATCTAATTGTCAAGTCGTATTATTCCCATTAGAGGTTTCATTTCACCTCGTTTCAATGTCCTTCTACGAATATTCATAACACTGATAATACGAAACAAAACCGTATATTTTATTGCAGAATTGTTAAAAATACAATGTAAATTAATAAATACTTAGCAATACAAATTATCTATAATTTGCCATACATTAGATATACAAGCACGTTAGAGAAATTAAATATCCATTCTATTGACCTTTTGAATTAATATCATTTTCTATTGATTGTTTGACGTGATCATAGATAGCAGTTTTGTTTATTATGCGTTTGTTTGCATCAAGAACGAATAACGATGGCGTATGATTCAATTGAAAATCATAAGGTTTCAATTCCTCTAACGTAGCGTGCGTTACAATCCAATCGTATGGATCAGTTTCTTGACGAGCTTTGCATATGGCATAATCCGGCTCTATATCAATAGAATATATCTCCACATCATATTTATCCTTATAATCCTTATAAAAATTTTTTAAGTCTTCAATATTTTTTTTGCAACTTTCACAAGATGTAGAAAAGAAATAAAGAATTGTATATTTGGATTTTAGAGAGTAAAGAGAGTGAGAAATACCCTTAAAGTCTCTCAGTACTACGTTAGGCATTAGATTACCAGGAAGAAATAAATTAATCTTTTTGATATTGTTACTATGAAACTCTATTAACGATGGCATTAGAAAGCGTGAAGCCCTATCTAGATAAGTTTTTACCATATGAGAATAGATTATTTCATTGAAGGAGAATGGTAATTGTGGCAAGTTATCTAAATACCACGAAATAATATAATCTGCATATTCCTTTCCACCACTGTTATCCGCCTTTACAATGAACTCATCTATGGCTTTACAAACAGTATCAGGCGATTGAGTGGTTATTTCACTTATATAAGTGTTGAACTGTTTGATAAAATAAGGTGTATATAACAATCTAATATCTTTAAAATGAAATTTATCCCAATAATGTTGCCGATAATAAGTTACATACTGTTCTTCCATACCTTTTTTCAGCTCTCCATTTTCAAAAAATGAAGATGGGGCTGATTGATTCATTCCATTGCTAATCACAGTTATCAAATTATATGGATATGTTTTGAAAAAACTTTTTTGAAAAGTATTAAAAGAGTCTATTACTGTCAGTATATCTTGTCGTAAGGAATCCACGTTAGCTCCTCTTTCAGATGCTTTAATTTTGTAATAATACATAGCACTCTGAGTTCGCTTATTTTCCTTTTGATACAAAAAATAGGCGTCATTTTCGGGAGAGCCCTTAATAAAAAAATCTCCATTTTGATATATTTCTATTGAAAACTCTTTACTCAAATCCAAAATGAAAGAAAACAAATCCCCTTTAGGACTCTTAATCATGTACATTCCCATAGGGAGATTAGATGCAGTCCAATGGAAGCCTCCATCCTTTGCAATTTTCAAGCTATCTATTGTCATATTTTTGCTACCACAATAACCCTCTATATAAATAGAATCATAATTGTAGTCATGTATGTAGAACGAAATCTTATAATTATTTTGTCCAATGGCAATTAAACTTAACAAAGTTATAATTGAAAATAATAAAATCTTTATTCGTAAAACGATCATAAGTAAAAACCTCCTTTTTCCAAAACATCCATAATCTGTTTCAAATTATCAACGGAAATATTCTTTGCTAAAATTTTGTCTTTAGCATCTAAAATATACACTATTGGCGTTTTCTCTATATCAAAGTACTTACGCCAATCATAATTTGCAAATAATCCATTGGTATTTATCCATTTGATATCATGTTTTCTGATAAATTCATCTCTGGTTTTAATATCACCTTCAGTATGTACGGCAAAAACTTCCAAATCATAAGTATCCTTGTATTGCTTATAGAATTCGTTCAATTTAGGTATCTCAGTAGTACAATGCCCACAATCTATACTCCAAAAAACAAGTAATTTGTACTTTGTTGTTAGCTCGTCTATATGATGCCATGCAGAGTTATTCTCATGTGTAGAACAAGCAAGGTCTGGAACTATTTGTCCTATCAACAGATTACGCCAAACATCAGCACGATGTATGTTTTTTTCTATATCAGATGGAGCAAGGTCGGTATATTTCTCGGTTTTAATATACCTATCTATCATTCCAACGTATATTTTGTCGTGTCCCATAACAGTGCTTTGCAAATAACGATTTGTAATATCTTTAACAAGAAAGTTAAACATCTTCTTATCTTTTGCTTTACCAATCCAATAATCGGCATAATACAAAATAGTGTCAACTTTCTCGTATTTCATAACTGTTTCCCAATAGCGGTTGTAATTATCCATAAAAACTTGTTTGTGAGTATTCAATAACGCTCCACAAGATAAGTCTACATTATCGAAATAATGTCGTTTATACCAATTAAATCCATTGATATTCATCTGTATAGAGTCTACGCTCCCATCTGTTTTGTAAATAGTAGGAAATTCAGGAATATTCAACGGCTGAGTACATAAAAGAATTTTAGAAAGCAAGTGTTTGGGATACTTATGTATGAAATTTTTTTTCAAAGCATCATTTTCATCACTCAAAATTTTCAATCTATTATCATACTCTTGCTTATCAATCTTCTTTCTCCCATTCAAAATCTGTCTATATTGCTCCGCCAGAGAATCGCTCTGTTTAAGATAATCAAAATATTGCTGCTCATTTTCATCATTTTCAACTTTCATATTTTTTATCCAATTATCGTTATTAGTGGTAAAGCGAAGATTTTGCTTTTTATCTATTAGGAATTCGCAATATCGTCCTTTAGTATCAGAAAAAAAGTAAATACCATCCTCAAGTGTTTTTTTCTTATTTTTGAATACGAATTTACCTTTTTTGTTCACCGAAGTGTCAACAGCATATGTTCCACCATGCCAATAATAACCCAGCAATAAAGTATCGGTTTCAATATTTTTTATTTCAATAGAAATGTTATATTGAGCATTTGTTGAAAGGTGGCAACAAACAGCAAGCAAGATATATATCATTGCATATTTATTTATTCTCATCATTGTAATATATAATTAAGAGCATACAAAATTACAAAAATTATAAAATATAAAATCTTATCATCTTTATTTTTTACGATAAGAGTAATAAGTGTTGACGCAATAAGCCTATTTGACTTACCCTATTTGATTAAAAATCTTATCTTTATTCATATTCATTCTACAATAAAGTATTCTAATTTTATAAAGTGGGACTTTAATCTACTAAAGTGGGACTTTAATCTACTAATGTCCCACATTGGGAAATTGTTTTTTCATATTAGAATATTGTTGTCAAATGGAAAATAAATGCTAACGAGTATATAAAAGTAATTATTGGATATTAAGAATTTAGATTAATATTTTATTGTCCATTTTAGTAGGTAATTGGATTGCTAATGTAGATCATTAGAAATGGTAATGAAAAGAAATTTTACAGAATTATTAGATAATAATTTTTTTTATAACTTTGCACCTCAAAAGTAGAATTTAAAAAAATAAATTAAATAGCTGTGGATGTAGGTTTAACACTTATTACGTTTTTATTGTCATTAGTTATTTGTCTTGTACTGATGCCTCCGTTTATCAGGTTGATGGAACGATACAAAATACTTGACAAAGCAGGGGGGCGGAAGATTCATAAAGGCTATACAGCACATATGGGAGGGATTGTAATATTTATTGCAGTCGTTTTGTCTACTGTTGTAATGATGTTATTATATGACAGTAAAGTCAACCATATTAGAATGATGTATATTGGCGTAGTGTTATTAGTTATGCTCATAGTAGGAGTGAGAGATGATATGCATAACATATCTCCGTATAGTAAATTATTTTTTGAGATACTTGTGAGTATATTTATGTCTTATATCGGCATAAGGTTAGACAGCTTTGGAGGATTTTTAGGAATATATGAAATACCTGTATGGATTAGTTATGGTATAACAATATGCTTTTTCATAGTTGTAGTTAATTCCTACAATTTGATTGATGGCATTGATGGACAAGCCGGAATGCAGGCAATAAATGTGTTCTTGTTTTGCTTTTTATTCTATTGGCTTATAATGGCTCGTAAAGATTTTGGTCCTGATGTAGTATCTACCGTTTTTATGTATATATCTTCGTTGGCAATATTAGGAGCAATATTAGGATTCCTTAAATACAATTGGCAAAAGGCTAAAATATTCATGGGAGATGCAGGATCGTTGTTAATAGGAACCTTAATTACAATATTCATTATAGTATCTACTAAACACGCTATGCTTTACAATGTATCGGATGGGATAAACAATATGAATGGATGTATGTTGGGGAACATGAATCTAAAAGCGACAATAGCACCTTTTTTATCTATTTTTTATTTACCTATGGCCGATACTTTAAGAGTGTTTCTTAATAGAATAAGACACGGTAAATCGCCGTTTCATCCAGATAAAACTCATATACACCATTTATTCATACGCATAGGATTTTCTCATCAGAAATGTACTCTAATTACTTTTGCAATATCCTTGGGAATTTCTATTCTCGGTTTTATACTTGCCTTTTTATTTAATGATAATGTATGTATACCTGTAGTGATTATTTCTTGGTTTGCATATGTTAGGGTATTGCATATTATTGTAAATAGGATGATAGAGAAAGGGAGTATTTTAAAAAACCAATGTGATAAAATTAAATAGCAATGGAAAATAGCAAAGAGCAATTGTCGGTATATTTAAAGAGTGTTTGTATCGCTTATGATAAAACGGTATTAGCAGATGTTAATTTACAAATAAATAAAGGAGAATTTGTCTATCTTATAGGAAAGACAGGAGCAGGTAAATCAACATTATTGCGGACACTTTATGCAGATGTGTCTATTGGTAGTGGAGATGCTGTTGTCTGTGGATATAATTTGAGGAACATTTCCAAAAAAGATATCCCCATGCTTAGAAGAAAACTTGGTATAGTTTTTCAAGATATTCAATTACTTAATGATAGGACTGTTTATGATAATCTTGCTTTTGTTTTAAAAGCCACAGGTACGAAAGATAGGGTAGTTATTGAACAAAAAGTCCATAATGCGTTGGAAATGGTCGGACTGAAAGAGAAAGTAATGGCATATCCTTATACACTTTCCGAAGGCGAGAGTCAACGAATAGTGCTTGCACGAGCTATAGTTAATAGTCCTGAAATGATTATTGCAGACGAACCTACTGGTAATCTAGATCCTATAACTAGTGAGGAGATTGTTAAACTGTTATTTAAACTTAACAAAGAACAAGGGACAACTATTCTGATGGCAACGCACGATTATTTAATCATAAATGATTTCCGCTCACGTATTATATCGTGTGAAAATGGGAGAATAGAAGAATAGTAAACTTATAAATCTATATATTTCTACCATGAAACCATACACTACATCGCTAGCCTGACTTACTGTCGGTAGATGATAAGAATGGTTTGTAAAAAACTAAATTACGTTCCTTATCAGTCTATTCACACTAATATTGTTGGCGATGTACATAGGCAGGGAGTGGGGACGTTTTCGTTTGATATTACATTATTTTATTGATAAGTTACAATTCCTGTTTGATTAACTCAACACTGTTGTTATAGCCTGCTTGCGATATGAGAAATCGTCTATGCACTATATCACCTTCAGATGGCATAGTATGAAATAGGTTATTAATAGTACTAACTATTTCCTTCGTATTGTTAACAACTGGACAAATTCCCTGTAGATTAGTCCCTACTAACATAGTATCGTTGGATATGCAATGTCCACGTGCATGCAATAAAGTTGTGAGCAGTTTTAGTTTAATACCTGAGGCTTGGAATGTAAACAATAGGTTGATCCTTGCATATTTTATCAATGATTCCATTTCCTTTTGAGAGACATTTGCTTTGATATGTACATTAGCATGTTTGTTGACCTCACTAATTAATCTACTTTGTGGATTTCTGCCTGCTATGATAAAAGTTATGGTATTATCTATTAAGGGGATGATTTCTTTTAGTAGAAATGTTGCAACCTTTATATTGCTATCAACAGATAAATCTGCATTAAATAGGATGTAATCAGATATTGTTGCGATATTATGGTTAATGGAATTGTTTTCTAGCTGTATGGAATTATCAAAGAAGCATGGCAGGTATTTAGTTTGTACGTTTGAGAATTTACTTTGAAAATATGTCGTATCTTGTGAGGATATGGCGAATATGTTATTGGAATATTTGAGACGATATTCGAAGTGTTTTAGTTTGAATGCCTCAATTAAATAATAGAATTTATTTATAGGATTCTGTGTAGCACGGAATAGTCCCCTATAATATTGATGTTCTATGTTGTGTGTCCTTACCATGATTTTACGATTACAAAATGCCTTATCTCCAAGAATAAAGCACGTATGCAATCCCTCTAAGAGTATAGGATAATTATCTTTGAGTAGATTTTTTCTCAAAATAGTACTATGCCGTGAGGCAACAATATAAGGAAGTGGTGAAAAATGCGAAAGTATCCCTGTCTTACGCTTGTAATAATATACTTTATCTGCATATTTTAATAAAATATCTTCTTGATTACGATTTTTATATTTATAACAATGCAATATAACTTTTATTGAAGCTTGTTTCAATGCTTTGAGTTTATAAAAAACTTCAATCACTCCGCCATAATTAGCAGGATATGGTATTTGGAAACTCACAACATGTATTACTTTATTATCTAGATTTGCACCTAAGGTCTGCATTATTATTTGTTTTTCTATTCAATTAAAAATACCGGTTGTATATTCTAAAATCCTAATTGCTTAATTATATTTTTCGTTTGCTGCACACACTTGCTTCTTCACTAAGCATTCCTTTCTGATAGAAAAGAGTAGAAAATAAAAGTACCATAAGAAAAACAATATAAAATATAGTATGCAACATTTTTATAGTGTTACATACTATATTTTGAAATATTAATTTAAATTACAGTTTTGAAAGAATTGACTCTAAAGTATCTTTGATTTTATCTTGGTTAGCTTTAATCGGAAGATTAACAGGTTGAATCATATTCTCAGGAGCAAAGATTGTATCCAATTGTTCTTTGCTTAATACTCCACTTTCCAAAGCTATTTCGTAAACACCTTTTCCTGTTTTTTTAGCAATCTTAGCTATACGAGTAGAGTTCTTGTAACCTATGTAGGGATTCAATGCAGTTACGGTACCTATTGCTTTTGCAATAAAGTTTTTGCAGTTCTCTGCATCAGCTTCTATTCCGTCAATACACAATGTACGCAATGTATCGAAGCCATTAGTTAATAAATTTATAGATTCAAATAAGCAGTAAACAGCAACAGGTTCCATAACGTTCAATTCCAATTGTGCGTTTTCTGACGCCAACATTACTGCAGTGTCATTGCCTATTACTTTGTAACAAAGTTGATTCATTACCTCAGGGATAACAGGATTTACTTTGCCTGGCATAATTGATGAACCAGGTTGCATCTCCGGTAGATGAATCTCTGCTAACCCACAACGAGGCCCTGACCCCATCAATCGTAAGTCATTACAGATTTTAATAGCTCTTAATGCTGTTCTTTTCAACTCGGAAGATAAGCCAACAAGTGCGGAAGTATCAGGAGTTGCCTCTATTAGATTTTCAGCTAAGGTTACATTCCAACCTGTAATATCTTTTAATGCTTTGATGCATAATTCAGAATAGCCTGGTTCTGCGCATATACCAGTACCAATAGCAGTAGCACCCATATTAACTTCCAATAAATTTTCTCTTACTTTCTCAACATCTTTTGTTGCTTTCCTTAACATAGTCGCAAAAGCACCAAAAGACTGCCCCAAAGTCATAGGAACGCCGTCCTGTAATTGAGTACGTCCCATTTTTACTATGTTTTTGAACTCTTCAGCTTTCTTTTCAAGAGAACAAGCACAGTTATTGATAGCTTCGATCAGTTTTTCAGTTTCAAGATATAAACCAAAATGAAATCCTGTTGGATAAGCATCGTTTGTAGATTGAGATGCGTTGGCATGATCGTTAGGAGAACAGTATTGATATTCCCCTAAATTGTGTCCCATCAATTGAAGAGCACGATTCGCTATAACTTCGTTGGCGTTCATATTGACAGTCGTTCCTGCTCCTCCTTGAATCATATCACTAAGGAAATATTCATCCAACTTACCCTCCTTCATCTCCTCACAAGCTTGTACCATGGCTTTGAATTGTTCGTCTGTCAATTTACCTTGTTTGTGATTGGCAATTGCAGCTCCGTGCTTGGCAATAGCAAAGCCTTTAATAAAATTAGGATAAGCGTTCATTGGGACACCACTTATCTTAAAGTTATTGAAGCCTCTTAAAGATTGAACACCATATAGGGCATTTGCGGGAACATTTAATTCTCCGATCAAATCAGATTCTCTTCTAAATTCTGCCATCTTTTTTTTAAATTTTATTAAATTAATACTCGTTTATTTTTTCATTATCTTTGTATAACTTATAATTTTCTTTTTTATTGTACGATGCTTATTCTTTTTTATGTTTTTATCAAAAATTCTTTTTTTATTGTACATTTCCTTCTCAGACTATGTAAAAGCGTAATTAAATTTTTGATAATTAGATACTAATAAAGAAAGAACGTACAGGTATTAAAAAATTGACTACCATTGTAAAATAAAAATTGATGTACATTCTTAATGGCTGCTTCCATTGTATCTATTAAAATAATTATAACTAAAATTTTATTTATAAAGTGTTATTGTGAATGATTAAGAATTTGTGATAATTCATTAGTATCTGCTGACAATCTGTTATTCTTGGATTTTGATTTACTGACTATTGGGAAATCAAATTTAATGTGGGACTTTAATAAATTCTTGTCCCACACTAATTTTGTAATGTGGGACTTTATTATGGCATTATAATATCTTGTTTAAAAGACTCGTTATTGTACAATATTTTTGTATTGCAGTATTCTAACTAAATAAGTATCTAAATTAGCAGATAAAGGTATTGACTTTAATTTGTATGAAATACTGTAGATTGATTTGATGTGTAGATATAAAACTTACACAAACGTTCTATTTGTTTATCCAACAAATGTATTGTAAAATGCAAGTAAGGAGAATATATAACCGATTACAGTGCAGTTTATTACAATCAAATAGAAAATTTTATTACCTTTGCACGGTAAAATTCCAACGAACAATAACATGGCTAATAGTGTAAAAACTAACTATATATTTAACTTTATCAATTCTATAACTCAGGTTCTTTTACCTTTGATAACATTTCCCTACGTTTCAAGGATACTATTACCGGACGGCATAGGACATGTGAATTCTTTTATCTCAATAATTAATGTTGTAATATTATGTACTTCTTTGGGTATTCCTCTTTATGCCGTCAAAGAAGTATCCAGGTTGAGAAACAATATAAGACAGTTGAATCTGATAACGATAGAGATACTTTCTTTGCATTCTCTTTTAACTTTGCTAGGCTATGTGATAGTTGGATTACTTTGCATTTTTATTCCCCAGATTAATGCTGATATATCTTTATTCCTTTTATTGTCTTTGAGTATAGTTTTTACTACAATAGGTTGCGAATGGTTTTATCAGGCTGTTGAGGATTTCAAATACATAACTATTCGTGGTGTTATCATAAGATTGTTGAGTATTATCTTCTTGTTTGTTTTTGTTAAGACAAAAGAAGATATTATGTGGTATGCAGCGTTTACTGTTTTTGGAATATTAGGAAGTAATATTTTTAATTTTTTTCGTCTAAGTAAATATTTAAAGTTACAATACCTTGATTTTCGTAGATTAAAACCATTAAAACATCTGCAAGGTGTGATAAAGATATTTGCATTCAATGTTGTAACAAGTGTATATGTGCAATTGAATACCGTTTTTTTGAGTTTCTCTCAGTCCGATATGGCGGCAGGATATTATACAGCTGCTTTAAAATTGAATTTAACGGCATTGCTAATTAATTATTCTCTATCTAATGTAATGTTACCACGATTGAATAATTTGATAGCGACGGGAAATAAGGAAAAATTTGAAGAAATGGCTCAAAAATCTTATGATTTCACCTTTGCTTTAACATTACCTATGGCCATAGGGCTGATATTTATAAGCCCATATGCAGTGATTTTACTGAGTGGGCAAGCATTCTCTCCTTCTATTATTGTTTCGCAAATAATGTCCTTTACCATATTTTTTATAGGACTTTCTAATGTTTTGGGAATACAGATGCTTTTCCCGTTAGGATACATGAGTAAGGTAATTTTTTGTGTCTGTGTAGGATGTGTAGCAGACATTTTGTTATGTCTGTTTTTTATACCGTCAATGTCTCAAGACGGAGCAGCAATAGCATACCTTATGGCAGAAATGATGGTAACTATTTGTCTGTTTTTTGTCGGTAGAAAAGTTTTACCACTAAAATATTTTAAGAAATCATATTTTATCTATATCTTAGCAAGTATTATAATGTCAATATTACTATTCGTCGAAAGTTATTTGCATTTAAACTACATTGTTAAACTATTTGTAATGATAATTACAGGTATGGTGATATACATAGTGATTCTTTTTATTTTCAATGAGCCATTAACAATGAGAATTAGAGAGATTATTGATGAAAAATTCGGCAAAAGAAAATAAAAAAGAGCACATGTTAGACAGAATAATCTCAATAATACAAAGACATAGAGGACTTTCTTTGTATTATTGGAAAGAAGAGTGATAAACTGGAGATAAGTGTAAATAAATTATTGATGGAAATAATTATGGACTTTGTTTGCTTTGCTTTTGCCAATACATAGAATAAGGGATTCTAATGTTGCGTTTTTGATCTTAGCAACGGAGGTGAACTTTAGTAATAGTTCTTGTGCAGTCTTTTCTCCTATACCGTCAATATCAGTCAATTCTGTACGGAATGTGGAACGAGAGCGTTGATTCCTATGAAACGTTATGCCAAATCTATGAGCTTCGTCCCTTATGTGTTGTATGATTTGTAAAGTGTGACACCTTAAATCAAGACATATCGGATTTGGATCCTCGGGGAAATAAATCTCTTCAAGTTTTTTAGCTAAACCCATAACAATTACTTTATTGTAGACATTAGCTTGTTTCAATGCCTCAACGGCACAGGATAATTGCCCCTTGCCTCCATCAATTACAATAAGATCCGGTAACTCTTTTCTCTCTTTTACTAATCTTGAGTAGCGGCGATAAACAATCTCTCTCATAGATGCAAAATCGTCTGGACCAACTACTGTTTTAACATTAAAATGCCTATACTCTTTTTTACTTGGTTTCCCTTCTCTGAAAACGACACAAGATGCCACAGGCTGGTTACCTTGAATGTTTGAATTGTCAAAACATTCTATGTGATGAGGTGGTCTATCCAAATGTAAATCTTTTTGCATCTGGAAAACTACTTTGTTAGCCCATCTGTTAGGATCTAGAATTTTTTGTTTATTTTGTTTCTGTGTGCGATAGATTTTTACATTGTGAATGGAAAAATCCAATAGTTTCCTTTTATCTCCTGCAATGGGTATAGTTTGTTGCACGTATTCCTCAGGTAAATCTAATTTTGTATCTACAATTATTTCTTTAGATAGCCAATTCATACGCATCCTATTTTGCGTTACAACACTTGCCATGATCTCCTGAGGTGTCATATCAAGTTTTTTTGCAACCTCTGTACAGAAAGACGTATTTATTTTGCCCTCTACTATTTTCGTCATATTGATATACAAACTATCTTCATCCTCTACATAAGAATACACTTCCATATCATGAGAATAAGCACTGACTATCGTACTTTTTGCACTATAATTCTCTAATAAAGTTATACGTTCTTTTATTTCTTGAGCTTTTTCAAATTTTCTTTCGTCAGCATAAGACATCATTTTCTTTTTTAGTTCTTTGAGGTATGTAGAGAACGACCCTTTTATTATCTGTTTAACACCTGCTATATCCTTATTATATTCTATTCTTGTCTGTTTGCCGATACATGGAGCTTCGCATAAACCTATTTGAGCATTAAGGCACATTTTGAATTTGTTTTTGGCAATTGCTTTTTCATTGAGAGATAATGAGCAGGTACGATAAGTAAACACTTGACGGATAAGCGACATCAATTCTTTCAGTATTCGTCCGGAAGGATAAGGACCATAATATGACGAACCGTCGTGTACGATGTGTCGAGTAGAGTATATACGTGGAAATTCCTCATTAGTTATTCGTATCCAGGGATAAGTTTTGTCATCTTTAAGTAGTATATTGTATCGTGGTTTATATCTTTTTATCAGATTGTTTTCCATTAACAAAGCCTCTGTTTCACTATTTAGGTGAACAAGGTGTATATCTGCTATTTTGCGTACTAATAACTGTGTTTTTAAACTACGAGGAGAATCATTGCGAAAGTAAGATAACACACGAAACTTTAGATTCTTAGCTTTACCTACGTATATGATCTCTCCCTTTTTATCAAAATACTGATAGACTCCAGGAGTAGTGGGGAGAGTTGCTAATATTGGAAGTATATGTTCCTTAAAAGGATTATTGTTTAGTATGTTGTATGGATTATTGAGCATCATTGTAGTCATCCAAATTGGATTTGACAATCTTAATCCCCATGTCTATAATTCCGACAGTCTTTGTGTATGTTCCTAAATTAGTAAGACTAATTGTGTATCTTCCCTTGATAGGGAATTCAATGAGAGAACGACATTTTTCTTCCACATCTATCAAATCTCCTGCAATATCACCAATCCAATCTTTATTGTAGCGATCTTTTAATCGGACAGTGTGAGTAGATTCTCTTGTGATACCATCGGGAGTGGTGATTTTCATTGAAAATTTAACGTTATCTTCATTAATATATGGCGTATGACGGATAGTAACATAAATATCATACATATTTGCTGTGTCGTCTATACTTATATCATTGAAATAAATCGTCTTATTTTCCGTCAAACGCTCCCACGTGTAGGAATCAAATTCGTGTCTTTGCTGATAAATCTTATCTTTGCCACAACCTACTAGGCAATATATGGATATGATAAAGATAAGTATGATAACGGTTCTCCTCATCATATAAACATTCTATAATAGTTAGAGTTTACTAATACAACTAGTAACATTTTCTTCTATTCTTTTCAAAATATCCGAATGTTCATCTGCTTTAATAAATGTTTTGCCTGTGATTTTTTCGTAAAGTTCTATATAACGGTTAGAGATACTCTCAACAATCTGATTAGTCATCTCAGGAATTTGTTGTCCTTGTTTGCCCTGAAAGCCATTATCCATAAGCCATTCACGAACAAACTCTTTACTTAATTGCCTTTGTTTTTCACCCTTTTGTTGTCTTTCTTGATAACCTTCAGAATAAAAATAACGTGATGAATCAGGCGTATGAATTTCATCTATTAAGTATATCTTGCCCTCAGCTTTGCCAAATTCATATTTTGTATCCACAAGGATAAGTCCGTGTTGCAAAGCAATCTCACTACCACGCTTAAAAAGTTGCAAAGCATATTGTTCTATTTGTTCATAATCCTCTTTGCTGACTAAACCTTGATTGATAATCTCTTCTTTAGAAATGTTTTCATCATGACCTTCATCAGCTTTGGTCGTCGGTGTGATAATAGGCTCCGGAAACTTTTCATTTTCTTTCATTCCTGTTGGTAGAGGGACACCACACAATTCCTTAGCACCACCTTTGTAAGCACGGTAAGCACTACCTGCCAAATAGCCACGGACAATCATTTCGACCTTGAATCCTTCGCACTTTCTACCGATAGTAACCATAGGATCCGGCGTGGCGATTTTCCAATTAGGAACAATATCTGCCGTGAGGTCTAGAAATTCTGCTGCAATCTGATTAAGGATTTGTCCCTTAAAAGGAATACCTTTCGGAAGAACAACGTCAAAAGCACTGATACGGTCTGTAACGACCATCGCAAGGAATTTATCATCAATATTATAAACATCTCTAACCTTGCCAACATAGAGATTTTGTTGTTTTGGAAAATTAAAATTGGTTTTCGTAACGGCTTGCATGATATAAAAATTTTATTTTTTTATGTTAAATTTAAACTTGTTATGCTTAAACTCCTAGTTTAAGCCATTAATAAAAGTAAATGTTTTTCTATTTTTTTATTATCTTCATTTCGGATTGCAAAGATAAGATTTTTCTTTTTACTATGCCAAATAAATTGGCATATATCTATATAAAAATTTTTCATTATTTCGCTTAATTTTACTGATTATATAAATTGGTTTCTTATTGATTAGAACTAATTTTGTTTTTATTGATGGAATAGAGTTTGTTCTTTATTTCGTTAAATTAAAGTGGGACATTAAAAAATTCTTTCTTGACATTGGTCAATTAAAGTGGGACATTACTAAATTGTTTTTTGGATAAGAAAAAAGCCTTTTTCTTACCAGCAATTTAATGAATTTAATTGATATTATTATTGGAAACTTTTAGAGAAGGATTTTGCTTAGAAATATGTTTATCGGAGGGTACAATTTTATTTCATAGGTCAAAATAGAACAAAAATTAAGAAAAAACGTAAAAATATTTTGTAATTGTGAAAATTTACGTACTTTTGCGACAGTTAAAAACTGATATATAGTTGTAAACAATAGAAATAAAAAATTGAATTATAAAAATTGTATAATAATGAGACGAATATTTTTGGTATTTTTGATAGTTTGTATTTCATTTTCAGGGGTTATGGCACAGACAACTAAGAAGAAAAAAAAGAATACAAAAAAAACTGTGGCAATAGAGAAATCGGTTGAGTTACAGTTACCACCGCGTTCATCGGATTGTTTCTTTGCCATAAATCTTCCCTTGGATTCTGCCTTTGGTCCAACAGAACCCCTGCAAGGTTTTGGATATATAAACGAAATTCACAGAGATTCTCAGACTAAGAATGTGTTTGATGGCGAGCATAATTCTGTTTGGTATAAGGTAGACTGTCCTTATTCGGGCAAATTGATAATTGACGTTATTCCTAAGAGTGAAATGGATGATTATGATATGCTTGTGTATAAATATACGGACAAATATTTTTGTAATCGTGTGGAAAAAAACCGGGTAAAGCCCATAAGAAGTATTATGTCTGCACTTAATCCGGATAAAAAGGGGCAGACAGGTCTTTCATTGACTGGTTTGTCCGCCAATTTATCCAAAGAATCCACCCTAAGTTATGGTCGTTATATAGATGCTAAACAAGGCGACAGTTATATTATAGTCTTGGATAATTTGCAGGATGGAGGGTTAGGGCATACAATAAGAGCCGAAATTTATACGGAACATGCTCCGTTGTATTTAGAAATTTATGATTCTATTGCAAAAACTCGTACTACTGCTGACGTAAAAGTAAAAGACCAACAGACGGATGAATTAGTTGTGGATTTGATGGATGTAGGTAGAACGAAAATTAAGTTACTTCCAAATAAAATTTATGATATAAATATCACTAAGGAAGGTTTTTTCAACTATAGAAATACAGTTTCATATGCTAGTCGTGTCAATTCAAAGGATAGTGTATTGAGTGTTAGATTATCTGAAATTAAAGTTGGGTCAATTATGAAACTCAACGGGGAGTTGTATTTTGAAGAAGATGAGAATGATTCTGTCTTGGTTATGAAAGAGTCTTATCTTATCTTAGATGAGGTAGCAAAGACTTTGAATGAATATTCTCATATGCAGGTTGAGATAATTGGCAGGATACCTACAGATGGTCTTAATTTGAATAAAGATACTGAAAATTCTCGTAAGCGAGCTCAAGCTATAAAAAATTATCTTGTTTCTAAGGGTGTGGCAGATGAAAGAATGTATGTTAGGGGTTCTACAAAGAAAGAATTGTTGAAGCAGATAGAAGAGCAAAATAAGAAGAACACTCAGATTTTTCCTTTGTGTGAAATTAAAATCAAGAGCGTTAGATAATAAATCAAGTTGTTGAAAAACAGTTTTAGGCTATGGTAGTATGATAAAAAAAGACGAAAATATTTTGTCAGTCTATTAAATTGTGATACCTTTGCAACCTAGAATAGAGATGATGTCCCATAGTGTAGTGGCAACACGAGAGATTCTGGCTCTCTTAACTCTAGTTCGAATCTAGATGGGACAACGTAGGGGGGTTAATTATTAGCCCCTTATTTCTTTTTATAATGATTTTCAATAAATTTACTTTCATAACTTTGTAAAACTTTGTATTTTCTTGCCAATATTTTGGCAAGAATTTTTAACTCTGCAAACTGAACAGTTTAATAACTTTTAATTTACTATGACTATCCGAGCAATTATAAAGTAGGGAAAAAATGAATTTGCCAATGTTTTATTACGTATAAGAGAAAGTAGAGGTAACATAAATCTGTTTTTTAATACAGAGATAAAAGTAAGTCCTAATCTTTGGAATGCCAAAAAGGAAGAAATTAGACCAAAACCTTACGCATTGCCTTTTGAATTAAACTTAAATAATATCACCGGTGGAACCCTGCAAGAGTTCGGAATGTTTTATCATAATGATGGAGAATTGCAACAAAACCCTAATTTGAAGGATGTTTTTGTCAATGTAAATAGAGTTATAGAGAAAAGAAGTATGAATACTGTAAATAAATTGTTACGTGCATTTCGTTCTTTTCTCAATTAGGCAATATTGAATTAATATACAGATAATAAAATCCTTTTTCTAAATACAAGATGCCAAAAGAACTTTACGGCACACCGTTTTTATAACCATTGAAGAACGTAATCAACTGTATAATTATGATTTTTCAGAAAATTCAAGCCTTATTTTATTTAAAGATATTTTTATTTTTCAGTGCTTAACAGGTTACCGAGTGAGTGATTTATTCAAGTTGAAGAAAGAAAATATTATAAATGGTGCAATATAATATGTGCAAGAAAAAAACTAGTAAAAAAGTATTAAACAAACAGAAGAG